>NZ_JBBALQ010000006.1:0-78071 GCF_040402955.1 Flavobacterium sp. | reverse complement strand
CTTCCGATAAAATTTTATTTAAAACGCGTCTAATTGGCGCTTCGTCTTCTATGATAAGGATTTTACTCATTCGGTTTTAGGGTTAAAAGTTCAATAGTTAAAAGTTTAAAAGGGTTTGATAAATATCTTCAAAACACTTAAACTAAAATGATATTAAAATAAAGACAAAAACTGAAACGATTCCTATTAATTTAATTGTTTCAGATTTTATAATTTCATTTAAAAAGTCATTTGGAAAGTTTTGATTTTTAAAGTTATTATATTTTTTATATGACAAAAATAGAATTAGAAAAATCATTAGAAAAACAAAAGCAATAATGAAGTAAAACTCTATTTCAAATTTGTCTAAAATCGTATTAAAAGACGAATAAAAAATAGGGAAAAACAAAAACAAAAATATTTTTTTTCTTTCTTTTTCTTTAATTACCTGCAATTTATTAACAAATTCAAAATCTAAATTTTTTTCAGCTTTTTTAATAATAAAATTTGAATAAATAAAACTAAAAGCTAAAATTATTGGTAACCCATAAACTAAAAAATCCATATCACTTCTAAACTTTTAAACTTAAACCTTTTAAACTCCTTTTAATATTTCAACCATTTATATAATTCTTTCCAAGTTGGTTTTTTTCCGTACATTAAAATTCCTACTCGGTAAATTTTGCTCGCAAACCAGACTACTCCCACAAATGTAGCAAATAATAAGACTAAAGACACAATTATTTGCCAAGTAGGCACACCAAACGGAATTCGCATTAACATTACAATTGGCGATGTAAACGGAATCATAGAAAAAATCGTAGCAATATTTCCGTGAGGATCGTTAGCAACGGTAAAAAATCCGATATATACACCTAACATTAAAGGCATAATAATAGGCAATAAAAATTGTTGCGAATCGGTTTCGTTATCAACAGCGGCACCAATGGCAGCGTATAGAGAACTATATAAGAAATAACCACCAATGAAATAAAATATAAACGAAATGATAATTGTAGCAATCGGTAAGTTTCCTAATTCATCTAAATACAGAGGTAATTTTGCCATTAATCCACTATTTTCAGTGGCTAATTTCACTGCTTGCGGATTAGCACTTGCGGCTGTTTCTGCACCAAAAAAAGTAGAAACAATAAAGAAAATAGAGGTTCCAACAATAGCCCAAATGGTAAATTGCAAAATTCCTGCTAAAGAATTCCCAATAATTTTCCCCATCATTAACTGAAATGGTTTTACGGATGAAATGACAATTTCTATAATTCGATTGGTTTTTTCTTCAATCACACTTCGCATCACAAAGTTTCCGTAAATGATAATAAACATCATAATTAAATAGCCAAAAACAAAACCTAATCCAATTTTAATTTCATTGATTCCTTTTAAACTGGCATCTCCAGAATATTTGCTTAATTGCAAAGTCGATTCCACTTTTGCCTTTTCAATTTTAGAAATATCTAAATTATTAGCTTTGAAATTATCTTGAGTTAAGATAGAATCTACTACAAATTCTATATTTGAAATAAATTCTGCACTGGCACTTTCATCAGAAATATATTCAACTTTAGACTTTAAATCTTGAATAGTTGCCGTTTTTGGAATAAACAAAAGCCCTTCATAGCTTTTACTTGCTGTATCTTTTGCCACTTTAAATGGCATCGCAGACAAATCTGTATAAGCAGTTTCTTTATCTGATTTTAAACTACTTTTTAATATATTTCCTTCATCGTAAATGGCAATTTTAGTAGCTTCATCTTTGTTTAAACTAGATAAATAGCCAATTAAAAAAGTCATTCCTAAGAAAATTAGCGGACTTAAAAAAGTCATCACTATAAAAGATTTGTTGCGCACTTTGGCAATAAATTCTCTTTGTACGATTAATACTAATTTGTTCATTATATTTTAGATTTTTAGAAGATTAGACTTCTTAGATTTTTAGCTTTATTTGATATTTAAGTGTATTAAAATTTTAGAAAATCTAACCCTCTAAAATTCTATTAATCTAAAATATCTATTCTGTTACCGTTTGAATAAAAATATCATTTACACTTGGAATTTTTTCTGCAAAATGGGTTACTTGTCCGTTTTGAGATAAAATACTTAATAATTCATTTGAAGAATGATTTCCTAACTGAACTTCCAATTTTAAATCATCGTTTAACGATTTAAAATCGGTTTGACCGATAGTGAACTTTTGCGTTAATTGATACATTAATGTTTCCACATTTTGTGTCATTACGCCAACTTGAAATGTATTTGTTCGAAATTTACGTTTTACATCTTCCAATTTTCCTTCGATTAATTTGTTCGATTTATGAATTAACGCAATGTAATCGCACATTTCTTCAACACTTTCCATTCGATGCGTTGAAAAAATAATGGATGTTCCTTTTTTGTTTAATTCAATAATTTCATCTTTGATTAAATTGGCATTTACAGGATCAAATCCAGAAAATGGTTCGTCTAAAATTAATAATTTTGGATTGTGAAGCACCGTTACAATAAATTGCACTTTTTGAGCCATTCCTTTAGAAAGTTCTTGAAGCTTTTTATCCCACCATGTTTCTATTTCAAACTTTTCGAACCAATATTTTAATTGTTTTTTGGCTTCTTGTTTGCTCATACCTTTTAGTTGAGCCAAATACAAACATTGTTCGCCTACTTTCATAGATTTGTACAAACCACGTTCTTCCGGCATATAGCCAATCATTGAAATGTGATTCGGATTTAGTTTTTCACCATTTAAAATTATTTCACCAGCATCTGGCAAAGTAATTTGATTAATGACACGAATTAACGAGGTTTTTCCAGCGCCATTTGGACCTAACAATCCATATATGCTTCCTTCAGGAACACGTAATGACACGGAATTTAAAGCGGTATAATCGCCATATTGTTTCACTACGTTTTTAACTTCTAAAATAGTATTCATTTGCAGTATTTCTTTTCTGAATTAGTGTGTAATATAGGGATTTTGTTACATCTTTTTAAAAAATAATTAGCTTTTTTTCAAAAATAGCATACTTTAAAATTTAGGTCAAAAAAAAATCCCAATCTGAATTGATTGAGATTTTTAAAATGTATATCAATTTTCAATTACGAAAACATATCTTTTACTTTTTCAAAAAACGATTTATCTGATTTTTCAGGTTTAGGGACAAAATTTTCATCCGAAATCATACTTTCAAAAAATTGTTTTTGCTCTTTATTTAACGTTTTTGGTGTCCACACATTTACGTGAACAAGCAAATCACCATTTCCGTAACTATTTAAACTTGGAATTCCTTTTCCTTTCAAACGAAGAATTTTACCTGATTGGATGCCTTCTTCTAACTTAATACGAACTTTTCCTGAAACCGTTTCAATTTCTTTTGAAATTCCTAAAGCCGCTTCAGGAAAACTGATATATAAATCATAATGTAAATTTTCGCCTTCTCGTTTTAAAAATTCATGCTCAATTTCCTCAATAGCCACAATTAAATCTCCAGGAACACTATTTCTGCCAGGAGCATCATTTCCTTTACCAGCAACTTTTAATTGCATACCATCAACAACACCCGCAGGGATTTTAATTGAAACCGTATCGTCATCAGTAATAAAACCTTGACTATCAGCATTGGCAGGTTTGCTATCAATCATTTGACCCGCTCCACCACAATTAGGACATGTTGCAGCAGTTTGCATACGACCTAAAATAGTATTTGTAACTCGCATTACTTGACCTTGCCCATTACAAGTAGAACACGTTCTGTAAGTTACACCAGCAGCTTGAACTTTTCTTTTTACTTTTACTTTTTTCTCTACACCATTGGCAATTTCCTCTAAAGTCAATTTTACTTTAATACGCAAATTACTTCCTTTCATTCTACGTTGGCCTCCGCCTCCGCCTCCAAAACCACCAAAACCGCCACCAAAAATATCTCCAAATTGACTAAAAATGTCATCCATATTCATACCACCGTGTCCGCCACCAAAGCCACCGTTTCCGTCAAAGGCTTGATGTCCGTATTGGTCGTACTTGGCTTTTTTGTTTGCGTCACTTAGCACTTCATATGCTTCGGCACAAGTTTTAAAACTTTCTTCTGCAGCAGCGTCTCCAGGGTTTTTATCTGGATGATATTGAATCGCTTTTTTTCGATATGCTTTTTTTATTTCTTCAGGTGAAGCATTTTTGCTTATACCTAAAACTTCGTAAAAATCTTTTTTCATTTTATTTTATTAATACATTCAAAATGAATGATTATAGAAATATTAGTTACCTAAAATTACTTTTGGAAAACGGATAATTTTATCACCCAATTTGTACCCTTTTTCGATTACGTCAACAATTTTTCCTTTTAATTTAGGTGTTGGAGCTGGAATTTGAGTAATTGCTTCAGCGAAATCTGCATCGAATGCATCTCCTGCTTTAATTTCAACTACTTCCAATCCTTTAGAAACTAGTGTTGATTTTAATTTTTCGTGAATTAATTCTACACCTTTTACTAAAGCTTCATCATCGGATTGAGAAACCTGAGCCCAAGCTCTATCAAAATCATCTAAAACTGGTAACATTGATTGTAAAATTTCTTGTCCAGCAGTTTTGAATAAGTCTATACGTTCTTTTGAAGTTCTTTTTTTGTAATTTTCAAATTCGGCATATAATCTAATGAATTTATCTTTTTGTTCTTGCAATTGATCTTCAACTGACACTTCTGGCTCATTATTTTCTTGAACATCTTGATTTTCTATAACATTTTCATCCTTAAGGATCTCTTTTTCGATGTTTTCAGTATTTTCTTGACTCATAATTGTATAATTTATTTTCAAAATGAGATTGCAAAAGTATTGCCATTCTTTAATTTGTGACACATTGTCAGTAAATCAGAACACAAATAACCCAGCCAAAAAATAATTATTTTGGACAGAACTATAAAAAGAGAGAATTTATTATATTATTTCAATAGATTTTGCAAGGATTTGCTAAGTAAAGCAAATTGAAATTGAAAACCTGAATCAAGAATTTTTCTTGAGCTCACGTGTTGACTACTGGTTGCAATTTTATGCATTTCGCCTAAAAGTAAACGTAAAACAAATTTTGGAACATTTGGCAAAAACAAAGGTTTATGAATGGTTTTTGCAATTGCTTTTGTTAGTTCTTCGTTTGTTGTGGGATATGGCGAAACAGCATTGTAAACACCTTCCAAATTATGATCTATAACATATTTAAAAATAGCCACTAAATCATCAATATGAATCCAAGACACATATTGTTTTCCAGATGCCAAAGCAGCTCCAAATCCGTATTTTATAGGTTTTGTCATTTCAACTAATGCACCCGACTCTTTAGCTAAAACGACTCCGATTCTTATTGTGGTTACCAATAATGGTAAGGATTTAAATAAATTGGTGCTTTCTTCCCAAAGTTGCGTTACTTCCCCTAAAAAAGAATCATCTACAGATACATTATCTTCGTGATAAATGGCAGTGAAATCATCTGGATAAATACCAACAGCAGAAGCAGAGACAAAATGTTTTACCGAATTTGGATGAGATTGTAGTGTTTTGAAAAGTAAATTGGCACTTTGAACCCTACTTTGTATAATTTCTTTTTTGTACGAAGTGGTCCATTTTTTTGATACCGAAGCACCTGCTAAATGAATAATAACGGAAACGTCTTCAAACGCAGCAAGATCAATTTCTCCTTTATCTGGATTCCAATAAAATCCTTTTTGATTTGTAGTGCTTTGAATTTTGGATTTTGATGTAGTTAAATAATGAATTATATGGTTGTCATTTTTAAGTAAAGACACCATTTTTTTTCCTATTAAACCCGTTGCTCCTGATATTAATATAGTCATTTATATTGTTTTATCTTTCAAATTTACAACTAGTTATGCTTTAAGATTAAACATTAACTAAGATTAACAAATGTCTAAAAATTATATTCTTGATTTTATGGTCCATTGAAATTGCATTTCAGAAACTTGTTCGCCATTTTCATTAATTCCTACTGACGTTAACCATATCGTTTGACCTTCACTAGATATAATTGCTTTTTTAATACAATCCGAAATTTCATTACCTTGATTACAAGTAAAACTAATTTTACCCGTTGCCTTTTTTGTGAACACCGCTTTATTTTGAGCCACAAGCATAGAAATATTTTTTCCGCTTGTTTTGATATGAAACATAACTAAAGCTCCTGTTGTAAATTCGGCAGCCATAGCTTGTACGGCAAAATACATAGATTTAAACGGATTTTGATTGAACCAACTGTGTTTCACTGTTACCTTACAAATATCAGATGTGATTTGTTTTACTCGAACCCCACTCCAAAATGCGGAAGGCAATTTAAAAAAGGTAAACGCATTTAATTTGAAAGGTGTAAACTCCATATCTATTTATATTTTACGTAAAAATAACAAAAAAATAGTTGTAATCATAAAAAGTTTAAATGTTAAAATTATGTTAAATATTAGTACTATGCTTAACAAAGTATCTGTTTATAGATATATATTTGCATAATAAAATAATGTACTAAGTACTGTACTCAATTTTAAATCGTTTTATCGTGATTAAAAAAACAAGCTCAAATGAATATTGAAAACACAAAAGCTCAAATGCGAAAAGGTGTTTTAGAGTTTTGCATCTTATCTGTATTAAAAGAAAAAGACGCATACACTTCTGAAATTTTGGACACTTTAAAAACCGCTAAATTACTTGTTGTAGAGGGTACCGTATATCCTTTATTAACCAGATTAAAAAACGATAATTTATTAAAGTATCGTTGGGAAGAATCGACATCGGGACCACCAAGAAAATATTACGGCTTAACGGATGAAGGAAAAGAATTTTTAAAAGAATTAAACAACACTTGGGGAGAATTATCAGGTGCTGTAAACACTATAACTAATCAAAAATAACAGGTTATGAACAAAACAACAAGTATAAATTTAGGCGGTTTTTTCTTTCATATTGACGAAGATGCCTTTAAAAAATTAAGCAACTACTTTGATGCCGTTAGACGTTCATTATCGCCGGATGGTAGAGAAGAAATTATTAATGATATAGAAAGTAGAATTTCGGAACTTTTTACAGAAAAATTAGGTACTACTAAACAAGTTATTGGCTTGAAAGAAGTAGATGATATTATAACGATTATGGGGCAACCTGAAGATTATAAAATTGAAGAAGAAACGCCAAAAAATGATTTACACACAAATTTTGCATCTACAAGCATATCAAAAAAATTATATAGAGATAAAGAAAACTCGTTTTTAGGAGGTGTTTTATCAGGTTTAGGACATTATTTTGGTGTTGACCCGTTATGGTTAAGAATCATAATGGTAATTTTGGGTGGTGCAGGATTTATGTTTTACATTATATTATGGATATTAATTCCAGAAGCTGTTACCACTTCTCAAAAATTAGAAATGAAAGGGGAACCTATAAACATTTCAAATATTGAGAAAAAAGTAAAAGAAGGTTTTAACGAAATTTCAGATAAATTCTCAAATTTAGACCAAGACAAAATTGCTTCTAATGCTAAATCAGGAGCAGAAAAAATTGGAAAAACAATAAGTGAAATTGTAACGTCAATATTTAATGTAATTTCTAAGATAATTGGCGGTTTTATTGTGCTTTTTACCTCTATGACATTAATTAGTGTTATTATTGGAGGAATTGCTATGATGTTTTTCTCATCTATGCCAGATAATTTCCTATACAATCACATTCACACTCCTTTTAGTTTCGAAACACCTATTTGGATTCAAGGAATATTATTAATTATAGTTGTTGGAATTCCTTTGTTTTTCTTATTAATCTTAGGGTTAAAATTACTTTCAACCAGAATGAAATCAATTGGAAATTCTATAAATTATTCGCTATTAGCCATTTGGATAATCGGATTGGGAACAGTATTATTTTTAACTATAAAAGAAATTAGTCAAAATGCATATACGGGAAAAGATATCGAAAAAGTAGCCATCAATTTAAAACCAACTGATACCTTAACTATTAAATTTATTTCAAATAATTTATACGGCAAAGATAATTACGATTATGAAAATTTTGAAGTTATTCATGATGATACTGATAAAGAAATAATATTTTCAAATAATGTATCTATAAAAATAGTAGAAACAAACGATCCAATTGCTTTTTTACAAATTGAAAAATCTGCTGAAGGGAGTAGCATTAAAAAAGCCAAACAAACTGCTGAAAAAATAAAATACACTGTTAAAATTGAAAACAACAATTTAATTTTAGATAATTATTGGATTACCGATTTAGCTAATAAAAAACATGACCAAGAAGTAGAACTGTTTTTATATTTACCTAAAGGAACCATTTTTAAAGTAGATAAAAACTTCAAACACTTTGACAGATCTGAAAATGATTATTTCAACTTACATCATAGTTCAGATACTTATATTTACATAGTTGGAGAAAACAAAGTATTATGTACCAATTGCCCGCTTGATGAAGATGATGAAGAAACCAATGTTATAAACGTCTCAAGTGAAATTTTTGGAAATAACAGAGTAGAAACTACTACTATTGAAAATGATAGTATTGAAAAGGTTTCAGTAAAAGTAAACGTGAACGGAAATGAAATAATACGAACTGAAACAAAAACCAGAACATTTAATTAAATTTTAACATTCATTTCATAATTTATACTTAATCTTACAACAGATATTAATCTAAAATCCCAACAAATCATGATACAATTTGTAATTAAAATAATTGACATTGCTGTACAGTTAGTAATTCAATTTATAGAAAGTATTTTTTAAGATCTTTTTTTTAAGATAAAATTTCTAATATCATAACATATATATCCCGATTTTTTCGGGATTTTTTTTAATATATTTGTCCTTAAAATTTAAAAAACACAAAAATGATAAAATCAATTGCACTTTTCGTTATTACATTGTTTAGTTTTTCATTAGCAACAGCTCAAGCGAAACTAGAAAAAATAAAAGGTTCAAAAATTGTAACTATTTCTGTGAAAGAAGTAGAAGAATTTGAACATGTAGAAATTGAAGAATTTTTGGATGTGTATTTCGTAAAAGGAGAAAAAACATCAATAGAAATTGAAGCGGACGATAACTTACATGACATTATTAGTTTTTCTGTTTTAGGAAAAACTTTAAAATTGACCGCATTAAAACAACCCGTTGGCGAGAAAAAAATGGCTATTAGAGTAAATTATAACGACAGCTTAAAAACAATTGTAGCAAGACATGCTAGTAAAGTTAATGCCATTGCAGATATAGCATTAGCAAATATTACAGTTAAAAACTTTGATAAATCGCAATCTTTTTTAAATGTAAAATCTACTAATTTTACATTAATATTAACAGATAAATCGAAAGCAGAAATAAATGTGCAAGCGGAAAAATCTGTTGTAGAATTAAGTAAAGATGCCAATTTAAAAGCTTTAATTGCTTCACCAGAATCTAAGATAGATTTATACCAAAAATCGCAAGCAACTATTGAAGGTGATGCGCAAATTGCAAAAATAAGATTAGATAATAATTCAAGTTTAGTGGCTAAAAAATTCACCGTTGTTGATATGGAATTAATTGCAGAAGGCTACACATCGTGTTTTGTTAATGCTCAAAAAACCATTGAAATTTCAGCATCAGGAAATACCCAAATTGATTTGTTAGGAGAACCAAAAGTAGATTTAAAGATATTTACAAACACGGCTACTTTATCTAAAAAAATAAAATAAAGCAGTAACTTCTCATGAAAAAAGACATTATTATTCCTGAAGTAGAAAACGTATATGTGGTGGCTATTAAAGAATGGAATGAAGATTTTGGAGAAAACAGTTGGTATGCCTACTTATTAAACGATACTTCAGAAAAATTAGAAATGGCAATGGTAGTTTCCAATGCTTCAGGATTACTGAATAATGAAGAAAGAAAAACAGGTTATTTCCGACATTCTTTCAATGAAGTCGCTCCTAAAATTGCTATTAAAATAGAATTGTTAGAAAATAATGTATTGCAATTAAACAATCATTTTATGCTTACGTATTTTCTAAACGGAAAATTATATGATAAAAACTTCACCTTTGAAGCAAATACCATCAAAGACGAAAACAACATAGAATTTCATACTATTAATTGTAAGGGTGTACTAAGCAAATAAACCACATCCTTTAGATTTAATTTCTTATAAAATTGCTTTTTTTAAATAGTTTGTTGAAATTTACATCAACAATATTCTATTATCATGAAGAAAGCAATTTTATTTATACTACTTCCCACTTTATTATTCGCACAAGATTTTGCCAAACACGTCAATCCATTTATTGGAACTGGCGGACACGGACATACATTTCCTGGCGCAACTGTGCCTTATGGAATGGTACAATTGTCCCCAGATACGCGTATTGATGGCAGTTGGGATGGCTGCGGTGGTTATCATTATGATGATAGTACTATTTACGGATTTTCGCATACGCATTTGAATGGAACCGGTGTTTCAGATTATGGTGATATTATGTTGATGCCGACTATGGGTAAACCTTCGTTTGATAAAAATATCTATTCCTCTACTTTTTCGCATGCCAATGAAAAAGCTTCCGCTGGATTTTATGCAGTGAAATTAGAAAAACACAATATCGATGTGCGTTTAACCACTTCTACTCGTGTTGGTTTACACGAATATACGTTTAATAAAGCTGGACAAGCCAATATTATTTTAGATTTGAATCATCGCGATAAGCTTTTGGAAGGAACTATAAGAATTATTGATGATAGAACCATTGAAGTCTTACGAAGAAGCGAAGCTTGGGCAAGAAATCAATATGTATTTGCTAGAATTGAGTTTAATGTGCCTTTGAAAGTGAATCTAGTTAAAGAAGAAAACAAGGAAAATACTAAATTAGAAGGAATTTATAAAGGAACTGAATTGGCTTTAAGTTTCTCTAAATCTGTTAAAAAAGGCGAAAAAATCCACGTAAAAGTATCGCTATCGCCAACAAGTTATGAAGGTGCTAAGCTTAACAGTTCCGAAATCAACCTTTTGGATTTTGAAAAAGTTAAGAAAGAGGCAGAAATCCTTTGGAACAAAGAATTATCAAAAATTGAAGTAACTTCTGATGATAAAGATAAGTTAGCGATTTTTTACACAGCCTTGTATCACACGATGATGCAACCCAATATTGCACAAGATTTAGACGGGAAATATCGTGGTAGAGACAACCAAATTCATACAGCAGAAGGCTTTGATTATTATACGGTTTTTTCGTTATGGGACACGTTTAGAGGCGCGCATCCATTATACACCTTAATCGATAAAAAACGAACTTCTGATTACATCAATACGTTCATCAAACAATACGAACAAGGCGGTAGATTACCCGTTTGGGAATTGGCGTCAAATGAAACGGATTGTATGATTGGTTATCATTCGGTTTCTGTAATCGCAGATGCGATGGCAAAAGGCATAACTGGTTTTGATTACGAAAAAGCCTTTGAAGCCAGTAAAGCCTCAGCTATGAGAGATGTTTTGGGCTTAGAAGCCTATAAGAAAAACGGCTTCATTTCGATGGATGACGAACACGAAAGCGTTTCTAAAACCTTAGAATATGCGTATGACGATTGGTGTATTGCCCAAATGGCTAAGCTTTTAAAAAAGCAAGAAGACTATCAGTATTTTATGATGCGTTCTCAAAATTGGAAAAATATTTTTGATTGGGAAACGGGTTTTATGCGTCCAAAGAAAAATGGCGGTTGGGACAAACCGTTTGATCCAAGAGAAGTCAATAATAATTTTACGGAAGGAAATTCGTGGCAATATTCGTTTTTCGTACCACAAGATATTGAGGGTTTAATTCAAGCGCATGGAGGAAAGGATAAGTTTGAAGTCAAGTTAGACGCGCTTTTCAACGCTGAAAGTAAAACGACAGGTAGAGAACAAGTCGATGTTACCGGATTGATTGGACAATACGCACACGGAAACGAACCAAGTCACCATATGGCCTATTTATACAATTATGTAGGCAAACCTGAAAAAACGAATGAAAAAGTCAAGTATATTTTAGATAATTTCTACAAAAATACCCCAGATGGCTTAATAGGCAATGAAGATTGTGGTCAAATGAGTGCTTGGTATGTTTTGAGTTCAATAGGATTATATCAAGTAACTCCTGGGCAAGAATATATTAATACTGTTGATCCAATTTTTGAAAATGTAAATATAAAAAATACCGAGAAGTTGATTAAACTTCCCAGAACTCAAGAAAAGGAATCATATTTTATTAATTTTGAGTTATATGATTGGGTAAATTGCTTAAGACATAAACCTCGTGAAAATTATTATTATATAGTTCCAATAATTGATGTAGAAAATAAATCATTTGTTACAGATTTAAAGATTGAATTAAAACCATATAAATCAATTGGAAAAGTATATTATTCTTTTGATGATGAATTGAATTTTAAAGAATACAAATCGCCAATATTGATAAAAAAATCAACAAAAGTAAATGCATATACGGAAATTTATCATTACACTGAATTTAGTATCGATAGCACAGCTATAAGAAGCAACACCATATCTGCTCAATTCTTCAAAAAACCAAACAACTATAGCATCAACATCAAATCTAAATACAATCCGCAATATCACGCTGGTGGTCCTGAAGGATTGTTAGATGGTATTTTAGGAACCGAAAATTGGAGAAAAGGCGATTGGCAAGGCTACCAAAGTCAAGATTTTGAAGCAGTTGTTGATTTGCAAGAAGTTAAAGATATTACTGAAATTTCAGCACGTTTTTTACAAGACCAACGTTCGTGGATTGTAATGCCAACCAAAGTGGAATATTACATTTCAGATGATAATGTGAATTTTACCTATTTCGGTTCGATAAACAATACGTTAGATCCAAAAATTGAAGAAAACATTATTTTAAATTTCACTGCTAACGAAACCAAAAACAAAAAAGCACGTTATGTGAAAGTAATCGCCAAAAACTTCGGAAAATTACCAGAATGGCATCAAGGTTTTGGCGGTGATGCGTTTATATTTGTGGATGAGATTACTGTAAAATAGAATTAATCTAAAAATACGTTATTTCTTATTCACAAAATTTAATATGGGTTTCAATTGCTCCATATCAATATTTGATTTTTGCAGAATACTTAAAAATTCCATTGCATTTTCTGGTTTCATATCGTTTCCTAAAACTCGTATTACTGTAAAACCTAATTCTTTTTTGTTTCCGAATAGAATTAACTCGTCAATTTCTTTATTGTCGCCCACTATCATTATTGAGGCGTTTTGCCCTACTCCATTTAATTTTATTAATGGTTGATACACCGTGTCTTTTAAAATTTCTTTAACTTCTTTTATTTCTTTTGTGTATTGAGCATTATTTTTTCCGTCTTTTTTAAAAGCTAAAATATTTACTTTATCAAACGATGCTAATGCCGCTTTTTCTGACGCAGATAATTTGGTTTCATTAATATTTAAAATAGAAGAAGAAACGTCTAACGCCATAAATTCCTTTTTTTCGCCACTTTCCACAAAGTATTTTTGCAAAGAAGCTTCTTGTTTACAACTGAATGAAATGGCTACAATAACAAGTAAAAATATTTTTTTCATCCGATTATTTTTTATCAATTTTACTTAAAATATCGGCGCCTGGAAGATTTAATTTTTTAACAAGTAATGCAATTTCACTCAAAGGAAAATCACCTTTTATTGAAACAATTGATGTTTTTACTCCATTAAAATTACCGTTTACCACTACTAAAACTTCTTTTACATTGGTTTCATTAGCATCTGTTTTTCCGTATACTTTAATTACGTTTCCATCTTGCGTAGTGGACGAAATCGCATCTAAAGGATTTGCTTTTAAATAGGAAGCTGCAGCCGCGTTCAAATCGCCACTCCATTTCGCTTGTGAGGTGTAATATGCTTGTAAATTATCTAATTTTTTAAGCAAGTTCATATATTGCTGCATTTCTTTGTCTTTTGCATCAACTTTAACTTTACTCATTAAATCGAACATTTTTTTAGAAACCACAATGCTTTCTATACCTTCTTTATCTTCTAATTTATCAAAAGCATTTTGTGAAAATACCAAAGATGAAACCATCAAAGCAACATAAACAATAATTTTTTTCATAACTCACTTTTTTTTAGTTTGAATATCAAAATCTATTCCAAAGATTAGACAACATTGTTTCAAAATTGTTACATAAAACAAAAACGCAAATAAATCTTACGTTTACTTTAATTTTAAAACTTAAAATTAATTCCTAATTTAAAATTTCTTCCTCTTGCAGAATATCCTATGTTTTCATAAAAATCTTTATCTAAAATATTGGTAATAGCTGTAAAAATTGACAATCTATTTGGTACTACATCAATTGAAAAATTTGTGTTTACTACTTGATAGGAAGCTAAAACTGTATTTATCGTAGCGAATGTAATACTATCAAAATAGGCATCGTTTCTGGATTCCACATATTGATATTGGGTGTTCCAATGGATTTTTTTTGTTAAGTCAACATCAAATGAAACATTTACTTTATGTTTCGGAATTAACTTGCTTTGCGCTTCGGCAACTTGTGTAAATGTATAATTTCCATTTATCGAAAAGTAGGAAATTGGTTTTATACTTAAAGTGGTTTCCATTCCTTTTGCGATGACAACATTTGAATTATTAATATATTGAGATTCATAAGACGTCGAATCTGTAAAAAAATCATAAGTATTTTCTTGTTCTCTATAAAAACCAACGGTATTTAATGTAACTTTTTTATCGAGTACTGTAGTTTCAAAACCTGCTTCAATAGTAGTGTTTTCTTCGGGTTTTAAATTCAAATTTCCGTAAGGCGAAAATAATTGATACAATGAAGGTGTAATATATGCTGAGCTGTAAGAAAAAATTAATCGTAAAGGTGTTTTATGGAAACTAAAGGACGGATTAAAATTAAATGTTGTATGACTACCATATACATTATGATTGTTTGATCTAGCACCAACATTAATATTCAAACCAAAATTTGAATAATAAACGGCTGTTACATAAGGATCTACCACATTAAAATTAGCTTGTGAATTTAAAATATATTCATAAGCAGTTTCTTCTTGCATATCCATAAATTGAAATTGCGTTCCTAAAATCAAGAAAAATGATTTTGAAAAATTATACTTATTGAACATATCAATAGAAAAACTTCTAGATTTGTAATACGATTTTTCAATACTAGAAGACCAAGAACTATATGTATCATAATGTCTTTCCAAATTAGTAAAACCCGTTACTAAATTTAATTCACCATTTGTATATTTATATTTTGGTGTAAACCCAACTCTAAACTGCTCCGAAAGTGAAATATTTGCCGTTTCATCAGTAAAGTTTCCACCATCAAAAGAAGATTTTAATCTATCATAATTAGTGAAAGCGTGTATGCTAAATTTAGAATTAAATTGAATTCCAATTTTTTGCAAGGCATTTACCCTAGAAAAATAATCCGTTTCAAAATTCGTTCCTGCAGCTTCGCTAATTCCTTTTGTTTCGGTACTATTTAAAGATGTTAAATACGAAAATCGACCTTTTGAACCGTTCACAGAAAAACCTTGATTGAAATCCTGCGCGTTTGTTTTTGTTTGATTGGCTGTGTTTTGTGTTCCCAAATTCATATAAACAGTACCTTCAATCTCTTTTTTTGTGGCTTTCTTTAAAGTAATATTAATTAGGCCTGTTGCAGCTCCAGAACCATATAAAGTACTGGCTGCTCCTTTCATAATTTCAATACTTTCAATTTGTTCTACTGGCAACAAACGCAAATCATATTGAAAACCAATTCCTGAAGCGTCAGTTACAGGAACACCATCAATTACAATTAATACTTGACGACTTCTTCCACCTCGAATGTAATATTCTAAGTTTTTCCCAGTTCCAGATTGACTTCCAGCAACTTCTACTCCAGCGACTTGACTTAGGACAGCGGCTAAAGTTTGCCCTTTTTTGTTTTCTAAATCTTTTGCTGTAATTTTTTCAATAATTTTTCCTGATTTTTCTTTGCTTTGCGCAAATTTGGTGTCGGAAATTACAATCTCTTGAATTGTTTTTGACAGATTTTGTTCTTGAGCCAAAGCAAAAGAAGTTACCAACGTAAAATACGCAGATAGTTTAATGAAATTACGTTTCATTTTTCTAATTTAAATTTTTCCAAAATGGGAGAAAAGCATAGAATTACCCATACCCAAACCTTTTTTCCCGAAAGTTTGATACTCAATGAATGTGGCAGGTCTCCTGGCTTGCCTATTAGTGTCTTCCTTCCCATCTCGTTTTAAGCGAAACAGTGGATTTGCAGATAACACTAACGTTTAGTAGCATACAGTTGCGGGAACAGCTCAGGTCTTGTACCTGATTCCCTTTTAATGATTATTCTATGTTATAGAACATCAACCAAAATTCAGGTGTAAATGTAATTAATTAAAAATTAAAATCAAACTATATAAATATCTTTTACTTTTGTAAAAAATTTCACAAATGTATCTTGCTAAAAAAATAAGTTTTCTTTTGTTTTTATTTACTTTTATATCTTGTAATAACAAGGAAAGTAAGGCATCAGAAAACACAAGAAATAACGAAATAAAACACGCTAAAGGTATAACTATCATTACAAAAGAAAATTATTCAATTGTAGAAGTTACTTCGCCGTGGCCAAATGCAAAAAAGAAATATTCTTATATTTTAAAGAAGAAAAATGCGGTAATTCCAACAGAATATAAAAATTTTACTCAAATTCAAGTACCAATTAAAACTATTGTTTTAACTTCTACTACACATATTCCTTCATTAGAAATGCTTGGAGAAGAAAATAAACTAATTGGTTTTCCGAATTTAAATTACATTTCTTCAGAAAAAGTAAGGAACTTAATTGATGCTGGAAAAATAAAAGAATTAGGAAGTAATCAGTCGTTAAATACTGAAGTTTTAATAAATCTACAACCAGATATTATTATGGGTTATGGTTTAGACAATAGTAATCCGACTTTAGATAACTTAGAAAGAAACGGATTAAAAGTAATTTTAAATGGCGATTGGAATGAGCAATCACCTTTAGGTAAAGTGGAGTGGATTAAACTTTTTGGTGTTCTTTTTGGAAAAGAAAAACAAGCCAATGAAATTTTCAAATCAATCGAAAAAACATATAATGAAACATTAAAATTAGTTGAAAAAACAAAAGTAAAACCAACTGTTTTTAGTGGATCTTTATACGAAGATAAATGGTATTTGCCACAAGGCGAAAGTTGGGGTGCAAAATTTATAACCAATGCAAATGGAAACTATTTATGGGCAAAAACTAAAGGAACGGGAAGCCTATCTTTATCATTTGAAAAAGTATATAGTATTGCCAAAAATGCCGATATTTGGTTTATGGATCAATATACTTCTTTAGAAGAAATTAAAAACGCGAATCCACATTATTCAAAATTTAAAGCTTTTAAAGCAAAAAATATTTATTCGTTTAGTAAAAAGAAAGGCAAAACGGGTGGTGTAATTTATTACGAATTAGCGCCTAATCGACCAGATTTAGTGTTGAAAGATTTAGTAAAAATATTTCATCCAGAATTATTACCTAATTATCAACTATATTTCTTTGAAAAACTAAAATAAAATTGAAAAAAAACGCAAAACATAAAATCCTATTTTCTGCTTTACTAGTCGGTTTAGCAGTTGTTTTTATACTAAATATTAGTTTTGGTCAAGTGGCTATTCCTATAAAAGAAGTTGCAAAATCAATTTTTGGATTTGGAGAAGTAAAAGACACGTGGGAATATATTATTATCAATTTCCGTTTACCAAAAGCAATCACAGCCGCTTTAGTTGGTATTGGCTTATCAATTTCGGGTTTGTTGATGCAAACATTATTCAGAAATCCATTAGCTGGACCATATGTTTTGGGATTAAGTTCTGGCTCCAGTCTGGGTGTGGCTTTTGTAATTATGGGAGCTTCGATTTTACCAGGTTTTTTAGCAGAACTTTTTGTATCCAGTTTAGGTATATTATTCGCCTCCATTTTAGGAAGTTTATTCGTATTAGCTTTAGTTTTTTTAGTCTCCAAAAAATTAAAAGACACGCTTTCAATTTTAATTGTTGGATTAATGTTTAGTAGTTTCACTGGAGCAATTGTAAGCGTTTTAACTTATTTTAGTACCGCAGAACAATTACAAAAATTCACATTTTGGTCAATGGGAAATTTAGGAAACTTAAGTTGGTTACAAATTTCTATTTTAAGTATTTCAGTAATAATTGGTTTGTTATTAAGCTTGTTTTCAATTAAAAGTTTAGATGCTTTACTACTTGGGGAAAATTATGCAAAAAGTTTAGGAATAGATATTAAAAAACAACGCAATTTAATTTTTATTGCAACTGGAATTTTAGCAGGAAGCATAACTGCATTTGTAGGACCAATTGCCTTTGTCGGCTTAGCCGTTCCACACATTTCAAAATTAGTATTTCAAACAAGTAATCATAAAACATTGTTTTTTTCTACGATGATTTTAGGTGCAGTAATTATGCTTATTTGTGATACTGTTTCACAATTACCAGGTTTAGATTTTACATTACCAATTAATGCAATTACATCAATTTTAGGAGCACCAATTGTAATTTGGTTGTTGGTAAGAAAAAGAGGAATCAGTTAGAATTATATGATGATGAATAATAACACTAACATATTACATACCAAAAATTTATCCATTGGTTATGCTTCCAAAAAAGAAGTATTAACCATTGCGAGTAATATCAATATTTCATTAACAAAAGGTAAGTTAATCACATTAATTGGTGGAAATGGTATTGGAAAATCAACATTATTACGAACAATTACTGCTATTCAAACACCAATTTCGGGTGACGTAATTTTAAACAACAAAAATATTTTTTCAATTGAAAATTCTGATTTAGCACAACAACAAAGTTTGGTTTTAACCGATAAACTACCAAGTAGTAATTTAACCGTTTGGGAATTAATTGCTTTAGGAAGACAACCGTATACCAATTGGTTAGGAACCTTATCAGAAGATGATATCAATAAAATCAACAAAGCGATTCAACTTACAAACATTGCACATTTAACAGAAAAAAAACATTACGAAATTTCAGACGGACAATTACAAAAAGTTTTAATTGCAAAAGCATTGGCTCAAGATACAGATTTAATTATTTTGGATGAACCCACAACCCATTTGGATTTATTTCACAAAGTTTCGGTATTTAAATTATTACAAAAACTGGCACACGAATCGGAAAAATGCATTTTATTTTCAACTCATGATATCGATTTGGCCATTCAACTTTCTGATGAAATGATTGTGATGACAAATGAAAAAACCATTCAAGATCAACCGTGCAAATTAATTGAAAAAGGTGTTTTTGATACCTTATTTAAAGACGAACATATTGTTTTTGATAAAACACACGGTAAGTTTATCGTGAGATAAACCTTAAAAATTAATCCAGAATTCTGTCAAAATCTGCTTCAAAAATTTCTCGCACTTCGCCAGCTTTTAATTTATCTAATTCAATATTTCCAACTCGAACTCTAATTAATCGTAAGGTTGGAAAACCAACAGCTGAAGTCATCTTTCGTACTTGTCGAAATTTTCCTTCGGTTAGCGTTATAGAAACCCAACTTGTAGGTCCGTGACGTTCATCTCTAATTCTTCTGCCTTCGCCAATTTGAGTTGGATTATCAATCAATTTCGCTTGACATTTTTTAGTACTATATTTTTTTCCGTGAAAACCAATTTCTACACCATTTTTCAGTTGATCAACAGCTTCTAATGTAATAATTCCATCAACTTGTGCATAATATTCTTTCTCCACTTTTTTACTTCTTACCAATTCGCTTATCATTCCATCGGTTGTTAGTAATAATAACCCTTCAGAATCTTCATCTAATCTTCCAATAGCCATTGTGCCTTCTGGAAAATCATAAAGTTCACCTAATTTTCTTTTGTTTCGTTTTAATTCGTAAACAAATTGACTAATAAAACCGTGTGGCTTATGTAAAATAAAATGTTGGTGTATCTTCATCTTGCAAAAATAGTACTAATTTTAAACACATAGTCACATAGAAAAAATAAAAATTATGAAGTAAATAAATTTCAAGCTATGTGTTGCTATCTTAAATAAAATGACTTTATGATTACAAAAATTCTATGTGCCTATATGTTTTATTTTATTTATTCTGTGTTTGATTTAAAAAAAATAGTATTTTTACTAGCTAACAAATTATATCCCGAAAATGAACACATCAATTATCTTAGTATTCGCCATTTTAATTGCCTTAATTATTGGTTTTTATATTGGCAAACTGCTTTCAAAAACACAATCTAATGCTGAAAAAAGCAATTTAGAAGGGCAATTAACATCCCAATCGCATCAACTTGCAGAATTAAAATCATCGTTTCAGAATTTGCAAATCGAGAAACAAAAAACACAAACTGAAAAAGAAGAATTTGCTATTTTATTGGCAAAAAAAGAAAATGATTTCGACAATTTATTAAATCGAACAAAAGAACAGAAAGAAGAAATCAATCAATTACAAGAAAAATTTAGTAAAGAATTTGAAAATTTAGCCAATAAAATTTTAGAAGAAAAAACGCAGAAATTTACCGAACAAAACAAAGAAAACTTAAAAAATATTTTATCACCATTACAAGATAAAATTTTACATTTTGAGAAAAAAGTTGAAGACACACATAAAGAAAGTATTGATTATCACGCTGCATTACGTCAACAAATTGTTAGCTTAAGCGAAATGAATGCCCAAATGAGCAAAGAAACTATCAACTTAACTAAGGCATTAAAAGGCGATAGTAAAATGCAAGGGAATTGGGGCGAACTTGTTTTAGAACGCGTATTAGAAAAGTCTGGATTAGAAAAAGGTCGAGAATACGAAGTGCAACAAGCCTTTACAACCGCAGAAGGCACAAGAATTTTACCCGATGTAATTATCAATTTACCAGATGGAAAAAAGATGGTGGTAGACAGTAAAGTATCATTAACAGCTTATGAAAAATATGTAAATGAAGAAGACGATGCACAACAAAATATTCATTTAAAAGAGCACGTAAATTCGGTAAAACGACACGTAGAACAATTGAGTGAAAAGCGTTATCAAGACATTTATCAAATGGAAAGTCCTGATTTTGTTTTGTTGTTCATTCCTATTGAACCCGCTTTTGCATTGGCTTTACAAGAAGATTTAACGTTATATAACAAAGCATTTGAAAAAAACATTGTGATTGTTACTCCTACAACTCTATTAGCGACTTTACGAACGATAGATAGTATGTGGACCAATCAAAAACAACAAGAAAACGCCATTGAAATTGCGCGTCAAGCAGGTGCTTTGTATGATAAATTTGAAGGTTTTGTTTCTGATTTAATTAAAATTGGTAAGAAAATGGACGAAGCCAAAATAGAATATTCTGCAGCAATGAATAAACTTACCGAAGGAAAAGGAAATTTAGTTAACAGTGCTGAAAAATTGAAGAAAATGGGAGCTAAAGCAAAAAAAGCTTTACCAGAAGCATTACTAAAAAGAGCAGAAAATGATGAAGTATTATTAACTGAAACTGACAATTAATTCAAAATATATGACAAATAATATGACCCTTATTCAAAAAGTCCTAATATATGGAATATTAGCTATTGTATTAGCTGGCGCTTCGTATATTTCTTTTTTATATTACGCATCTTTTAGTGACGGCATGCGAACTGGCGAATTAATAAAATTTAGACATGAAGGATATTTTTTTAAAACTTGGGAAGGTCAATTAAGCCAAGGTCTTTCAGGTTCACAAAAATTTGCATTTTCAGTAATGGATAATGAGCCAGAAGTAATTGAACAATTAAAAAACAATCAAGGAAAATTTGTAAGAATAGAATATATTGAACGTTATGATACCTTTTTATGGTGGGGCGATTCTAATTATTATATTACAAAAGTTCAACCTGAAAAATAAACTTATTTTAATACTAAATAAATGAAAACATCCAATACGGTTGCAGCTTCAAAAATTACATTATCTGAATTAATGTTGCCTTCACATAGTAATTTTAGTGGTAAAATTCATGGTGGCTATTTACTAAGTTTAATGGATCAAATTGCTTTTGCATGTGCTTCTAAATATTGTGGAAGCTATTGCGTAACGGCATCTGTTGATACGGTAAATTTTTTAAATCCTGTTGAAATCGGCGAATTAGTCACCTTAAAAGCTTGTGTAAATTATGTTGGTAACAGCTCTATGGTGGTTGGGATTCGTGTAATTTCTCAAAATATTCAAACCGGAAAAGTAAAACATACAAATTCAAGTTATTTTACCATGGTTGCCAAAAATGAAGCTGGCGTTAATGTAAAGGTTCCTAAGTTAGTATTATCTACTTTAGAAGAAGTGCGACGTTTTTATGAAAGTATAAATAGAATTTCAGCTAAAATAGAATATTTAGATGAGGAAATAACTTTAGATTTTTCTTCGTCGGAAGCGCTAAATAATTTAAAAAAACATAACATTATACTTAAATTAAAATAAATAATTAAATATCTGAAAATGAACAGTTAAACTTATTTATATTATATTTTTGAAATAGTTCATTTTTTTGACTATTTTAGTAAAAAATTAAGGAATGAATAAAAAAATACTATCTATTTTACTTTTATGTATCACATTGTTTATAATATCTTGTAATGATGAAACTGAAGAAGAATATAACTCCATACCTACATCACCTATTAAAGTTGATTTAACACAAGTACCTTATCCTAAACTTTCTGATTATCATTTCTTTGAAGGTGAAATAAAAAATCAAATTCCTACATTAAATGTACTTCCTTATGCACCAGCAAGTGTGTTGTTTACAGATTATGCTCACAAAAAAAGATTTGTTTGGATGCCAATTGGCGTAAAAGCAACTTATAACGGTGACTCGAAAGTATTAGAATTACCAGTAGGATCCGCTTTGATAAAAACCTTTTATTACGATAAAATACAACCAAACAATACAACTCGTAATATTGAAACAAGAATAATGATTCGAAAACAAACGGGTTGGATTTTTGCTGATTATGTTTGGAATGATGCCCAAACAGAAGCGTATTTAGATTTAAATGGAAGTTTTGTAAACATATCTTGGAAAGATGAAAATAATTTAATTAAAACTACAGATTACAGAATTCCATCAGAAGTTCAATGTATCACTTGTCATAAAAACACAGAAAATGTTAATGGAAGTATACAAACCATTCACATCCCAATTGGTATTAAACCTCAAAATCTAAATCATAACTATAATTACGGGTCCTTTACTCAAAATCAGCTAACAAAATGGATAGAGCAAGGGTATTTAGAGAATAATTTTGCTTTACCTACAGAAAATAACACCACGATTGATTATAACGACACATCAAAATCTTTAGAAAAAAGAGTACGCTCTTATTTAGATATTAATTGTGCCCATTGTCACCAAAATGGAAAACATTGCGATTATAGACCAATGCGATTTGCTTTTAACGAAACAGGAGCTGCAAATGGATTAACAAACTTGGGTGTTTGTGTAGATACACAAGATATGCAAAACTTTGCTCCAGCTTTAGGAAAAATCATAACACCAGGAAACATAAATAGATCCATGTTATACTATCGTTTAAACACAACAAATGAAGCATACAGAATGCCTCTTCACGGAAGAACAGTAGTTCATGAAGAAGCAATAAGTTTAATAGGACAATGGATAAATTCATTACAACCTTGTCAGTAATAACATTTTAATATATCAAAAATGAAAAAATATTTTATATTATTTTTTGTAATTTTTATTAATTACTCAAACTGGGCTCAAGACACATGTGCAAGTGCACTAACAATAACAACTGGAATGCATGTAGTAACTGCGGTAAACGGAACACAAATTCCAACTCCTATATGTGCAATAAATGGAACTGGAGCTACGGCTGGTGAATGGTATAAATATATTCCTACACAAAACTACACCACAACAATCAGCTCAAATATTTTAGCAAATACTCCAAAAATTGATACACGCTTCCATGTTTATAGTGGAACATGTAGTACACTAACTTGTGTAGGTGGTGATGATGATTCAGGAGCAAGTTATTCATCAGTAGGAAGTTTTACAGCTATAGCTGGAACTACTTATTATATTGCATGGGATAATAGATGGTCTTCAGCTGGATTTACTTTTCAACTATCAGAAGGACCATATATCGCTCCAATACCTACTCCTGTAAATTATACTTCACAAACCATTTCAACAATAAATAGCTCGTATACTATTTGTGTTGTGGATATGAATGGTGATAACAAAGACGACATTGTAGGGGTAAGCGCAAATAATTTAAAAATTCATTACCAAGGTACAGGAAATACTTTTAATATGACTGATTTTCCAATAACAGGAACTAGTGATATGCCTTCGTGGAGTATTGCAGCTGGGGATTACAACAGGGACGGATTTAATGATTTGGTTTTAGGTGGCGGTAATGGATTAACATTTTGGAAATCTAACAACACAGGAACAGCTTATTCAAACATTAACCCACCAGAATATATTTTCTGTCAAAGAACTAATTTTATTGACATTAATAATGACGGTCATTTAGATGCGTTTTCTTGTCATGATGTGGCACCAAATGTATATTACATGAATAATAATAATGGCGCATCATTTACACATTATCAGTCAGGTGTAACTCCTGGATCGTATTCATTAGGAGTCCTTTCAAGCGGAGGAAACTATGCTTCATTATGGACAGATTATGATAATGATGGCGATGCGGATATGTTTGTTTCTAAATGTTCCGGACCTCCTTGTGAACTTCATAGAAATGATGGAAATGGTATTTTTACAGATATTTCAGCTATTGCTCAAATCAACACAACACCTGTACAATCATGGTCTTCTGCGATTGCTGATTTCGATAATGATGGTGATATGGATATTTTAGTTGGCTCCAATGGAAATACAGGGCATATGTTTTTTAAAAACAATTTAAATACAACTAATACTTCTGAAGAAGCATTTACAAACATTACAATTGGTTCTGGATGGGATTTGGACAATAACATTAATAGAGATTATATAGCATATGATTTTGATAATAATGGTTTTATTGATGTAATGGGTGGTGGAAATAAAATTATGTTTAACCAAGGTAATAATACATTTTTACCGGCAAACTATCCTAACGTTTCATTAGGTGCTGTTGGTGATTTAAACAACGATGGTTTTCTTGATATTTTAAACGGAAATACTATTCGTACTGCAGTTCCAAACGGAAATAACTGGATAAAAGTAACGTTTCAAGGTATTCAAAGTAACAGAAATGGAATTGGGGCACGTGTAGAAATTCATGGTGTTTGGGGTAAACAAATTAGAGAAGTTAGAAGCGGTGAAGGTTTTGAATTTATGAGCACCTTAAATGTTCATTTTGGAATAGGAACGGCTACAGCAATTACTCAAATAAAAGTAATTTGGCCTTCAGGTGCTGTAGATATTATTACAAATCCGAACATCAATCAAACTCTAAATGTTATTGAAGGCAACTTTCCATTAAGTGCGTCTTCATTCAATGGTAAAGAAGTTGTAATTTACCCAAATCCTACATCTGATTATTTAACAATATCAAATATTGAACATTTAAATATTAATGCAATACATATAATTGATACAAATGGAAAAACGATTGGTAGAATCACTTCTGATTTTAATTCCATAGACGTTTCAAATTTAAGCAACGGAATATATATTTTAAGTATAGAAACCAAAGAAGGAAAGATATTTGCCGAGAATTTCATCAAAAAATAAATTCAAAAAGCTATTAGAATTAATTCCATTTTCATAAATAAAAAAAACCCTAAAAGCAAGAAGCTTTTAGGGTTAATAAAAAAAATAAAAAAAATATTTTTATTGTAAAATTAAAGTGGTTGCATATGATTTATCGTCAAACATAACTTTAACTAAGTAATTACCAGGGCTTAAATCACTAGTATTGATTTTATTTTCTAGTTTAGAAATTTCTTTTTGCATCACTTCCTTACCTAATACATCAAATATTTTTACAGTAATATTTTCTATAGTATCCGGTAATTCAATAGCAAAAATTTCATCTGCTGGGTTAGGATATAGCTTAAATCCCGCCATACTGAATGAATCTGTACTCAGTGCAAAAGTGCCTGAAATACCATTTCCTCTGGTTCCACCGTGGTATGCTAAAGTTAAACTAGAACCTAAAGCCCATATTAGATTAATTGAAGCAGTTGAGTTTGTAAAAGTGAAATCTACACCTGTAGTATCAACTGTTGACAAAGCTCTTGTAGCTATGATTGTTCTAACTGTGCCAGCAACGGTATTAGATGTTGTCGACCAACTTTGAGCTGAATCTGAATTTGGAGTACTTGTTGAACCAGTAAAATTTCTATCTGTTAAAGTTGCTATTGTTCCTGATACTATTACGCCATCACCAGTTTGTGACATTGTAGTCATTCCAAATCCAAGACCTAACCATTTATCAGATGGTCCAACTAGAGTCATTGTTACTGTTGTTGGATTCGTATCAAATTTAACTGTATAACCTGTAGTCAAATTGATTACTCCAGTAGTATGATTTTGTGCAGTAGCACTCATACCAAAAAGAATTAGTGTAAAAAGTAAAATTTTTTTCATAATTTAAAATGTAATGGTTAATAATTTAGTAGATTAATAATTTTTTGATTATTTGTTTTAAGAGCATAATCAAGGGCTTCTTTATTGTAATTGTCTCTAATTTTAACATTTGCTTTAGCCGAAATTAAAGCTTCAATTATAGGTATATTATTGGTGTTAATTGCCATAATTAAGGCAGTTTGACCATTTGAATCTTGAAAATCTAAATTTACTTTTTTCTCAATTAATTGCTTTGTAAATTGATAATTTTCTTTGATTGCTGCTGCCATCAATGCTGTTCCACTTTTAGAAAGATAATTGATATTGTTCACATTTTGCAATAAATAATTTGCAACTTCAATATTATTAGAATAAATAGCTAAAATTAAAGTGGAATATCCATTCTCATTTATTTTATTTATGCAATCTATATCTGACTTAATTAATTCTTTTAATTCTAAAAGACTCCCATTTCTGGACACGGCAAAAACATCTTTCTGTGCAAAAGTAGTTGAAAAAATAAATAAAAAGAAAAATATTATTTTCATATACTAAAAAACTCGAATTAAATTGAATCCAAAAGCAATTTTTCCATCATTCCAACTTCCAGACGTATTTCCTAAATAGCCTGATTCATGCATGGCTTGTGAATTCGTAAAGTGCATTTGGAAAACATGACCACCTGTTTCTAAATCGAACCCAATAGAAAGTGGATTTTTGAAAGTAGAATTAGATGCTCTGTTTAAATGTGCTGCATAATCCAAATTAAACGACCAACGTTTGGTAAACTTATACCTACCTCCTAAACCAACGGCAAATTGACTATTGTCTTGAGAATTATTGGCAACATAATTTTGATGAAAATGTGTTGGTGCAAATTCTAACGATAAATTATCATTGAATTTTCTTGAAATTAGAATTTGATTCACATAAGCCAAACGATCTGAAAACTCTAATTTTGGTAAGGTTGTTTTTTCTAATTCTGTATTAATTGCCAAACTATTGAAACCAACAATTTCAAAAGGAAATCCTTGTTTTTTTTGTCCAAATAATCTGTATTTTGTAGCAAATTCATAGGTTTTTTGAAATCCAGAACGAGAAGCATGTATAGTAACACCATTGGTTAAACCGTATACAAGTTGTAAACGCGTATTGGCTTCATCTAAACCGAAAAAGTCTTCAAATCCTTTATCTAAATAACCAAAACGGTGTGCAACCACAAAATACATATCGCCTTTAGATGCTAATTTCGTAGATTCTAAATTCACGATTTTTAAAGATTTAAATGCCGCTGTTTCTGATTGATTTGCATCAGATAACGTATCGATTTCTTTAAGCAAATCGTCTTGAGCAACCATTAAAAATGGAAATACAAAAAATAAAAAAGTAATTTTCTTTATCATAATTATTTAATTTCAGCTTGATCTATTTTAATTTCTTCCAACAAAGAATCATAACCTAAAACTCTTCCTTGAATGCTAATTACTTCATTTTGTTTTACATCAGAGGTTTTTTTGAGCAAAACAAATACTTTGTCATCAATTACTATAGTGTTATTTAAAGCATCAATACTGGTGATTTTTCCTTTAATAGTAATTGTTTTATCTAAATATTTTAAATTTGCTTTTGACTCATCAATTGAAAAATCTTGTAAAATCTTTGTCCCGGTTATCGAAAAAACAGCTTTCTCACTGGAAATGTCTCTATGATCTTGATATAAATAGTTATACGACAAAAACACGATAACTATGATAACCAATAAACCAACTGCAACTTTTTTCATTTATTTTTAATTATGCATGTACAAACTTATAAATTATTTTGTAATATTGTGAGTAAATACTAATTTTAATATGAAAAAAACAAATTATTTAATATTGACTTCGATTATTTTTATTTTTGGTTGTAGTACTAATTCGGAAGACGATTTAACAATTCCATTGTCTACAAATACAACAAAATACATCCAAAATATAAAACCTATTATAGATAATAATTGTGTGGCTTGCCATGGCACTACTCCATCTGCGGGTGCTCAAACATCATTAGTTACTTATAATCAAGTAAAATTATCTGTTCAAAATAATGGTCTTTTAGACCGTATTTCAAGAGCTCAAGGCGCTTCAGGAATGATGCCTTATCAAGGAACTCGACTTCCGCAAACCACTATTGATTTAATAACAGATTGGAATACTGACGGACTTTTAGAATAATTTTTATAAATAGTTTCCATCTTAAATATAGTTTTATGAAAAAAATTGCCCTAATTGGATGGTTATTATTAGTAAGTTTATCGCCAATTCAAGAAAAAAAGATTACCAAAACTGGCAGCATTAGTTTTGAAGCTTCCGTACCTTCTTTTGAAGAAATTAAAGCCAAAAATAACGCAGTAACTTGTATTATGAATACTAATAATGGTGAAATTGCTGTTTTAGCTTTAATGAAAGGTTTTCGATTTAAAATTGCTTTAATGGAAGAGCATTTTAATGAAAGTTATATGGAGAGTTCTAAATTTCCTAAAGCAACTTTTAAAGGAAAAATTGAGAATTTTGATGTTTCTAAATTAACTTCGAGTCTAAAAGATTATACTATTAAAGGGAAATTAGAACTTCACGGAAAAAGTAAAGATATTACTTCAATTGCTAAAATTAAAAAAACAGGTTCGGATATAGAAATTAAAACAGATTTTAACGTTAATGTATCCGACTTTGATATTGAAATACCAAGTGTTGTTTCTAAAAAAGTTTCCAAAAAAGTAACTTTAAATTGTAACTTCTTATTAAAATAATATACTAATCTTTAAATTTAAACCCAATTACACATGAAAAACTTAAAAAAATTAGCATTCGTTGCCTTTGCAATTGTATCTACACAATTTTATGCACAAACAAAAACAGGCGCTGTAACGTATGAAATGACAATGCCTGACAATGAGGAAATGGCAGCAATGGGAACAAATACTATTAAAATATCATTTGATGAAAAATCTTCAGCAACTCAACTGGATATGATGAGCGGAATGATATCTGTAAAAACGATTTCTATGGACAAAAACAATCCAAAAGAAACCAGAATGCTAATGGATATGATGGGTAAAAAATATGAAGTAACAGGTGAAGCTGAAGGATTTGCAAATACAGATGTAGCTTCTCTAAAAGATGCCGAATCAGTTACTTATGATAAAAAAGCAACTAAAGAAATTTTAGGATATAAATGTTATAAAGCTTTAGTAACAATGAACAGCGGAGTAGTTAATACCTTTTATATTACAGAAGCTATTGCAGTACAATCTTTACCTACAGATAAATTAAAACTTACAGGATTTCCTTTAGAAGTTGAAGTAAATAGCGAAAAAGGTAAAGTAGTTTTATTAGCTACTGCTGTAGACAAAGCGCCTTCAGCATCTTGCTTTACAGTACCAGAAGGTTACAAAAAAGTAACACAAGAAGAATTACAACAAGAATTAGGAGGTATGTAATTTACTTTTTTATACCAAAAAAATATCCCAAATTCAAATTGAGTTTGGGATATTTTTTTAGGTTTTAAGTTTCTTTTTTCGAGCGGCTGGAAAAAGCACATTATTTAAAATTAATCGATAACCTGGCGAATTTGGATGCAAATCTAAAACAGTTGGTGCATCTCCTACTCTATGCTGATAATCTTCTGGATCGTGCCCGCCGTAATAGGTGAACATTCCTTTTCCCTTTGTGCCGTGAATGTATCTGGCTTCACCATTAATTTTACATTCGCCCATTAACAAAACATTCGACTTAATTTTATCGGACAAAAAAGCAGTGGTTTGTCCCATAAACCCTTTTACAATTTGAGTATGATTTTGACATAACATCGTTGGAATAGGATCCCATTTTGCAGAAAAATCCATTAAAGTAAAATAATCTACTTCCATTGAAAAACTACCTTTTCCGTGCTCCTCAGTAGTATCAATATCTGAAAATTCGTATTTCATGGGTTGTTTTTCCAAAATAAAATCTTTAAAAGCAAAGGTATTGGAATATTCTAATTTAGATTGGTAATTAGATTCGCTGGCATCACCATCAAACATAGGTTCGCAAATATCTGTGTTTTGGGCTGCCAAAGCAATATCAAAGCTATCTGTTGCAGAACACATGGCAAACATAAACCCACCGCCAATTACGTAATCTCTAATTTTAGTTGCGACTGCTAATTTTTCTTCGGATACTTTGTTAAATCCTAATTTTTTAGCTAATGCTTCTGCTTCTGCTTTTTGCTGAATATACCAAGGTGCATTTCTGTAATTGCTGAAAAATTTACCGTACTGACCAGTAAAATCTTCATGATGCAAATGCAACCATTCATACAAAACTAGTTGATCTGACAATACTTCTGTATCGTAAATTTCTGTATAAGGAATTTCGGCATAAGTAAGAACCATGGTAACTGCATCATCCCAAGGTTGCTTTCCTTTTGGAGTGTACACCGCAATTTTTGGTGCTTTTTCTAAAACTACCGTTTCCATATTCTGAGATGGACTACTTATTTCTTCTAAAATAGTAGCCGTTGCACCATCTGATAAGACTTCAAAAGATACACCTCTAATCTGACATTCTTTTCTGATATCATCGCCATCAGGCAATAAAAAAGAACCGCCTCGATAATTTAATAACCAGTTTACCTTATAATTTTTTGCCAAAGCCCAATACGTAATACCGTATGCTTTTAAATGATTTTGCTGCCCATCATTATCCATTGGCAACAAAACCGAAGACGCATTTAATTTTGTGAAACAAATTAAAATAAGTAAAAAAACAAGTTGTTTTATATAGTTCATCAAAAGCTATTTTTGTAAATATACAAATTAATGATTAAAATGGCACGTCACTATCTTCGCTAAAACCAACATTCATGCTGCTTCCAAAGGCATCATTTGGTGAAGGTAAATTTGGAGTCGCAAATGGATTTTGAGAATCTAAATTCATTTTTGAAGGCATTGAATCGTTATAAGTCATTCCAAATTCATCTAAATTATCAAATTTACCAAATTGTCCTAAGAATTTTAATCTGATGTTATCTAAACTACCATTTCTATGTTTTGCAACAATAAATTCTGCCTGATTTGTTGTTGGAGCTGCTTCATCATCATCCCAATTGTCAATTTTATAATATTCTGGACGATAAATAAATGATACAATATCAGCATCTTGTTCAATCGCACCCGATTCACGTAAATCGGAAAGTAAAGGTCTTTTACTTGACCCACGCGTTTCTACTGCACGTGATAACTGAGAAAGTGCAATTACAGGCACACTTAGTTCTTTTGCCAAAGCTTTTAAACTTCTTGAAATCATAGAAATTTCTTGTTCTCTATTACCACCACCTTTTCCAGAATTTCCAGCTGACATTAATTGTAAATAATCGACAACAATTAATTTTATTCCGTGTTGAGAAACTAAACGACGGGCTTTTGCACGTAAATCGAAAATAGATAATGAAGGTGTATCATCAATATATAATGGTGCTTTTTCTAAATCTTTAACTTTAACATTTAATTGTTCCCATTCGTGGGGTTCTAAATCTCCTTTTCGAAGTTTCTCTGAGGTTAAACCCGTTTCACTTGAAATTAAACGAGTAATTAATTGTACTGATGACATTTCCAGAGAAAAAAGTGCAACAGGTTCGTTTCCTGAAACGGCAATATTTCTTGCCATTGATAAAACGAATGCTGTTTTTCCCATACCCGGACGAGCCGCAATAATAATTAAATCTGAAGGTTGCCATCCAGAAGTTAAATCGTCTAATTTTCTAAAACCGGATGGAATTCCAGATAAACCTTCTTTGTTTGATATTTCTTCGATACGTTGTTTCGCTTGATTTACAAGACTTTGTGCCGTCTCGTATCCTTTTTTAAGATTGCCTTGTGTAATTTCGTATAAATTGGTTTCAGCTGTGTCTAATAAATCAAACACGTCCATTCCTTCATCGTAACAATCTTCAATTAATTTACTTGAGATAGAAATTAAACTTCTTTGAATAAATTTTTGAAGTATAATTCGGGCGTGAAAAACGATATGTGCCGATGATGCAATTTTTTGAGTAAGTTGTATCAGATAAAAATCGCTACCAGCCATTTCTAAATTTCCGTTTCTTTTTAATTGCGCTGAAACCGTTAATAAATCAATTGGTTGCGGAGGCGTACTATGAAACAATTGATTTATGGCTTCATAAATATATTTGTGTGATTCTTTATAAAACACATCGGGATTTAATAAATCTATAACTTCGCCTGGCGCTTTTACGTCAATTAACATCGCTCCCAAAACTGCTTCTTCTATATCTACAGCTTGTGGTGGAAGTTTTCCTTTTTCTAAAGTAATAGTAGTTGATTTATCTACTTTAACGGGGTTAATTGTAAATGCTTTTTCCATATAGCGAAAGTAAAAAAAAATTAAGTAATATCGAATTTAATTTGTTAAACAGAAACTGTTAATAACTATTTTTTATTGTTAATATGTCAAAAAAATCCGTCTTATCAATAAAAAAAGATAAGACGGATAAATTATGAATATTTTCTTAATTATCGGAAAACTCGCCCATTTTACTGTATTTTTCCATTCTTTGTGCTACTAAATCTTTTGTTGATAAGTCTTTTAATTCTAGGTACGATTTAGTAATGTATTTTTCAACCGTTTTAAACATCCATTCTTTATCGCGATGCACGCCACCTAATGGTTCTGGAATAATATCGTCAATTAATTTTTGCTTTTTCATATCAATAGCTGTAAGTTTTAAAGCTTCAGCTGCTTGTTCTTTAAATTCCCAACTTCTCCATAAAATAGAAGAGCAAGATTCTGGTGAAATTACAGAATACCAAGTGTTTTCTAACATAAAAACTCTATCACCTACTCCAATTCCTAAAGCGCCTCCAGAAGCACCTTCACCAATAATAACAGAAATAATTGGCGTTTTTAATCGAGCCATTTCAAAAATATTACGCGCAATTGCTTCCCCTTGTCCGCGTTCTTCAGCTTCTAAGCCAGGATACGCACCAGGAGTATCTATTAATGTTAAAACAGGAATATTAAATTTTTCTGCCATTTTCATTAATCGTAACGCTTTACGGTATCCTTCAGGATTTGCCATACCGAAATTACGTAATTGACGCATTTTAGTATTAATACCTTTCTGTTGCCCAATAATCATATACGATTGTCCGTTTATTCTTCCTAAGCCACCCACCATAGCTTTGTCATCTTTAAAATTTCTGTCTCCAAATAACTCTAAAAAAGTGCCATCGGTTAGGTTGGTTATGTATTCTAAAGTATATGGTCTGTTTGGATGCCGCGACATTTGAACGCGCTGCCAAGCCGTAAGATTTTTATATAAATCTTTTTTTGCTTTTTCTAATTTATCTTCCAGTTGTTTGCAAGTAGCAGAAACATCAACATCTGATTCCTGACCTAAAACAACGCATTTTTCCAATTGATCTTCAAGCTCTTTTATTGGCAATTCAAAATCTAAATATTCCATAAAAGTTAATTTTTATTAATTTGTTTGTAAATACAAAGATACTATTTAATAATTATTTGAATAATTTTTGAACCGATATCTAACTACTTTTTTTAGTATTTCTCATTAATCCATTCAAAATCACTGTAATAAGTATGATTGTAGCACCTATATAAAATGAATAGCTCATTTGTTCGTTTTTTTCGAAAATTAAAACCGCTAAGGCAATTCCATATACGGGTTCTAAATTTATAGTTAGCATTACTGTATAAGGTGAAATGTACTTCATAACGTTCACTGAAGCAATAAAAGCATAAGCTGTGCAAATGGAAGCTAAAATACCTAACAACATAAAATCGGAAAGTGTAATATTGAAAAATTCTATTGAAAACTGATTTGTAAATAGTAAGAAAACGCTTAAAAATAATACACCCCCAAATAATTCATAAATGGAAACAATTGTAGCATCAATTCTTTGAGCAAATTTTCCATTAATTATAGAAAAACTTGCCGATAAAAAGGCAGAAGTTAAAGCTAAAAGTACACCCTGCATGGTGCCCGACATATTACTAGTAATACTTTTTTGAATAAAATTTGGTTCCGAAGATTCAATTACAAAATATAAACCAATTAAAACGATAAGTCCAAATACGATTTCGTACCAAACCATTTTTCGTTTGTAAAAAATGGGCTCTAAAATTGAGGTGAAAAAAGCTCCCGTAGATAAACAAGCCAATGTGATGGATATATTAGAAACTTTAATGGCTTTAAAAAAGGTTATCCAATGTAAGGCAATTACTAATCCTGAAACTATTAGCAATATAATATCTTTTCTGGCTAATTGAAAACTTGTTTTTCGGTAATAAATGTATCCGAAAATTATAACAACCGCTAATGACATTCGCCACCATACCAAAGGCAATGCATCTAAAGAAATTAACTTTCCTAAAATGGCTGTAAAACCCCAAATAAAAACAATTAAATGAAGATGTAAGGTATGTTTTAAATTAACGTCTGGCATTTCTTAACAAATAAAATGCTAAAATTCCGAAAATAAAGTTGGGAAACCACACTGCTAAAAATGGAGGAATACTTGAACTTTCAGCTAAAGTTCCAAAAATTTTATCGAAAAATACGAAAGAAAAAGCTACCAAAATACCAATAGCTAAATTTATGCCCATTCCTCCTCTACGCTTCATTGCTGAAACAGAAACTGCAATTATGGTTAATATAAATGCAGATACTGGTGTACTGAATTTTTTATATAACACCACTAAATATAAATCTAAATTAGAACTTCCTTTAGATCGTTCTTTATCAATAAAATGAACCAAATTAAATATATTCATAGTTTCTGCTACATAAATTACAGGTGTTAAATCATCCGGTTCAAATTCAAATTTTCGAATTAATTTTTCTTGCCTTTCGATGATGTCGTTTTCTTTTCCGATTGTTCTTTTTACATAATCAAACAAGGTATAATCTTTTGTTTTTTCATTATACTTAACTCTATGAGCATATAATTTATATTCTAATTTATTGCCGTTAAATTTTTCGTAAATAAAATCAAATCCTGTTTTCGATATTCCGTTATAACTACTAACATACATAAATTCATTTGGTTTTACTAGACGAAAAATATCTGATGTTTGTCTTTCTTCCCCATTTTTTTTAAGATATTCATACCTAAAACCCCAATACTTTTCACTGGCATCTGGCAAAATGAAAAAACCCATTAATAAAGTTACTAAAGATACTAAAGTCGCACCTAAAATATAAGGTCGTAAAAAACGCGTAAATGAAATTCCAGAACTTAAAATGGCGATAATTTCGCTGTTATTGGCTAATTTTGAAGTAAACCAAATAATGGATAAAAACAGAAAAATCGGAAATAATAGATTAGCAAAATAGATCGTAAATCCATAGTAATAAATTAAAATTTCTTTAAAAGCTACTTTATTTTCAATCATACGATTGATTTTTTCAGATACATCTATAATAATTCCAATTGGAATAAACATAAACAACATAGCTGTAAATGTGATTAAGTATCTTTTAAATATGTACCAATCTATTTTTTTCATAATTTATTTGGCTGTTTTTGTTTATGATTTTTTTGTAATGTCTCCTAAACTTTTAAAACAATTAACCTTAATTAAACAAAATTTTACAATCTCGTTGTTACTTTTTTAACCATGCTTTCTTTCCATTCTCTGAAAGTTCCTGCTAAAATTTGTTTTCTTGCTTCGCGAACTAACCACATATAAAATCCAAGATTATGAATAGTTGCAATTTGTTTTCCTAAAAATTCATTTGCAATAAATAAATGTCGCAAATAGGCTTTCGAATAATCTGTATCAACATAAGTGTGCGCCATCGCATCTATTGAAGAAAAATCTTCTTCCCATTTCTTATTTTTGATATTGATAAATCCTTCAGATGTAAACAACATGCCATTTCGAGCATTTCTTGTTGGCATTACACAATCAAACATATCAATACCTAACGCAATATTCTCTAAAATATTGGCTGGCGTGCCTACTCCCATCAAATAACGCGGTTTGTCTTTTGGTAAAATAGCAGTCACCACTTCTGTCATCGCATACATTTCTTCCGCTGGTTCACCTACTGATAGTCCTCCAATCGCATTACCAACTTGATTTCTACTTGCAATGAATTCAGCTGATTGCTGACGTAAGTCTTTATAGGTACTTCCTTGAACAATAGGAAAAAAAGCTTGCGAATAATCGTATTTAAAAGGTAATGTATCTAAATGATTAATGCATCTATCCAACCAACGATGTGTCATATGCATAGAACGTTGTGCATATTTGTAATCACAAGGGTACGGCGTGCATTCATCAAAAGCCATAATAATATCAGCACCAATTGTACGTTGGGTTTCCATTACATTTTCTGGTGAAAAAAAGTGATAAGAACCATCTAAGTGCGATTTAAACTTTACACCTTCTTCTTTGATTTTTCGTCGACCTGATAATGAATAAACTTGGTAACCACCAGAATCGGTTAAGATATTTCTATCCCAATTCATAAATTTATGCAAACCACCAGCTTTTTCTAACACGTCTAATTTAGGTCTTAAATATAAATGATAAGTATTTCCTAATATAATATCTGGATTAATATCGTTTTTCAATTCACGTTGGTGCACGCCTTTTACAGAAGCTACTGTCCCAACAGGCATAAAAATTGGTGTTTCAATTACACCGTGATCAGTTGTTATAAGTCCAGCTCTTGCTTGGCTTTGAGCATCTGTTTTTAATAAATCGAATTTCATTATACTATTTTAAAGGGCAAATATAATTTAAAAGATTAGAAGATAGAAGTTAGCAACTGGAAGTTTTTACAACTTTATAATAAAATTAACGCTTACCTATATTTAATGAAATAATTAATTTGCAGAATTGAAAAATAGTATTACTTTTGCATCCACTTTAATCAACCTCTGGCGAAAGACGTGTATGTTGCTTAGATTTAATGATTTATATAAACAATTATGTCAAATTTACTTGATTTCGTTCAAAACGAATTAGTATCGAAAAAAGACTTTCCTAACTTTAGCGCAGGAGACACTATTACTGTGTACTACGAAATTAAAGAGGGTGAAAAAACAAGAACTCAGTTTTTCAAAGGAGTTGTAATTCAAAAAAGAGGATCATCTTCTACTGAAACATTTACAATCCGTAAAATGTCTGGAGCAATTGGTGTAGAACGTATCTTCCCAGTTAATATGCCAGCTTTACAAAAAATTGAAATGAACCAAAAAGGTAAAGTACGTAGAGCAAGAATTTACTACTTTAGAGAACTTACTGGTAAAAAAGCAAAAATCAAAGAAAGAAGAGGTTAATCTTCTTATTTGTATTCATAAAGAAATCCCGATTGTATCGGGATTTTTTTTTATCCTTATTTTTTAAGTCAAAAATTATTAAATCTGTAATTTTTAAGGCTAAAATTATCAATTTCGAAATTGTATTATTTTTTGTTGTTTACGAATTAAAATACCTCTAAATTTCTTATATTTGCTAACCTTAATTTAGAAATAAATAAACTATATAAATCATGTCGAAAATTTTTTATACTATAACAGATGAAGCGCCGATGTTAGCCACTCATTCGTTTCTACCAATAATTAAAGCATTTACAAAGACAGCAAATATTAAAGTAGAAACAAGAGATATCTCATTAGCAGGAAGAATTTTATCTAACTTTCCTGAATATTTGAAAGACGACCAAAAAGTAGCTGATAATTTATCCGAATTAGGACAATTAGCTACAACGCCAGAAGCAAATATCATAAAATTACCAAACGTTTCTGCTTCCATTCCTCAATTAAAAGAAGCTATTTCAGAATTGCAATCACATGGTTATGCTATTCCTGATTTTGTAGAAGAACCTCAGAACGAAACAGAAAAAGAAATAAAAGCAAAATATTCAAAAGTACTTGGTTCTGCAGTAAATCCTGTTTTACGTGAAGGAAATTCAGACAGACGTGCACCAAAAGCCGTTAAGAATTACGCCAAACAAAACCCACATTCCATGGGAACTTGGAGTGCTGATTCTAAAACGGAAGTCGCACACATGAATGAAGGTGATTTTTACGGAACTGAAACTTCTACAACCATTGAAAATGATTCGAAATTCAGAATTGTATTTGAAGGAAATGATGGTAATACAACTGTATTAAAAGATTTTTCTAATTTAAAAGCTGGAGAAATCATTGATAGTTCAATAATGAATTTAAAAGCTTTAAAAGAATATTCAAAGAAAACAATTGCATACGCAAAAGAAAAAAACGTAATGCTTTCTGCTCATTTGAAAGCTACAATGATGAAAATTTCGGATCCAATTATTTTCGGTGCTATTGTTGAAACCTATTTTGAAGCCGTTTATACCAAATATTCTGACTTATTCAAATCTTTAGACATTCATCCGAATAATGGTTTGCAAGATTTGTACAATAAAATTGCTGGAATTTCTGAAGAAGAAGCTATTAAACAAGACCTTGCCGCTGCTTTAACAATCGGACCAAAAGTAGCTATGGTAAATTCTGATAAAGGAATTACTAATTTTCACGTTTCTTCTGATATTATTGTAGATGCTTCTATGGCAGCTTTAGCAAGAAGTGGTGGGAAAATGTGGAATACAGATGGGAAAGAAGAAGATACTATTACAATGATTCCAGATCGTTCGTATGCTGGTTTTTATACTGCCGTTATTGACGATATGAAAAAGTATGGTGCTTTAGACCCAAGAACAATGGGTTCTGTGCCAAATGTTGGATTAATGGCTCAAAAAGCAGAGGAATATGGCTCGCACGACAAAACGTTCCAATTATCTGCACCCGGAATTGTAAAAGTGGAAAATGAAAACGGAGCGATATTGCTTTCTCAAAAAGTATCAGTTGGAGATATTTTCAGAATGTGTCAAACCAAAGATGCACCAATTCAAGATTGGGTAAAATTAGCGGTTAATAGAGCCCGTTTATCTGATACTCCAGCTTTATTTTGGCTAGATAAAAATAGAGCTCACGATAGAGAAATTATCAAAAAAGCAGAAAAATACTTAAAAAATTACGATACTACAGGTTTAGATATTCGTATTTTAGATGTTAAAGACGCTATGTCGGAAACATTAAAAAGAATTAGAGAAGGAAAAGACACCATTTCAGTTTCTGGAAATGTGTTACGTGATTATTTAACCGATTTGTTTCCAATTTTAGAATTAGGAACTTCAGCCAAAATGCTTTCTATTGTTCCGTTAATGAATGGTGGTGGTTTATTTGAAACTGGAGCAGGTGGTTCTGCACCAAAACACGTAGAGCAATTTATTGATGAAGGCTACTTACGTTGGGATTCATTAGGTGAAATTTTAGCTTTAGGCGTTTCTTTAGAGCATTTAGGTCAAACGTTGAATAATGAAAAAGCGTTGATTTTATCTGAAACCTTAGACCAAGCAACAGAAAAATTCTTGGCCAATGATAAATCTCCAGCTCGTAAAATAGGACAATTAGATAATAGAGGTTCTCATTTTTATATTGCTTTATATTGGGCACAGGCTTTAGCTTCGCAAGATAAAAACGATGAATTAAAAACCTACTTCATGCCTATTGCAGGAGAATTAAAAGCAAACGAAGCAAAAATTGACACGGAATTAATTGAAGCACAGGGTAAAAAACAAGAAATAGGTGGTTATTATCAGCCAAATGAAAGTTTGTTAAGCAAAGCCATGCGACCAAGTGCCACATTAAATAATATAATAAATAAAATGTAAATTTCGTTTACAAAGTAATTAAAGGCGATGTAATTTCTTTATATCGCCTTTTTTAATTAACGTCTACTTAACAAATGTTTTGCAATATTTTTACGAAATTTGCATCAAACCTTGAAACAAATAAAATGAAAAAAAACAACTTTTTAACACTCTTATTTTTCTTTCTTTTTGCATCTGCCTTTTCGCAAGATAAAGTAACTTTAAGCGGTATAGTAAAAGATCAAAAATCCAATGAAACTTTAATTGGTGTTACAATTTCTTTTCAAAATAAAACAACCACAAGAACTTCTTTAACCAATGAATACGGGTTTTATTCCATTTCTTTGCCTAAAGGCGAATACAAAATCGTTATTAATTCTTTAAGTTTCGATGGTTTTTCGGAAGTAATTACTTTAGATACTAATACTAAAAAAGATTTATTTTTGATTGAAAAATCAAATGAGATTGAACAAGTAATAGTTCTTGGAAATTCAAAAAAACTACAAATTGACAAACCAGAAATGAGTGTCAATAAACTTACTATTTCGCAAATAAAAGCAATGCCTGCAATTTTAGGTGAAGTGGATGTAATAAAGTCGATTTTAACTTTACCAGGCGTTACAAATGCAGGTGAAGGACAATCTGGATTTAACGTTCGCGGTGGTGCAGCAGATCAAAATTTAATATTATTAGATGAAGCTACTATTTATAATTCCTCGCATTTATTCGGTTTTTTCTCTGTTTTCAATGCTGATGCCATTAAAGATTTAAAACTATATAAGGGTGGAATTCCTGCAAGATTTGGCGGAAGAGTGGCTTCTGTTTTAGATATTTATCAGAAAGAAGGTAACAGTAAAAAATTCGGAATGACGGGAGGAATTGGTCTAATTTCAAGTAGAATATTAGCCGAAGGACCAATCGTAAAAGACAAAGGCTCTTTCTTAATAGCTGGGAGAAGCAGCTATGCACATTTATTTTTGAAACTAGCTGACAATAATAATTCGGCTTATTTTTATGATTTAAACACAAAAATAAATTACAAATTGAACGAAAATAACAACTTATTTTTATCAGGTTATTTTGGAAGAGATTTATTCAGCATAAACAAACAATTTATAAACACCTATGGAAATTCTGTTTTAAATGTACGTTGGAATCACTTATTTAACGATAAATTATTCTCAAATGCTTCGTTTATTTATAGTGATTATTACTATGGTTTAACACTAGATTTTATTGGATTCAACTGGGAAAGTGGCATAAAAAATTACAATTTTAAATATGATTTTAAACATTATATTTCGGATAGTTTTAAATTATTTTATGGAGCAAATGCCATTTATTATGATTTCAATCCAGGAAGAATTGAGCCAATAGATGCAAATTCGAGTATTAATGAAAAACAACTTGCCAAAAAACACGCCTTTGAACCTGCTTTTTATATTGATGCAGAACAAAAATTAACGGATAAATTGTCAGTAAATTACGGATTAAGATATAGTATGTTTTATAGATTAGGCGAACAAACCATTAACATATATGCAAATAACCAACCCGTAACTTATGATGCAGATTTGGGTATTTACGAAAAAGCGACTCCGATTAATACAAAATATTATGGGAAGAACGAAACCATTGCCAGTTTTGATAATTTAGAACCTCGAATTGCTTTGGCGTATACTTTTGACGACAACCAATCTGTGAAAGCGAGTTACAATAGAATGAGTCAGTATTTGCATTTAATTTCTAATACACAATCGCCTACGCCATTAGATATATGGACACCGAGTGATAACTTCTTAAAACCTCAAATTTTAGATCAGTTTGCTCTAGGATATTTTAAAAATTTAAAAAATGGCGACTATACTTTAGAGGTAGAATCGTTTTACAAAACTGTAAAAAACAGATTAGATTATATAGATGGCGCCGACCTAATTGCTAACGAAGCAATTGAACAAGTATTGCTTGCAGGAAAAACACGAGCTTATGGACTAGAAATTATGGCAAAGAAAAACGTAGGGAAACTTTCAGGTTGGATTTCATATACGCTTTCACGTTCGGAGCAACTAACTGCAGGACGGATACCTATAGAATCTGGAATAAATAATGGTAATTGGTATAAAACAGGTTGGGACAAAATGCATAATATTTATGTTACTGGAATGTATAAATTAAATGAAAAGTGGAGTTTTGGAAGTATTTTCACCTATCAAACGGGGCAACCGGTTACTTTTCCAACGGCACAATACCAATATCAAGGCATCAATGTTCCCGTATATGGAAATAGAAATCAAGATAATTTACCCGCTTATCATCGTATTGATGTTTCTGCTACCTTAAATCCAACCAAAAATAAAGGCAGAAATTGGCAAGGTGAATGGGTTTTTTCAGTATATAATTTATACGGTAGAAAAAATGCAGCGTCTATAAATTTCAGACAAAATCAAGACAGCGGATTGAATGAAGCTGTAAAACTTTCTATTTTTGGAATCGTACCAAGTGTAACTTATAATTTTAAATTTTAAAACAATGAAAAATAATATAAAATATTTCATTTTAGCAATTGGTTTAATTCTATTTGGTTGCGAAGAAGTAGTTGATGTAGATTTAAATAATAGCGAACCAAAATTGGTTATTGATGCTTCCATTAAATGGGAAAAAGGTACGCCTGGTAATGAGCAATCTATAAAAATAACAACTACTGCTGATTATTTCAACAACGTTGTGCCTGTTGTAAATGGGGCAATTGTAAGAATAACAGATTCAAATAACATTATTTTTAATTTCTTAGAAGTTGGCACAACTGGAATTTATAAATGTACTAATTTTACTCCTGTATTAAATGGGGTTTACACACTGGCGGTAATTCATAACGGACAAACATATGTTGCCACAGACAAATTATATCCAGTTCCTACAATCACTTCAATCGAACAAAATTTAAACGGAATTACTGGAAATGAAATAGAATTAAAATTTAATTTTCAGGATAACGGATCAGAATCTAATTTCTATTTAGAAGAATACAAAGTGCCGTATAGACCGTTCCCGCTTTTAGGTGCTTTTAATGATGAATTTGAAAATGGAAACCAAATGTTTTCATTACTAATTGATGAAAATTTAACACCTGCTCAAAATATTAAATTTACATTACACGGAGTTTCTGAACGTTACTATAATTTTATGAGTATTTTAATAAGTATTTCTGGAGGATTAAGTAATGGTCCTTTTAGCACGCCTCCAGCTACTGTTAAAGGAAATATTATCAATCAAACTAATAGCACTAATTATCCGTTAGGTTATTTTAGATTGTCAGAAGTGGATGTGAGAAATTATACAATTCAATAGCAAAATCATCATTAGTTTTTAAACGCAGATTTAAGAAATTATATTAAATTTTATAATTTCTTAAATCAATTAAAAACAATAACTTTGGAGTCATTATAAATTTACAAACAAGAAAAACTTAAAACCCGAAACCTGAAACAAAACTAACATGTCTTCACATCATATTGTTCGCGACGACCAAGAACCCGCATTAATTATTGCAAATGGGTTGGCTTGTAATACTGAACTTTTAGGACAACTTTTAGAATGGTCGCCATTGGTAATTGTTTTAGATGCGGCTATAGAACGTGTTTTGGAATTAGGCATAAAAGTAGATGTTTTATTAGGTGATTTTGATAGAAATTTTGATGCCCAATTTTACAAAGAAAATCATTATCCAATTGAAATTATTCATACACCAGATCAAAATAAAACTGATTTAGAAAAAGCATTTGAATTTTTAATACAAAAAGGCCACAAAGCTACAAATGTAATTTGGGCGACTGGCAAACGAGCAGATCATACTTTAAATAATTTTTCAACTCTTGCTTCGTATAGAAATCAATTAAAAATTGTTTTATTTGATGACCATTCAAAAGTATTTCTATTACCTAATTCCTTTAAAAAATGGTACCCTAAAAATGCTATAATTTCATTAATTCCATTAGGAAAAGTAGAAAATATTTGTACCGAAAATCTATTTTACAAATTGCAAAATGAAAGTTTAGAATTAGGATATAGAACAGGAAGTAGCAATCACGTTAGCGAAGACGGAATAATTACAATCACTCACGAAAAAGGTAATTTATTATTAATAGAAAGTTTTGACTAAAATGAAGAATTATGTATTAACTGAATTCGAACATATAAAAGGTATCGGTTCTGCTTCTGGATTAATATATTATCAAAATGTACTTTTTATTATTTCAGACAACAGTACTTTTTTATATCAATATGTAATAAACAAAAAATTAGTTCTTAAATTTCCTTTAGTAGATAATCCACAAGAAAATATTCCCAAAAAAAATAAATTAGATTTAGAAGCTTTGACTCATTTTGGAAATCAAATTTTTATTTTTGGTTCTGGTTCAACGGCACAACGAAATACTATGTTTTCTTTAAATATAGAAACTGATGCTTTACAAAAAAATGATTTGTCTGTATTGTATGATTTTTTAAGAAAATTAGCTTCATTAAACGAAGATGAACTTAATATAGAAGGTGCAATTTGTGCAAATAAAACCATGTTGCTTTTTCAAAGAGGCAATGGAAAAAACTGCAAAAATGGAATATTTATTGTTCCTGTTACTACCTCACTTTCAAAACAGTATGTGGCCATCAAATTACCAAAAATTAAAAACGTTGAAGTCTCATTTACAGATGCTATTTTAGTAGATCAATTCATTTATTTTTTAGCAACTGCAGAAGATACTGTTTCAACTTATGAAGACGGTGAGATATTAGGTTCGCTTATTGGAAAAATGAAAAGTGATACATTTGAAATTATAGAAACACAAATTATATCAAATACACAAAAATTTGAAGGCATTACATTATACGAAAACAAAGATACAGAAATTCATTTTTTACTTTGCGAAGACAATGATACAGAAATTTTAGAATCAAAAATTTATAAATTAACCCTAAAAAAATAATTATGAATCCAATTTTTAATCAAAATATTTTTCTTGTAAAAGAACAAATAGGTATGTTTAAAGCATCCAATAACTATGATATTTTTAATCCAGAAAACAATGAATTAGTATTAACATGTAGGGAACCAAATTTGGGCTTTTTTACAAAACTATTTCGTTTTACAGATTACAAAAGAATGACACCATTTGATATAGAAATTAGAACCGCAACTGGCGAATTAACCATTCAAATTAAAAGAGGCGTAACAATTTTTCGTTCCGATATTGATGTTTTTGATGGTGGTGGAAGAAAAATCGGCGTGTTTAAACAGAAATTCTTTTCTTTTGGTGGCAGATTTGAAGTACACGACCATCAAGACAAACATTTATGTACACTTCAAGGTAAATGGACAGGATGGGATTTTAAATTTAATAAAGACAATAAAGAATTGGCTAATGTTTCTAAAAAATGGGCTGGTTTAGGAAAAGAATTTTTTACAAGTGCTGATAATTACGTAATAAATATAACAGATGTAGCCGAAGAGAGCAAACTACGCCCTTTGCTAATTTCAGCAGTAATGTGTATTGATATGGTTTTTAAAGAATAAATTATACAAAAAAATCCCCAACTTTCATTGGGGATTTTTTTATTCAACAGAAGCTGCTTTGTCTTTCATTCCTAGAGTTTCATAACTCAATTTTAAAATTGTTTTCATATCTTGGTTTGCCACATCTAGTTGATGTGCTCTTTCAAAATAGGGTAATGCTTTTAAATACATAGCTTTTCGTTTTGCATTTAGCTCATTATACATTTTTGTATTCTTTAAATTGGCATTAATTTCATCTACAATTTTTGCATCATCAACCAACATTAAGAATCCTACATTATACTGTAATTGTGCATTATTTGGATCTTTTTCTAAAATGCCTTCAATTAATTTTTGATACGTTACAATATCATTATTTCTATAATAAATAGCGGCATGATCCATTTGAATCTGAATATCTTCAGGATTTAATTTAATTGCTTCCAGAAAATCCAATTTTGCTTGTTCATCATTTTTATTGAAAAAAGATAAAGCAAAAATATTTTTAGCAACATTTTCAGGTTTTGCAGCAAATTTCTTCAACCCAACACCATTGAAACCAATGGATTTAATTTCTCTATAATATTTTTCAGCATTTATATAATCTTCGCCCTGCATAGCAGTTATGGCTGCGTTTTCTAAATTAGCTACATCAGCAGGATCAAATTGGAATGTATTATAAAATGCTTTTGATGCCTCTTTATACTTTTTTAAGCCATTAAAATCAAATGCCATTTGTTTAAAAATTGGTTTAAAAATAATAATTGTATTTTTAATATCATCTGTAAATACCTTTTTCTCTTGTTTTGATTCAAAATCAAGGGTTTTACGCATCCCTTCTACCATAGTTGTAAATATTTCGGGTGTAAATATTTTCTGAATCATCAATAGATTAGGATGTGTACTCCTTGGTGACATTTCTACTATAGGCTGCATGGCTTTATAAAAACCTGCTGCTACTTTATCATTTTCGGAAGAAGCAACGGCTTCTAATTTTAAAACGGTTTCTTTGTATTTAGAAAAATCATCAGCAGACAATTTATCTTTATCATACAGTTTTTTTAATGTTTTTAATTCGTCTTTTTGAGCAAATGTAGCTGATGCCACTACTAATAAAACTCCTAATACAATTTTTTTCATTTCGTTAGTTTTTAAGTTAAAAAAAGCCCAACGAATTGGGCTTAAAATTATTCCAATTCTTCGTTGTTGTCTGTTTCAACATCTGAATCATTATTTTCTGGTGTTTCCTCGTCAGAAGTTTCAGCTTCCAATACTTCTATCGGGTTTCCATCTTCATCCAATTCCACTACTTCTTCATCTTCACGTAACACTTTTGTTACCGCTGCGATAGAATCGTTTCCTTTGATGTTGATTAGTCGAACACCTTGAGTTGCTCTTCCCATAACTCGAAGGTCAGAAACCATCATACGAATCGTTAAACCTGATTTATTGATAATCATTAAATCATCATCATCTGTTACGTTATTAATTGCAATTAACGAACCTGTTTTTTCAGTAATATTTAATGTTTTCACACCTTTACCACCACGATTTGTAATTCGGTACACATCTTCACCGTCGTCATCAACTAATTTAGTACGTTTTCCATATCCATTTTCAGTTACAACTAAAATTTGTGTGTCATTAATATCGTCTTTATTAACCGTTACAATTCCAATTACTTCGTCAGCTTGATCTTTTAAAGTAATTCCTCTAACTCCAGAAGCCGTTCTTCCCATTGGGCGGGTTTTAGCTTCTTCAAAACGAACCATTTTACCAGATTTTCCAGCAATTAAAACTTGACTTTCACCATTAGTTAATTTTGCTCCCAATAATTCATCGCCTTCTTTAATAGTAATTGCAGCAACTCCGTTAACACGTGGTTTTGAATACTTCTCTAAAGATGTTTTCTTCACTTGACCTTTCTTGGTTACCATAATTAAGTTATGACTCTTAATATAATCTTGGTCTTTTAGGTCTTGTGTACAAATATATGCAGCAACTTTATCGTCTGGTTCAATATTAATGATGTTTTGAATTGCTCTTCCTTTACTTGCTTTTGTTCCTTCAGGAATTTCGTATACACGCATCCAGAAACATTTTCCTTTTTGAGTAAAGAATAATAAATATTGGTGATTTGTAGCTACAAATAAATGCTCTAAGAAATCTTGATCTCTAGTTCCTGCAGATTTTTGACCTACTCCTCCTCTATTTTGAGTTTTGTATTCTGATAATGAAGTACGTTTGATGTAACCTGCGTGCGAAATAGTAACTACTACATTTTCATCGGCAATTAAATCCTCAATACTTACATCACCTCCAGAATACTCAATTAACGAACGACGAGCATCTCCGTATTTTTCTTTGATTTCAGCTAACTCATCTTTAATGACTTGCATTCTTAATTCTTTACTAGCTAATAATTCTTTCAAGCTAGTAATTAATTTCATGATTTCATCGTATTCACCTCTTAACTTATCTTGCTCTAAACCAGTCAGTTGACGTAGTCTCATTTCAACAATTGCTCTAGATTGTAATTCCGATAAATTAAACCGTTCAATTAATCTGGCTCTTGCTTCTTCTCCATCTTTTGAACCTCTAATAATTTTAATAACCTCATCAATATTATCTGATGCAATAATTAAACCTTCTAAAATATGCGCTCTTTCTTCTGCTTTTCTTAAATCGTATTGGGCACGTCTTACCACTACTTCATGACGGTGTTCCACGAAATAATGAATTAAATCTTTTAAATTTAACATTTGTGGTCTTCCTTTAACCAATGCAATATTATTAACACTGAAAGACGATTGTAGTTGTGTGAATTTATAAAGCGTATTTAACACCACGTTTGGAACCGCATCACGTCTTAATTCATAAACAATTCGCATACCTGTTCTATCCGATTCATCTCTAATAGTAGAAATACCTTCTATTTTTTTATCATTAACCAAATCAGCCGTTTTCTTAATCATGTCGGCTTTGTTAACTTGATATGGAATTTCAGTTACAATAATCGATTCTTTACCATTTACTTCTTCAAACATTGTTTTCGCTCGCATTACAATACGACCTCTACCAGTTTTAAAAGCTTCTTTTACCCCTTCGTAACCATAAATAGTCCCTCCGGTAGGAAAATCGGGTGCTTTTATATATTTTATTAATTCATCAATTTCAATTTCGCTGTTATCAATGTAAGCTAACGTTCCGTCAATTACTTCTGATAAATTGTGTGGTGCCATATTCGTAGCCATACCTACTGCAATACCTGAAGCACCGTTTATTAAAAGCGTTGGTACTTTTGTAGGCAACACTTTAGGTTCTTCTAAAGTATCATCAAAATTCAACTGGAAGTCAACGGTTTCTTTATCAATATCTGCTAACATTTCTTCAGATATTTTTCGCATTCTGGCTTCGGTATAACGCATTGCTGCAGGACTATCTCCATCAACCGAACCAAAGTTACCTTGCCCATCTACCATTAAATAACGTAAACTCCATTCTTGCGCCATACGAACCATAGCGTCATATACTGAAGTATCACCGTGTGGGTGGTATTTACCCAACACTTCTCCAACAATTCTCGCGGATTTTTTATGTGCTCTATTAGAAAAAACGCCTAATTCATACATACCAAATAATACTCTTCTGTGAACTGGTTTTAAGCCGTCTCTTACATCTGGCAATGCTCTTGATACAATAACCGACATCGAATAATCGATGTAGGCTGACTTCATTTCATCTTCAATATTAATAGGTATTAACTTTTCTCCGTCAGTCATAGGTTTTCATTTAATTTTTACTGATTTTTTTTAACGTGCCAATATACGATTTTTTGCATTTTTTAACCATAAAATTTACAAGAAAATCAAAATACTTATCAACAATAATTGAAGAAAATATTAATAAATAAAAAGTTAATTTACTTTTATTTCTCGATTTTTTTTTGTCAATTAGCAGTATGCATAATAATTGTTGAAAATTCAGATTATTATGGTCATTTTTAAAAAAGTTTACGTGTTTTATGGAAGATAATTTTTCGCCAAGAGTTAAAGATGTTATACAATTCAGTAAAGAAGAAGCCTTACGTTTGGGCCACGATTTTATTGGTACTGAGCACTTAATTTTAGGTATGTTACGAGATGGAAATGGTAGTGCAATTGATATTTTGAATTTTTTAAATATTAACTTTGATTTACTAAGAAAAAAAGTAGAAATTTTAAGTCCGGCAAACCCAAACGGAATATCAAATAACGATAAAAAAAACTTGCACCTAACGCGTCAAGCAGAAAGAGCATTAAAATACACGTTTTTAGAAGCTAAAGTTTTCAATACCACTTCAATTAGCACGGCTTTGTTGTTGTTGTGTATGCTAAAAAATGAAAACGACCCTACAACTAAGTTGTTAAACAAGCTGAAAATAAATTATGACAATGTAAAAGATATATATATGAGCCTAAACAATAGTGAAAATGACGAGATTTTAAAAAATTCGCCAAGAGCAGAAAGTTTTGACGATTCTGGCGAAGATAATTTTAAAGATAGCACTCCAACTCCACCAAGTAATAGTGGTAGCAAAACGACTAAAAAGTCGAAAACGCCTGTATTAGATAATTTCGGAAGAGATTTAACTGAAATGGCAGAAGACGGAAAACTAGACCCCGTTGTGGGACGAGAAAAAGAAATTGAACGCGTATCGCAAATTTTGAGTCGAAGAAAGAAGAACAACCCGCTTTTAATTGGAGAACCCGGTGTTGGAAAATCCGCTATTGCTGAAGGTTTGGCGATAATGATTGTTAAGAAAAAAGTATCTCGTATATTATTTAATAAGCGAGTAGTAACCTTAGATTTAGCGTCTTTAGTTGCTGGAACAAAATATCGCGGTCAATTTGAAGAACGCATGAAAGCGGTTATGAATGAGCTGGAAAAAAACGATGATATTATTTTATTTATAGATGAAATTCATACTATTGTTGGAGCAGGTGGTGCTACAGGTTCGCTTGATGCCAGTAATATGTTTAAACCCGCTTTAGCAAGAGGAGAAATACAATGTGTGGGTGCTACCACTTTAGATGAATATAGACAGTATATTGAGAAAGATGGCGCTTTGGAAAGACGCTTTCAGAAAGTAATTGTAGAGCCAACAACTGTGGATGAAACCATCCTGATTTTGAATAATATTAAGGGAAAATACGAAGACCATCATAATGTTACCTATACACCGGAAGCTATTGAAGCCTGTGTAAAACTTACTAGTAGATACATGACCGACCGTTTTTTACCAGATAAAGCTATCGATGCTTTAGATGAGGCAGGTTCTCGTGTGCACATTACTAATATTGAAGTCCCAAAACAAATTTTAGAACTGGAAAAACAATTAGAAGAAGTTCGCGAATTAAAAAACACAGTGGTTAAAAAACAAAAATTTGAAGAAGCGGCAAAATTACGCGACGATGAAAAGAAAATTGAAAAAGATTTAGCCATTGCACAAGAAAAATGGGAACAGGATTCAAAATTAAATCGTGTAGAAGTAACCGAAGACAATGTTGCAGACGTGGTTTCTATGATGACAGGCATACCTGTAAACAGAATTGCACAAACAGAAAGTAACAAACTGGCTAAATTACCTGAACTGATTAAAGGAAAAGTAATTGGTCAAGACGAAGCCGTACAAAAAATAGCCAAATCTATTCAAAGAAACCGAGCGGGTTTAAAAGATCCTAACAAACCAATTGGTTCCTTTATATTTTTAGGCTCTACAGGCGTGGGAAAAACGCAATTGGCTAAAGTGTTAGCTAAAGAATTATTTGATTCTGAAGAGGCGCTAATTCGTATCGACATGAGTGAATATATGGAAAAATTCGCAATTTCACGTTTAGTTGGTGCACCTCCAGGATATGTTGGCTACGAAGAAGGCGGCCAATTAACTGAAAAAATTAGAAGAAAACCTTACGCTGTTGTATTACTAGACGAAATAGAAAAAGCACATCCAGATGTTTTTAACATGATGTTACAAGTATTAGACGATGGTTTTTTAACAGATAGTTTGGGTAGAAAAATCGATTTTAGAAATACCATAATTATCATGACTTCCAATATTGGTGCCCGTCAATTAAAAGACTTTGGACAAGGTGTTGGTTTTGGAACGGCTGCAAAAACAGCTCAAGCAGATGATTACAACAAATCGGTAATTGAAAACGCCCTGAAAAAAGCATTTGCACCCGAATTCTTAAACCGAATTGATGATGTAATTGTATTTAATAGTTTAGAAAAACATGATATTGATAAAATCATCGATATTGAAATGGAAAAACTTATTTTACGTATTAAAGATTTAGGATATACGTTTACCATTTCTGAAAAAGCTAAAGATTTTATTGCCGAAAAAGGATTTGACAAACAATTTGGAGCACGACCATTAAAAAGAGCCATCCAGAAATATGTTGAAGATGCACTTGCAGAAGAAATTATCACCTCTAAAATTCATGAAGGCGATGAAATTTTCATGGATTTAGAAGACGCTTCACAAGAATTAATTGTAACTATAGAGAAAACAAAAAAACCTGCTAATTAGCAGGTTTTTTTTTAAAACTTTACTTTATATTAATAATTAATTATATTATTATTTATTAGCATAAGATAATCTTCCTATAATTCCAGGCATTTTTTTACCCTGAATGTCGTAAATTGATTTAATCCACATTGGAACTAACATAGGCACTACAATAAATGAAAGTTTATTAAACTCCCAGGCACCCTCAAAATCAAAATGAATGAAATGAATTACCGCTTTTGTCATACCACATGCATAACATTGCATATTCGCAAGTTGTACAGATAAACAAACACTTTCTCCTTTATCGAAAAAAGTTGCTGGTAAAAACAATAACACAATAGGAGCTACAATTGTAACTATATTAGAAGTGTAAAAAAATAATTTACGAAACATTTTTATTATAGTGTTTTAGAATAACCACCATTTTTAGGTTGTAAATCACCTGTAATGATTCTAACTAGGTCAATTAATGCCCAAACACCACAACCACCAGCTGTAAGCAATTGAACAACACCTTGCCAAGTGTATCCTAAATAAAATCTGTGAATTCCTAATCCACCTACTAAAGCAACAAGTACTAAAGCAATAATTTGACTTTTTCCGTCACCAGCAATTGCAGGAGAAGATAATTCGTCTTCTTGGTTTTCAACAACTACAGTTGTGTTTGTGTTGTTAGAGGTAGTTCTTTGAACTGGGAACGATGCATAAGTAGCCGTTAACGTTCCAACCATCAGCATTAAAGCTGATAAAAATAATTTGATTTTCATAAAAAAAATGTTTTAGATTTACACAAAAATAATAATTTAACTCAATCTGCAATGAAAAACATAAAATTTTTTTCAATTTTTTTTCCACTATTTTACTTAACTAGTTATTCCCAAGTAAATTACGAATTCTACGGTGCATTAAAATTAAATGGAAACGATAAAACCATCATCACATACCGATTAGTTTTTACTGAACAAAACGGTAAAATTAGTGGTTATTCCGTTACTGATTTAGATGGAGCACACGAAACTAAGAATGTAATTAGTGGTTCTTATGACAAATCTAAAAAGCAATTTTCATTTCAAGAGAAAGAAATATTATATACAAAATCAAAATTTGATGAAAATTCGTTTTGTTTTGTAAATTTTTCAGGAAAAGTAAAATTAGTTGAAAATACAAGTAAATTAGAAGGTGCTTTCAAAGGTTTATTTAATAATAAAACCAAATGTATTGATGGAACAATGTCTTTAATTGGTAGTAATAAAATTTATAATTTAGTAAATAAAGTAAATAAAAAATTACAAGGTTCTAAAAAAATAGATGCTAAAACTAAGAGCGAATCCAACCCAATTAAACTTATTGATAGCTTAAAAATTAATAAATTAAGCAAAGATCAAAATTTAAATGTGTTTTGGGAATCTAGTGTTTTAAAATTAGATATTTGGGATAACGGACAAGAAGATGGCGATATTATAAACGTATATCACAATAATAAATTAATTTTATCTGAATATTCAGTAACTAACAAAAAGAAAACTATAAATATCACTTTAATTGGTAAAAACGATGTTTTTAAAATTGTAGCTGTAAACGAAGGAAAAATAAAACCTAATACCGCAAAATTAGAACTTCACGATAAAAATAGAAGTTTTGAATTATTAGCCACTTTGAATAAAGATGAAGAAGCATCCATAACAATCGTAAAAAAACCTGCTAATTAGCAGGTTTTTTTTTAATCATTAATTCGTCTATTTCTTCAAAAATGGCAATTTAACCACTTTTGCTTTAATATCTTTATTTCTAATTCTAATATAAATCTCAGATTCTGGTGTTGCTAATGCTGTTGGAACATATCCCATTCCAATTGCAATTCCTAAACTTGGCGATTGTGTTCCAGAAGTTACAATTCCTACTACATTTCCATTAGCATCTGCAATTTCATAATCATGACGTGGAATGCCTCTATCAATCATTTCAAAACCAACTAATTTTTTAGAAACACCCGCTTCTTTTTGTTGTTTCAAGTTTTCTGAATTGGTAAATTCTTTTTCGAATTTCGTAATCCAACCCAAACCAGCTTCTAAAGGAGAAGTAGTATCATTTATGTCGTTTCCGTATAAACAGAATCCCATTTCTAATCGTAAAGTATCACGAGCCGCTAAACCAATTGGTTTAATTCCGAAAGCCGCTCCAGCTTCAAAAACTTTTGCCCAAATAGTAATTGCGTCTTCGTTTTTAAAATAAATTTCAAATCCACCAGAACCCGTATAGCCTGTAGCAGAAACAATAACATCTTGTTTTCCTGCAAATTCACCAATTTGAAACGTGTAATATCCCATATTTGGTAAATCTATCGAAGTTAAACTTTGCATCGCTTCAGCGGCTTTTGGTCCTTGAATGGCTAACAAAGAATATCCATCCGAAAGATTTTGCATCTCTACTCCTAAATCATTGTGAGATGAAATCCAATTCCAATCTTTTTCAATATTAGAGGCATTTACCACCAACATATAATGATTGTCTGCGATTTTGTATACAATTAAATCATCAACAATTCCACCTTCATTATTTGGCAAACAAGAATATTGTGCTTTTCCATCTACTAACTTAGAAGCATCATTTGATGTTACTTTTTGAATTAACGCCAATGCATTTTCTCCTTTTAAGAAAAATTCTCCCATGTGCGATACATCAAAAACCCCAACTCCAGTTCGTACCGTTTCGTGTTCTGCGTTTACTCCTTCATATTGAACAGGCATATTGTAACCTGCAAACGGAACCATTTTTGCTCCTAAACTTTCGTGAATAGCTGTTAATGCTGTATTTTTCATTGTACGATTTTATAAAATTTAAAGTTGCTAATGTATTGAAAATTCTTAAAAAAATAAAGCCAAAAACCCATAAATAGTAAGAAATTCACAAAATATTGTTTTAATACTGAAAATAGTTGCATTTTAGAATTTGTTTGTAGAATTTTGACAGCTAAAACAAAATCAAATGCATTATATAGATTCATCAGTACTTACAATAGAAAAAGTTAGAGAAATTATTTTTGAAGGAAAAAAATTAGCCCTTTCAGAAGAAGCTATTTCAAAAATTGAACGATGTAGAACGTATTTAGATGAAAAAATGGCCTCAAACGACAAAGCTATTTACGGAATTAACACTGGTTTTGGTTCGTTATACAATATTAAAATTTCGACTGAAAATTTAACCAAACTTCAAGAAAACTTAATGAAATCTCATGCTTGTGGTACCGGTGACGAAGTACCACACGAGATTGTGAAAATAATGCTGTTATTAAAAATTCAATCTTTGAGTTATGGACATTCAGGTGTGCAATTAGTAACCGTTAATAGATTAATTGATTTTTATAATAATGAAATTTTACCTGTAGTTTACACACAAGGTTCTTTAGGAGCAAGTGGCGATTTATCGCCTTTAGCTCATTTATGTTTACCATTAATAAATGAAGGCGAAGTGTATTACGATGGATTCCGTCAACCAGCGCACAAAGTTTTAGAAAAATTGAACTTATCTCCTATTACATTAAAATCAAAAGAAGGGTTGGCTTTATTAAATGGTACGCAATTTATGAGTGCTTATGGTGTGTACAATTTAATTCAAGCCGATAAATTAGCCCATTTAGCAAACATTGTTTCCGTAGTTTCTTTAGAAGGATTTGATGGCAGAAAAGAGCCTTTTAATGAATTAATTCATTTAGTTCGACCTCATAATGGGCAATTAACGACAGCAGCTCATATGCTAGAATTATTAGAAGATAGTGAAATTATTGCCCAACCAAAAAAACACGTACAAGACCCGTATTCTTTTAGATGTATTCCGCAAGTTCACGGTGCCTCTAAAGATGTAATTGACCACGTAAAAAAAGTATTTACTACCGAAATTAATTCGGTAACTGACAATCCAAATATTTTTGTAGGTGAAGATGAAATTATTTCTGGTGGAAATTTTCACGGACAACCTTTAGCGATGGCTTTAGATTATTTAGGAATTGCTTTGGCAGAATTAGGAAGCATTTCGGAAAGAAGAACCTACCAATTAATTTCCGGATTAAGAGAACTACCTGCATTTTTAGTCAGTAATCCTGGATTAAATTCCGGATTTATGATTCCGCAATATACCGCAGCAAGCATTGTTAGTCAGAACAAACAATTAGCAACTCCCGCAAGTATTGATAGTATTGTATCGAGCAATGGACAAGAAGATCATGTAAGTATGGGAGCAAATGCAGCTACGAAAACATTAAAAATCATTGAAAATTTGGAACGTATTTTAGCTATTGAATTATTTAATGCTTCACAAGCTATCGAATTTAGAAGACCTTTAAAATCCAGTGATTTCATTGAAATGTTTGTTAAAACCTATCGTGAAGAAGTGCCTTTAGTTACAGAAGATAGAATATTACATTACGATATTCAAAAATCAATTCAGTTTTTGAAGAGTTTTCAAGTGGAAGCTTAAAAAAAATTGAGTGTGAAATCCAAGTTATGCGAAAAGTGCAAAATTGAAAATATTATTCTCTTTAGAGTGCAAATTGAAAAAGGAAAAAACTGGATATTTGTATGTAAAATGTGTTGCGAAAAATTTCAGAAATTAGAACATTATAAATACTGCGGAACCTGGAAAGGAATTAGACACTAGTTTTTACTTCTTGTTTTTTACTAAATAAATCATAATTGCAGCACCAAAAATAATTTCTAAAACCAATCCAAAACTTATAATTAAAGTGGCGCCTGGCCATTTCATAATTTTGAATAAGGCACCTGTGGCTACAACGAAACTGCAAGCAATAATAATTAGTAAAAGTTTTTTGAAATTATTTTGCATATTTTACTTAATGTTTTTTTCGATAGCTTTTATCATTTCACCAGCAATATCTTTTTGAGTGGCGCCTTCAATTCCTTCTAATCCAGGAGATGAATTTACTTCTAATAACAAAGGTCCTTTAGATGAACGAATAATATCTACTCCTGCTACTTTCAAATTCATCGCTTTGGCTGCTTTTATGGCAATTCTTTTTTCATCAGCAGTAACTTTTACGATAGAAGCTGTTCCACCTAAATGAATGTTGGCTCGAAATTCGCCAGGAGCCGCTTCTCGTTGCATGGCAGCTACTACTTTTCCGTCTACTACAAATAAACGTAAATCTTTTCCGTTGGCTTCTTTAATAAATTCTTGCACTAAGATATTAGCATTCAAGCTTTTAAAGGCATTAATAACGGATTCGGCAGCTTTTTTAGTTTCAGCTAAAACTACTCCTTTTCCTTGTGTTCCTTCAAGTAATTTCACAATTAAAGGTGAACCACCAACCATTTTTATTAAATCGTCGGTGTCTAAAGGTGAATTTGCGAAACCTGTAGTGGGTATATCTACTTCATTATTCAATAATAATTGAAGTGAAAATAATTTATCTCTTGATTGTGTGATAGCCGCAGCGTTGTTTAAAGCATACACTTTTAGTGCTTCAAATTGTCTGGTTAAAGCACAACCATAATAGGTCATACTTGGTCGAATTCGAGGAATTATGGCATCAAAATCTTTTAAAACCAAACCGCCGCGATAGTGAATTTCTGGATTAGAAGCACTCAATTTCATGTAACAATATTTGATGTTTAAAAAATGCATTTCATGTCCACGCATTTCTCCGGCTTCAATAATTCTTCGGTTGCTATATAAGTCAGGATTACTCGCTAACAATCCAATTTTTAAACCTTTTTTCTCAGGTTCACTATAATAGTATTCTTTTAAATTTTCTGTTGTTGGTTGTCCTAATTCAAACTTTTTTTCGGGATCTACAATCAATCTTCCTACCATGGCTTCTCTTCCAAGCAGCATCCTGAAACCCATAGAATCTCTATTGGTAAGTGTGACCTCAACTTGCCAATTATGGATGCCTAATCCTACTTCTGTTCGAATTACGTATCTTTTTTCTCTTGTACCGTTGGAACTTTTTACAATTCTTTGGTCAATTAATTGTGCTTCACAATGAATAATAGATTTTGAATTATTCTGTATTGGATTGATATCAAATTTCAACCATTCTTCTCCATTTTTATCAAAAGTTTTAATATTTATTGCATGTAATGCAGATGTTTTAGCTCCAGAATCTACTCGTGCTTTTATAGCGGGAATTCCTAATTGTGGGAACGAACACCATTCTTCACTACCAATTAATGTTTTATCTTGCATTTGAGAATAATTTAAAATCGAATGTACTATTATTTTTAATTTGATATGATATCTTATCGTAATTTTTTTGAAATATATTGTCTTCCTTCTTAACATCTGCCATTAAATCACTTGGATCAATAATTACAGTTTTCACATTACCCTTTTGTGTGTCAATTTCTATTGTATAGGTCGGTATAGCCCAATCCCAACCTGATAAAACGTTTCTTTTTAAAGTAAACGGATTTGGTTTTTCCCATCGCATTAACGTATTTGAAATATAAAAATATTCTTTAGTTCCGTTTTCAAATTCAACAATTACATCTAAAGGCATCGGCATTCTACCTTTTCTTTCTAAAATGATTTTATTATTTTCTACAGACTTAATAGCGTAGTCAATCGTATTAGTAGTTTGCGTCCATTCATTTAAATACCAATCTAAGTTGGCACCTGAAACTTTTTCAGCAGTTCGCTTGATGTCATTTGGTGTTGGATGTGTAAATTTATAATCCGAATAATATTTTTTAATCGTTTTATCTAAATTTTCTTGTCCAATGATGTAACCTAATTGTGCTAAAAAGATTTCTCCTTTACTATATGCACCGATTCCATACGATTGGTTATAATCGTATCTATCCGCATGCGTTGTTAAAGGTTGTTCTTTTGCTGAATTGGCTAAAAAAACATAGTTTTTATAAGAATCTGCAAACGGGCTTTCTGGTTCTTTTGGTGGTAAAATTTCATTCATAGCTAAATTTGAAATATATGAAGTAAAACCTTCATCCATCCAACAATGTTTTGATTCATTAGTAGCTAAAATATGTTGAAACCAACTATGTGCAAATTCATGAGCGGTTACACCCACCAAACTGCCATAGCTTCTATTTCCAGTTATCAAGGTACACATGGCATATTCCATACCACCATCGCCACCTTGAATAACGGAATATTGTTTGTACGGATATTGCCCAACATTTTTATTGAAATAGGCTAATAATTCAGCGGTTTTAGGCTGCATTTTTTTCCAATTTTCAAGATTTTCTTTCTTATTTTTATAAAAAAAGTGTAATTCGGTTTCATTTTCACCCATAATTTTATCATGAATGTATTCTGGATCTGCTCCCCAAGCAAAATCATGAACGTTTGGTGCTATGAAATGCCAAGTTAATGATGATGTTTTTTTCGGATAAGTAACCACAACTCCTGTGTCTTCATATCCTTTTCCAATTTCATTTTTATTTTGAAGATAACCTGTACTTCCAATAGTATAGTCTTTGTCAATAGTAATTTTTACATCAAAGTTACCCCAAACACCATGAAATTCTCTTGCTATATAGGTGTCGGCATGCCAACCTTCAAAATCATATTCAGCCATTTTAGGATACCATTGCGTCATAGAAAGCGCTACATTTTCTTCTGAATTTCTACCAGAACGACGAATTTGTAAAGGCACTTGTCCTTCAAAATCTAATGAAAAAGTTGAATTTGATTTAGGTAAAATTGCCTGCGGCAAAGTAACTTCTAAAATAGTCCCTACTACTCTACTTTGTGCTGCTACACCATTTTGTTTGCAATTTGAAACCAACAAATACCCAATTTCATTAGGCTTCAACGTACTAATTCTACTTTCTTTTATTTCTTTTGTGTCTTTTGTGAATTTACGAACCATTCGTTTGTCTGGATCTGTAATGGTTTGCAAACGCATATCCATAGCACTACCCGGCTGAAACGCATTTGAATACAAATGAAAAAAGACTTTCTTTAACGTATCAGGTGAATTATTTGTGTAAATTAGTTCTTGCGTTCCTTTATATTTATATTTTTTCACATCCATATTCACATTCATTTTATAATCAACATGTTGTTGCCAATATCCTGAATTTGGATTGTTTTGTGCGAAGGAAATTCCTGTTAAAAGAATTAAAAAATGTTTAAGTGTATTTTTCATTATAATTATTTGACTTAAATGAGATAACCACAAAGATAAACGACTACGTATCACTTTGTGGTTGTTATATGTTTTTATTTGATTATTTTTTTGCCGTTTTTTCAGCTAATAGCAGTGCGTTATAGGCGTTTACTATTTTTCCTGATTTAGAAATTTCGGAAAAATTTGATTTCTTTTTTTCTTCTCCTATTGAAATCATGTTTTTTAACGATGTACCGCTTTCCATAATAATTTGTTTCACCTGAACGGCTGACAAACTTGGATAATACGAACGAATCAATGCGGCAACACCGGCTACATTTGGCGAAGCCATTGAAGTACCTTGTAAATATTCGTAGGTATTTAAAGGAGTAGTTGCGTATATTTTTTCACCTGGTGCGAAAATATCAACATTGTTTTTTCCGTAATTTGAAAAAGAAGCTACCATTTTAGACCCATAATCCGGAGTAAGTGCACCAATAATTAAAACATTATTAGCAAATTCTGGTGAATTATCATACGTGTCATTTGGATATTTATTAGTTACATCTAAATCATATGATTCGTTTCCTGCAGCAATTACTACAAGTACATCTTTAGAAGCCGCATATTTTATAGCATCTATAACCCATTCTTTGTTTTGAGAGAAATATTTTCCAAAAGATCCGTTGATAACTTTTGCTCCATTATCTACAGCATAGCGAATTCCTAAAGCAATATCTTTATCGTATTCATCACCGTCAGGTACTGCTCGAACAGCCATAATTTCTACTACTGAAGCAGCTACTCCATCGCCACCTTTTTTATTACCTCTTACTTGCGCCACAATACCTGCCACGTGTGTACCATGTTTGGCTTCTTTTGGTTCAGGACCTACCACATTATTATTCCCATATTTTCTGTCATTGATATCATCTGGATTGTCGCCAACTATTTTTCTACCATCGTATTCTAAATTCAAATTATAATTTAATTGCCCATAAACATGGTCTTTAAAATCAATAATTTCTTTATCAAATTCAGATTTTGTCATACCCGTTAAAAACTGAGAAAACATGGCTTTAGCTTGCAATAAACTTTGATCTTTAGTTTCAATTTTTTTAACTTCTTCTAAAGTAAAGTTGTCTTTTTTAAGATGCGATTTAATAGCTTTTTCAGCGTTTAAAATCATATCTAATTGCTGTTTATCTTGTTGCAATCCTTTAATATCCTCTTCTAATTTTGTTTTCGCTTTAGCATATTCCGAAGTATTAGGTCCTCTTTTTACAATACGAGTCATTTCTAATTGTTCATGTACAGCATCGCCTAAAAAATTCCAACCATGAATATCATCAATATATCCATTTTTATCATCATCAATAGTATTTCCAGCAATTTCTTTTGGATTGGTCCAAATAACCGATTTTAAATCTTCGTGATTAATATCTACACCAGAATCTACAATTCCAACGATAACTTTTGTCCCTTTTTTTCCTTTTAATACTTCTGAATACGCTTTATCCACACTCATACCTGGTACCGTGTCTTTTATTATGTCTAAATGACTCCAACGCTGTAAGTCTTTTTCTTTTAATGGCGTTGTTTTTAAAGACATTTTATCAATATTCTCAACCGGAGTTGAAACCATTTTGGCTGGACCACATCCAGATAAAACAAGCGCTAAAGCAAGTGATAGATATAAAGGTTTAAATAAATTTTTCATTTTTTATACATTTTATTTTAATTAGTTTATTTTTTGGATGGATTGTTACAATCATTCATATTTTATTTTAAATATAGATACAGCATTTCCACTTTTAAGCACGCTATCTTTTCCTTGCGAAGTTACAATTAATTGTGTTCCATCATGCGAAATTGCCATTCCAACTGGAAATTTAGATACATCCTTACTTGCAATTACTTTCATTTCTTGGGCGTCAATTACTACTACTTTACATTCGTTGTTTACACATGCAAAAATATATTTTCCGTCTGTAGTTGCTTCAATTGTTCTTGCGCCAAACCCAACATTTACCGTTTGCCAATTTGGATAATTTACTAGGGTTTTTTCATTTTCAAATGGAAGTTTTAATAGTTCGGAAAGTTTTGCTTTTTGTACCACGCCGTGTTTGTTTGAACTTAAAATTAAGTCATCATGATTAATAATTATATGTCTTAAATTTCCTTTGGAACCAGTAATTGTTCCTATATATTTAAAGTTTTTTGTTTCAATAACTGCAATGCCATTTCCTCCCATTTTTGCTATAAAAATATACTTTCCATCTGGTGAAAAAACAGTGCCACGAAGACAATTTCCGCAGTCATTATCTCTATTTACTTTTTGTCCGTTTGCATAATTCATTGTTAAACGTCCATCAACTTCAATGTGTGAAACATACTTAAAATCCATAACATTATTAGACGAAATGTCAATTATACCAACTGTGTTGTCACCCCAATGAGTAACCGAAATAAATTTATTATCTGGTGAGCAGGCAATCATTTTAGGCAATGGTCCAGATGGAATTACTCTAACAATTTCGTCGGTTTCTGTATTAATTATTGCAACTGCTGATGGAGATTCGGCATTTTCATCAAAATCTCGTCTATAAAAAGTAACCCACAAAAACTTTCCATCATGCGACAAGCAACTTTCTACTGGTTTGCCAAAAAAATGATTTAAATTTTCTTTTTTCTGTTTAAATTGATAATCAAACGCTGTATTTTCGTTGTTCTTAAATAAGTGCTTATTTTTCTCTGAAAAATGGTATTTAATAGTTTTTATTTTTATAAAAGTGTTGGCATCGTACACAACTGTTGCATAGCCTTCTAATGAATTTACATAAAATTTAGTACCATCTTTTGAATAAATTGCCGATTTAGGCGAATAAATATCCACATCGTATACATCTTTTTCCTCCTTTATTAAAGGATCAATTGCATGAATTCTTCGTTCTAATACCAATTCGGAAAATGTTCCGCTGGTTTTACAAATCTCTTTTTTTTCTTTTTCTAAAATTGAAACTTTTGGTTTGTTTTCCAAAGGTTTGTTTTGGCATGCTGCTACACATGCAAAGGCTAAAATTCCTAAAAAATAATTCATTATAAAATGTTGTTGCATGTAAAAACGTCTTTTAATCGTACTCCTTTTTCTGTTTTTTCTACGGTTATTATTTCATTATGGGCATCGTGCTCTAAAAATAAGTAGTAATTATTTTCTGCAGCTGCATTCATGAATTTTGCTTTTTCGTCCATAGTTAAAAGCGGTCTTGTATCGTATCCCATGACATACGGGATAGAAATATGACCAGCTGTAGCTATTAAATCAGCACAAAAAACAATGGTTTTTCCTTTATAATTAATATGTGGAAGCATTTGTTTTTCGGTATGACCATCTGCAAAAAAGATGCCAAAATCTAATTCTGAAGTAGCTAGAAAATTACCCTCGGTACGATTAATAAATTTCAACTGACCGCTTTCTTGCATAGGCAAAATATTTTCATTTAAAAAAGAAGCTTTTTCACGAGAATTAGGTTGAGTTGCCCATTCCCAATGGTTTTTATTTGTCCAATAATTCGCGTTTTTAAATGCTACTTCATAACCTGTTTTATCCTTATTCCAATTTACAGAACCACCACAATGATCAAAATGTAAATGTGTCATAAAAACATCTGTAATATCATCTTTATGAAATCCGAGTTTCGATAAAGACTTATCCAAACTTTCCTCACCCCAAAGGGAATAATAGCCAAAAAACTTATCGGATTGTTTGTTTCCCATTCCGGTATCTATTAATATCAGTTTATTTCCATCTTCTATAAGCAAACATCTTGCAGCAATATCTATTAAATTATTTGAATCCGCAGGATTAGTTTTATTCCAAATTGTCTTTGGTACAACACCAAACATAGCACCGCCATCTAACTTAAAATTTCCGGCTTCTATTGGATATAATTTCATAATTTATATTTTTTGCCAAATTACAAAATTTTCAATAAATGAAATCGTAAAATACAACAAGTTTGCGAAAGCAAACATCAATAAAAAAAACTATAACATTTATGACTACTAAAAAATATTATCAGCATAAATTAAAATTATGAAAATATAAGTTATAAAAATGTTATAAACCTTGTAAAAAGTTTTTTATGGTTTATCTTTGCAGAGTTAATTTAGACAAAATCAAAATAAGGAATATATAACAAATATAATTAATAACTAAGTTATGATAAAAGTATCTGAATCTGCAAGTAAAAAAATTATCAATATGATGCAGGAAGAAGGTTTTGATGCTGCTACGGATTATGTCCGTGTTGGTGTTAAAAGTGGTGGTTGTTCTGGACTTTCTTATGAATTAAAATTTGATAAGGAATTAGGTGAAAACGATAAAGTTTTTGAAGATAGTAATGTAAAAATTGCTGTTGAAAAAAAATCGTTTTTGTATTTAGCTGGCACTATTTTAGAGTTTTCAGGAGGTTTAAACGGAAAAGGATTTGTTTTTAACAATCCAAATGCACAAAGAACATGTGGGTGCGGGGAAAGTTTTTCGCTTTAAAATAAAGTTATAAGTTAAAATAATAACCAAATTATTAAACTTTTGACTAAAAAATTTCAATAAAAAAATGAGTAAATACACAGAAGACGATTTAAAAGTCGAATTAGAAAATAAAGAATACGAATACGGATTTTACACTGAATTAGAATCGGAAACGTTTCCCATTGGTTTAAATGAAGATATTGTGCGAGCAATTTCTAAAAAGAAAAACGAACCACAATGGATGACCGATTGGCGTTTAGAAGCATTCGCCGCTTGGAAGGAAATGGAAGAACCAGAATGGGCAAATGTTAACTATACAAAACCAGATTTTCAAGCTATTGCCTATTATTCGGCACCAAAAAAATCGGATCCAAATAAAACATTAGATGATGTAGATGCGGAATTATTAGAAATGTATAAAAAGTTAGGCATTTCTATTGATGAGCAGAAAAAAATGAATAATGTGGCAATGGATATTGTAGTAGATTCTGTTTCAGTAGCTACTACATTTAAAAAAACCTTAGGCGAAAAAGGAATTATTTTTTGTCCTATTTCCGATGCTATTCAGGAACATCCAGAATTAGTTAAGAAATATTTAGGAACTATTGTGCCGCAAAAAGATAATTTTTATGCCGCTTTAAATTCAGCTGTTTTCTCTGATGGAAGTTTTTGTTATATTCCAAAAGGCGTGAAATGTCCGATGGAATTGTCAACTTACTTTAGAATCAATCAGGGTGGAACAGGACAGTTTGAAAGAACCCTATTAATTGCTGATGAAGGTAGTTATGTATCCTACTTAGAAGGTTGCACAGCTCCAAGTCGTGATGAAAATCAATTGCATGCTGCAGTTGTGGAATTAATTGCTTTAGACGATGCTGAAATAAAATATTCAACCGTTCAAAACTGGTATCCAGGAAATAAAGAAGGAAAAGGTGGTGTATTCAATTTTGTAACCAAAAGAGGTTTATGCGAGAAAAACGCAAAAATATCTTGGACACAAGTAGAAACAGGTTCTGCCGTAACTTGGAAATATCCGTCTTGTATTTTAAAAGGGGATAATTCAATTGGTGAGTTTTACTCTATCGCTGTTACAAATAATTTCCAACAGGCCGATACCGGAACAAAAATGATTCATTTAGGTAAAAACACAAAGTCAACCATTATTTCAAAAGGAATTTCGGCTGGAAAATCACAAAATAGTTACCGTGGATTGGTTCAAATAAGTAAAAACGCAGATAATGCCCGAAACTTCTCGCAATGTGATAGTTTACTTATGGGTAACAATTGTGGTGCCCATACATTTCCATATATAGAAAGTAAAAATACAAGTGCAAAAATAGAACACGAAGCCACCACATCAAAAATTGGTGAAGACCAAGTCTTTTATTGCAACCAAAGAGGGATTCCAACTGAAAAAGCAATTGCTTTAATTGTAAATGGTTTCAGTAAAGAAGTCTTGAATAAATTACCAATGGAATTCGCTGTGGAAGCTCAAAAATTATTGGAAATAAGTTTAGAAGGTTCAGTAGGATAATCAAATATAAATCAGAATAAAAACACATTTATACAATGTTACAAATTAAAAACTTACACGCTTCAGTAGAAGACAAAGAAATATTAAAAGGAATTAATCTAGAAGTAAAAGCCGGAGAAGTTCATGCTATTATGGGACCAAATGGTGCTGGAAAAAGTACCCTTTCGTCAATAATTGCTGGAAACGAAAACTATAACGTAACTGCTGGCGAAATTATTTTAGAAGGTCAAGACATTTCAGAATTAGCACCCGAAGAAAGAGCTCACAAAGGCGTTTTCTTGTCTTTTCAATATCCAGTTGAAATACCTGGAGTTTCAGTTACAAATTTTATGAAAACAGCTATTAATGAATCGCGTAAAGCACGTGGACTAGAAGATATGCCTGCAAATGAAATGCTGAAATTAATTCGTGAAAAATCAGAATTATTAGAAATCGATAGAAAATTCTTATCGCGTTCACTTAATGAAGGATTTTCTGGTGGTGAGAAAAAACGTAATGAAATTTTTCAAATGGCGATGTTAGAACCAAAATTAGCGATTCTTGACGAAACAGATTCTGGTTTAGATATTGATGCTTTACGTATTGTTGCTAATGGTGTGAACAAACTAAAAAATGAAACTAATGCAGTTTTAGTGATTACACATTACCAACGGTTATTAGATTATATTATTCCCGATTTTGTACACGTTTTAATGGATGGAAAAATCGTTAAATCTGGCGATGCATCTTTAGCATTAGAATTAGAAGAAAAAGGATACGATTGGATTAAAAACGAAGTAGTATAAAAATTTGTTTCAGGTTTCAAGTTTCAAGTTTCAAGTTTACTTAATATAAAAATACACGCAAATAATTAAATTTAATATAAGCCATGGCAACAATTACAAAGTTTGAAGATTTAGAAATTTGGCAAGAAGCCAGAAAATTAACTAAAGAAATTTTTCTAATTTCAAAAGAAACTGATTTAAAACAAGATTTCCGATTTAAAGAACAAATAAAAGCATCATCGGGTTCTGTAATGGACAATATTGCAGAAGGGTTTGAAAGAGATGGGAATATAGAATTTAGACAATTTTTATCAATTGCAAAAGGTTCAGCTGGTGAAACGCGTTTACAAATATATAGACTATTTGATTATGAATATATTTCAGAAGAAAAATTCATTTAATTAAAAATTAAATATGAAAATTTAAGTGGGAAAATTAAAAACTTTATCACTTATTTAAATAAAAAAGATTTCAAAGGAAACAAGTTCCAATAACATGAAAATCAAAACAAAGAGTACAAAGGAAATTACGTTCAGACTATAATAACTTGAAACTTTAAACCTGAAACTCCGAAGGAAACAACTAAATAAAATGGAATTAAAAGAAAAAATACTATCGTCATTTATGGCGTTTGAAGAAAAAATTGTTGATGTAAATAACGAGTTACATGACATTAGAACTTCAGCTATAAAAAACTTTGAAAATAAAGGTTTTCCAACCAAAAAAGAAGAAGCATGGAAATATACTTCGTTAAATGCAATATTAAAAAATGATTTTAGTGTATTTCCGAAAAAAGATAATACAGTAGAATTTGCAGATGTAAAAAAATACTTCTTAAATGAAGTGGATACTTATAAATTGGTGTTTGTTGATGGAATATTTAGTTCTCATTTATCATCTACAACTCACGATGGCTTAGATGTTTGTTTGATGTCCTCAGCATTAAACAAACCAAAATACAAAATGTATATTGACCAATATTTCAACAAAATCGCGAATAAAGATGATAGTTTAACTTCGTTAAACACAGCTTTTTCTCAAGAAGGTGCGTATGTAAATATTCCAAAGAGCAAAGTAGTTGAAAAGCCAATTGAAATTTTATATTTTTCAACAGGTTCTGAAACAGCGTTAATGACGCAACCACGAAATTTAATAATTGTGGGCGAAAATGCACATGTACAAATTGTAGAACGTCACCAGAGTTTAAATAGCAATCCGGTTTTAACAAATTCGGTTACAGAAATTTTTACTCAAAAACGCGCTATTGTTGATTATTATAAGATACAAAACGATATACAAACTGCGAATTTAATAGACAATACTTTCATTGCACAAAAACAAGATAGTCACGCATCGGTGCACACATTTACATTTGGAGGAAATATTACTAGAAACAATTTAAACTTCTACCATCAAGGCGAACATATTGATTCTACTTTAAAAGGTATAACAATTATTGGCGACAAACAACATGTTGATCATTATACTTTAGTGCAACACGCCACGCCAAATTGTGAAAGTCATCAAAACTATAAAACCATTTTAGATGGAAATGCCACTGGTGTTTTTAATGGTAAAATTTTCGTAGAAAAAGAAGCCCAAAAAACAGATGCCTTTCAGCAAAATAATAATATTCTATTAAGTGATAAAGCAACTATTAACGCGAAACCTCAATTGGAAATTTTTGCAGATGATGTAAAATGTTCACACGGTTGTACTATTGGACAGTTAGATGAAAGTGCGATGTTTTATATGCAACAACGTGGAATTGGTAAAAAAGAAGCCAAAGCATTATTAATGTACGCGTTTACCAGTGAAGTGACTAATAGTGTGAAAATTCCAGAATTAAGAAGTAAAATTGCTCGAATTATTGCCGATAAATTAGGCGTAAATATGGGATTTGATTTATAAAAACAATTATAAAAAAAAGCGGTTTCAATATTGAAACCGCTTTTTTTTATTCTTTTCTGTATTTTTTAGTTTCTTCAAAAACATGCTCTAGAATTTTAGCATCTTCCTCTGAAAACTCAACATTTCTTCTTGCCATTACAATTTTAGCAGTTTCAAACGCTTTTTTGGTCAGATAAGTTGAAAAACCACTTGCGCCACCCCAACTAAAACTTGGTACAAAATTTCTTGGAAATCCTGCTCCAAAAATATTAGTACTTACGCCAACTACTGTACCTGTATTAAACATAGTATTAATACCGCATTTACTGTGGTCGCCCATCATTAATCCGCAAAATTGCAAACCTGTTTTAGCAAAATTTTCTGTTTCGTAGCTCCACAATTTTACTTCTTCGTAATTGTTTTTTAAGTTACTATTGTTAGTATCCGCACCAATATTACACCATTCTCCTAAAACCGCATTTCCTAAAAATCCATCGTGTCCTTTATTAGAATAGCCAAATAAAACTGAATTATTCACTTCACCACCAATTACAGAATGAGGTCCAACTGTTGTAGCACCATAAACTTTTGTAGCTAATTTCACTCTACCCGATTCACACAAGGCAAAAGGACCTCGAATAACAGAACCTTCCATTATTTCTGCGTTTTTACCAATATAAATAGGACCTGTTGATGCGTTTAAGGTTACAAATTCTAATTTAGCGCCTTCTTCTATGAAAATATTTTCTGGCGCAATTACGTTTACCGATTTAGGTATCGGTTGTGAAAATCGATCTTCAGTCAACAATTCGAAATCTTCACGAATGGCTACCTCATTTTTTTGAAAAATATCCCAAGTGTTTTCAATTTTAATGCAGTCATTCGAAAATTCAAGTACTTCGAAAGAATCAAAATCGACTTCTTCTCCTTCTTTAGCATAAAAAGCCACTACTTCTTCCTCTTGAAAAATCGCTTGATTATGTTCTAAATTTTTAATCATAGCTACCAAAATATCATTTGGTAAATACGAAGCATTAATCATTACGTTATTTTCCATTTCTACCATAGGCCATTTTTCAGACAAATAGTCTTCTGTAATAGATGTTGTGGTAGAACCCAACTGTTTTTCCCATTTTTCACGAATGGTTAAAATCCCAACACGAATATCTGCAACGGGTCTTGTGAAGGTAAATGGCAACAAAGCATTACGATGAGGTCCATCAAAAAGAATATAGTTCATTGAAAAAGTTTAAAAGGTTTAATAGAAACTTAACGATTCAAATTTACAAAGAAATTTGACTTATAAAAATAAAAAAACCCCGAATACTTTCGAGGTTTGTTATTATTTAAATAAATTCTACTATTCTTTAGAGAATTTAGCGTATTTCGTTTTGAATTTATCGATACGACCTGCAGTATCAATAAGTTTAGATTTACCTGTGTAAAAAGGGTGAGACGTTCTAGAAATCTCCATTTTGAAAACTGGATACTCAACACCTTCGTGCGTGATAGTTTCTTTAGTTTCAACAGTTGATTTTGTGATGAATACATCATCGTTAGACATGTCTTTGAAAGCGACTAATCTGTAGTTTTCCGGGTGAATTCCTTTTCTCATTTTGTAAATCTTTAAATGTATGATTATAATTTGTTTCGCGGCTTTTTACTATAAAAAGGTGTAAACGCCTTATAACCTTTTGTTAATTATGTTTTTATTTCAGGGTGCAAATATAATACTATTACCCAATACTGCAAACAAAATACCATTATTTTTTATTTTGAAACCGCTTTCGCTAAAAATCTGATACTAAAAGATTTATAACTTAAGAAAAATCTACGTAATTTTGTACCCGATTTGCGTGAGTGATAGAAGTGGAAATCCTTTTTTTGTGGCTTTTTTTCAAGCCACAAAAAAAGATTGCAACGGATAGCACGACCTGAAAGGGCACGCCCAAAGAAAACAAGTATGTCTGATAGAAAAAAAGTAGCGTTTTATACACTAGGTTGTAAACTGAATTTTTCGGAAACTTCTACTATTGCCAGAAACTTTACAGATGAAGGTTTTGACAGAGTGGATTTTGAAGAAGTAGCCGATATTTACGTAATTAACACGTGTTCGGTAACAGAAAATGCCGATAAGCAGTTTAAACAAGTGGTAAAAAAAGCGATGAAACTAAACGACAAAGCTTTTGTTGCCGCCGTAGGCTGTTATGCGCAACTGAAACCCGAAGAATTAGCCGCAGTTGATGGTGTTGATTTGGTTTTGGGTGCGACAGAAAAATTTAAAATCACCGATTACATAAACGACCTATCCAAAAACGATATGGGCGAAGTGCACAGTTGCGAAATTGAAGAAGCCTATTTTTATGTAGGCAGTTATTCCATTGGTGACCGAACCCGTGCTTTCTTAAAAGTACAAGATGGTTGCGATTATAAATGTACGTATTGTACGATTCCGTTAGCACGTGGAATTTCGAGAAGTGATGCTTTGGAAAATGTATTGAAAAATGCGAAAGAAATTTCGGAACAAAACATTAAAGAAATTGTATTAACTGGTGTAAACATTGGCGATTACGGAAAAGGTGAATTTGGCAACAAAAAACACGAACATACGTTTTTAGAATTAGTGCAAGAATTAGACAAAGTTGATGGCATTGAAAGACTAAGAATTTCAAGCATTGAGCCTAATTTATTAAAAAACGAAACGATTGAATTTGTAAGTAAAAGCCGAACGTTTGTACCGCATTTTCATATTCCATTACAAAGTGGTAGTAATGAAATTTTAGGAAAAATGAAGCGTCGTTACCAACGTGAAATTTATACGGAACGCGTAAATAAGATTAAAGAAGTAATGCCACACGCGTGTATTGGTGTGGATGTAATTGTTGGATTTCCAGGCGAAACCGACGAACACTTTTTAGAAACCTACAATTATTTAAATGAAATGAACATTTCATATCTACACGTGTTTACATACAGTGAGCGCGACAATACGGAAGCCGCAGATATGCCAGGTGTTGTACCCGCTAACATAAGAAGTAAACGTAGTAAAATGTTACGCGGCCTTTCTGTGAAAAAACGCAGAGCGTATTATGAAAGTCAAATTGGAACAACGCGCACTGTACTATTTGAAAACGAAAATAAAGAAGGATATATTACGGGTTTTACAGAAAACTACGTAAAAGTAAAAACGCCTTGGAACCCAGAATTAGCAAATACCTTACACGAAATTAAACTTACAAAAATTGACGATGACGGTTTAGTAAGAATGGAATTTGTGAATGTGCCAGTGTAAGTATTCTCTAGACCTGACAGGTTTATAAAACCTGTCAGGTCTAAAAAAACTCTAAATAAAACCTATTTTAAATTACTAACAAACCAGAATTTCGCAATGAATTCATTGGTTTTGAAAACCAAAATAGTTCAAAATCTTCAAACTGAGATTCGAAGTCCATTTTAATATCTTTTAGTAAAACGGGTTGATTTGCAACTGATTTTAAGGTTTTTAGTAGCCAATCTGCTTGGGTTTTTTCCAAAGAAATTTCAATAGTATCTGTTTTAAAATAAAACGTCATTTTCGCCATTGCCCAGGTAGCGCCTTTTTTGGATTTGGTAAAATAATCTACAATTGGTAAATTACCTATCCAAATTAATTTTGCAGTAGGTTTTAATGAAAAATCTACTGAATTATTAAGTGCATTTTCTATAAAATCTGGAGCAATTTTTGTTTTTGGAATTTTAAATTCAAACCAATCTTGCAAATCATAATCGAAACAAATACCGTGCATATAATTAAACAGCGATTTTTTTAATCCAAAACTAAACTTATCGTGATTGATACCTGTTTTGTCAATAAACTGAATGTCGTTATTTGCAAAAGTAATTTCATTTTGTTGCGGAATTACACCAAATTCATCAGGATGTAATCCTACAGGCGAATGTGCCGTCATAGCAAATTGATGCCAAAATCCAGATTGTATACTTCCTATTTGAAACAATTGTCGCACCATTTCTAAACTATCTATAGTTTCTTGAATAGTTTGTGTGGGATAACCGTACATTAAATACGCGTGAACCATAATTCCAGCTTCGGTAAAATAATTCGTGACTTTTGCTACTTGTTCAACCGTTACTCCTTTTTTAATAAGTTCTAATAATCTATCTGAAGCTACTTCTAATCCACCAGAAACCGCAATACAACCTGAAGCTTTTAATAAAATGCACAAATCTTTCGTAAAACTTTTCTCAAAGCGAATGTTTGTCCACCACGAAACAACTAATTTCCGTTTAAGAATTTCCAAAGCCACTTCACGCATTAATGCTGGCGGTGCGGCTTCATCTACAAAATGAAAACCTGTTTCGCGAGTTTGAAGAATCATTTCTTCCATCCTATCCACAAGAATTTTTGCTGCAATAGGTTCATAAATTTTTATATAATCTAACGAGACATCACAAAACGTACATTTGCCCCAATAACAGCCGTGCGCCATCGTAAGTTTATTCCAACGGCCATCACTCCATAAACTATGCATAGGATTTGCAATTTCAATTACAGAAATGTAACTATCTAAATGTAAATCAGAATAATCGGGCGTACCCACTTCAGCGTGTTTATAATCTGATTTTGTAGTGTTATTTTTATATACGACTTCATTATTTTCTAACAAAAAAGTACGTTTAAATTCGGGTTCTGAAACAAGTTCAGAATGACAATAATTATATAAAAGCTCTACTGGCAATTCGCCATCATCAAGCGTAATAAAATCGAAAAACTCAAAGACTCTTTTGTCTTTTAAACTTCTTAATTCTGTATTTGGAAAACCACCTCCCATAGCAATTTTTGTGGCAGGATAATAGACTTTTATGTATTGCGCACATCTAAAAGCGCTATATAAATTTCCTGGAAAAGGCACAGAAATTAACACCAACTTCGGTTGAAATTCCTTAACCCTTTCCTCTAAAATGTGAAGCGTAATTTTATCTATATGCGTGGTTTCCTTTTGTAATTCGGCATATAACTCATCGAATGAATTGGCACTTCTACCCAATCGTTCTGCATAACGACTAAATCCGAAATTTTCATCGACACATTCCACAATGAAATCCGAAATGTCTTCTAAATACAAAGTGGCCAAATGTTTTGCTTTATCTTGCATTCCCATCGAACCAAAAGCCCATTCCATATCATCTAACTGATTGAAACGAGAGGCTTCGGGTAAAAAATTCCCACTACATATTTGTCGTGCTAACGTTGGATTTTTTCCTTGAAGAAAAGCAATTACCGCGTCAATTGTAATGACATAATCATCCCAAAGGGTGTGAATTCGTTGCGAATTTTCTGAAAATTGTACTATTTCACCTTTAGGAATTAAGGAGCTCAACCCTTTTTTGGAAAACAATTCTAATATCACTTCGATACCCAAATCCATTTGAAAAGCAGAAATACTTTTCGTGTTTAGAAACCCTTTGATATAGGCCGTTGCGGGATAAGGCGTGTTCAATTGGGTAAATGGTGGCGTGATTAAAAGAATGTCTGACAAGGTGAAATGTTTTTACAAAGATAAAAATTAATTGTAGATGACGAAAAATGATTATTTTTGTAAAAAAAATTATGCCAACAGATTGTATTTCGTATCAAAAATCGGGTTATTTTTCTAAACTAATTGTAGATTATTTAGATGAAAAACCAGAAGTACAATCACTATATCATCGGTTTCCCCGGATAGAGAATTTTGGTGCTCAAATAACCGAGAAGGCGAAAAATTATACCATTGAAAATCGATTAATTTTAGCTGAAGCGTTAAAAAATCAGAATTCGAATTTTCCAATATCTCCAGAAACTCAATCCAACATTGAATTATTAAGATCGGAGAAAACCTTTACCATTACAACCGGACATCAATTAAATTTGTTTTCAGGACCTGTTTATTTTATCTATAAAATTGCTTCCACAATTAATTTATGCAAGCAATTAAAACAAAAATATTCAGATTATAATTTTGTGCCTATTTATTGGATGGCGACAGAAGATCACGATTTTGAAGAAATAAATCATTTTCATTTTAACTACCAAAAAATCAAATGGGATAAAGAAAGTTTCGGACCTGTTGGAAGATTAACAACCGATGGTTTAAATGACGTTCTTGATACGTTTTCTGAAGCTATTGGAGTTGGCGAAACAGCGGAATATCTAAAAGACTTGTTTAAAAAAACCTATTTAGAACAGACAAATTTAGCAGATGCGACACGTTATTTAGCCAATGAGTTATTTAAAACGGAAGGTTTAGTGATTATTGATGGCGATGATAAAAATCTGAAATCACTTTTCTCACCATATGTTCAAGATGAATTACTTCATCAAAATTCTTTCGCAGCTGTTTCTAAAACAATTTCACAATTAAAAGAATACACAGTTCAAGTAAATCCGAGAGAAATCAATTTGTTTTACATTGAAGATAATTTACGTGAACGAATTATTTTTGAAAACAATATTTACAAAGTTAACAATACAGAAATTGAATTTTCAGAAGCTGAAATTTCAGAAGAGCTAAAAAATTATCCGGAAAAATTTAGTCCAAATGTTATTTTGAGACCGTTATATCAAGAAGTTATATTACCAAATTTAGCATATATTGGAGGTGGTGGCGAAATAGCGTATTGGTTAGAATTAAAAAATAATTTTGAAACTCAAAAGGTTACATTTCCTGTTTTAATATTACGAAATTCGTTTGTAATTGCTACAGAAAAACAAATATCAAAAACAGCCAATTTAGGCATTTCGTTTGAAGAATTATTTCTTTCCAAACAAGAATTAGTCGACAAAAAAACTAAAGAATTTTCGAATTTTAAAATTGATTTTTCTGAACAAAAAGATACGTTAAGAAAACAGTTTTCTGCATTATTAAAAATCGCAGAACAAACTGATAAGTCGTTTATTAGAGCCGTTAAAGCTCAAGAAGCTAAGCAAATAAATGGATTAGAAAACCTAGAAAAGCGTTTGTTAAAAGCTGAAAAACGAGTTCATTTTGAAAAAACAACACGTATAACCGAAATACAAAATCAATTATTTCCAAATGGTAATCTACAAGAACGAACAACTAATTTTAGTGCGTTTTATTCAGCTGAATTTGTAAGTCAAATTATCATACACTCAAATCCCTTTCATACAAATTTTACTTTAGTTACAATATAAATGATATTTGATTTTCCAAAAAACCCTTTTGCAGTTTAGAATTAAATAGTACCTTTGCCAAAAATTTTAAGAAAAATGGCTACAAATAGAACATTTACAATGATTAAACCAGATGGTGTTGAAAACGGACACATCGGTGGAATTTTAAACATGATTACAGAAGGCGGTTTCAGAATCGTTTCTATGAAATTAACGCAATTAACTGTAGCAGATGCTCAGAAATTTTATGCGGTTCACTCAGAAAGACCTTTCTTTGGTGAATTAGTAGAATTTATGACTCGCGGACCTGTTGTTGCTGCAATTTTAGAAAAAAACAACGCAGTAGAAGATTTCAGAGCTTTAATAGGTGCTACAAACCCTGCTGATGCTGCTGAAGGAACTATCCGTAAAAAATATGCTAATTCAATTGGAGAAAATGCCGTTCACGGTTCAGATTCAGATGAAAATGCAGCTATCGAAAGTGCTTTCCACTTCGCTGAAAGAGAGCAATTCTAAAAATAGTATTTCGTATAAAAAAAAGGTGATTTGAAATTTCAAATCACCTTTTTTTTTAAACCTTAAACCTAAGAACTTAAACCCTTAACCTTTTTCTACCTAAATACAATTTCTTTAATCAAATCTTTTCCAAGTTCTTCGTTTAACATTTTGATTATTTTAGATTTTCCGTATTCCAATTCTTGTTTTACAACAGAAGAATTTAATTGCACATATAACGTTTGTCTTTTTAATTCAATATGTTCTGTATAATTTTTAAATGCCGGACCCATCATTTTATACCAAGTTTCTTTAACATTTATAACATCTAAACCCGCTTCCAGCTTCGAAGATTTCATAAACTCTTTCATTACATCACCAATAGAAAAATCGTCATTAAATCGTTTCATATTTATTTTCTTTTAGCGTAAGGTATAAATTTCTTGTAATGATACTTAATTTTATTTTCATTTTCTAAAACTAAAATATCTTCTGATACGGAGATAATTTTTTCTTCCCATTTGGTAAAATTAGAATTCGTTTTTAAAAAATAACAATTGGCACTATCAACTACTCTAATTTTATCTTGTAATACACCTTTTAAAAAAGAACCATCAAGTTGGGGTACTACTTTTTGGCGGGTTCCAGCCGTGTTTTTCATATAAATATATTCAATAAATTCATTTACTTGATATTCTTTTTTATTTCCGTCTGGGAATACTACTTTCTCAATTTCCCAATAACCGTTTATTTGTGTTATCGCCCCTTTGGTTGGTTTTGAATTACAGGAAATTAAAACTACAGAAAGCAGTGCAAAATAAAAATAATTTTTCATTGGTAGAGGTATTAAGTGATGTAAATGTACAAATATTTTTATCCAATAAAAAATGAAAATCATTTTGAGGTTTAAAAATAAAGACTATATTTGCACTCGCATTTACGGGGTGTAGCGTAGCCCGGTTATCGCGCCTGCTTTGGGAGCAGGAGGCCGCAGGTTCGAATCCTGCCACCCCGACAAACGACTTCAATTATTTTGAGGT
>NZ_JBBALQ010000005.1:0-130186 GCF_040402955.1 Flavobacterium sp. | reverse complement strand
AAGATACAGAAGGTTGTACGAACCTAACTATAGAAGTATTAGTAATTGATTATCCAAAATATTTTACACCAAATGGTGATGGAATCAATGATACGTGGAAAATTATTGGATTAGAAGCAAAACATAACGCAAAAATTTATATATTTGACCGATATGGAAAACTAATGAAACAAATTGATCCATTAGGTGAAGGTTGGAACGGTAAATACAACGGTGAAGACATACCGTCAACAGATTATTGGTTCACAATTGACTATACAGAAAAAGATCAACAAAAATTATTTAAAGCCCATTTTTCGTTAAAAAGATAAGACAAGATTACTATGAAACTAAGAAATTTATTACTACTTAACCTAACTATTTTTTTTCAATCAGCCTATTCACAAGAAGGTATTGCTGTTTATACAGATTATTTAACCGATAATTATTATTTGATACATCCATCGATGGCTGGTGCTTCAAATTGCTCTAAATTAAGGGTTACTGGAAGACAACAATGGTTTGGTCAGCAGGATGCGCCATCTCTACAAACAATGAGTTTTAATACCGCTTTAGATGAAGATGGTAAATCTGGAGTAGGAATGATTGCTTTTAATGACAGAAATGGATACCATTCTCAATCAGGAGCAAAATTAACGTATGCCCATCATTTATTATTTTCACGAACAAAAGCAGATTTAAACATGCTTTCTTTCGGATTAAGTACAGCTTTTATTCAAAGCAGATTAGATGAGACCGCTTTTAAGGTTTTTGATCCGCAAATTTATGGTGGGATTACTCAAAAAGATTCTTATTTTAATATTGATATTGGAGCTTCTTATCACTATATGGATTTTTTCACACATGTAACGGTGAAAAATTTTATTGCTAACAGAAGAGAATTATATTTAGCAGGAGTTGAATCTGATAACTTAAGAAAATACTTATGGAGTGCAGGTGCAAATTTTGGAGATACTGATAATATTTCTGTAGAACCATCATTTATGTTTCAAGTTACAGAACAAACAGGAGAAAAAGCCATTGATTTAAATGCAAAAGTATATAAAGCAATGGACTTCGGTAATATTTGGGGAGGACTTTCTTATAGAACTAGTTTTGAAGGAACACAATATACAAAAGAAAGAGGCGTAGTAAATACTCAAAAATTACAATACATAACACCTTTTGTAGGGGTTAACTTTAAGCAGTTTATGTTTGGTTATTCTTATAACCAGGTGATTGGTGATGTTAAATTTGATAATGCAGGATATCATCAATTAACAGTTGGATTAAATTTATTCTGCAAACCAAAAGCATACGACTGTAACTGCCCAGCCGTTTCAAACTAATATAATTAATCCCGACTTTTCGGGATTTTTTTTTTAAATATTTTTGTATGATTATTAAAGAAGTTAGAGGTAAAAAACCTGCTATTCCGGCTGATTGTTATATTGCAGAAAATGCCACCATTGTAGGCGATGTTTCTTTTGGAGAAAAGTGTAGCGTTTGGTTTAATGCTGTAATAAGAGGAGATGTTAATTTTATTTCAATAGGAAATAAAGTAAACATCCAAGACGGAGCAGTTATCCATTGTACTTATTTAAAACACCCAACAATTATAGGTAATAATGTTTCTATTGGACATAATGCCATTGTTCATGGATGTACTATTCATGATAATGTTTTAGTGGGAATGGGTGCCATCATTATGGATGGTTGTGTGGTTGATAGTAATTCAATAATAGGAGCGGGGAGTGTTGTAACTCAAAATACGCACATTGAAAGTGGTTTTATTTATGCAGGCATTCCAGCAAAAAAAGTAAAAGCATTAAATACAAGTGATTTTGCAGGAGAAATTGATCGAATTTCTAATAATTACGTAATGTATTCCAGTTGGTTTAAAGAAGACTAAAAAACCATATAATCCACTTTAAATGCAGTGCCAACTAATTCTTGCATGACTTCTTTTGGATTATTAATAAAGAAGGAGTGAAACACTTCATTTGAAGTGTTATATAAGTTGTTTACTTCTAAAATATGTTTGGTTTGTTTGGCAACCGCTTCACCAGAATCAATAATTTTAATGTGGTTAGGAATTATTTTTTTAATTTGTGGAATCAAGTACGGATAGTGTGTGCAGCCCAAAACCAGATAATCAATACCTTCAGCAACCATAGGCAGTAAGTAATCTTTTAAAAGTTGTGTCATTTTTTCAGAATGCATTGCACCACTTTCTATAAGTTGAACCAATTCGTAACCAATTTGCTCCACTACTTTCACATCCGAATACAAAGCAACAGTTTGATGAAAAAGGGCGCTATTTAATGTGCCTTGTGTGGCCAAAATCCCAATTTTTTGAGTTTTTGTATGTAATGCGGCAGGCTTAATAGCGGGTTCAATTCCAATAAACGGTATGTCATAAGTAGCCCTTAATACTTTAATAGCATTTGTTGTTGCTGTATTACAAGCTACAATTATAATTTTACAATTATTATTAAGTAATAACTCGGTATTTTTTACACTTAACTCAATTATTTCTTCCTGACTTTTTTGACCATAAGGTGCGTTTTTACTATCTGCCAAATAAATTGTACTTTCATTTGGTAAAAGCGCGTGTACTTCTTTCCAAATGGATGTGCCTCCTACACCAGAATCGAAAAGCCCTATTGGATTTTTATTACTCATAAAACAAATGTAAAAAAAAACTGCTCAATCTAAAAATAAGATGGAGCAGTTGTAGTATTTTTTTTAAGTTTTATTAAAAACCTAATTCTTTTTTAACATCAGCTAATAAATCCATTCCGTCAGCTAATAAAACACCACTTCCTAGAGTTGAGTCTAATACGTATTGAACGCCTTTAGCACGAGCTACTTTTTGGATAGCAGCTAACGCTTTTTCTGTGATTGGTTTTTGTAATTCAATTTGTTTATCTTGTAATGATTTTGAAGCATCATCTTGATATTTTTGAATTCTTGTTCCCATATCTTGCATTTCTTGAGAACGCGTTTGATTTAATAAATCTCCAGCAGTTTCTGCATCTTTTTGGTATTGAGCTGCTTTGGTTTGGTATTCTGCTACTAATTTTTTGTATTCATTATCATATCCTTCTCTCAATTTTGTTAATTGAGCTTCTGCTACTTTCATAGCTGGCATAGTCGTCATTAATGCACTTACGTCAATATGACCAACTTTGGTTTGAGCTGTTGCAACTTGCGCGCCAAAAAATAGTACTATTGCAATAATTAGAGTTTTAAATTGTTTCATTTTAATTTAATTTAATAAGGGTTATTTAATTTTTGATTTAGTTATTTGTGTTTATTTATTTTCTTTTTTCTTATTTAACAAAGCATCTCTTTTTGCTTTTTGGTCATCTAATAATTTCTGACGGGCATCTGCTCTTTCCTTTAAAAGTGCTGCTCTTTTGTCATCAGCTTCTTTTTTCTTTGCGGCGGCAGCATCTTTACGCTCTTGTAATTTTTTTTCTCTATCGTCTTTTGTAGCTTGTACAGCTTTTTCTTTTTCTAGTATTTCAGGATTTTCAGTTGTGTCAAATTCTCTTACATCTTTAGCGTCTTGAATTTTTTGTTGTTTTTTAGTTAATTCAACTTTTTTACCGGCTCTTTCTAAGGCTTTTAAAACAAAATCGCTTATATCAAAACGTTCTGCCGCGAAAAGCATAGTTAAATCTGAAGATTTATCAAATACGAAATCATAATTTCTAGCTGCAGCTATATCTTGTACTACATTAAAAACTTGGTCTTGTATAGGTTTTACTAACGCTGATTTTTGAATCATTAAGTCGCCTTGTGGCCCAAATCGTTTTTGTTGATAATCCAGCATTTCTTTTTCAAGAACGTTTATCTCTTCTTCTTTATCGTTTATTAATTCTTTTGTTAAAAGCACTTTTTCAGAAGTTAAAGCATCTTTTAATTTTTTTATTTCATTTTTCTTGGTTTCAATTTCTTGTTTCCAAGCAGCTGATTTTTGTTCTAACTGATTTTTAGCTTCGGCATATTCTGGAACTTTTTCCAAAATATAATCCATATCTATATAACCGATTTTTGTTGTTTTTTGCCCTTGTACTGCAAATAAAACAAAACTAAAAAGTAAAACAAAATATTTTTTCATAAATGTAAATGTTAAATTCAACTATCGTGCCAAAATTTAAAATTGTTGTCCAATAATAAAGTGGGTTTGCCAACCACTTTTTATAGTATCACCAGGAATTGGATCAAATCCGTGAGCAAAATCAATACCTAATAATCCAAAAGCTGGCATAAATACTCTTAATCCTACACCGGCAGCACGTTGTACTTTAAATGGGTCAAACGTTTTAAAATTATCAAATGCAGCACCCGCTTCTAAAAAACTCATAGCATAAATTTTAGCTGATTGTTTCATAGTAATTGGGTATCTTAATTCCATAGAATATTTATTATATACCGTTCCACCATTTTGCGAAGATAGTGAATTGTTTGGATATCCACGTAATTGAATTACCTCTCTACCGTCTAAAGCAAAATTTGCTAATCCATCGCCACCTAAAAAAAATCTTTCAAAAGGAACAATACCTCTGTCTGAATTATATGCACCTAAGAAACCAAATTCGGCTCTTGTACGTAAAACGAATTTTTTATATATTTTTGTATACCAATCGCCACTAAATTTCACTTTGTAAAATTCTAAATATTTAAAACGTTCCTGATCTACTAAACTTTGATCTGCGACAGCTTCAGTATAATTAAAAGTGTTACCGCCTGCTGCATTAACATATACGGGTAATACGTTACCGTTTGCATCTGTAGGAAAAACAGTATTGTTTTTCAATTTATACTCTTCTTTGTTTTCTAAATTAGCGTAATCTACACCATTCCATAACGAATAAGGTAGTGTGAATTTAGCAGAAACCGAGAAATTTGAACCTCTATCTGGGAAAATTGGGTCTAAACCCCTGCTATCTCTCGTTAATGTTGTATTAAATGCTAAATTTCTTGAAGCGCCATTTCCAAACGTAAATAATCCTGTATTGTAATTATTTAAATCGTAATAAGAAAAAGATACAGAGTTCGAAATACTAAAATAATCATCTGGAACTTTTAATCTTTTTCCGTAACCCACAGTTAATGTTGAGATATTAAAACTTTTATTTCTAGTTACATTTCTAGATCTGAAATCAAATAAAAATTGTTTACTGTGTGAAATGGATGTAAAGAAACTAATTGGTTTTTTTCCGCCCAACCATGGTTCTGTAAATGACAAGCTATATACTTGAAAACCTTGACTTGCCTGTAAACGTAAAGACATTTTTTGACCATCACCCATTGGTAAAGGTTGGTAGGCTTTTTTATTAAAAATATTTTTTAAAGAAAAATTGTTAAACGATAATCCTAAAGTTCCAATAAATCCCCCAGCACCGTAACCTCCTTGTAATTCTACTTGACTTGAACCTTTTTCCACAACGGTCCAATCTAAATCTACTGTTCCAGCAGCAGGATCCATATTTACAGGTTCTGGACGAATGGCTTCTGCATCAAAAAATCCTAATTGTCCCAATTCTCGAACAGAACGAATAACTAAATCTTTATTCCATTTTTCTCCCGGTCGGGTTCTTAATTCTCTGTAAATTACTTTGTCGTTGGTTTTGTCGTTTCCTTTAACCGTAATATTGTTAAAATAGGCAATTGGACCTTCTGAAATTCTAATTTCAAAATCAATAGTATCGTTTTCTGTTTTAACTTCAACAGGATTGATGTTTGACCATAAATACCCGTTATTTTGGTATAGATTGGATACATCTTCAGCGTCTGGAGAAGTTTTGTCAGCGATTCTTTTTTCTAACAAAACACCGTTGTAAATTTCACCTCGTTTAATACCTAAGATAGAATTCAAAGCTTGATCTGAATACACCGTATTTCCTAAAAATCGAATGTCTCCAAAGTAATATTTTTTTCCTTCTTCAATATTTACATCAATTTTTATTTTATTGGTTTCTTTATTGTATATCACACTTTCGCTAACTACTCTAGCGTCTCTATATCCTTTTTCTTTATATTTTGTTACTAACGTTCCTAAATCTTCTTTGTATTTGTCTTTAACAAACTTTGAAGCTTTAAAAACTCGGTAAACCTTTTTTTCTTTGGTGTTTTTAAATGAATTTTTAAGTTTTTTATCAACTAATTGTTCATTTCCAACAAAATTAATCGTACTAATTTTAACTTTCTCTCCTCTATCAATAAAAACCACCATATCTACTTTTGTATTTGTAGAATCGGCTAGTGTATTAATTGTAACTTTTGTGTTATAATACCCGTCTTTTTTATACTTATTTTCAATGTAGTTTTTGGTATTTGTAATTAAGTTATCATTTACAACTTTACCCTTAGTTAGCTCTGTTTCTTTGACGATATCTTCTCTTTTACCTTTTTTAACGCCTTTGATTTTTATATCATTTAGTTTAGGTAATTCGTATAATTCTAGTTCAAGAAAAATAGCTTCCCCTTCAATTTTTTTAACATAAAAGTTTACGTCATTAAAAAGACCTAATTTCCAAAGTTTGGTAATGGCTAAACTAATTTCATCTCCTGGAATTCTGATTTTACTACCTATTTCAAGTCCAGTAAATGTAATAACAGTTTGTTCATTAAAAGAAACTTTTCCGGTTACTTCTACTCCAGAAAGTGTGTATTCTTTTCCTTTTTCTAATATTGTTTCTTGTGCATTTACTGTATTTCCTATTACTAATAGAGTAAATAAAAATAGTATTCTGTTTTTAAACATTGTCAATTTATCTAATTTGTTCGCTAGTTTTTCCAAATCTTCTTTCTCTTTTTTGATAACTTAATAATGCTTTATGTAGTTCTTCTTCATTGAAGTCTGGCCAAAGCACGTCTGTAAAATAAAATTCAGCATACGCAATTTGCCATAAAAGAAAATTACTTATCCTGTGTTCGCCACTTGTTCTTATTACTAAGTCAACATCTGGCATGTTCTGTGTGTAAAGATGCTGATTTATAATTGATTCTTCAATAGCATCTAATGAAATTATATTATTTTTAACTTTTTCGGAAATTATTTTAACAGCATTTATGATTTCATCTCTTGAACCATAACTTAACGCTAAGGTTAAAGTCATTCTGTTATTTGCTTTTGTTTTTTCTATAACTTCTTCTAATTCTTTTTTTACTATGGTTGGTAAAGTGCCTAAATTTCCAATCGCATTTAACTTGATATCATTGTTTTGTAATGTTTTTAATTCTTTTTTTAAGGCACTAACTAATAATTTCATTAGCGTGTCTACCTCTATTTTTGGTCGGTTCCAATTTTCAGTTGAAAAAGCATAAAGTGTTAAAAATTCAATACCTAATTTGGCGCAGTTTTCAACGGTTTGTTTTACAGATTTGGTTCCTTTTTCATGACCAAATACACGTAACATTCCTTGTTTTTTTGCCCAACGCCCATTGCCATCCATAATGATGGCCAAATGTTTTGGTAAGTTATTTTTATCTATTTCTTTTTCCATTCTATTCATGTGCGCAAAAACACGGGTTTTTTCCAAATGTATAAGTCAGCGTGAACCCAGTAAATATATACCAATCTTTGTTGTTTAAATTTCCAAATTTTAATGTTTCTAAATTTTTATTTTTCGGATTGCTTCCGTCTAAATTATCTGTAAAAGTATATCTGGCTCCTGATTCTAATCCAATTACCAAATGATTGGTTAGTTTAGATTTTATTCCAACAATCATTGGTATCGCTAATGAATAATGTTGATAATCTATTTTACTTTCCGTACCAATTACAAAAATTTCATCATAAACAAATGCTGAAATTCCTGAATACACATAGGGTGTAAATACATAATCGGACTGATGCAAATCAAAATCTAAAAAATTAAATTCTAAACCGGCCGAAAATTCTTTGATATTGTTTTTTATTTCAAAACCTCTATTTTTTCTATTTGGGGCATTACTTTCTATATCTTTTGCTGAAATAGATGCCATTTTGTATGAAAAACGCCACGAATGTCTCGTGCTTTTATTCCACTTATACAAAACTCCAAACGCCACATCATCTGGCGACAAATAGTGCGATTTTCCTACGTCTCCAACATAATTACTACCACCTACAAAAACACCTAATTCGTGAATTTGTCCGAACGAAGTGATGCAGAATAATACGCCTATAATATTTAATAAAAATCTTTTCATTTTTTAAATAGTTTGCAAATATAATAATATTGAGGTACTAACCATCTTAAACCAAGTTTTTTTGATGATTAACTTGATTTATTAACGCAAAAAAATGAAAATTCGTGTGTTAATTCCTTTTATCTTCTCCCCAAAGTAGTTTTTTACGAATAGTTCTTAAGAAACCTTCTTCTGGAAATTCGATTATTGAAATGAAAAAATTGGTTTTTTTAATGGTTAAGGTTGTTTCGTTAGAAACTGAAGTAATTCTGGAATCTAATGATACCAAATATTGTTCTTCTCTACCTTTTATTTTTAAGGTCAATTCAGAATCGTCAGGAATAATTAAAGGTCTAGCCGTTAAATTGTGCGGTGCAATTGGGGTAATTACAAAACAATTTGATGTGGGCATAATAACAGGTCCGCCACAACTAAGCGAATACCCTGTAGATCCTGTGGGAGTAGAAATAATTAATCCGTCTGCCCAATACGAATTTAGATATTCATTATTAATATACGTTTCTATAGTAATCATAGAAGTTGTATCTTTTCGGGAAACCGTAATTTCGTTTAAGGCAAAATTAATATCTTCTAAATCTGCATTTTCAGGACAGGAATGCAGACTAACTAAAGTTCTTTTCGAAATAGAAAAATCATTACCCACCACTCGAGTTAATAGTTTTTCGATATTTTCTTCTTGAATTGTTGCTAAAAATCCCAATCTTCCCGCGTTAATTCCTATAATTGGTAAATTGTAGTTTCTTACAAAAGTGGCAGCTCGTAAAATAGTTCCATCTCCACCAATACTTATTAAGTAATCAAAAGTATCTTTCAAACATTCGTGAGTGTCAAATGTGCTGTATTTTGATAATGCGACCTCGTTTTCAACCAATTTGTCGTAAAAATTTTTATAAAAACAAATTTCAATATTATTTTGATCTAAAAACGCCACTACTTTTTCTACTATAGAATGCGTATTGTTTTGATAATATTGACCAAATACTGCTATTTTCATTTGTGAATTTTTATATATTTAAATATTTGTTTAAATAATCGGAACGTTCTTTTAAATCGGCAAGATAAGCATCTTCTTGGTGTTCAGATAAAATGGTATAATTATACCTTCTAAATGTTTGTATGATTTCGTTAAAATTACTTCGTGAAATTTTTAACGTTATTTCGGTTTTCGTTGCCGATTTATTTGAAATAAAAACACCTAATAGTTTAGCATCATTACTTTCTACAATTTGACAAATTTGGCTAAACGTAAAATCGGCCGTTTCTTTTTCAATTACAATGGTGCCTCCGTCTTCTTTAACAAATGTAGTTTCGTTAAAAAAATGAAGCACATCATCAAGCTCATAAAAACCTAAATAATTATTTTTGTCATCTAATACGGGTAAAAGATTGGTATGATTTTTTGAAAATTCTTCTAAAACATCAAACCAATTCATATCGTTTCGAACAAAAAAACGAGTCAAATTATATTTATGATCACTTATAGCATCTGTACCCGTAAAAAGTGCTGTGTCTTCTTTAGAAATTGAACCTAAAAAGACATCTTGGTCTAAAATTGGAAAATGAGAATACGCTACATCCAAAAATAAATCTGAGGCATCTGCTACAGCATCACTAACTTGTAGGGCTTTATAATGATTGTTTATAAAATCTGTAATTTTATCCATGTGACTATTTTCAAAACTATTGCAAATTAAGTAAAAAATACAAATTAGTCTATTTTTGTTTGTAATTTTGTACAAATTTAATTCAATTATGACAAAGTTATCGGTTAATATTAATAAAATTGCAACCTTAAGAAATGCACGAGGTGGTAATGTTCCTGATTTATTGCAAGTGGCAAAAGATATTCAAAAATTTGGCGCCCATGGAATTACCATTCACCCACGTCCAGATGAAAGACACATTACTTATCAAGATGCACGAGATTTAAAAAATGTTGTGTACACAGAATATAATATAGAAGGGAATCCGCAACATAATTTTATTGATTTAGTTTTAGAATGCAAACCCGATCAGGTAACTTTAGTTCCGGATGCTATTGGGGCAATTACCTCAAATGCAGGTTGGGACACCATAAAACATCTAGATTATCTTACAGAAGTCATCCAAGAATTCCAACGCAATGGCATTAGAACATCTATTTTTGTAGATGCGAATGAAAATATGGTTGAAGGTGCCAAAAAAACGGGTACAGATAGAATTGAATTATATACAGAAAGTTTTGCCTATCAATACAGTTTAGGAAATCAATCTGCAATTGAACCATTTGTGAAAGCCGCCATAAGAGCAAATGAATTAGGTTTAGGAATAAATGCTGGGCACGACTTAAGTTTAGATAATATTAAATTTTTTAAAGATAACATTCCAAATTTATTAGAAGTTTCCATTGGACATGCCTTGATTTCGGAATCTTTATATCTTGGCTTAGATAATGTGGTGAATATGTATTTGAATAAGTTGAAGTAAAAAGTAAAAAGTAAAAAGTAAAAAGTGAAGAGTAACAAAGTAACAAAGTAAAAGTGAGTTGTTATATGTTCGCAATAATTCTCTCATTCTCTTATTATCTCATTCTCACATTATCTAATTCCTATGCCATTTAAACTTTTAACCAAATAAACTTTTAACCAATAAAAATGTTATACTCAAAAATAGAAGGCGATGGAAAGCCATTTTTAATTATTCATGGATTTTTAGGAATGTCTGATAACTGGAAAACGTTGGGCTTGCAATTTGCGCAACTTGGTTTTCAAATTCATTTGTTAGACATGCGAAATCATGGCAAAAGTTTTCATTCAGACGAGTTTAATTATGAAGTTATGGTGGAAGATGTAAAATCGTATGTAGATTTTCATAATTTACAAGATATTACTTTGCTAGGGCATTCAATGGGTGGAAAAATTGCTATGTTGTTTGCCACTTTTTTTCCAGAGTTAGTTGAAAAATTAATAATTGCAGATATTGGTCCGAAATATTACGCGCCGCATCATCAAACTATTTTAGCATCATTAAACGCAGTTGATTTTTCTAAAAAACCAAGTAGGGCAGAAGTTGACGAAATTGTTTCAAAACATATTTCAGATTTTGGCACGAAACAATTCTTGTTAAAAAACCTATACTGGAAAACACCAGAACAATTAGATTTTCGATTTAATTTGCCTGTTTTTAATGAAAAAATTCCTGAAATTGGCACAGCACTTCCGTTTGAAAATAAGTTTAACAAGACAGTACTTTTCCTTCGAGGAGGAAAATCGGATTATATTTTAGATTCCGATTTTGAAACAATTTTGCATCATTTTCCTTTAGCAAAAATACACACAATTCCAAACGCAGGACATTGGTTACATGCTGAAAATCCTACTGCGTTCTATAATGAAATTGACAATTTTATATAAAAAATTATATGCATACATAATATTTTCGTTAAAAAAATTGTCAATTTCATAAATAATGTTAATTTTGAATAAATTTTAAACTAATACTAACTAAATTTTAATTATGAGAAAATTATTTTCTTTATCATTACTAACCTTGGCTTCGGTGTCTATGTTCGCAGGAGGGTATAGAGTATCTATTCAAGGTCAGAAACAATTGGCGATGGGACATACCGGAGTTGCAGTTGTTAATAGTGCAGAGGTGGCGTTTTTTAACCCTGCTGGAATGTCTTTCTTAGACAAAAAATTCAACTTATCAGTAGGTGGAAGTGCTTTACTAGCAAAAACAAGATTTCAAAGTAGTCAATTTAATCAAACGGCAGCAACAGACAATTTGGGAACACCATTTAGTTTATATGCTACTTACAAAATTAACGATTGGGTTTCTGCAGGTTTAGCAGTGTACACGCCTTATGGTTCTTCTGTAGCTTGGGATCAAGACTGGGCTGGAGCGCATTTGGTAAATAACATTGAATTGGCAGCCATTTTTATTCAACCAACAGTTTCGTTTAAAGTTGGTGATGTTTTTAGTATTGGTGGAGGACCCATTTTTGTACAAGGAAGTGTAAACTTCAACAGAAATTTAACACCAAATCCAGTTTTATCTAGCAATGGAAGTGGTACAGACGTTACTTTAGATGCTACCGGAATTTCTGCATCTGGATATAATGTAGGTATGATGTTTAAAGTATCTAAACAAGTAACTTTAGGTATAGATTACCGTTCTGAAATTATTATGGAAGCAAGAGGTGGTTCTGCACAATTTGCAGATGTACCAGCGATTGCAGCGGCTTCTTTTACTAATACTACTTTTAGCGCAGATTTACCTTTGCCAGCTGAATTTACCACAGGTATTTCATACAAAGCTTCGGAAAAATGGTTATTTGCTTTTGACTACAACTATACCAAATGGAGTGTATATAAATCTTTGGATGTTGATTTCTTTAATGGTTTACCACGTTCTGAGAATCCAAGAAATTATAAAGACGTAAGTGCTTATCGTTTTGGAGCACAATATAAAGCAACGGATAAAATAACGGTTAGAGGTGGATATTATATTGATGAAAGTCCAGTTCAAAAAGGATACTTCGCACCAGAAACACCTCGTAACGATTCTACAGGTTATACAGGAGGATTTACGTATCAAGTAAACAGTAAATTAGGAATTGACATGTCATTCTTATACTTACATTTTGATGAAGTTAATAATTCTTACGATTATTTTGATGATCCAACAACTAATACAGGAACAACTTCTTTTGGAGGTACTTATAAATCATCCGTATTTTCACCAGGTATTGGTATAACTTACGGTTTCTAATTTTAAAAACTATCAAAAATGAAAAATAAATTTATATTAGTAGCAGCTTTAGCAATTGGATTTGCTGGTTGTGAACCAGAATTTGAAAATGAAGTAAATGCTGCTTATACCTCTGGTGAAGCAGATTTTACAAGATATCTAGCAGTGGGTAATTCACTTACAGCAGGTTACATGGACGGAACCGTTTCGAGAGTAGGACAAACATATTCTTACCCAAATTTATTAGCACAACAATTCGCTTTAGTGGGTGGAGGTGCTTTTACACAACCTTCTTTTGCAGACGATGTAACTAATTTAGGTGGTTTTGCTGGTGTTCCAGGTTCTACAAGATTAGTTATTGATGCTGCTCAAGGGCGTCCAGAGCCAATTGCTGGAACATCAACAATTACATTAACACCTCAAGCTAAAGCATATAACAATATGGGTGTACCAGGTGCAAAATCATTTCATTTAGGATTCGCTGGATATGGCGCTTTAAACCCATATTTTGCTAGACATGCCACTACACCAACAGCTACTGTTTTAGGTGATGCCATGACAAAAAACCCAACGTTTTTTACTAACTGGATAGGTTCTAACGATGTATTAGCCTATGCTACCTCAGGTGGTGCGCAAGCAGATGGCGTAACACCAGCAGCAGATCATAATGCTACTGGAAATTTAAATCCAGCTACTTATGGAATGAATGATATCACTAATAGTACAGTATTTGCTAGTGTATATACCAATATTATAAACACGTTGACAATAAACGGATCCAAAGGTTTGGTATGTACCATTCCAAGTGTAACTTCAATTCCGTATTTTACTACTGTCCCTTATAATCCTTTACCAGCTGAAGCTACATCTAGTAACGCAACAGCAATTGGTTTATATCAGTTTTTAGCTGCAGTTTCTGGCGGAAGAATTTCAGCTTTAAATACTGCTGCAGGAACCAAAAATCCAGTATTAATTAGAGATGAATCATTAACAGATATAGGTTCAACAATTACAGCAGCGGCAGCAACAACTCCTTTTGCTCCTTATGCGGCTGCATTGGGTGCATTATATGGAAAAGCAAGACATGCGACATCAAACGATTTAATTGTATTGCCAGCAAGTTCAATTATTGGACAAGTTAATACAGCTGGAACTGCTCCTTTTAATGTTAATGGTGTAACTTTACCATTAGCTAACAAATGGGTTTTAACTACAACTGAAAAAGCTAATGTGGCAGCGGCTACCGCAGCTTACAATACTTCAATTGTAGCTATTGCAGCTACTAAAAATTTAGCTGTAGCGGATATGAATGCCATCATGAATAAATTAGTTTCTGGTTTACAAGTTGCAGGAAATTCTATTTATACAGCAAATTATTTTAGTGGTTCCGCTACGGAAGGACAAATATTGTTTTCTTTAGATGGTGTGCATCCAAATGCACGTGGTTATGCAGTGATTGCAAATGAAATTATCAAAGTAATTAATGCAAAATACAAATCAAATTTACCATTACACAATCCTACTTATTTCCCAGGTATCAGTATTTTACCAACGAACTAAGTTAGTTTTTAAATAATTTCTAAATAGGCATCATTTTGATGCCTATTTTTTTATATTTACACCTCAAGGAAACATGTATAAATTAATTGCATTAAAATGAAAAATTACCTCATCAAATTACTTATTTCAACACTATTAATACTTATCATTTCGTATTTTTTAAAAATTGAAATCACCAACTATTCGGCAGCAATATTTATGGCGGTGGCTTTATCATTTTTAAATACCTTTTTAAAACCTATATTAAAAATCCTTGCCATTCCTGTAACAATTATGTCATTAGGTTTGTTTTTATTGGTTATTAATGCCAGTATTGTAAAAATCGCCGATTATTTTATTGATGGTATTCAAATGACGTTTCTTCAAGCACTAGTTTTTAGTGTGCTATTATCGGTAAGTCAATATATTTTAAATAAAATTTTCACAGAAAAAAAACAATAGTTTATTTGTAAAATTCTGTAAATTAAAAACTTGTATGGGTTGCAAAAATTATATAATTTTGCAACCCATATTTATACTTCAAAAAATCAATAAAAATGAATATTAGAAAAGAACACCTTGACGCACTAAATGCCGTTGTAAAAATTACAATTGGTAAATATGAATATACTGAAAAAATTGAAAACTTTTTAGAATTAAAAAGAAAAACAGCTACTTTACCAGGTTTTAGAAAAGGTAAAACACCAATGGATGTAGTTAGAAAACAGTTTGAAAAACCAGCAATTATTGAAGAAGTTACTGCTTTGGTTAATAAAGGTTTAAAAGATTATATCGCAAAAGAAAAATTAGATTTGTTAGGTAATGCGTTACCTCGTACCAACGAAAACTTCGATTGGAATGCAGACGAATTGGTTTTTGAATACGAATTAGGAATAGCACCAGAATTCTCTGTAGATTTAGCAAGAGCTTCAGGCGTAACGAAATATAAAATTATTGCAGACGAAACCTTATTAAACGAGCAAGTTGAAAGAATTCAAAAGCAATACGGTAAAATTTTAACGGAAACGGAAGTTAAAAAAGGTTTTGAAATAAACGGTACGTTTTCAAACGAAGAAAAAAATATCAGCAACCAAGCTTTAATTAGTTTAGATGTTTTTGCAGATGCTAAAACGGGTAAACAATTTATTGGAAAAAAAGTGGGCGATGTTGTAACGTTAAAAACAAAAGGTTTGTTTAATGACGACCATAAATTAATGGATTATTTAAAAGTGGCTCACGATGACGTTCACGGTTTAGATATCGAAGTTAATTTTACTATTGACGCCATTCAATCTATTGAAAAAGCGGAAATTAATGACGAATTATTTGCGAAATTATTTCCAAACGAAGAAGTAACTACTTTAGAGGGATTAAAAGCAAGAATTAAAGAAGATGCAGAACAACAATTCGTGCAACAAGCGGATCAACAGTTTTTAAATGATGTAACAGAAGCGTTATTAGAAACTACTCAATTTGATTTACCAGAAACTTTCTTAAAAAAATGGATTCAAACTATTGGCGAAACACCTTTAACTCCTGAACAAGCCGAAGCTGAATTTATAAAATCAGAAAGAGGATTGCGTTACCAATTAATTGAATCTAAAATCTTTATTGATAACAATTTACAAGTAAGATTTGATGAATTAAAAGATTTTACTTCAGGATTAATCAGACAACAAATGGCGCAATTTGGTCAAGCCAATGCAACAGATGCAGAAGTAGACGGAATTGTTTCAAGAGTCATGTCAAATCAAGAAGAAATCAAACGTATTTCTGACCAAGTTTTGAGTTTAAAAATGATCGACTTATACAAAACAAGTGTAAAAGCTACTGAAAAAGAAGTAAACTACCAAGATTTTGTTAAAGCTTCGTATGGTGAAATATAATATTCACAAAAATTAGTATATTTGAACGTCAAATCATTTTGGTTTGACGTTTTTTATTAGATAAATAATTTTTTTAAAACATATAGACACATAGAAAATAATATTTAATTAAGTCGCTGGCTTCAAATAGAAATCATTAACAATTAATTTTCTAAATTATTATTTACAGAATTTTAAAAACTATGTTTCTATGTGTTTACAATTTACATAACCTTTTAAATACAATTTAAAATGAACTACGGAAAAGAATTTAAAAAATTTGCCACAAAAAAACACGGTGTAAACAGCTTATATTACGATAAATTAGTAGGCAGTTTAACACCATATATTATTGAAGAACGTCAATTAAACATTTCACAATTAGACGTGTTTTCTCGTTTAATGATGGATAGAATCATCTTTATGGGAACCGGTGTTGACGATTATATGGCAAATATTATACAAGCACAATTATTGTTTTTAGAAAGCGTAGATGCTTCTAAAGACATTCAAATTTATATCAATTCACCAGGTGGAAGTGTCTATGCAGGATTAGGTATTTATGATACTATGCAATACATTAAACCAGATGTAGCGACTATTTGTACAGGAATGGCGGCTTCTATGGGAGCGGTTTTATTGTGTGCAGGTGCAGAAGGAAAACGTTCGGCATTACCACATTCACGTGTGATGATTCACCAACCTTCTGGAGGTGCGTCGGGAGTAGCTACCGATATGGAAATTAACTTAAGAGAAATGTTGAAATTGAAAGACGAGCTATATCAAATTATCTCATCACATTCAAAACAACCTATTGAAAAAGTATTTTTAGATAGCGAACGCGACTATTGGATGATTGCCGATGAAGCAAAAGAATACGGAATGATTGATGAAGTATTGAGAAGATAAATTTGGTCGAAAGTCAAAGGTCATAATGTCAAAAGCACTGCTACGACTTTACGACTTTAGACTTTACGACTTTAGACTAAAAAAAATGGCAAAAGAAGTATTAGAATGTTCGTTTTGTGGTAGAAAAAAGCCAGAAACAAGTTTATTAATTGCAGGTATTGATTCGCATATTTGCGAAAAGTGTATTGAGCAAGCACACGGAATAGTAGTAGAAGAGCTGAAAGGAACATTAGACTCAGAAGCTATTGGCGATTTAGTATTGCGTAAACCAAAAGAAATAAATGCCTTTTTAAACGACTATGTAATTGGTCAAGATCAAACCAAAAAAGTATTAAGCGTAGCCGTTTATAATCACTACAAAAGATTGTCACAAAAAATTTCAGACGACGATATTGAAATTGAAAAGAGTAATATTTTAATTGTAGGGCAAACCGGAACAGGAAAAACATTGGTAGCAAAAACCATTGCAAAAATGTTGAATGTACCTTTAGCGATAGTAGATGCCACTATTTTAACCGAAGCAGGATATGTAGGTGAAGACGTAGAAAGTATTTTAACACGTTTGCTTCAAGCTGCTGATTACGATGTGGCTAAAGCCGAAAGAGGTATTGTTTTTATTGATGAAATTGATAAAATTGCTCGTAAAAGCGATAATCCTTCAATCACTCGTGATGTTTCTGGAGAAGGTGTGCAACAAGCTTTATTAAAATTACTGGAAGGTTCTATAGTAAATGTGCCACCAAAAGGTGGAAGAAAACATCCCGATCAAAAGTTTGTTGAGGTAAATACGCAAAACATATTATTTATTGCTGGTGGTGCTTTTGATGGTATCGAACGTATCATTTCAAAACGTTTGAACCGACAAGCGATGGGATTTAGTGCGTCTAAAGATTTAGATAAAGTAGATGGCGACAATTTAATGCAATATATTATTCCACGTGATGTAAAAGAATTTGGTTTAATACCAGAAATTATTGGTCGTATGCCTGTTTTATCACACATGGATCCGTTGGATGCAAAAACATTACGTGCGATTTTAACAGAACCTAAAAATGCCTTAGTAAAACAATACCAAAAATTATTTGAAATGGATGAAGTTGCCTTTACCATTGATGATGATGCTTTAGATTTTATTGTGGAAAAAGCGTTGGAATATAAATTAGGTGCTCGTGGATTACGTAGTTTATGTGAAGCCATTTTAACCGATGCGATGTACGAATTACCAAGCTCGGAAGACAAACAATTACAAGTTACTAAAACGTATGCTGAAAATACATTAAGCAAAAATTTATTACAACGATTGGAAATTGCTTCGTAAAATAAAGCTAAGTAAAAATAAAGTGCGTGTCCTATAAGTCTACTACTTGTCAAGCTGAATTTATTTCAGCTTCTACAATTTGTTGATGAACCACACATTTTAGATTCCGAAACGAGTTCGGAACGACATAACTTCTATTTTTCGCACTCACTCTTTTCCTTCTGCAAGGTTTCCAAAACCTTGTAGGTCTATTTTACTATCTTTCAAGGTCAGAAAAAGACCTTGCAGGATAGTAAAAATAAATACCTCTTTTATGTTTTTGGGATAGTGTATTTTGTTATGAAAAACAATTACATCTCTTTTAATTCTTCTAAATAATCTCTTAAATTAGATAGTCTTGGAATTTTGTGTTGTCCGCCAAGTTTGTCTTTCTTTTTCAGCCAATCGTAAAATAAATTTTCTCTAGCCACGTTTAATACAAGTGGGTTTAACGTCATGTTGTTAAATCGTTTGGCTTCGTAGTCGGAATTTACTTGTTGCAAATTTTTATCTAAAAGTTCCGAAAATGCAGCGGTACTTGTAGGATGTTTTTTAAATTCAATTAGCCATTCATGCCCCCCTTTTTCTTTTCCTTTCATAAAAATAGGTGCCACGGTATAGTCAACAATTTCGCACTGTAAGGTTTTACATGTTTTTGCTAAAGCCGTATCGGTGTTTTCTACCATTAATTCTTCGCCAAACACGTTAATATGATGCTTGGTTCTGCCTGTAACTTTTATTCTGAACGGATTTATAGAAGTAAATCGTATCGTATCGCCAATTAAATAACGCCACAAACCAGAATTGGATGTAATAACTAATGCGTAATTTTTATTTATTTGAACGTCACTCAATGGAATTACTTTTTGGTTGTCTTTTCCAAACGTATCCATCGGAATAAATTCGTAAAAAATCCCATAATCTAACATTAAAAGTAATTCGTTAGAATTATTTCGGTCTTGCAAAGCAAAAAACCCCTCGGAAGCATTATATATTTCGTAATATTTAAAATCGTCTTTCGGAAACAAGTTTTTATATTGTTCTTTATAAGGTTCAAAACTTACCCCACCATGAAAATAGACTTCCACATTGGGCCAAATTTCTAAAATATTGGTTTTTTTGTTTTCTTCAAGTGTTTTGTTTAATAACACCATCATCCAGCTGGGTACTCCAGCTAAACTGGTTACGTTTTCCAAACTACTTTCCTTAATAATGGCTGGTAATTTCGTTTCCCAATTACTCATTAACGAAGTTTTATTGCTGGGTGTGGAGCTAAATTCCGCCCACATGGGCATATTGTCAATTAAAATTGCAGATAAATCGCCAAAAAAAGTATTGTTGTTTTCATACAATTCTTTACTACCTCCTAAACGTAAACTTTTCCCTGTAAATAATTGCGAATTTTCGTTGTTATTTAAATACATACAAAGCAAATCTTTACTGGCTTTGTAATGATTGTTTTCTAAAGCTTCTGCACTAACGGGTATAAATTTACTCTTTGCATTAGTAGTGCCACTAGATTTTGCAAAATATTTAATTGTAGAATTCCAAAATATATTTTGTGCGCCTTGGCGGGTTTGCTCAATATAAGGTTCTAATTCTTCGTAAGTTGAAACGGGAATTCTTTTATTAAAAGTTTGATAATTTTTGATGGTGCTGTAGTCGTATTTTTTTCCAAGAACGGTATTTTCTGCTGATTTTAATAAACCAAACAACAATTCTTCTTGCACTTCCATAGGATATTTAATAAACAATTCAATTTGATGAATACGTTGTTTTAAAATCCAAGAGGCAATAGAATTTATTATAGTTAATGGCATTTGCGTATCAGTATTTTTATAACTTTACCAAAATTAATAATTTTTACATCAATTGCAATTTTTATGTCAATATTTGAAGGAACATTAACAAAAATGGAAACCGAAATAGGTGCACCAATTCAGTATTATTTAATTTTTGATTCCAATTTCATCAATATGAATCAGTTAATTAATAAAGATATTGAAATTTCGCATATAGGGTATCAATGTTTAAATTGTAAAAAAGCGAAGAAAATTTGGCGTCAAGGTTTTTGTTATGATTGTTTTTCTACAATACCCGCTGCTGCAGATTGGATTATGAAACCGGAACTCAGCACGGCGCATTTAGATATTGAAGATAGAGATTTAGCCTATGAAAAACGGGTGCAATTGCAACCTCATATTGTATATCTAGCATTATCGAGTGAAGTAAAAGTAGGGGTAACCCGAAACACGCAAGTGCCTACTCGATGGATAGACCAAGGCGCGGTTCAGGCGATTCCTGTTTTAGAAACGCCTAACAGATATTTAGCAGGAATTGCTGAAGTGGCATTAAAAAATCATTTTGCAGACAAAACCAATTGGCAAAAAATGTTAAAAAATGAAGTGCCAATTACCAATTTATTTGAAGAAAAAAGCAAGTTAAAACAATGGTTACCAGAGGAAACGAAGCCCTATTTTATTGAAGAAGATAATTTATATCAAATGGATTTTCCAGTAAAAACCTATCCGTTAAAAGTAACCAGTTTGAATTTGGATAAAACCCCAAATTTTTCTGGAAAAGTAGTAGGTATTAAAGGGCAATATCTAATTTTTGAAGACGGGACGGTTTTTAATGTCCGCACTTATGAAGGGTTTGTGGTGAGTTTGAAGTTTTAGATTTCGTCAGTTCGAGTGATTTTTGATTCTCTTATTATTAAAAAATAAGAGAATCAAAAATTGTATCGAGAATCATACATTTTCTTTAAAAACTGTATTCAACGCCAACACTAAGAATTTGTTTTAGTTGCACTCTTGGCCCTTCCGTGATTTGAACACCATTTACTTCTCTTTTGTTTTTTATGTCATTATCATAAATAAGATGACTTCCAACATTGACTTTCACATATTTATTTACAATCATTTCAATGCTAATTTGCCAGTCAATATCAATATTACCAAAATCTTTTAAATAATCGGAATATAAAGTAGCTCTAGTGTCTAAATTAATATTTGTCATAATTTTTCTCTTGTACTGACTAGATAGTAAAGCACCTAATTCCGTTCTGTAACGTTTTCCGTTTTTAAGAATTTGAGTACCTGTTTCATCATAAATGGCTTTTTCTACCCCAAATGCGCCTTCGTTTGCTAATCGGTTATCTAAAACTAAAGTTGTTTTGTTGGTTATTGGAGATAAATATACTGTTAAACCTAAATCTTTTCGGGTGTATTCCGCACCAATTCCTAAGAAAATATAAGCTGGAGCAAAAGGTTTTGAGATGGCTTTGCTTACATTTGGATAACTATATCCGTTAGCAAACTGGGTTAGAAAACTAAATTTTGCACCATAAAACCAGTTGTTAATGGTGTCTTTTCTGTATCCAATTGTGGAGTTTAAATTAATTTGATCGTCTGTTTTCCTAAGATCCTGCGCTTCTTGTTTGTTAATTCCATAACGCACCACAAGTTCATTATTCCATTTCATGTTATCAAGTGTATAATTTCTTATAAAATTTCCTTTTGCCAAACCAGAAATAGAATTATTTCCACCTGCGGACCAATTTACAAAGCTAATTTGTGTAAAATCTAATCCTACTTTATTTTCCTTTTTCCAATTTGAAGTAGAATCTATTTTTTCTGTTCGAACAATTTGTGAAAAAGATTCGGTTGCGAAAAAAAGAAGTGCGATAAAAATTAAGAGTTTTCTAGTCATGATTAATTTCATTAAATAATTGGGTTAAACTTTTTGTATCTAATTTAGTTTGTTCTAATAATTGTTTTACGGTGCCATGTTCAATAAATGCATCAGCTACACCGCAATTTATAATTTTATTTTTAAAATTGTTTTTGGCTGCAAAAGTATTGATGCTACTTCCCAAACCACCATTAATCACACCTTCTTCTACAGTAATAATAATGGTATGTTCTTTAAAAATGCTAAGTAATTTTTCTTCGTCTAAAGGCTTCACCCAACCTACATGAAAATGCGAAAAACCTTCAGAATTTTCAATTACGGCAAGTGCTTTTGAAACGTTATTTCCTATTGTTCCTGTTGATAAAACAGCAATTTTAGTTCCTTTTTTTAAGGTTTCAATTTTTCCTATTTCAATTTTAGAAAAAGGTTGTTTCCAAGCTACAATTTCGCCTTTTCCTCTTGGATATCGAATCGCAATCGGATGATTTAATCCTAACGATGAAGTGTATAAAATATTGCGTAAGTCGATTTCATTCAACGGTGCGTAAATCATTATATTTGGAATGCAATTTAGATATGCTATATCAAATAATCCATGATGTGTTGCGCCATCTTCACCTACAAATCCAGCTCGGTCTAAACAAAAAATTACAGGTAAATTTTGTATCGCTACATCATGAATTACCTGGTCATAAGCCCGTTGTAAAAAAGTAGAATAAATATTGCAAAATACCGTTAAACCTTGTGTTGCCATTCCAGCAGCTAAGGTTACGGCATGTTGTTCGGCAATTCCTACATCAAACGCACGTTCTGGAAACGCATCCATCATATATTTTAAGGAACTTCCAGAAGGCATAGCTGGAGTAATTCCTACAATTTTTTTATTTTCTGTAGCTAATTCCACTAAAGTTAGTCCAAAAACATCTTGAAATTTTGGCGCTAAATTTTCATTTTCAGATTTTATGATTTTACCAGTTAATTTATCAAATTTTCCAGGTGCATGAAATTGCAATTGGTTTTCTTCGGCGTACGATAATCCTTTTCCTTTTGTGGTAATAATATGTAAAAATTTTGGACCTTTAACTTTTTGTAATCGTTTTAATTCTGACAATAATTTTGGTATATCATGACCATCAATAGGTCCTGAATAGTCAAAATTTAACGATTTTATAATGTTGTTATCTTTTGGGTTTTTACCTTCTTTAACAGCGGTTAAGTAATCTTTCAAAGCACCAACGCTTGGGTCAATTCCCATGGCATTGTCATTTAAAATGACTAATAAATTCGCATCGCTAACTCCAGCATGATTTAATCCTTCAAATGCCATTCCGCTGGCTATGGAAGCATCGCCAATAACTGCAATATGTTGTTTTTCGGTATCACCATTAATTTTGGAACCAATAGCCATACCCAAAGCGGCAGAAATAGAAGTAGAGGAGTGTCCTACTCCAAACGTGTCATAATTACTTTCACTTCTTTTTGGAAAACCAGAAATACCATCAATTTCTCTATATTTATGAAAAATTTCGCGTCTTTCCGTTAAAATTTTATGTCCGTACGCTTGATGTCCAACATCCCAAACTAATAAATCGTTAGGTGTGTTAAAAACATAATGTAAGGCTACGGTTAATTCTATGACGCCTAAACTCGCGCCTAAATGACCTTCTTTCTGGGAGACTATATCAATTATAAACTCTCTAAGCTCTGTGGCTACTTGTGGTAATTGATTTTCAGAAAGTTTCCTCAAATCGTTTGGTGTCGTAATATGTGAAAGTAAATTTTTCATTTGTACTGCAAAAATACAATAATGTTTGTAAATTTGATTAATATATAATTGTAAGAAACTTGGAAACTATTTTTACCGACGAATATTTTATGAAAAAAGCGCTTCAGGAAGCTGAAATTGCTTTTGAAAAAGACGAAATTCCTGTGGGCGCTGTTATTGTGGTTAACAATACAATAATTGCCAGAACACATAATTTAACAGAACTTTTACACGACGTAACGGCTCATGCCGAAATGCAAGCCATTACGAGTGCGGCAAATTTTTTAGGTGGAAAATATTTAAAAGGATGCACGCTATATGTTACTTTAGAACCTTGTCAGATGTGTGCCGGTGCCTTATATTGGAGTCAGATTTCTAAAATTGTATTCGGTGCTACAGATGTAAAAAGAGGTTATCAAACATTAGGCACACAAATTCATCCAAAAACAGAAGTGATTTCTGGAATTTTAGAAAAGGAATGTGCAGCATTAATGACTAGTTTTTTCCAGAAAAAGAGATAAATCTTGGCATATTGTTTGATATATGTTTTAAAATAAAATAACCAAATCAACCTTAAAAAAAATACTATGGAAATTACAGACAAAATGAAATCTTCGGCAATTATTGGAATTGCTATTGTTGCAACAGCATTTATATTAGGCACCGCTTTTAAAAAACGAAACGAAAATTTAGATTCGATTTCCGTTATTGGTTTGGGTACGAAAGATTTTGTGTCTGATGAAATTTTGTGGAGTGGAAGTTTTACTACAAGAAGTTATGATATTAAAGAAGCCTACAATAAAATGATTGCAGACCAGAAAATTGTGTCTAATTTCTTTTTAGGGAAAGGTTTTAAATCCGCTGAATTTATTTTTGGTGCGGTTCAATTCAATAAAAAATTTAGAGAAGTACGTATAGAAAATGCCGAAAACCAATACAATACCAAATACGAACAAGTTTTTGACGGCTATGAAGCTTCACAGACGATTACATTTTCGGCAAAGAAAAACCTTGATTTAATGACACGAATTGAAGCTGTTTCTAGTAAAACATCGGAATTAATTAATTCTGGAATTGAGTTGTCTTCAAATTCCATTCAATATACGTACTCAGATTTACCAAGTTTAAAACATCAACTTATCGAAAAAGCCTCAAAAGATGCTTACGAACGTGCAGAAAAAATTGTAAAAACCGCTGATGGCGATTTAGGAAAACTAAAAACCGCAAGTATGGGAGTTTTCCAAATTACAGGACAAGGTTCTACTGAAGAAGATAGTTATGGTGGAAACAATGACACATTTAGCAAAAACAAAACCGCAAGAATTACGGTTAGGTTGGAATATGAGTTGGAATAGGTATAGTAATCAGTGTTCAGTGTTCAGTGTTCAGTTTTAGTAATCAGTTTTAAAATAAATGAAAAAAATAGTTATTTTTATTTTAGTTTTATCAAGTTTGTTTTTTTATGCTTGTTCACCAAAAATAATTCAAAATAAAGATGATAATCCAAATGAACCTATTGAAAATTCAGATTTGGTTCAATTTATTGAAAATACTAGGTTCCATCAGAAGATAAATATTGATAGTTTGTTGAATTCATACAAACCAAAAATTTCAAATTTAGGCAAAGATGAACTTATTTTCCTTTAGATTCTGTTATTGATTCAGATTCTAGTAGAGTTATAGTAATTGGAGAGTTTATTAATAAAAACAATATTTTTGCTTTAAATATATATGGTACTTGTGATAAACAGCATATTTATTTTTATAAATATGAAAATGAAAAATGGCAGAAACTAAAATCGGATGCTTTTGATAGCGATATTTTATATTTTGGTTTTAAAAATTTTAATACTGATGAAGATGCTGAAATTTTATTTCTTGGACATCCTAATATGAATGGGAACAGACAACATACCATTTATAAATATGATTCGAAAGAGAATTATTTTGAAAAATCTGGTGAATTTTTCTGTGATGAATTAAGTTACGACACAAGCAAAAGTATATTATACTTTGAGTATGGAGGATCTTGGTATACTCCAAATGAGAAATTTACATATAAGTGGTTAGGTAATAAAATTATTCCAATAAAGAAAGTAAGCCTTGAATTAAAGAAATATAATTATATGAGTTTTAAACAATGGATTAGTTATTACGAAAATCCAACTCAGGACAAAAACACTTTAGTTTTAAAGTATAAGAAAACATACAACGAGAAAAATCAAAAACTCTATGATTTATGGAAGAATTTTTTCGATAAAAAATAAAAAAACCGCTATTCTTAAGATTAGCGGTTTAGTTTGTTAACTTATTTTAGTTAAAATAAGTTTTTTAGTGTTTTTGTTAAGTTCAATTTCGTTGGCAAGCTTGTCAAAATTCGAAATACTTTCTCGTACTTCATTAAAAATAGCATCATAATTATTTACACTAAAATGAGTAGCTAATTCTTGTAAATTTTTATAGCCTGGGTTTTGATATTCATTTGCAATTGAAGTGCTATGCATTCCATTTGAAGAATTAGAAAATGTTAAATCATAAGCTGGTGAAAACTTCCATTTGCCAGAATCGTCCATTAAAAAAGAAAAATTTTTGCTGTGATCATCACGGTTATGAGCTAAAACGTTAAAAGTAGCTAATCGTAAAATTTTTTCATAAGCCGAAAAATCTTTTTCTAGTTGATACGTGCAATCCATTATATGTCCGTAATCTAAAACACTAAATCTAAAATTATCGTGTAATAATCCAGCAACACTGTGCAAATGTGTTTTTTTATTTTCTTCTCTATCAAATCTTTTTGCACCAAAAAAATATTGATTTTTAGAATTTTTAAACAATTTAAATTCATTAACTTCAATACCTGCATTTTTTGCCATTTGATTATAAGTAAATTCAATTTTTGCAATATCTAATAAATCATTGCTGTTTGGAAATTTTAGTATCCAATGTTCAAAACCCTCAGGTAATATTTCACTACCATATATAATTTCATCTGTATTTTTGTTATACCCAATGTAAACTTTTGGTCTAGCGCCTCCAGAAGAACCCCCATAAGTAAGTAATTCATCTATAATATTTTCTGAATTGCCTTTTGTTATAGTTTCAATTTCTGTGGCAAGTTTGTCTAAATTAAAAATAAACTTATTTTCTTGAAAATCTGTTGTTGGCATATATGATAATGAACCTGCATTGTTTTTATGTAATAAAGTTAATCGGTCCAAAGCATAAACTTCACTTGGATTGATGCCTTGCTTAATTAAATGTCTGTCTTGAAGAAGTTTCCCCCAACCATCTGGTAAAGAATCTGAAAAAACACCAAATAAACCTTCAAAATAATTAACATTACAAGTTTGAATTTCATTATTAAAATCTAGTTTTAAAGGCGAAATATTAATATTCAGTTCTAAAAAATCTGTATTGTATTTAAAATAAATTTGATTGTTTGAATGGATTAATTGGCCTACTTGTACTTTATCGGCTAAATCAATAAAAACATTTAATTTTTCTGTTTTTTTCATATGTCAAATAGTTTTTCAATACTTTTTATATCTGTTTTTGTTTCCAAAATAGCGTCTAAATCCGAAATTCTACCCAAAGAAAAAAGTACCATTAAAAAAGCCTCAAAAGCAATTTGACCAGTTTGCTCAAATCTTTTGATGCTTCCATATGAAACACCAGACATTTTTGCTAATTGTTGTTGTGATATTTTTTTTTGTTTTCTGATTTTTATTACTTTTTCAGAAATTTCAAAAAGATAATCTTTTGGTAGTTTATTTATGGAAAATTTTTTCATATAGATAAAATAATATCCAAATATACAAAAATAAAATAAAATAGATAATATTTTATCTATTTTAATCGTGAAAAACAAATAAAAAAACCGCTATTCTTTCGAGTAGCGGTTTAGTTTTTTATAAAATTTCTTTTCCTTGGTTATCAAAGAAATGATATTCTAAGTACGTGTAAGCGTCACGAGGTATTATTTTCACCCATTTCTTATGTTCAAAAAACCATTTTGAACGTAAGGATGGAAAACCTTTTGTAAGGTATGCGGCCACAAAGGGGTGCACATTAAGTACTACTTTTTTATGGTCTTTAATAATGCTTTCAAGGTTATCTTCTATTTTGTCAATAATTAAAATGGCTGCTTCAACCTGTCCGTTTTCGTTCGGGTTTTCTTCATTCGTTTCAATATTTACTTCAGGTCTAACTCTTTGTCTAGTAATTTGAACCAATCCAAATTTACTAGGAGGCAAGATTTTATGCTTCGCCTTATCGTCATTCATTTCTTCTCGTAAGAAATCGAATAATACTTTTCTATTGTCTGGATTTTGCATATCTATAAAATCGACAACAATAATTCCTCCCATATCTCTTAGTCGTAATTGACGTGCAATTTCAGCTGCAGCAATCATATTTACTTCCATGGCAGTATCTTCTTGGTTGGTGGCTTTATTTGATCTATTGCCAGAATTTACATCAATAACGTGTAACGCTTCTGTATGTTCAATAATTAAATATGCCCCTTTACTCATAGAAACTGATTTTCCAAAAGAGGTTTTTATTTGTCTTTCTATATTATACTTCTCAAATAGAGGTAAATCTTTCGACTGATAGTGTTTTACGATAGACGCTTTATCCGGAGCTATTTCTTGCAAATACTCCTTCGTTTTTAAATACAAATCTTCATCATCAACTTGAATACTTGTAAAAGTATCGTTAAAAATATCTCTAAGCATAGAAGAAGATTTTGTTAATTCTCCTAATACTTTTGAGGGATGATGGGCGGTTTGTAGTTTTTTACACATTGTAGTCCAACGGTCTAGCAATGTTTCTACATCTTTTTCAATCTCAGTTGTTTTTCTGCCTTCGGCTACTGTTCTCACAATAACACCAAATCCCTTTGGTTTTATAGATTGTAGTAATTTTTTTAAACGATCTTTTTCTGATCGGTCTCCAATTTTTTGCGAAATGGATACACGGTCTGAAAAAGGAACTAAAACTACATATCTTCCTGCTAAAGAAATCTCAGAACTAATTCTAGGTCCTTTTGTTGAGATAGGTTCTTTAACTACTTGAACTAAAATCGATTGATTGGCGCTTAATGTGTTCATTATAGTGCCATCTTTGCTAATTTCTGGTTCGAAAGGGAAATTTTTGAGTGAATAATCTTTTATTTTACCTGCGCTTACAAGTTTAATAAATTTCATCAAAGAACCTAAGTTTGGACCTAAATCATGATAATGCAAAAACGCATCTTTTTCATGACCTAAATGCACAAATGCGGCGTTTAGTCCAGCAACAGGTTTTCTTATTTTTGCAATAAAAATATCGCCAACCTGAAACTGATTGCTTTCGCCAGCCTCTTTTTCTTTGTGTAATTCAATTAGTTTTCCATCTTTTAATAAGGCAAAATCTACTGCGTCTGAACCAGATCTAATGATTAATTCTTTGTTCATGCTGTATCTTTTTTATCCGAACATTTTGTTGTCGGTTGTTGATTGTTTATACCAAAGGTACGAAACAACTAGCAACTAGCAACTTATTGCTAGGATGGATTAAACAATTTAGGTAAAATACCCAATAAAACTATGATATAATTGAAAACTTCAATATATATAATAATTTAAAATTCAATGAACGTAACTTGTTTTTTAAAACAAAGAAAAGTAGTTATTAGACTACTTTTTCTTTTTGTGACGGTTAGCTCTCGCTCTTTTTTTACGCTTGTGAGTAGCTACTTTATGTCTTTTTCTTTTTTTACCACTTGGCATAATGTGTAGTTTTTATGATTAATAAATAATATTATACAGTTACTTCTGTCTTTTCTTTAACGCTTTCAACAAAAATTTTAGCCGGCTTAAAAGCTGGAATGTTGTGAGCTGGTATTTTAATTGTGGTATTCTTAGAAATGTTTCTTCCTGTTTTTTCAGCTCTTGTTTTAACAATAAAACTACCGAATCCTCTTAAGTAAACATTATCACCAGTTTCTAATGAATTTTTTACTTCTTCCATGAATGATTCTACAGTAGCTTGAACGTCACCTTTTTCAAGACCTAATCTTTCTGAAATTTTTGCTACGATATCTGCTTTCGTCATTTTCTTGCGTGTTAAATTTTATGTGTATTTTTTTGAGTGTGCAAATATACGAATTAAAAAAATACAAATTCAAACATAATGAATTAAAATTTAACCAGATAAATGATTTATTTTTACAACTTTAATTATTACTATGAATTTTTCAACTAAAATTATCAGTTGGTACCAACAAAATAAAAGAGATTTACCATGGCGTACTACCAATGATGCCTACAAAATATGGCTTTCGGAAATTATTTTACAGCAAACAAGAGTAAGTCAAGGATTACCATATTATATAAATTTTGTTACAGCTTTTCCTACCGTACATGATTTAGCAAATGCCGATGAACAACAAGTTTTGAAGCTTTGGCAAGGACTTGGATATTATTCTCGTGCCAGAAATTTACATTTTACTGCTAAATTTGTAGTAGAAAACCATCAAGGAGTTTTTCCATCATCTTACAATGAATTATTAAAGTTAAAAGGAATTGGCACTTATACCGCTGCTGCAATAGCATCTTTCTCTATAAACGAAGCGGTTGCGGTTGTAGATGGGAATGTTTTTAGAGTATTGTCAAGGGTTTTTAATGTTAATTATGACATTTCTTTAAATACAACTAAAAAATATTTTATTGAATTGGCTCAAAAATTACTTTCTACAACACAACCAAATTTTCATAATCAGGCCATAATGGAATTTGGAGCGTTACAATGTGTGCCAAAAAACCCAAATTGTTTAGATTGTGTTTTTAATGATAGTTGTGAAGCTTACAAACTTAAAATTGTTTCGGAATTACCTGTAAAACTCAAAAAAAATAAAATTACAAAGCGATTTTTGAATTACGTTTTAATTCACGATACCTTTGGTAATTATATAATGAATAAGCGAACTGAAAAAGGAATTTGGAAAAATTTATACGAATTTCCGTGTGTGGAATCAGAAAATGAATTGGATGAACAGAATTTGTTTCTTCAATTAAAAGAATCATATAACATAAAAAAATTTCAGTATTATGATACTTTTGATGTGTTGCATAAATTATCGCATCAGCATTTAAACATTAAATTTTACAGGATAGAAACCGAAGAAACATTGAAAAACAGCTATACTTTTTCAGAAGTAAAACAATTACCTGTTCCGATTGTATTGCATAATTTTATTGAAAAAATTGGTATATAAATAATATTTAGTATTTTTGGTAAAAACATATAAGCCATGAACGGTACTTTAAACAAGGTTATTCTAATCGGGCACTTAGGTGACGAGGTAAAAATGCATTATTTTGATGCGCAAAGTTGTATTGGAAGATTTCCTTTGGCAACAAATGAAGTGTATATTAACAAATCTACAGGAGAAAAAATCACTTCTACAGAATGGCATAATATAGTAGTGCGAAATAAAGCCGCTGAATTATGTGAAAAATATCTTTCAAAAGGAGATAAAATTTATATCGAAGGTAGAATAAAATCACGTCAATGGACTGCTGAAGATGGTACAACTAAATATACTACCGAAATTCAAGTTACAGAATTCACCTTCTTAAACACGAAAAAAGATTCAGATTTATCTAAAGCACCAACTTCAAATCCGCCAAGTTCAAAAGATGTCGATTTTGATTCGTTAGATTAATTTTTGATTTAGATTACAGAGAATAGAAAATAGATTGTACTTTTCTTAAACACACAAAAATGAAAACCCGCCTTATTTTTAGCCTATTTTGCCTTTCTTTACTTTCCTGTGGAGATGATAAAATGCCAAAGCCTACAGGGCAATTAAGTTTAGAATATCCACCAGCAAAATATATGAAATTTTCCAATTCTTGTGGTTTTGATTTCGATAAAAACGAATTGGCAGAAGTAAAAGCTTCCTCAAATTGCGGATTGGAAATTCATTACCCAAAAATGAAAGCCACGGTGTATTTAACATACAAACCTGTTCAAAATAATTTAGAAAAATTACTAACTGATGCTCAAAAATTAACGTACGAACACGCCATAAAAGCAAACGATATTGCAGAGCAACCCTACATAAACCAAGATAGTAAAGTGTACGGAATGTTTTATCAAGTTGGTGGGAATGCGGCTACAAATGCTCAATTTTACGCCACAGATAGCACTAAAAACTTCGTTACCGCTAGTATGTATTTTTACTCCAAGCCAAATTTTGATTCTATACTTCCAGCAGCGGATTATATTAAAAATGACATGAAAAAAATTATAGAATCTATTAAATGGAAATAGATTTTATTTTTTGTAAAAATTCATATCAAAAATCTTTTCAATTTATTATATTTGGGACAACTTAACTTAATAATTATCCCTTTGAAAAAGATTTTATTTTTACTTACATTTTTATCCCTTTCTACATTTGCACAAGAAAAAAAATACCAAAGTTTATTTTGGGAAATTTCGGGTAAAGGATTAACCAAAAAATCCTATATGTACGGAACCATGCATGTTTCCGACAAGGTTTCTTTTCATTTGTCTGATTCGTTTTTTGAAAAATTAATGGCTTCAGATTTTATTGCTAACGAAAGCGAACCAAATACTTGGACAGAATTGTACGATTTGTATGGATTTTATCAATCTACTCAAACAAGAAGAAATTTCTACACTAATTTCTATACTTCACCAATAGAAAAAGACTATTTATATTCTCTTTTTAGAGGTTCAAATTACAATTTAATTGGATTGTTATCTCGAACCAATCAAGCCAATCAAGAATTTCAGGAGGAAACCTATTTAGATATGTTCATTTATAGGACGGGAAGAAAATATGGTAAAAAGACATTGGGGTTAGAAAACGTTAAATCTACTACATTAAATATCGAAAAAGCCGAGGCGGAAATGGATAGAAGCGAAGTGGATGAAAATAAACAAGCTATTTTAAAACTATTAAAAAAACGTTCCTATGTAGAAGTTTTAAGAGACGCATATCGTGAAAAAGATTTAGATTTATTGGATACGCTAAACATGCTTTCATCCCCAAAATTATACAATAAAGCCATGCTTTTTGATAGAAATGAAATTATGTCTAAAAGCATGGATTCTATTATGAAAACAGGAAGTTTATTTGCAGCAGTTGGTGCCGCACATTTACCAGGAAAAAATGGAATGATTGAGATTTTACGAAGAAAAGGATATACCGTAACACCCATATTTTCTGATTATACTGAAAAAGGAAAAAAAATAAAGAAACAAATTGAAGAGTATTTTGTAAAGCCGGTTTTTGAAATAAACACAACAGCGGATGAAATGATTTCTTTGCCTTTGTTTCCTTTGGTTTTGAAAAATGGCGAAAATTTAGAGTCTCCAGATTTAGGAAATGGGGGCTATATTAATGTAAAACGAATGTTGCTGAAGGATTTTATCAGTAAAAAAGACGAAAAATTCAATCATAAAACACTTGATAGTTTGTTTTTCGAAAACATCCCAGGTGAAATTTTAGAAAAAAAATCTTACCAAGAAAAAAATAATTTTGTTTATGATATCAAAAGCAAAACTAAAACAGGGAAAAACGAACGATATAGATATTATACAACACCACTTGAAATAATTGCTGTAATTATGAGTGGAGAAGGAGATTATGTTAGAAAATATGAAGATGAGGTGTATAATAATATTAAAATTAAATCGTACAAACAAGAATCGATAACAGTGGTTCCAAACAAGCAAAATTTCAAAGTTACAGTACCGGCTTACTACTCATTTGTTGGTAATAAAAAAGACAATAAAAGACTAGAAGATACAGAAATTTACGCGTTTGACGAACAAGAAAACGCACATTATTTTGTTATAGAAAGTACCATAATGGATTATGAAAATTTAGAGGATTCTGAATATGAATTAAAAAGAATGCATTACGAATTTTATGCGGCTCACGAATTGGAATCTATGCAAACTAGCTTTGATAAAAATAAATTTGAATGTAGATCGCAATCTAAATTGAAAGAAAAAAACATTTACTTGAAATCCGCATTAAAAGGAAATAAATATTATTTATTAGGAACTGTAAATGCTTCTAAAAATAAGGTTGATGCTTTTTTTAATTCATTCGAAATTACAAAAGCAAAAGAAGATATTGTTTATAAAACGTTTAAAGATTCTGCAGCCCATTTTTCTGTAGAAATTCCGAAACAAGAAAACGAATATTTAGACTTTAAATTTGAAAGAAAAGACAGTTATAAAGAAGATGATAAAACCAACCATTTTGAAGTAAAATTTAAATCTTTTGATATTTTTTCACCAAACAAAAGCAATATTCAAATTACCTATTCGCAACCACATAGGTACGAAAGTTACGCGGTTTTAGACACACTTTTTAATCAAATTAAGAAAAACATTTCAGTAGATTTTGAATTTAAAAATTATACTGACAATAATGAATTTAATTATTCTGACAGTGTAGTTGTAGTCGATTCTGTAGCAACAGAAGCTGTTAATTTTAATTCCGTAGCAAACAGTATTGACACAAATGAAAAGGATAAATTTAATCCGTTAGATTATAAATCAACCACTTGGGATAAAACATTGGCTTTAACATCAAACCAAAAGTTAGATTTAGTTAATGAAAAATTTAATAAAGATCCAGTTAATGATTTTTATGTGTACGAAGTTTTGGCTACAAAACCTAAAAGCACACAAGGTATTAAGTATAAAATTGTGCTCAAAAAAGGCGAATATTATACCCTCACAACTTTAGTTGATAAAAATTACAATAACGACAATCCTTTTATTGAAAAGGTTTTTAATTCATTTAAAGTAGATGATGCTTCTATAACTTCAAGAACTTTTTTTGAAAATAAATTCAGCATTTTTGAAGAAGATTTAAATAGCGAACACGACAGTATACGCTATTCGGCAATAAAATCATTTAATAATTTAACTATTGAAGAATCGGATTTTTCAAAAATTAAAAACCTGTTGGAAAATTTCGAATTTAGAAAAGAAGAAATGGACTTTAAAGGTGAATTATTTGAAAGCATTGGATCTTTAAAATCTCCAGAAGTTCTTCCGTTTTTAGAACAAGCGTATAAAAAACAAGACGTTTCAACACAAACTCAGTTTTCAATTTTACGTGCTTTGGCTTTACAAAAAAGCAAAGTGGCTTATAAAAAAATTGCCGAATTATTAGATTATGATTTACCAATTTCGGAAAATTATGTAATTTCTGGTTTGTTTAATTTATTTATGGCAGACCTTGAAAATGCTCAAGTTTTATACCCAAATATTTTAGAATATTATAGTATTAATGAGTTTCACGAGCCAATAGTTGAGTTTGTTCAAGTACTATTAAATTCTGAAAAAGTATCATCAAAAAAACTGAAATCATACAAAAAAATGTTGCTTACCAATGCGAAATTAGAATACAAACGATTGGTAAGTTGGAAATTTGAAGATGAAGCCAGCGATGATGATGAATATAATTATGATGACGAAAATGTCGCACCTGTGGAAGCTTTAAATAGTTATTTATCTATTTTATATTCATACAAAAACGAAAAAGATATGCGTCAATTGTATGAGAAAGCAGAAAAATTAAATATTGACGATTTAAATGTAGCTATTGCTAATCGTGAATTGGCAAGAAATAAAAAATTAGATAAACGTGTATTAGATAAATTAACTAGCAACCCAAAAACAAAATACACGGCGTTGCAAATGTTGTATCACAACAAACAAACCGAAGAATTAGCTGCATTTAGTAAAGATAGTATTGTGATGAATGCCATACATTATTATGAAGATTTTGATAAAAAAAATGATTCAATTGTGTTGTTGGATGAAAAAATAGTTACACATAATGATAAAAAAATAGCTTATTTCTTTTATAAGAAAATTAATATAGAAGCTGATTCGTATGGTAAAAACACTGAAAAGTTAACCGCTATTGCTTTTGTTTATGATGAAAAAAATCAACTAAACCTGAAAGCTTTTAGAAGGTTTGACGCTGAAAAAATTATTGATGATAAAGAAATTGATCAGAAAATAAAAACTATGATTAATGAATCGCTAAATGACAATCATTTGCGAGTAAATTTTTCTAGTAAAACAGTCGAAGAAAATTATGAAGAAGAATATTACGAAGAATAAATGTTAAAAACCAAAAAGGAAATAGTTTATGTTGTGTTGGCTGGTATTTTTATTACCAATGCCATTACCGCCGAACTTATTGGAGGAAAATTAATTCAAATTGGTCCTTTTGTTTTAAGTATGGGTATTCTGCCTTGGCCAATTGTGTTTATTACTACCGATTTAATTAATGAATATTTCGGAAAACAAGGTGTAAAAAGACTGAGTTATATTACCGCAGGTTTAATAGCCTACTGTTTTGTAATTTTGTTTTTTTCGATGAAAATTCCCGAAGCCAAAGGAATTAGTCCAGTTAGTAACGAACAATTTATTGCTGTTTTCGGACAAAGTAATTTAATTATTGTAGGTTCGATTCTGGCATTTTTAGTGGCACAGTTTTTAGATGTTACGCTTTTTAGTTATTTTAAAAAGAAAACAGGAGAAAAAATGATTTGGTTACGAAGCACAGGTTCTACTGTGATTTCTCAATTAATTGATTCTTTTATTGTAGGAGGAATTGCCTTTTATTTACCCGGAATTTGGAATACCAAACAATATGTAGAATATTCTTTAACTGGATATTCTTTTAAATTAATCATTGCAATTTGCTTAACACCGCTAATTTATCTGGGTCATTTTTTAATTGAAACTTACATTCATAACAACGAAAAACCAATAGTAAATGACTAAGAAACGTTGTGCTTGGTGCGAAAAAACCGATTTATACAAAGAATATCACGATAACGAATGGGGAAAACCTGTTTATGATGATGCCACTTTATTTGAATTTCTAATTTTAGAAACGTTTCAGGCGGGTTTAAGTTGGTATACCGTTTTAGTAAAACGAGATAATTTTAGAAAAGCATTTGCAGGTTTTGATGTGCAAAAAGTAGCTAAATTTACCGATGCAAAATTACAAGTCTTAGTGGACGATGTAGGAATAATAAGAAACAAATTAAAAATAAAAGCGACAGTAACAAATGCACAAGCTTTCATAAAAGTACAAGAAGAATTTGGAAGTTTTTCTAAATATATTTGGGCTTTTGTAGATGGAAAACCAATTGACAACAAACCAAAAACATTAAGTGAAGTAACAGCAACATCAGAAATTTCGGATAAGTTAAGCAAAAACTTAAAAAAACGCGGTTTCAAATTTGTAGGTTCAACAGTAGTATATGCACACATGCAAGCCACAGGAATGGTTAATGATCATGTGGAAGATTGTTGGTTGAGAAATCAGTCTATTTCAGTCTAAAAATCTAATATTCTAAAAATCTAAATATAAAATGGATCCACTTCACGGCATAACCTTAAAAGCCATACTCGAAAAATTAGTTGAGTTTTATGGTTTTGATACGCTTGGCGAATTGATAAAAATCAAATGTTTTAATGAAAATCCTTCTATAAAGTCGAGTTTAACTTTTTTACGAAAGACAGAATGGGCACGTAAAAAAGTAGAAGAATTATATGTAAGAAGTTTAAAAAAATTTGACGCAAGATAAATCTGTGAGAATCTGTGTTCAAAACAAATAAACTTTTGCGATTCTTTGTGTTTCTTAGCGCATCTCTGTGTAACAACTAACTTTTCAAAATCGCTAAAAATTCTTCTCTTTCAATTTCAACACAACCTAAACTTTCTAAATGATTATTATGTACTTGGCAATCTAAAAGTTTATAGTTAGCCAATTCTAATTGTTTTGCTAAATGAATAAACGCAACTTTACTGGCATTTGGCACTTTTGAAAACATACTTTCACCACAAAACACATCGCCTAAATCTATTCCGTATAAGCCGCCTACTAATTCGTTATTCTGCCAAACTTCAACACTTTTGGCATAACCTAATTCATTTAGTTTGCAATATGCTTCTACAATTTCATTAGAAATCCAAGTGCCGTCTTGGTTCTTTCTTGGAGATTTTTGACAGTTAGAAATCACTGTTCTAAAATTTGTATTAAAAGTGATTTGAAATTCGTTTCTAAGAAGTACTTTTTTCATACTTTTCGTAATTCGTAAATTTTCGAAAAACAACACCATTCTTTCGTTTGGGCACCACCAAAGTTTTGGTTCGTCAGCATCATACCAGGGAAAAATTCCATTTTGATAGGCTAAAAGTAATCTTTCTGGAGATAAATCACCGCCAACAGCGATAATCCCTTCAGGAGATATTTCTGAATAAGGCGGAAAATAAAGTTCAGATGTTAAAAAATACATAATAAGAAATTCCAATTTTTTAAATTTCAAAATCCAATAAAAATTCCAAATTCCAAAATGAAAACAATTGGAATTTGGAATTTAAATATTTGGAATTTACCTTTGGTTTAAAAAGGTAAATCGTCGTGTTCTTGTTCTTTAAAGTCGGTTGCTGGTGCAAAAGCTTCTGCAGCTGGAACTGGAGGCATTTCTGGTGAGCTTGTTGGAGCAGCATTTGCTAATCTTTCAATTCTCCAACCTGTGATGGTGTTAAAATGTTTTACTTCTCCTTGTGGAGACGTCCATTCTCTACCTCTTAAATTGATAGATACTTTTACTTGTTCACCCGCTTGGTAGGAATTTAAATCATCTACTTTTGCTTGTTGAAATTCAATTGAAATATGTTGTGGATACTGCTCTTCAGTGGTAACAACTATTTCTCTCTTTTTAAATGAAGCACTAACGTCTTGTGTAGCTCCAATAATTTTAATTCTTCCAATAACTTCCATAACTCTTTTAATTTATTTTTGTGCTAATAACAATTTCCAAGCGTTTAAAACTTGATTATCATCTATATATTCTTTTGCTTTTTTAAATTTCGTGTCAAAATCGTCTGAACTTAAAACGGCTTTTACCTCAAAATTTTCTTTTACAAATATAGTAATTTCTTCTTCATTTGGAATAGTTTCTATATTTCCTAATTTTCCTAAATCATTTCCATTAAAATAACCACTTTCTTTTATAAAATTTGGAATCATATCTACACCAATTCCTAATGTAGTTAATGGTTTTTCCACTTCAAACAAACCTTCATTTGCACGGCTATACCAATTGCTTCCTAAACGAGAAACCACATCAATTTTATGTTGATCAATCATTTGGTTTTCGTCTAAAATACTTTCGTGAATGTGAATTTTTACTACTTCACAAATGACTAAATTTCCTGCGCCACCTTCAGTCCCTAATGCGATAATATCGTTAATTTTACATTCAAATTGCACTGGACTTTCTGCCACTCTAAATGGTGCTACAATATCTGATGGTAGCATAGTAAATCCAGCTTTTTCAAATTCGTTAATACCATCTGGATATTCGGTACTCGACAAACTCATTTGTTGCACCATATCGTAATTTACAATATTAATCACAACTTCACGAGTGTCATGTGCGTTAATCAAAGTATGTTTTATAGTATTGTTTCGAACCCGTCTTGCAGGAGAAAAAATTAAGATTGGAGGATTGCTACTAAACACATTAAAAAAACTAAAAGGCGATAAATTAGGATTTCCATCAACGTCAATTGTACTTGCGAAAGCAATCGGTCTGGGTGACACAGCTGTTTGCAAATAGCTTTGTAATTTTACTGGCGATATTTCTTTTGGATTAATGCTTAACATAAATTGTATTTTTTACAAATATACTAGAATTTCCTTTTAATTTTTTACTTTTTACTTTGTTCTTAATTCTAAAAATTCCCTATTTTTACTCAAAATACATTTTATGCTGTTTTCTGAAAAAAGAAATCTTACACGTTGGATCATTATTATTTCATCGTTTTTAATTGCTTCCTTAATTTTATGGAATACCTATGTTTTTTTTCAAACCTTTAAAGAAGAAGAACGCAATAAAATGGAACTTTGGGCAACAGCTCAAAAGACTTTAATGAATTCAGATGTTGATACTGAAATTGAATTACCTACTTTTATTATTGAAAACAATAAAAATATTCCACTAATACTTACTGATAAGAAAGGAAAATTTTTAAGTAATTTAAACCTTGGAGAAATAGAAAATGATAGTGTTAAAGTCAAAGAATTTTTAAATAAAATAAAAAGTCAAAATGCACCAATAAAAGTCCAATTCGCAGCAAATGACTATCATTTGGTATATTATGGTGATTCTCCAATTTTAAATAAGCTAAAATATTATCCAATTGCCTTGTTATTAGTGGCGTTCTTGTTTGGCGGCGTGGTGTATAATTTTTATCGAGCAACAAAAATGGCAACTCAAAATAAGCTTTGGGCAGGAATGGCTAAAGAAACCGCACATCAAATAGGCACGCCATTATCCTCATTAATAGGTTGGTTGGAGTTATTGAAATTAGAAAATGTTGATGGAACTACAATAGAAGAAATCCAAAAAGATATAAATAGGTTACAAACAATAACAGATAGATTTTCAAAAATTGGTAGTGAACCTGTTTTAGAAAAAAGAGATATAATCGAGGAAACCAAATCATCATTTGAATATTTGCAATCTCGCGTTTCCAAACAAGTTATTTTTGATTTCCGAGCACCAGAAAAACCGCTTTTTGTCTCATTAAATCCGATTTTACACAGCTGGACAATTGAAAATTTAGTAAAAAACGCCATTGATGCGATGAAAGGTAAAGGAAACTTATCCATCGAAATTGTAGAAGGTGACACCTTTGTTTACATAACGGTTACTGATACAGGAAATGGTATTGCTAAAAATAAATTCAAAACTATTTTTGAACCCGGTTATACGTCTAAAAAAAGAGGGTGGGGATTGGGATTGTCTTTAACCAAACGTATTGTTCAAGAATATCACAAAGGAAAAATTAGAGTGGTGCAATCTGAAATTGGCAAAGGCACTACGATGCAAATGAGTTTTAGAAAAGAGGGTTAAAAAAAATCCACAAACTCAATTAAAAAATTTGTGGAAATAGTTTTTATAAATTTTCAGCAATTTCTTGTGCTAATTTTGAAAATTCTTCGGGATTTAATGTTGTTTTTCTTTGAAAACGCATATCGTCCATATCTTGTAACGGGATCAAATGAACGTGTGTGTGCGGTACTTCTAAACCTACAACAGCCATTCCAATTCGCTTACAAGGCACTGTTTTTTCTAAAGCAATAGCTACTTTTCTTGAAAACGCCATTAATCTTAGATATAAATCTTCATTCATATCGAAAATTTTATTTATTTCTTGTTTCGGCACACATAACGTATGTCCTTTAGCATTCGGATTTACATCTAAAAAAGCAATAAAATCTTCGTTTTCTGTAATTTTATAACAAGGAATTTCTCCGTTTATTATTTTGGTAAAAATAGAACTCATAATTTTAATTAGATAATTAGATAATTAGTCAATTTTTTGGCACATTGACCAATTGACTAATCGACACATTAAATTAGTCACGTGTAATTTCTAAAACTTCAAATTTTAAAATCCCATTTGGCACATTAATTTCTGCAATTTCACCTACTTTTTTTCCTAATAATCCTTTTCCAATAGGAGAAGTTACTGATATTTTTCCTGTTTTTAAATCCGCTTCACTTTCTGCAACTAATTTATATTGCAGTTCCATTCCGTTAGATTGATTTTTGATTTTTACATTAGATAATACCAAAGCTTTCGACACATCTAAAGTAGATTCGTCAATAATTCTCGCGTTTGACACGACTTCTTCCATTTTAGAAATACGCATTTCTAACAAACCTTGTGCTTCTTTAGCCGCATCATATTCTGCGTTTTCAGACAAATCTCCTTTGTCTCTTGCTTCTGCGATGGCTTGTGACGCTTTTGGGCGCTCTATAGATTTAAGTTGGTCTAACTCGTCTTTTAAATGTTTTAATCCTTCTGCTGTGTAATAAGATACTGTGCTCATAACTTCATTAATTTATAAAATAGAAAAAATCCCACAACTATGGGATTCCCTTTTTGCAAAGATATAATTTATTTAACTATTTTTTGTTTACTATATTAGTTTGTCAAATATAAATAAATTAATTTTGATAAATCAAATAAATATAAAAAATGAAAAGAATTTTTTACTTCCTTATTTTGTTTACGGTCTTTTTTTCCTGTGATAGAGATACACAGATCAATAATAACAATCCGTATTTGCCAAATTATTCATTTGAAGTGATACTAAATACGAGTTTTCCACAATATTCAAGTTTAGCATTTCCGTCTAATGCGGTTTATGTAAATTCTGCTGGTGCAGGGATAAGAGGTTTGATTGTTTTTAATGCAGGGAGCGGCAATTTCTTGGCTTATGACGCGGCTTGCCCAAATCAAGCTTTAGCAGATTGCTCTACGATGACAATTAATTCAATTAATGCTAAATGTCCATGTGACGATGCCGAATATAGTTTGTTTACTGGATTGGCAGCCGGAAAACAATACCCAATGAAAGCGTATCGAGTACAAATGATAGATGCCACAACCATAAAAGTGTATAATTAATGTTACAATCCATATTTTCTTTTTTTAAAAAAGATACAAAAACCTATCCAAAAGGCTCTATTCACTCATTTATAGTAACTGATTTAAGAGGGAATCCATTTGATTTTTCCTCCTTAAAAGGAAAAAAAATAATGGTTGTGAATACCGCATCAAAATGTGGCTTAACGCCTCAGTACGAAAAATTACAGAAGATTTACGAAAAATATAAAAATCAAAACTTTGAAATTATCGGTTTTCCAGCCAATAATTTTTTATGGCAAGAACCTGGAAATGCTTCTGATATTGAAAATTTTTGCACTGTAAATTATGGTGTAACGTTTCCAATGATGGAGAAAATTTCTGTAAAAGGAAGTTCTATGCATCCTATTTATGAATTCTTAACTAAGAAATCGAAAAATGGTGTAAAAGATTCATCTGTCAAATGGAATTTTCAAAAGTATTTACTAAATGAAAATGGCGAATTAGAAAAAGTCATTTCACCAAATACCCAACCAGACGACAGAAGTATTACGGCTTGGATAGAAAAATAGGTACACAGATTAAACGGATTTTTTAAATTTTTTTAATCTGTAAAAATCTGTAAAATCTGTGTTCCCAAAAAATTAAAACTTCAAATTCATTCCAATTAAGAAATTAATTCCCGCTTGTGGGTAAAATCCAACGCCTTCAATCGTATCAATAGCTGGAGGATTACTAAAATCATCATTATACGTGTAAAAATAGCCGTTTGATTCATACGTTCTATCAAAAATATTATTAATTAAACCTGAAAACACAATCGATTTGATGCCGTTGTTGATTTTCCATTCGTAGTTAATATTCAAATCAGATATGGTATAATCGGGTAAAATAGATTTTTCAGCATCAATATTTCCCATATATTGTTTACCAACATATTTGGTTAAAAAAGAAATTTGTAACGCGTTTATGGGCGAAAATGTTACTGCATTTCCTATTACCATATTTGGTGAATAGGCAATATTGGTATTTCCTAAATTGGTTAAAATGCCGTTTCTTTCAAAATAAAAATCTTCATTTTTATTGGTACTTAATGTAATATTTGGTTGTAACGTTACTTTCTGGATTATTTTAATAGCTCCTTCAATTTCTAAACCTGCTCGATAACTTTTTCCACTATTTTCAAAAATTGGACTTCCCACATCATTTAAAGCGCCAGTAGCAACTAATTGATTTTGATATTTCATATAGAAAGCATTAATATTTAGAGCTGCTTTGTTGTTTTTGAATTTATAACCTAATTCAAAATCTTGTAAACGTTCTGGTTTGGCACTTCCACTTTCGTAATCATCACGTCTTGGTTCTTTATTTGCAATTCCGAAATAACCATAAATAGAACTTGCTGTATTTAATGTGTATGTAATTCCCGCTTTTGGATTGAAGAAACGAAACGTATCATTCACATCATTAAATTTGATGCTATTTGCTTGATAGAAGACCATTCGGTATTGTAAATCTGCAAAAACATTGAATTTTCCTATTTGTTGCGATGCTTTCGAGTAGAAATTCACATCGTTTTTATTCCCGAAATTATCATAATATTTGTTGGTGTTTGGCATGTAAAATTGCGTCCAAACTACTTCTCCAAAATGTTTTCCTTCATATTTGTTTGCCGCACCACCAATAATAACATCTGTTTTTTCGGTTTTATAGTTTAAAGAGAAAGTAGTTCCGAAAAAATCATTATCCAACCAACGTTTTCTAACTAAATCTGTAACGCTATTTCCATTAAAGTCAGCTAACAGATAATCTGAAAACAATTCATCTTCTCTATATTGTTCAAAATAGCCTTTTCCTGTAGTATAATGAAAAGCAAGGTTCGATTGCCATTTTGAAGTTAGGTTTTCATTCCAATGCAATTGAAAATGATTTTGTAGATAATTATCTGTTTCATTATCATAAAATTGGGTATTCCCAAATTCATCTGTGTACTGTCCAGCCGAATTATATGTTCTATCATTTTTTAGTTTTTCTTCATCTTCCAAACCATTCCAAGCTTGATACGTTTTTTCTTTTCCGCCAAAAGCAATTGCTTTAATAATCGTGTTTTTTGTAATATAATTTGCATCGAAATAATATCCAAATAAATCAGATGAAGCTCGATCTATAAAACCATCCGATTTTATTTTAGAAATTCGAGCGTTCATTTCGAAATTATTATGTAATCCTGTTCCGAAAGCTAATGTGTGTTTACGGGTTCCGAAACTTCCAATAGAATTGGCTATTTCTGCATAACTTTTTTGTTGTGCAGCTTTGGTTTGTAAATTTAAACTTGCGCCGAATGCACCAGCACCACTTGTTGAGGTTCCAACACCACGTTGTAATTGAATGCTTTCCAATGAAGAAGCAAAATCAGGTAAGTTAACAAAATACGTACCTTGACTTTCACTATCGTTAAAAGGCACCCCATTTAAAGTCACGTTAATACGAGAACCATCGGATCCACGAACACGCATATAGGTATAGCCAATTCCTGCTCCGGCATCTGTTGTAGTAACGACAGATGGCAAATAATTTAATAAAATTGGAATGTCTTGCCCTAAATTTCTGGGCGCAATTTGTGCTTTAGAAACATTTGTAAATGTAATTGGGTTTTTGTCTTTTGCTCGAACTCCAGAAATTAAGACTTCTTCAATTGATTTTACAGAATCTTTTGGTTGTTCTTGAGCGTTTAAGGCAAAAGGTAAAAGGAACAAGGAAAAAGCAAATAATTTTTTTCGACTTTCGACTTTCGACTTTCGACTTTTTAATAATAAATTCATACTTCGTAAATTAATACGAATAAAAGGGGTAATTACTCTTTGTTAAAAATAATTAATAAATAATTTTGAGAATTTCGAATCTGAAACTAATTCAGAAACACAGATAGTTCTCGTTTTTCCTTGGCAGCATTACCCGCCCAGGTTCTATGGGTATAATCTCAGCCTGAAAAACAAGCACCCCTTTGAGATGTTGCAAATATAGTAATACAATTTTGATTTGGAACACAGATTAGAGAAATTATTAAAATTTCATTAATCTGTGTTGTTTGAATCTGTTAAATCCATTTAAATCTGCGTCCCCATCTAAATTAGAAATCTAATTTTTTTCTTCCCGCTTTAATTTCACCTGCTTTTTTCTTTTCTTGAATACGCTTTTCATTGGCGCCTTTTGAAATTTTAGTTGCTTTTCGTATTTTAGGTTTTACTAAAGCTTTTTCTAACATTTCAAAAAAACGTTTGATGATGATTTTTTTGTTTTTGAATTGACTTCGATCTTCATCGCACGTTAAAATCAGTAAATTTTCTTGTGAAATTTTTGTTTTTAATTTTGTTTGAAGTAGTAATTTTTCTTCCTCATCTATGGCTTGTGAAGTTGCCACATCAAAAATCAATACTATTTTAGAAGACACTTTATTTACATTTTGTCCGCCAGCACCACTGCTTCTTACGGCTTTAAAATTTAGTTCAGATGTAATAATTTCTACGTTCATTACAAAACAGAATTGCTATCTAAATTATTTGGTTGATGTGCGGGTTTTAATAAATCGGTTACTTTTTTAACAGGATTAAATGTTTCAATTGGAACTTCTACAAAAATAGTGCTCCATTCTGCCATAGCACCATTCCATAAACCGGGCAATTCAAATGCTTTTATTTTTTTTTCGTTTTTCGTTTTTTCAGTAATGAATGCTGATTTAGAATCAATAAATTGATTTAAGTCAAATTTGTTTCCTTCAAAATCTTTTATGCTGCAAACTATATCAACAGGATTAAAATGTGTAGAATTTTTAAAAATAGCGTGTTGATTTTCGCTGTTTAGATCAATTTGCGACAACTCTACTATTTGTAAATTATGACGTCCTTTTTCATCTTGAACCCAAAATGGGCCGCCGCCCGGTTCTCCCTCGTTTTTTACCATCCCACAAACACGAATAGGTCTGTTTAAAATTTTAATTAAATACTGTTTTTGATAGTCAAATTGAAACATTTTAAATTCTTCAGGCAATGGAATTGACATTTTTGTTTCAATAAAATGAATAATTTCTTTAATATTATTTTCGTTGATTTCGTTTTTTTGAAACTTTTTTAATGCAGCATCTACTTCTTGTTTTGTAAATAATAGAAGACCGCCTAATAATTTTTTATAAGTTAAAATAACTTCTCGATTATTTTGAGAAACATTATCTATATTTTTTATAAAAACAATATCGGATTGCAATTGGTTTAAATTTTCAATTAATGCACCGTGTCCACCAGGTCTAAAAAATAATTCGTTTTCCGGAGTTCTAAATGGTTTATTATTTTCATTGACGGCAATAGTATCCGATGTTTCGCTTTGATAAGAAAATGTGATTTCTAAATCAGTATATTTAGTTGTAATTTTTAAAAAATCGGTTTGAAATTCTTTTGAAATCGTAAAATGAATTTTTGCTTTTTGGTTCGGCTTTCTATAAAAATCGGTTTCAAAAGCGTGTTCGTCAATTGGTGTTAAAATTGTATCGTTTTCAATATGAAACGGTAAAATTCCTTTTGGTTTATTGGCAAAATTTAATCCTTTTTCAGTTAATAAAGTTTTTACAATTGCATATACTTTTTGATCCGTATTGTAATTAGGATAATCTGTATAAATTGTTTTGGTTTTTTCTTTTAATTCGTTATAAAACGGAAAGCTTCTTAATCCCACAATAAATAAGGATACATCTCTTTCTTTATTTAAGTTTACATAGGAATTTACGGTGTCTTTTTCAGGATTAAATTTTGTTAAAAATTCATTTAACGATTTAAACATTCTTGTAGCGGCACCACTTGCGGGTACAAATTTTTCAATTGAATAATTATCTTTTTGTGCCTCAAAATAATGACAAAAATCAGCTACTTCTTCTTTTGAAAATTGAAAAATTCCATCATTAATAGATGCTATTTTTAGTAAGTTAATAGTTGGAATACCATTTTTAAAATAATGCAATTGCTGCATAATTTTTTCTAAAGAATTTCCTCTTTTAACTATTTGTTGTAAATCTATTTCGCTAAATATTTTTTCCATTCTATATACGCTGAGATGGCTAAAATAGTAAAAATTATGTATTGTATGGCTATAATATAAAGTTGTCTGTCAAAAAATATATAAACGGCAATTGTATTGCCAACAATCCAAAGTGTCCAATTTTCAATTTTTTTCTTAGCCATATACCACATGGCTGTGAAAAATAATGAAGTTGTAAAAACATCTAAATAATTGTTTAACTGCAACTTATAACTAAAAAGTGTGTAAATAAAAATACAAATTATAGCTGTAAGTGTAAAAAGAATTATTCCAATAATTTTTTCTTTCATACTAGTTCTAGAGATAGAAAGTACTTCGCCGTTTGTGATTTTTTTCCACTGAAACCAACCATAAATGCTCATAATGGAGTAGTAGATGTTAATGCTCATATCTGCATAATAATTTGCATGAAACATTATGTATACTGTTAAAATTGTGCAAATCATTCCAGTAGGGTACACTAAAATATTTTCTTTTTTGGCTAAATATACACTTAAAACACCGAAAATAAAAGTGATTATTTCAATACCAATTTGCCAATTTGGAATACTTTTATACTGATTTATGATAGTTTCGAACATTTTTTAATTCTTTAAAGCACAAACAAATGCATACTCTTCAATTATATTAAACTGAAATTGAAATTCTTCGGTATTGTTGTTAAAGATTAATTGTGCGGTTCCTTTTTTGTCTTCTAATTGAAAAGGTGTTTCGAAAATATGGTTTGGAAAACTAATGCCTTTTTCATTTTTTAATTTAAAAATACTTTCTTTAATACCCCATATTACGGTTGCTTTTGTGATTTTATCGTGTACGGACAAGTTTTCAATATGTGAAACATCCATATATTTTGATGTAATTTTTAATGTTTTTTCTTTACACTTTTCAATATCAATTCCTACAGGAGTATTGCTAATACAAATACACGAAAATACATGCGAGTGCGAAATTGAAATGTGTTTTTGTTTAAAATTTATATTATTAATTTCTTGACTTTTAACATTTGACATTAGACTTTCGACTTTCAGGTATGGTTTCCCGAATGCATCATAAAACAAATCAAAATCGGTTAAATCAATATATTGAAGCAACATTCTAACTGCCAAAAAACCTTTTTGATGCGAAACAGACTGCATGGTTTGTAGTCTTAATTTTGAATTATCATTCAACACTGCCTTTTCATTGAACCATGAAATATCCTCGGTAATTTTCCAAAAATAGGCAACAGTGTGTTCGTTTATTTTGATTTCTTTATAAAAAGGCATGCTTTATTTTAAATTAAAAGGTTTTATTTTATTGTTATTCAGTTGTTTAAAGGTTTCAACAAAACTTAAATAGTTAAAATTAATTTCTAATTTAAAACTAATATTGTACCTTTGCACTCGTAAATAAAAAATAAATATACAAATATAATGAGTACAAAAACAATTCCTTACGTACCATACAAAGTTAAAGATATTTCTTTAGCAGCATGGGGAAGAAAAGAAATTTTATTAGCAGAAGCTGAAATGCCAGGTTTAATGGCGCTTAGAGAAGAGTTTGGTGCAAGTCAACCTTTAAAAGGGGCTCGTATTGCAGGATGTCTACATATGACTATCCAAACAGCTGTTTTAATTGAAACCTTAGTGGCTTTAGGAGCAGATGTAACTTGGTCTTCTTGTAATATTTTCTCTACTCAAGATCATGCTGCTGCTGCAATTGCTGCCGCTGGAATTCAGGTTTACGCTTGGAAAGGTATGAATGAAGAAGAATTTGATTGGTGTATTGAGCAAACGTTATTCTTTGGTGAAGAACGTGCACCTTTAAATATGATTTTAGATGATGGTGGAGATTTAACAAATTTAGTATTTGACAAATTCACCGAATTAGTTAGAGGAATTAAAGGTTTATCTGAAGAAACTACAACTGGCGTTCACCGTTTATACGAAAGAATGAAAGCAGGAACTTTATATATGCCAGCTATCAACGTAAACGATTCAGTTACTAAATCTAAATTTGATAACAAATATGGTTGTAAAGAATCTGCAGTAGATGCAGTTCGTAGAGCAACAGATACTATGTTAGCAGGTAAAAGAGTAGTAGTTTGTGGTTATGGAGATGTTGGTAAAGGTACTGCAGCTTCTTTCCGTGGCGCGGGTTCTATTGTAACGGTTACTGAAATTGATCCAATTTGTGCTTTACAAGCTGCAATGGACGGTTTTGAAGTTAAAAAATTAGATACAGTGGTTGCTACTGCAGATATTGTAATTACTACAACCGGAAATAAAGACATTGTTCAAAGTCGTCATTTTGAAGCTATGAAAGATAAAGCTATCGTTTGTAACATTGGACATTTCGATAATGAAATTGATATGGCTTGGTTAAACGGAAATTTTGGTCACACTAAAAACGAAGTAAAACCACAAGTTGATATTTATACCGTTAATGGTAAAGAAATTATCATTTTAGCAGAAGGACGTTTAGTAAACTTAGGTTGCGCTACAGGTCACCCAAGTTTTGTAATGAGTAACTCATTTACTAACCAAACGTTAGCACAATTAGAGTTATGGGAAAATAGCGCTAACTACAAAAATGAAGTGTATATGTTGCCAAAACATTTAGATGAAAAAGTAGCGGCTTTACACCTTTCAAGATTAGGAGTAGAATTAGAAACGTTACGTCAAGATCAGGCAGAATATATTGGTGTTGGGGTTCAAGGACCATTTAAACCAGAATATTACAGATACTAATCTAGACTTCTTAGAAAGTTAGATTTTTAGATAATTAGAAAAACCCTTGCTGAAAAGTGAGGGTTTTTTTTGTTAATTTTTTGTTAATTTTTAGCTCTACATTTGTAGAGTTGTAAAATTGCTCTATGTTTGTAGAGTTAATTCTAAATTTGTAGAAAAATGACGTTATCAAACACAGAAGAACAATTAATGGAGCATCTATGGAAGCTTGAAAAAGCTTTTATGAAAGACTTATTAGAAGTTTATCCAGAACCAAAACCTGCAACTACAACCGTTGCTACTCTTTTAAAACGAATGATTGATAAAAAATTCGTGGCGTATAAAGAGTATGGAAATTCAAGAGAATATTATCCATTGGTAAAAAAAACAGATTATTTTTCGAAACATGTCAATGGACTAATTAAAAATTTTTTCAATGATTCTTCTTCACAATTTGCTTCTTTTTTTACAAGGGAAACCAATTTAACAGCTTCTGAATTGGAAGAATTGAAAAAAATAATAGATGTTGAACTACAAAAAAAGAAAAAATGATAGACTTCTTATTAAAATCTGCTATTAGTTTAATTGTATTTCTTGGGTTTTATTATTTGATATTAGAACGAGAAAAAATCCATAAGTTTAATAGATTTTATCTTTTAATATCTATTTTAATTTCTTTGATAATTCCATTTGTCACTTTTGAATTCATCGAATTTGTTGAAACTGCTCCAGTCATTCAATATGATGAACCAATAAATATTGAGAAAGCAAAGGTAGTTTTAAATCAAAACCCGACAATCGAGAAAGTAATTATTGTTCAGGAATCTATAAATTATTTACCCTATGTGTTTTGGAGTATTTATGTATTAATAAGCTTCATTTTTTTATTTCGATTTGGTAAAAATTATTTCAAACTAATTGTAAAATCAAAAATTAATCCAAGTGTAAAATATAAAAATGCGAATTTGATTTTGTTACACGAAAAAATACTTCCTCACACATTTTTGAATTTTATATTTGTCAATTCCGAAGATTTTAAAAATAAAAATATTGAAGATGAATTATTTGCTCACGAAATGGTTCATGTAAACCAAAAACATACTTTAGATATTTTATTTATTGAGTTTTTGAAAGCCCTATTTTGGTTTCATCCACTTTTCTATTTATATAAAAAAGCCATTCAACTCAACCATGAATTTCTTGCCGATGAAGAAATCGTGAACACTTATAATAATGTGCCCTATTATCAGAATTTATTATTACATAAAAGCAACGGCAATACAACAATTTACTTAGCAAGCAATTTAAATTACTTAATCACTAAAAAACGGTTACTTATGATGACAAAAAACACTTCAAAAAAAATAGCGCTACTTAAAAAAGTAGCAGCTATTCCAATCTTAGCAGGCTTAATTTATTTTTTCTGTATAGAAATTATAGCGCAAGAGAAGCCTAAAGTATTAAATTTAGATACAGAAAAAACAATTCCAACGGATAAAGATAAGATTAGAGACGCCTATTATAGTGGAGTTTATGTAAAAATATGTGATGAAAAAACGAATAGAAAAAGTGTAACCTTATACGAAAAGCTATCTTTAGAAGATAAAAGAAAATATTTGGATTATATTCCAGAAATTATGATTGAGAAAGAAATTCCAGCTCCTTTATTTGAAAAAATGAAAACTAAAGATTTAGCAGTTTGGATTAATGGTAACGTAAAAACTAAAGAGGAAATTAAGAAATATAAACGAACTGATTTTAGTTATTATTCTTGTAGTTTTATTCACAAAAACGCACGCTCAAAGCGCTTTCCACAATCTTATCAGTATACACTTTTTACCAAAGAGTATTTTAATGAGAATTTAAAAAAGAGCCATACTCATTTTAGTGGCGATACAATTAAAATAGTTTTAGCTTCGTATAAAACTGCAATGAAAGATGAAACAGCAAAATATATAAAAGCAGACACATTAGTTTGGTTTACTGAAGGCAAGGAGGATTATAATTTGTTTATTAATGATATAAAAAACAAAAAAATTGATAATGTCACAGGAAATTTTCAAGCAAAAAAACCAGGGCAAAAGGTAATCGTTATTGACGCGGGTCATGGAGGAAAAGATCTGGGTGCGAAAATTGATGAAGAACTTGAAAGTAAAATTGTAGAAAGTATTGCAAAAAAAATTAAAGCATTAAATGGTAGCGAAGATTTAAAAATTATTTTGCTTCGTGAAGATGATAATTTTGTCAGTTTAAGCGATAGAGTAAATAAAATAAATCAAATTAAACCGGACATACTAATTTCATTACATTTAAACGCTTCAAAAAACCCTAATGAGAAAGGGGTAAATGCCTTTATTTCTAGTCAAAATGGGTTTTATGATAAATCATTAGAAAAAGCAAATCAATTAATTGAAAATCTTTCAAATAATAATTTAGCCAAAGGCGGAGTTAAAGATGCTAATCTTTATATCATTAAAAATTCAAAATGTCCAGCTGTTTTGTTAGAAGTCGGCTATTTATCAAATGAAAATGATAAGGCTTACATTACAAGTGAAAGCGGAAAAGATGAAATCGCAAAAAACATTTTAGCATTATTTAGAGAATAGTCCTTTGTAAAATGAAAAATTTAAATTAGTTATATCTAACAAAAATCCCCAATCATTCGGTTGGGGATTTTTTATAGATATTACATTTCACAAAAAAATCCCAAAAACCATATTGGAATTTGGGATTTTATATTTGTGTTTGGTTTATTATGCTTCGAATGGAAGTATAGAAACCCAAGATTTGTTCTCACCTTTTTTCTGGAATTTTACAACTCCATCTACTTTAGCATGTAAAGTATGGTCTTTCCCCATGTAAACATTTTCACCTGGGTTGTGTTTTGAACCTCTTTGTCTAACAATGATATTTCCTGCAATAGCAGCTTGACCACCATAAATCTTAACGCCTAAACGTTTTGATTCTGATTCTCTACCATTCTTCGAACTACCGACACCTTTTTTATGAGCCATGACGTTATATTTTAAATGTTATTCTTCAGTTTTTGGTTTTTTTGCTCTTGTAGCTTTTGGCTTTACTTCTTCAGTAGCCGTTTCTACTTCAACATCAGCTTTCTTTGTTGCTTTAGGAGCTGCTTCTTTTTTACTAGTTCCAGATGCAACTATGTTCTCAATTATAATTTGAGTAAATGATTGTCTGTGACCGTTTTTCTTTTTGTAACCTTTTCTTCTTTTCTTTTTGAAGACAATTACTTTATCACCTTTAAGGTGTTTTAATACTTTGGCTTCAACAGAAGCTCCTTCTATAGCTGGGGCGCCTAATGTTAATGCTCCGCCGTTGTCAATTAATAAGACTTTGTCAAAAGAAACTTTTGCGTCTACATCATTTGCTAAACGGTGAACAAATAACCTTTGGTCTTTGCTTACTTTAAATTGTTGCCCTGCTATCTCTACGATTGCGTACATAACAATGTGTTTAAATTATTATTTTTTCAGTTTGCAAATATATAACTATTTATTAAACCTGCAACATTACTTTTTCTTTTTTATTCGAAAAAATAAAATTTGTAATATTTTTTATTTTCTGTGTAACAATTCATATCTTTCGCCTACCAATACTTATCATTTATTATTAAAGATTAATTATGAAAAAAACATTAATGGCTTTAGGAACAATAGCAATGTTAGGAAGCACAGCAAATGCTCAGAAGGTAGCATTTGAAGAATTTGATTTAGATAACGGTTTGCACGTGGTTCTTCATCAAGATAATTCGGCACCAGTTATTATTACATCGGTAATGTATCATGTAGGTGCAAAAGATGAACAACCTAATCGTACTGGCTTTGCTCACTTTTTTGAACATTTGTTGTTTGAAGGTACTAAAAACATCGAAAGAGGGGAATGGTTTAAAATTGTTACCGCTAATGGTGGACAAAATAATGCCAATACATCGGACGATAGAACGTATTATTATGAAGTGTTTCCGTCTAATAATTTAGAGTTAGCCATTTGGATGGAATCGGAAAGATTGATGCATCCTGTAATTAATCAAATTGGTGTGGATACCCAAAATGAAGTAGTTAAAGAAGAAAAACGTTTACGAATTGACAACCAACCTTACGGAAATATTTTTAAAGCGATTAAACAAAATCTATTTAAAAACCACCCTTACAGATGGACTACAATTGGTGAAATGGAACATTTGGATTCGGCTACTTTAGAAGAATTTCAAGCGTTTAACAAAAAGTTTTATGTGCCAAATAACGCCGTTTTAGTTGTTGCAGGTCAGTTTGATGCTACACAAGCGAAAGAATGGATTAAAAAATATTTCGGAGCTATTCCAAAAGGTGCACCTGTTGCAAGACAAAAATTTGAAGAAACTCCAATTACTACAACTATTAACGCTACTTGGGAAGATCCAAATGTTCAATTACCAATGACTTTAGCAGCGTATAGAACACCTTCAATGAAAACGAAAGATGCGCGTGTTTTAGATATGATTTCTACTTATTTATCGGATGGTAAAAGTTCTAAATTATACAAAAAAATGGTAGATGAGAAGAAAGTCGCACTTCAAGTTGGAGCGTTTAGTAATTCGCAAGAAGATTACGGACAATACATTATTTACAGTTTACCGTTAGGTGATGTTTCTTCAGAAAGTTTATTAAAAGAAATTGATGAAGAAATTGTAAACATGCAAACTAATTTAATTTCTGAAAACGATTTTCAAAAGCTTCAAAATAAATTTGAAAACAATTATGTAAGTTCAAATGCAACTGTAGAAGGTATTGCAGAAAATTTAGCTTCATACTATTTATTATATGGTGATATTAATTTGGTAAACACTGAAATTGAAATTTACCGTTCTATCACAAGAGAAGATATTAAAGAAGTTGCAAAAAAATATTTAAATCCAAACCAACGTTTGGTTTTAAACTATGGTCCTGCAAAAGAAAAAACAGCTAAATAATTTTACCATGAAAAAGTATTTATACATCGCAGCCAGTTTATTAGGAACAATAACTATGCAAGCACAAGACAGACCAATGCCTAAGCAAGGGCCAGCACCGTCAATTAATATTAAAAAACCAGTAACATTTGTGTTAGAAAATGGTTTGAAAGTATTAGTTGTTGAAAATAATAAATTACCAAGAGTTTCTTATAATTTAACTTTAGACAATACTCCTTTTGCGGAAGGAAGCAAAAAAGGAGTTACAGATTTAGTAAGTTCGATGATTGGAAATGCTACAGAATCTATTTCTAAAGACAAATTTAATGAAGAAATTGACTTCTTAGGGGCTAGTATTAATTTTTACGAATCAGGTGCATCTGCTAATGGTTTGTCAAGATATTCGGCTAGAATTTTAGAATTATTAGCAGATGGTGCTTTAAATCCGTTATTTACTCAAGAAGATTTTGATGCCGAAAGAGCTAAATTAATTGAAGGTTTAAAAGCAGATGAAAAAAGCGCTTCTGCAATTGCAGGTCGTGTTCAAAATGTTTTAACGTACGGAAAAGAACATTATAATGGTGAATTTACTTCGGAAGAAACATTAAAAAATGTAACGTTACAAGATGTAATCAATCATTATAACACGTATTTCGTTCCAGCAAATGCGTATTTAGTAGTAATTGGTGACGTAAAAACTAAAGACGTTAAGAAAAAAGTACAACAATTATTTGGAGCAGATGTTTGGAAAACAGCTTCAGCACCAAATTTAACGTACAACGACCCAACGGATTTACAATATTCTCAAATTAATTTTGTAGATGTGCCAAATGCAGTTCAATCTGAAATTGCAATGATCAACTTATCAAAATTAAAAATGACAGATAAAGATTATTTCGCTGCTATTTTAGCCAACCAAATTCTTGGTGGTGGTGGAGAAGGTCGTTTGTTCTTAAACTTAAGAGAAAAACACGGTTGGACGTATGGTTCGTATTCTAATTTAGGAGCGAGTAAATATATTTCTAAATTTTCTTCTACTGCTTCAGTTAGAAATGCTGTAACAGATAGTGCAGTTGTAGAAATTTTTAATGAATTGAGAAAAATTAGAACCGACTTAGTATCTGAAGAAGATTTGAAAAATGCTAAAGCAAAATACATTGGAAACTTTGTAATGCAAATTGAAAAACCAGCTACAATCGCTCGTTATGCTTTAAACATTAGAACATTAGGTTTACCAGAAGATTTTTACGAAAATTATGTAAAAAATATCAATGCTGTAACTCCAGTAGATGTTAGAAACGCAGCTAAAAAATATTTCTTAGAAGATAACACAAGAGTAGTAATTGTAGGAAAAGCGGCAGATGTATTACCAGGTTTAGACGCTATGAGTGCCAAAGAAAAAATGCCAATTTTCTATTTTGATAAATACGGAAGTAAAGTAGACAAACCAGTGGTGAAGAAAGATATTCCTGCGGGCGTTACGGCTCAATCAGTTGTTAAAAACTATATTGATGCTGTTGGTGGTGAAAAAGCTTTAAAAGCTGTTAAAACGATTTTAGTTACATCTAAAGGAACCATTCAAGGACAATCTTTAGATATGGTTTCCAAAATCTCTAACAAAGGAATGTTAACTTCTAATATTACCATGGGTGGAATGTCTATGATGAAACAAGTTATTGGAGACAAATCAGGATATCAAACTGTACAAGGTCAGAAAAAAGCTATTGAAGGTGAAGAATTAGTAAAAGAGAAAAAAGACGCGGTTCCTTTTGTGGAATTAAGCTTTTTATCAGATAAAACAATTGTTTTAAGCGGAATAGAATCTCTTAATGGTCAAGATGCTTATGCGGTTCAAGTGGGTACAGCCAAATATTTTTACGATGTAAAAACAGGATTAAGAGTAGCTTCTGAAAACGAAACCGGTGAAGGTGCTCAAAAACGTAAGACAATGACTTATTATGCTGATTATGTTGAGGTTAAAGGAGTGAAATTCCCATACAAAACTACTATGGACGTTGGAATCCCTTTAGAATTCATTACACAAGATGTAAAAATTAATGAAGGTGTTACAGATAAAGATTTCGAATAAATTTTTATTTTGAAAATGAAAAAGGATTGCGAAAGCAATCCTTTTTTTATGCGTTAAATTTTATTTTCTATTCGTTATATAAACCCCAAATAAAATAATAATAGTCCCTAAAACTTGTAATAAAGTTACCCCTTCGTTAAAAATGATACTCCAAACAGTGGCTACAACAGGTATTAAATACGTTACATTAGAAGCAAAAATAGGTGACGCCATTTGTATAAGTTTGTAAAAATAAATATTTGCTAACCCAGTACCAATAATTCCTAAAATCGCTACATAAATTAAAGGATGAATAGTATCAGTCATACCAATACCTTCTGCGGTGTTTTGAATAGTATGAAAATCAGAACCCGTAAAAGATAAAATTAACAAAGCAGGAATAAGTAGAAAAGCAAAATTTCCAACAGTAATGCCAATTGGCGATACGTCAAATAAATATTTTTTCACCATATTAATGTTAGCAGCATAACACCAAGAAGCAATAATTACCAATAATGCAAACCAATAATTTTTTGAAGGATTTCCTGAAGCTCCTGCGTAAACTAATATCAAACAACCAATAATTCCTATAAGTAACCCGTAAATTTGTTTTCTTTTAAATGTGAGTCCGAAAAATACACTTCCAATAATTAATGTATTTAATGGTGTAAACGAGTTTAAAGTCGAACTAATAGAACTACTTATTTGCGTTTGTGCTAAGGAAAAAAGAAAAATAGGGAAGAAGTTGCCTAATAGTCCGGCTATAATAATGTACTTCATTTTCTTTTTTTCTATTTTAAATAGTTCTTTTCCTGCTATAATTAGTAAAAATACGGAAGTAAACAAAATTCGATACGCTCCTAATTGATACGGATTCATTCCGCCATCTAATCCTTTTTTCATTAGAATAAATGAACTTCCCCAAACTAATGCTAATAGTAAAAAAATAATCCATTTTGAATTTTTATTTTCCATAAATAGGTGTAAAAAAAATAAGGCTGCCAAATTTGACAGCCTTAAAGGTATGCGTTTTTTTATTATAAAGTCAATGATAATAATTTAATAAACAAACACTCAGTTTGTAAGTCTTTCATCTATTATCTATATTCTTTTGTCTTTTTTTAATATTATCCTAAAGCAGCTCTTTTGAAACCAGTTACTTTTAAATCTGCGTTTACAGATTTAATATAAGCAGCAACACTCATTGAACTATCTTTGATATAATCTTGATTTACTAAAGTATTATCTTTAAAGAAACGTCCTAATTTTCCTTTAGCGATGTTTTCAATCATTGCTTCTGGTTTACCTTCTTGACGTAACATATCTTTAGCAATTTCTATTTCTTTAGCAATTGTATCCGCATCAACACCTGCTTCGTCTAAAGCGATTGGTGCCATTGCAGCAGCTTGCATAGCAATGTTTCTTGCAGCTTCAGCACCACCATCAACATTTGCAGATAAAGCTACTAAAGTAGCAATTCCGTTTCCAGCGTGAATGTATGAATTGATAAATGCACCTTCTAATCTTTCGAAAGCACCAATTTCAATTTTTTCACCAATTACACCTGTTTGCTCAATTAATTTTTCAGCAACAGTAATTCCACCAAAATCAGAAGCTAAGAAAGCGTCTTTATCAGTAAAATTTAAAGCTAAGTTTGCAAAATCATTTGCTAATTTTACGAAACCTTCATTTTTTCCTACGAAGTCTGTTTCACAATTTAAAGAAATCACAACACCAGCAGTATTATCGCTATTTACAACAGCAATAACAGCACCTTCTGTAGATTCTCTATCCGAACGGTTTGCCGCAACTTTTTGACCTTTTTTTCTTAAAATTTCAATAGCTAATTCAAAATTACCTTCAGCTTCAACTAAAGCTTTTTTGCAATCCATCATACCAGCACCGGTTGTAGTTCTTAATTTGTTAACTTCAGCAGCAGTTATATTTGACATTTTATTTTATTTTAGATTAGTAATGTAAATGAAGAAATTCCAATTGTAAATTTCCAAATTCCAGGTTTATAAAATTTATAACAAATAGTTAATAAATTAATTTGGAATTTGGAATTTTACTTTCGGAATTTATATTTTTTATGCTTCAGTTGAAGTTTCTTCATCCTGAATTTCAGCTACTGTAGCTGTTTCAGTTGAAGTTTCTTCAGCTATAACTTCTTTAGCTTTAACTTCCTCAGTTGTAGTTTCTTCAGTTGAAGTTTCATCTTTGTCTGATTTTCTTTCAGATAAACCTTCTGTAATTGAAGCAGTTACTAAAGATAAAATTTTATCGATTGATTTAGAAGCGTCATCGTTAGCAGGAATAACATACTCAACCAAACGAGGGTCAGAGTTTGTATCAACCATTGCAAAAACTGGAATGTTTAACTTTTTTGCTTCTTTAACCGCGATATGTTCCGCTTTAATATCTACTACAAATAATGCAGCAGGAATTCTTGACATGTCAGCAATTGAACCTAAGTTCTTGTCTAATTTTGCTCTTAAACGATCTACTTGTAAACGCTCCTTTTTTGAAAGTGTCATGAAAGTACCATCTTTTTTCATTCTATCAATAGAAGCCATTTTTTTAATCGCTTTTCTGATAGTGATAAAGTTGGTTAACATTCCACCAGGCCATCTTTCAGTGATGTAAGGCATGTTACAAGCAGCTGCTTTTTCAGCAACAATATCTTTTGCTTGTTTTTTGGTAGCTACGAAAAGTATTTTTCTACCAGATGCTGCAATGCTTTTTAAAGCTTCATTAGCTTCTTCAATTTTTGCAGCAGTTTTATATAGGTTAATGATATGTATACCATTACGTTCCATATATATGTAAGGAGCCATGTTTGGATCCCATTTACGAGTCATGTGTCCGAAATGTACACCAGCCTCTAATAATTCTTTAACGTCAATTTTGTTTGCCATTTTGTAATAGTTTACGTTCCGTGTTCTAGCAATGTTCCGTTTTAATTTTAAGATTTAATCTTTCAATCTTTCAATTTTTTCTCGGCTTCATTTAGATGCTAAACTAATTTCTTTTTCAATAAAAAGAAATATCGACAACTTGATTTTTAATTTCTAATTTAATTGTAAAAAGGGTTCTGAAAATATATTCTGATAATACCGAATATTAACGTTTCGAGAATTGGAATCTCTTACGTGCTTTTTTCTGACCGAATTTTTTACGTTCTACCATTCTTGGATCTCTTGTTAGTAATCCTTCTGGTTTTAATACTAATCTGTTTTCAGCTTCTACTTCGCACATTGCTCTTGCAATTGCCATTCTTACAGCTTCCGCCTGACCAGTTGCTCCACCACCATATACATTAATTTTAACATCAAAATTATTTTCGTTGTTAGTTAATGTTAAGGCTTGTTTTACTTTGTACTGCAATGTAGCAGTTGGAAAGTATACAGCAAATTCTCTTTTGTTAACTGTAATGTTTCCAGTTCCTTCTGAAACATAAACACGTGCTACTGCACATTTTCTTCTTCCGATTTTGTGAATTACTCCCATTACTTAAGATCGTTTAGGTTAACAGCTTTAGGAGTTTGTGCAGCATGTATGTGTGCATCTCCTACGTTAACATTTAAATTACGGAATAATTGCGCTCCTAATTTGTTTTTAGGCAACATTCCTTTAACTGCTTTTTCTACTAATAATGCAGGATTTTTTTGTTGCATTACTTTTGCAGTTAGACTTCTTTGTCCTCCTGGATAACCTGTGTGACGGATGTACGTTTTTTCATCCAATTTGTTTCCAGTAAGATTGATTTTTTCTGCGTTAATAACAATTACGTTATCTCCACAGTCAACATGCGGCGTATAACTTGGCTTGTACTTACCTCTTAATAGCATAGCTACTTTAGAAGCAAAACGACCTAAGTTATGACCTTCAGCATCTACAACAACCCACTGCTTGTCTGCAGTAGCTTTGTTTGCCGAAATTGTCTTGTAGCTTAATGTGTTCACAATACTAATTTTTAATTAAACATTCCATTCCTATTCCCAAACTTAGGGATTAGGGGTGCAAAAGTACAATTATTTATTAAAATTACAAACTCTAAACTAAAATTCTTTTCTATTGATTTTGAACTCATTATTAGGGGTCATAAAATATATTCATTTTATAAGGTTCTTTTCGCTGATTTTTTATATTTTTGAATTTGAAATAGTATATAAAATGAAATCCAAAGCCACATTAAAAGAATTAGCTAAAGAATTAGGAGTTTCTACCTCCACAGTATCTAAGGCATTAAGTAACAGCCCAGAAATTAGTGAGCTAACTAAAATAAAAATTAAAGAATTTGCGCAGCTTAAAAATTATAAGCCAAATAGTATTGCTAAAAATCTGAAAAATCAGCGTTCTTATACTATAGGTGTAATTTTACCAAATATTTTAAATCCTTTTTTTGCAAAAGTATTTTCTGGAATTGAATTATATGCTAACGAAAAAGGATATAATTTAATAACTTGTACGTCCAATGAATCTATAGAAAAAGAGAAACAGATGTTAGAAATGTTGGATAATGGTGCCATTGACGGATTTATTTTAGCATTAGCAGAGGAAACACAAAAAGAAAATAACTTTACACATATATATAATGTATTGCGCGATGGAACTCCAATTGTTCTTTTTGATAGAATTGCTCCAGAACTAAAATGCGATAAAGTTATTGTTGATGATTTTGATTCAGCAGTAGATGCGACGCAATATTTAATTGATACCAATTGTAAAAAAATCGCACTATTTTCTTCAATTAATAATCTGAGTGTTGGTAAATTAAGAGAAATTGGATACAAAGAAGCGTTGAAAAATAATAACATTGCTTTTGATTCTTCTATTTCGTTGCTAATGGATGCCGATTTTGGATTTGATGAAAAAATGGGTCAACTTATTTTAGATAAAAAACCAGATGCGATTTTTGCAGTTGATGAATATGCTGCGGTTACTGCAATGAAATTTTGTTTAAAAAACAGATTTCACGTGCCAAATGATATATCAATTATTGGTTTTGCAGATGGTTTATGGTCAAGAAGAATGACGCCAAGCTTATCTACAGTTAGTCAACATGCGCCAGAAATTGGTCAAAAAACAGCTGAATTAATCATCAAACGAATTGAAGAAATTCAAGATTATGAATCTGAAAAAATATTCGAAACAGTTGTTATTAAAACAGAATTAAGAAAAAGAGATTCGGTTAGAAAAATTTCTTAATCCTATAGAATCGTAGAAATTTTTTAGTAAACTTGTTTAAAGACTATAAATTCCAACTATTTAATTGCTGCATCGCGTGATAAGCAGTCAAATCAAAATGAACGGGAACTATAGAAATATAATCATTAGCTAACGCCCATTCATCTGTATCTTCGCCGTTATCATGGTTGACAAATTTCCCAGTTAACCAATAATATTCTTTGCCCATTGGGTTGGTACGCTTGTCAAATTCTTCTTCCCAAGCCGCTTTCGCTTGACGACAAATTTTTATTCCTTTAATTTGGTCTGTTTTTGGAAAGTTTACATTTAAAACCACACCTTCAGGTAAGCCGTTTTCTAAAACTTCTAAAACTATTTTTTTAATGAATGGTTTGATGTATTCAAAATTCGCATCCCAACTGTAATCGCACAAAGAAAATCCGATAGACGGAATACCTTCAATACCTCCTTCTACCGCAGCACTCATCGTACCAGAATAAATTACATTTATAGAGGAATTAGACCCATGATTGACACCGGAAACGCATAAATCAGGTTTGCTTTTCATTACTTCGTGAACACCCATTTTCACACAATCTACGGGTGTTCCAGAACAACTATAAGCGTTATTTGTACCTAAAAAATTAGGAATATGTTTCAATTCTAAAGTGCTATTTATGGTAATGGCGTGACCCATGCCGCTTTGAGCGCTGTCTGGAGCAATAATGTAAATTTCACCTAATTCATGCATGACTTCTGTTAAAGATTTTATACCTGGAGCAGCAATTCCGTCGTCATTCGTAACTAGAATTTTTTTCATTTTACATTTGTGTTAAATTAATTGCTAATTTATTATATTTTATGATTTATTTGCGGATTAATATATTAAATTTGTTTTCTTGTTTTTTTACAAGCAATGCATAATCTATTTGGCACGATTTTAGAAGTTAAAAATGAAAAAAAGTATAGAATTTATGAATAGAAATTATAAGGTTTTATTGGTTGTAGGGATATTAGCTGCGGGATTATGGAGCTTTATTCCTTCAAAAAAACTAATTGGCGACGATAAAGATAAAATGTTAATTGAACTGTTATCTTTTGTTTTAGAAAAAGGCCATTTTTCTCCTATTGAAATAAATGATGAATTTTCTAAAAAAGCGTATGCTTCCTATATTGAATCACTAGATCCTACCAAACGATTTTTCATTCAATCGGATATTGCCGAATTTCAAAAATATGAATTGGCTATTGATGATATGATTCGTAGCAAAGATTTGACATTTTTTGATTTAACATATAAAAGATTAATGCTAAGAATGAAAGAATCGAAAGTAATTTACACTGACATTCTTTCAAAACCATTAGATTTAAATGATAATGAAACCATCAATGTAGATTATGAAAAACTACCGTATGCTGCAAGTATGATCGACTTAGATCAGCGCTGGAGAAAGCAATTAGAACTTGCCGTCTTAAGTGATATTACAGATAAAGAAGACATTCAAAATGCTATAAAATCTGGATTTTTAGACGAAACGAATGTTGCTAAAGAGGAAAAACCAGTAGAAAAAACTGAACCAAAATCTTTTGAAGAATTAGAACAAACAGCCAGAAAAACTACAGAAAGTAATTTAAATAATAATTTTAGTTTTATTGCAGAATTAACCCGTGAAGACTGGTTTACCGTTTACTTAAACGCAATTGTTACGCAATATGATCCACATACGTATTATTTTTCTCCTGAAGATAAAGAAAAATTTGATGTAAGTATGAGTGGAAAATTTGAAGGAATTGGCGCTCGTTTACAAAAGAAAAATGAAGGTATTGAAGTGTCAGAATTAATTAGTGGAGGACCAGCTTGGCGTGGTAAATTATTAGAACAAGGTGATGTCATTATTAAAGTGGCACAAGCTAATGAGCAACCAATTGATATTGCTGGAATGCGCTTAGATGATGTTATTAAAAAAATAAAAGGACCAAAAGGAACCTTGGTAAAATTAACTGTAAAAAAAGTAGATGGTTCTGTAAAAGTGATACCTATTGTAAGAGATGAAGTTGAAACTGAAGAAACGTTTGCTAAATCTACCGTGGTTGAAAAAGATGGGAAGTTATTTGGTGTAATTTATTTGCCAAAATTTTACCAATCTTTTGATAACAAATCTAACCGAGACGCCTTTAAAGATGTAGCTATTGAAGTCGAAAGATTAAAAGCTATGAATGTGGAAGGAATTGTAATGGATTTACGTGACAATGGAGGAGGTTCATTAGAAACTGTAGTGAAAATGACGGGTTTGTTTATTGATAAAGGTCCAGTAGTTCAAGTAAAACCAGCAGGAGGAAAAGCTCAAGTTTTAACAGATTCAGATCCTAAAGTACAATGGAATGGCCCATTAGTAGTTATGATTAATAATTATTCGGCATCGGCATCTGAGATTTTTGCGGCGGCTATTCAAGATTATAATAGAGGAATTATTATTGGAAGCAAACAATCCTACGGAAAAGGAACCGTTCAAAATCTTTTTGATTTAAATGAGTTTGTTCGCGGTAATGAATTTGGCGAATTTGGTGCATTAAAAACAACTACTCAGAAATTTTATAGGGTTAACGGTGGCTCAACTCAATTAGAAGGTGTAAAAAGCGATATTGTCATGCCAGATCGTTTTAGTTTCATGCAAACCGGTGAAAAAGATGAAAAAAGCGCTTTACCGTGGGACAAAATTGAAGCTGCAAACTACACGCCTTTACAAGTAAATTATGAAAAAGTAATAACTAATAGTAAAAAAAGAATTGCTACTAATGCTAACTTTAATTTAATTTCTGAAAACGCAAAATGGATCAATGATAGAAAAGAAGATAATACTATAAGTATAAATTATGCATCGTATAAAAAAGAAATTGCTGATATTGAATTGCAAACTAAAAAATTTAAAACCATTGAAAAATTTAAAAACAACCTAAATTTTACTTCTTTACCTTACGAATTAGATTTAATGGCAACTGACGAGTTACTAAAAGAAAAACGTGAAAGATGGCATGCGGAATTAGTTAAAGATGTTTATATGACAGAAACATTAAATGTATTAACTGATTTAACTTCCGATGATATAAAAGCAACTTTAGTTAAAACAAAAAAGACTAAGAAAGGTAAAGAAAAATTAGCTTCAAAATAAATTAAACGGAAATATTTAAAAAGCCATTCATTTGAATGGTTTTTTAATGTTTTAAATAAAGTTTTACCACTCATTAACTTTATTTGCATCCAGCTTAATAAAGATAAAAAGCATAATAGTAAACGCCCACAAACTAGAACCACCATAGGAAAAAAAGGGAAGTGGTACTCCAATAGTTGGGAACAAACGTATTAGCATAGCAATATTTACAAAAAAGTGCGTAAATAAATAGGTGGCTACACAATAGCCATATACCCTACTAAATCGTGTTTTTTGCCTTTCTGCTAAGTATAAAATTCTAATAAATAAGCTTACAAATAATCCAATAACCAACAAATTTCCAATAAATCCCCATTCTTCACCTACTGTAGTAAAAATATAATCGGTATGTTGTTCTGGTACGAAACCACCTTTTGTTTGTGTACCTTCTAAATAACCTTTTCCAAATAAACCGCCTGAACCAATGGCTATCATAGATTGATCTAAATTGTATCCTTCGGCTTTCATATTTACATCTTTTCCTAAAAGCACATTAATACGATCTTTTTGGTGGGGTTCTAAAACTTTATCATATACATAACTAACCGAAAACGAAAAAAGTGAAATTGCGATAAAAATCAACCCATACACAATTGGATTCCGAGAAATCAGTCGATTAAATATAAAATGAATTACCATAAATATTCCAATAAATGAAATCAAGTAAATAGGTTTTATAATAAGTGCTAAAAGGAAAGTAGCAATGGAAATGGCTCCAGTCCACAAATACCAACCAGGTAATCCTTCTCTGAATAGAACAAAAATTAAAGATAAAAAAATCATAGCACTACCGGTGTCTGGTTGCAATAAAATAAGCAAAACTGGGAATCCTATAATTGCAAACGCTATATATTGAAAATTCTTTTTGGCTAAGTTTACTTGTGCATCACTTAAATATTTAGATAAAAGCAAGGCTACAGCAGTTTTTACAAATTCTGAGGGTTGAAATCCAAATCCTCCAAATTGGTACCAGTTAGTTTGTCCTTTTTTGCTAACTCCAAAAACAAATAATCCCAAAAGTAAGGCAATTCCAATTCCGTAAAAAACAGAAGAAAATCGCTCAAAAATTTTTGAATCTATAAATAAAATCGAAAATATTATTGGTATTGTAATCAACATGAAAATCATTTGTCTGCCATAATTCAAGCTGAAATCAAATGTGTATTCTTGATTAGCAGGTACCGTTACGGAATATATCGTCATCCATCCAAATACTACTAGGATGAAGTATAACAAAATAGTTATCCAATCAATGGAATTACTTATATCTTGGTTTTTCATTTGTGTTTATTTTCCGATTTGTTTTGGAAATTTTTAGGATGTTGAAAAATATAATTATTTTTGTTCTACGTCATTTTTTTCTTTTCTTCCTTTTTCTTGTCTTTTTCTACTTCTTTTTTAGATTTTAATTTCATTCGAAGCGAATCTGCTTTATCTAACTTAGGTTTGTGAATGGAATCTTTATTAGGATATAACTTTCTATATTGCCAATTTAAGTTTCCTTCTAACATTCGCTTTTCTAAATCTGTACGAGTAATTTTCTTATTTAAATATTTTTCAATCATCAGCGTAGCAATCGGTCCAGCCCAAGTATTTCCAAAATGCCCATTTTCTACAATCACTGCAATGGCAATTTTCGGACGAATTCTTGGTGCAAAAGCTACAAATTCAGAATGGTCTTCAAGCTGAACGCGTTTTCCATTTATTTTGGCAAAATTTTCAGCAGTACCTGTTTTCCCGCAAATTTCCATACCTTCTACTCCTAAACCAAAAGCAGTTCCGCGGTTATAAACGTCAAATAAACCATTTACTACTGGATCAAAATGTCTTCTGTCAATAGTTGTAATATGTTTTGTGGTATATTTTGAATCTATTTTTTTACCTTTTATATTTTTAATAATATGAGGGGTGTAATAGTAGCCCCTATTTGCAATAGTAGCCATCATATTTGCCAATTGAATAGGTGTCATAGAAACTTCACCTTGACCAATTGAATTTGAAATAATGGTAGTAGAACGCCATCCGCCATTGGGATAAAAATGCTCATAAAATTTAGAAGTTGGAATATGTCCTTTTCTACCTGGAGGTAAATCGTATCCCATAAATTTTCCTAAACCAAAACTTTTAAGGTGATTGGCCCAGGCATCAACACCGTCTTTTGGTCTTTTGTATTTTTCAATGGTACGTTTATATACATTTGCAAAATACGTGTTACAAGATTTATATATTCCAAAATTTAATTGTATCACACCACCCGGACAGTGGCAACGCATAAATGCACCACGTCCATAGGAAAATCCATGATTACAAACAAAAGACGTTTGGGTATCAATTACACCTTCTTGCAAACCAACTAAACCGGTAAGAATTTTAAAAGGAGATCCTGGAGGAAATTCACCCAATAAACCCCTATCAAATAAAGGTTTTGCAATGGAATCATTGTATAATTTTGTATAATTTTTTGAGCGTTGTCTACCAACTAATAAAGCTGGATCATACGATGGCGCAGTTATTAAAGCTAAAATTTCACCTGTACTCGGTTCAATTGCTACAATTCCGCCACGCTTGTTTACCATCAATTCTTCACCATATTTTTGTAATTCTCCATCTATAGATAAAGTTACATCGCTACCTTGTTTAGCGATGGTGTCAAATTTTCCCTCTTTATAAGAACCAATTTCTTTATTATGTTTGTCTTTTAGAATGTATTTTACCCCTTTTACACCCCGTAACATTTCTTCATAAGCTTCTTCAACACCCTGCCTACCTATTAAATCGCCGCTTTTATAATAAGGATTATCTTTTATAATGGCATCATTTACTTGTGTGATAAATCCGAAAATATTTGCGCCATGTTTTGTTTGATATTCTCTTAAGGAACGTTTTTGAATATAAAACCCAGTGTATTTTCTGATTTTTTCTTGAAAACCAGCAAATTCTAGTTTATTTAATTGCGTTAGAAAAAGCGAAGGTAATCTTGGGCTATAAATTTTTGCTTTTCCTATTTTTTCTAAAAAATCTTCTTTTGTAATTTGAAGAATTCTACAAAATTCAAGTGTGTCAATTTCTTTTACTTCATTAGGAACAACCATTATATCATATGATGGCTGATTGGCGACTAATAGCTTTCCGTTTCTATCGTAAATATAACCGCGTTCTGGAAAATCGAATTTTATTTTTATGGCATTATTTTCCGATTTTATTTTTAGAGTATCATCAATAATTTGTAAATAAAAAAGACGAACCAATAACAGGATAGCGGATATAATGATAAGGGTTGGTAATAAAGTCTTTCTCATCGTTTATTTGGTTTAATCAAGTAAATACTAATAATACAAATTGCAAATGTGAAAAGGGTACTTAGAAGTGTTCTCGTGATGATTTCAAAAAATAAATCGAACCGATATAATTCTAAACTAAAAAGTATCAAATGATGAAATACGATGGCAGACATAATAAATGTAAACCGGTCTACAGATAATTTATCAGCTATTCTAATGGTTTGGTATTCGTAACTTAAACCGAAAGCAAACTTTAAGAAAAAAGGTCTAAAATAGGCTAAAAGTAAAGAAGCAGTTGCGTGAACGCCGCCACTATCGCAAAATAAATCCATAAGTAAACCCAAACAAAAACTTGCAGCTATAAAACCAGATTTATTAGAGTTTATTGGATATAAAATAATAAAAAGCACATACAAATAAGGATTTATCCAACCGCCTAACTTTACCTGTTCAAGCACAACAATTTGTATTGTTAGCAAAACAATAAAACGTATTAAATTAAATAGAAAGTTACTATTCATTATTGCTTTGTTGGGTCTTTTTTTGTTTCTGCTTCGAGTGTTTCTTTTTCTTTTTTCTTTTTATTTTCAATAACATATACATAACCAAGTGATGTCATATCGTTGAAAAGTCTTACATTGATAACAAACTTGTTACTTGTTTTTTCAGCAAAAATTTGTTCGATTTTTCCAATTGGAATGTTTTCAGGGAATATGGCAGATTGTGCTCCAGTAACAATAGTATCGCCTTTTTTTAATGTGGCTAATTTCGGCACATCAATAAGTTGCACATAACCTGCATTTTTTCCATCCCAAGTTATTGAACCAAAATGATCTGAATTTTTTATTTTTCCGTTTAATGGATTCTTCGTGTGCAGAATGCTAATTACTGTAGCGTAATTTTTGGATGTTTTTTCTATAATTCCCACCACGCCTTTATCGCTAATTACAGCCATATCGGTTTTCAGACCTTCAAACGAACCTTTGCTTAATGTTAAAAAATTTTCTTGTTTTGTGTAAGAATTTTTTATCACTTTTGCTTGTCTCACTACAAAATCCGATAAAATATTTGGCACTACAATTTTACTTTCTAAAACAGTGTCTTTTTTATTGAATAAAATTTCTTTTAAACGTGCGTTTTCTCTCGCTAAATCTTCATTTTTTTGTTGCAGGACAAAATATTCTTTAACGCTATTAATTTGGCTATACGTGTAACCTGAAAACGCATTTGAAGAATTAATATACTGGCTTCTATGATAAGAATGTGATTTAATTGTAAGCGTTAATGAAATACCCAAAAGCAGCAAAAACAGCAATTTATAGCTGTTTTTTATAAGAAAAATTATAATTTGCTGCATGTATTACGAGCTTATTTAATTAAAATATTTTTGTACTTAGCTAAGTTTTTAAGTGTCATTCCAGTTCCTCTTACTACCGCTCTTAAAGGGTCTTCGGCGATATAAACTGGTAAATCTGTTTTTAATGAAATTCGTTTATCTAAACCTCTTAACATAGAACCTCCACCGGCTAAATAGATACCTGTATTGTAAATATCTGCTGCTAATTCTGGTGGTGTTTGAGATAACGTTTCCATAATAGCATCTTCAATTCTTTGAATGGATTTATCTAATGCTTTAGCAATTTCTCTATAAGAAACATCAACTTGTTTTGGTTTTCCAGTTAACAAATCACGCCCTTGAACCGACATATCTTCAGGAGGACTTTCTAAGTCTTCAATAGCTGCACCAATTTGTATTTTAATTTTTTCTGCAGTAGTTTCACCCACAAATAAATTGTGTTGTGTTCTCATGTAGTAAATAATATCGTTGGTGAATACGTCTCCAGCAATTTTAACAGATTTATCACAAACAATTCCCGCTAAAGCAATAACGGCAATTTCTGTAGTTCCACCACCGATATCAACAATCATATTTCCTTTCGGTTGCATGATATCAATTCCAATACCAATTGCAGCTGCCATTGGTTCGTGAATTAAATATACTTCTTTTCCGTTAACACGTTCTGCAGATTCTTTCACCGCACGCATTTCTACTTCTGTAATTCCAGAAGGAATACAAATTACTAAACGTAATGCTGGTGTAAAAAGTTTTTTCTTTAATGCAGGAATACTTTTAATTAACATTTGAAGCATTTTTTCAGAGGCATCAAAATCGGCAATTACGCCATCTTTTAGTGGACGAATTGTCTTTATGTTTTCGTGGGTTTTCCCTTGCATCATGTTGGCTTCTTTACCAACAGCAATAATTTTCCCAGTGATTCGGTCTCTAGCAACAATTGAAGGACAGTCTATTACGACTTTATCGTTGTGTATTATTAATGTATTTGCAGTACCAAGGTCAATTGCAATGTCCTCAGTCATAAAGTCAAAAAATCCCATATTTATTGAAGGGTTTAGTATTTTGTGTAAATCTATTCAACTAACAAAAGTATAAAAATAAATTGGAATTATTTAAAATAAAAACGCATTAAAAAAATATTTTTTAATGCGTTTTAAAATGCCAGTATTTTTATACTGTTTTTAATGTTTAAAATGACGCACACCAGTCATCACCATCGCCACATTATTAGCGTTACAATAATCAATACTTAACTCGTCTTTTATGGATCCACCTGGTTGAATAATAGCAGTAATTCCTGCTTTATTTGCAATTTCTACACAATCAGGAAATGGGAAAAAAGCATCACTTGCCATGACTGCTCCAGTTAAATCGAAATCAAATGTTTTGGCTTTTTCAATGGCTTGATTTAAGGCATCAACTCTTGAGGTTTGTCCAGTTCCAGATGCACAAAGTTGGCGATTTTTAGCAAATACTATGGAGTTCGATTTAGTGTGTTTGCATATTTTTGATGCGAATAATAAATCTTCAATTTCTTCTGCTGTAGGAGCTGTTTTTGTAGCTATTTTTAATAATTCAGCTGAATCGGTTATGTTGTCTTTATCTTGAACTAATATTCCGTTTAAGCACGTGCGAATTTTTTTTGCAGGTAACGCAACATCGTTTATTACCAATATGATACGGTTCTTTTTTTCTTCTAAAATATCAATAGCTTCTTGGTCATAAGAAGGTGCGATAACTACTTCGCAAAATAGCTTATTAATTTCTTCAGCTGTTGCGACATCAATGTTTCCATTTGCAATTAGCACGCCACCAAAAGCAGAAGTAGGATCGCCAGCTAAAGCATCTAAATAAGCTTCTTTCATTGTAGGTCTAGTAGCTAAACCACAAGCGTTATTGTGTTTTAAAATAGCAAAAGTTGGATCGTTATACTTAAATTCGTTAATTAAATTTACAGAAGCATCAACATCTAATAAATTATTATAAGACAATTCTTTGCCGTGTAATTTCGTAAACATTTTATCGAAATCTCCAAAGAAAAACCCTTTTTGATGGGGGTTTTCACCATAACGTAAAATTTGTCCTTTTTCTTCGCTAATTTTTAAATACGTATCTTCAGTATTGAAATAATTAAAAATGGCCGTATCGTAATTTGATGAGGTATGAAAGGCTTTTGTAGCTAATAATTTTCTTTGTTCAGTAGAAGTAGCACCTTGATTTTCAGTATAAAAATTTAAGAATGTAGCATATTCATCTACAGAAGCAACAATTACAGTATCTTTAAAGTTTTTCGCTGCAGCGCGAATTAATGAAATTCCGCCAATATCAATTTTTTCAATACTATCAGCTTCACTTGCACCCGAAGCTACTGTTTTTTCAAATGGATATAAATCTACAATTACCAAATCAATCTGAGGAATATCAAATTCTGTCATTTGAGCTACATCGCCTTCGTGATCTTGACGATTTAAAATGCCACCAAAAATTTTTGGATGTAAGGTTTTTACTCTACCGCCTAAAATTGATGGATAAGAAGTTACATCTTCTACAGCCACAACAGGAACTTGCAAATTTTTAATAAAATCTTCCGTTCCACCCGTAGAATAAATCGTAACATTATTTTGATGAAGGGCTTTAATGATTGGTTCTAAACCTGTTTTGTCAAATACAGAAATTAATGCTGATTTGATTTGTTTTGTGTGAGTCATTATGTTGTTGTTTGTTTTGAACTGCAAAAGTAACAATTTGAATAAGATAAACCAATAATTCCATTCTGTAAATGAGCAACTTTTTCAAATAATTTTCCTTTAAAAATTGTAACAAATTGTACTTTTTGACTACAAATATTTAAGATGTTAATTTTATGATACTATATATACGTTTACTTAAAGAAAGTTTTGCTTTTGCTTTTAATGCTCTGAGAAGTAATAAATTACGAACATTTCTTTCTTTGCTTGGAGTTACTGTAGGAATTTTTTCTATAATTGCTGTTTTAGCTGCGGTTGATTCTTTGAAGAAAAATATTGTAGACAGTTTAGACGGGATGGATAAAAACACCATTTATTTATTCAAATATTCTTTTGGGCCAACGGAAGTAGAAGAATGGAAGCGTGATCAATTTCCGCATGTAAAATATGATGAATATCAATATTTGCAAAAAAGTATGACAGATATTGATAAAATTTCATTTAATTTTTTTACAAGTAATCAAAATATAAAATATGATGAAAATACAGTAAATTCTATTCGTGTAAAACCTTCTACAAATGAATTTTTTGAAATTGAACCTTTTAAAGTAGATAAAGGAAGATTGTTCAATGAGGCAGAATCTAATTCAGGTACCTCAGTAATTGTTATTGGTAGTGAAGTTGCGGATGGATTATTTAAAGGCAATGAACCTATTGGAAAACAAATTCGGTTATATGGTCAACGATTTACAGTAATTGGTGTGTTGAAAAAAATGGGTCAAAACGCCTTCGGCGATTCCAATGATGTAGCGGTTTTTTTACCAGTAAATAATATTAGAAAATTATATGGTGACAACAGTACAAATTTTACACCAGCCATATTAATAAAACCAAAAGCCGGAGTTGATATTGAAGAGTTTAAAGCGGAATTGACTAATAAAATGAGAAATATAAGAGGTTTGCGAGCGGGAGAAATTAATAGTTTTTTTGTAAACATTCTGTCTGGTTTTACCAATTTTATTGATGATATAATTGGTAAAATGAATATTGCAGGTTGGGGAATAAGTATTTTTTCTCTTTTAGTTGGTGGCTTCGGAATTGCAAATATTATGTTTGTTTCTGTTAAAGAACGCACTAATTTAATTGGAATTCAAAAAGCTTTAGGCGCAAAAAACCGATTTATCTTGTTTCAATTTTTATTTGAAGCTGTTATTTTGGCCATGTTTGGTGGTTTAATTGGAATCGTTTTGGTTTGGTTAATTGCCTTAGTTTTAACAAACGTTTTAGATTTTGAGTTTGTTTTGAGTTCTTTTAATATTTTATTGGGTTCAGGTTTATCGATAATAATCGGTTTAATATCAGGAATTTTGCCTGCTATTTCAGCTTCAAGATTAGATCCTGTAGAAGCCATTCGTACAGGAATGTAATTCTTTTATTCAATAAAAAAACCCGATTTGTTTTTGATACAAATCGGGTTTTTTGGTTTTATACTTGTATTAATTATAACACGTATTTTATGCTAAATACCACAAAACGCGGTTGCACATAAAAACTTGAAAAGTTTGTAGACCCACCTAAGGCATTAAAACTATTGTCGTTTAGTGCTGTTGTATTTAATAAGTTGGTAGCACTTATTTTATATTCAAATTTACTATCTCTTTTTTGATATGATAATGATGCGTTTAAAAAATCATATTCGGTATCAATAGTTTTCGCTTTATCCCTATTGTGATAAAAATTATATTCTGTTGTAAATGAAAAGGCATCTAAAAAGAAATATTCTAACGTTACAGATGGATTATCTATATAAAATATTTGTTCTTGATAATCGTTTATATCGAATTCATATGTCAATTCTATATTTGGTAATTTTTTTAAATTGGTTGAAAATCCAATTTTATAATTTTGTGTAAATGATTCAGTGTTCTGAATAAACTCAGAATTATCAGGATTTACACGAATATTATTATTTGAGCTTTTACTCATACTTGCTGAACCATCTGCTTTAAAATATCTTGCAAAAGATCTACCATAATTAAATCTTCCTGAAAGCGACTCATTTGGAAAATTGGAATTAATATTTACAGAACTTGAAACCTGATTAACACCAGTTAATAAAGCACGGTTAGTAATAATTTCGGTTTGTTTTGTATAGGTTATATTAGCAGAAATATTTTCCATATTAAACATACTAAATTTAAAAAAACGCAAAGAGTGCACTTGTGAAATGGAATTTTCTAAAAATCTATTTCCGCTATATAAACTGTTATAATTAGAAAACACGTATCCTTGAGCCAATTTAACTACATCTGTAAAATTATTGGTTAACGAGAAATTATAGGTTAATGATTGTGATTTTTTCATTTGCCATAAGGCATAAAAATCAGGTAAAACTGTATTGAAGCTCATTTTATTTGTACTGTTCAATTGGGTGTCGTTAGTATTAAATTTATGTAAGGTAACACCTGGATTAAAAGTAAATTTCCCTACCAACATTTTGTAATGTAAGCCAACAAAAGCATCGTTAAAAACATAATTTACTTGATTGGTGTTTTTGCTATCGGACAAATTATTTTGTGAGCCATTATCTAAAATTTGGAACATATTAGTATTAAAATTTTGATACGAATACGTGTTACCAATTGTAACATTAATATTACTTTTTGGTGTTACCATGTAATAATAATCAAACTTTGCATCTGTTTTGTTTGTTTTTACAAATCTGTTTTGACTAATATTATTTCTTGTTTGAGTACTATTATAACCAGATAAAATAAAAGGTTGTATTTGTAAATTGGCATTGTAAAACGGATCTTCTTGTTGAAATAAGTTTTGCATTTCAAAAGCAAATACATTTTTGTCATTAAGCGTATAATAATAGTTTAAGTTTTGATTTAAAGAAATAGGTTGTTGATTTTTTTCTGTTAAAATATTCCCTTGCAAACTAGACACTACATTTTGTCTTTCCAACTGATCTGATGTTTTAAGTAATGCATCATAATCAAGGTGCATTTTAGCAGATGGTACGAAGCTACTACTTAATTTAAATAATCCTAAATTGTTTCTCTGTCTAGAAATGTCTTTACGTGTTTCCGAAATATTTACTGTAGAACCATTTGGCAATCTATCTACACGATTATATATGTTGTCCGTTTGTAAATCGGTTTTGCTGTACGAATAAATACCAAATCCGCTAATTGTCCATACTTTTGATGGATTATAGGAAAAGTTCGCCGCACCAAATTTTGTATCAATATTTTTTGCACGATTGTTTCTCAATCCCAAAATTCCCAAATCGTTTGAAGAAACATTGAAACTAGAACCTCCTTTTCGCATCATATTTTTAAATCCTCCAGTAAATTTAAAATAGTCTTGTGTGGTAAGTGGTAACTCGCCAATATTATTTAAATTTCCAATCAAATTTACGCTATATTTTGGACTGTAATAAAATAATTTTGGATTAACGATACTTCTGTTTTTCGAGTCTATAATTCCTTCACCAGCTAGCACATCACCAAACCAAAAGTTGGTTTTTCCTTGTTTTAGTTTTATATTAATAGCAATGTTTTCTTCATTATTTTCTAATCCTTTTAAATTAGAAACTTCGTTATAATTTCTTAATACTTGTATTTTATCAATGGCATCGGCAGGTATGTTTTTTACACCTAATTTGGTGTCACCATCAAAAAAATCTTTTCCATTAACCATTAATTTTTGTGCTGTTTTTCCTTCTACGGAAATTTCACCGTCTTTGTTAACAGATACGCCAGGTAGTTTTTTAAGTACATCTTCTAATTTCTTTTCGGTTCCATTAGTAAACGAATCGGAATTATAAATAATAGTATCGCCACTTATTCTTACAGGCATTTCTCGAACAATTTCAACCGTTTCAATGGTGTTTGAACTTGATAAAACAATATTAAAAGTTTGATTTTCTTTTGTAGTCGTAATTTTTTGTTCAAAAGGCGCATAACCTATATAACCGGCTTTAATAATATATTCTGTATTGGCTTTTAAGTTTAATGAAAATTCTCCTTTTTCACTGGTGATGTTGTACGCATCCATCGCTTTTGTAACTTGGTTTATGGCCATTACATTGGCTGTTTCTATAACCAAATTGTCGCTATCTTTTAGAATTCCTGAAACTTTTACCGATTGTGCGTAACTCATTCCGACAAGAAATAAGCTTAGTACTAAAATTATTTTTTTCATTTAAGTCTGTTTGTTAATTTTTTGTTTCACGAAACATAATTGTGCCGCCATTGTCTTCCATTTGTTTTTGCATTTTTTTCTCGTATTTTTCATACTCTTTTTTGGAAATGACTTTACCAGAATTCGGAATTTTTATTTTAACTATTTCGTTGTTTTTTAAGCTTACTTTGGTGCAAAAGTAAATATAATTTTCATTTTCAAGTTGTAATATTAATCCCGGTAAGCCCCATACGCCATTTGGACCAAAACTAACAGGTATTTCACTCGTGTACCAAGCTGTAATGGTTTTTGGTTCTGGTTTTTTCATTTCAAATAATGAAGATTTTCCGTTCTTTGTTTTTTCTTGATAACGTTCGTATGCCTCTAAATCATTTTTAGAAACGGGTTCAACATAAGTTGCTTTTACACACTTATAATCACCAATTATTTTTGTTTCGTTGGAAATTTCCCAAGCAATTTTTGGTAACGAATCTTTTATCACAAATTCATCACCAAAAATATCTTCTTCAGTGTATGAAATTTTATCTTTTGTATTCATGTATTTATTTCCGTCACCAGACATACTTACAGAAAAAGACACGCCACCTTGCGTTGGATTTGGTTTTTCTAATGCTACAACTTCTTCAAAAAGCGCTTCATTTTTATTGAAAGTTAATAAATAGTTTTTTTGAAATGCTTTTTTCATTGCATCTTCAAATGCTTCTTTATCTATCCCGGCTAAAGCATCTTCCGCTGAAGCTTTTTCAGATTCTTTTGAAATAGAAACTGTTTCTTTTTTAGATTTATTCTGAATCGTTTGGTATTCTACTTTTCCATAAAAATCTTGCCCAAAAAGGGTTGCAGAGAAAAGTAATAAAAAGAATTTAGGTAAATTTTTCATAGTATTTGGAAATTTAATTTTTAAGAATTACTAATATAAATAATTATTAGACTATTTTTTTATTTATTTGTTACAAAATTAATTAATCTTCATTTTTTAGAATTTAGATTTAAATTCTATAACTCCATTTTCATTTGTCATACTTTTTATTTTTTCTTCTTTTAATTGTTCAAATTCTTTCTGAGTTACTTTTTTGCCCGTTTTAGGTTTAATTATTTCCGTTTTTTCTTTTGGGTTTAAAATAACTTTAGAACATAAAATGGTTGTATTTCCATTATGTAATTCAAGAATTAATCCTGGAAGTCCCCAAAATTTATCTGGTCCATTGGAAATTGGAATATCCAAAGTATACCAGGCTTCAATAATTTTTTCTTTAGGCTCTTTTAATGTAATAAAATTAGTTTTTTCGCTTTCTATTCTTTTTTTAGATTCTTCGTAGTTTTTCCAATCTTTTTCTGTTACTGGAACTATAATTTGTGCTTTATAGCAATTGTAACTTCCTATTTGCTTTTGTTCATCTTTTATGATCCAATTCATTTTTTCAAGTGAATCACAAACCAAAAATTCTTTCCCAAATATATCTCCTTCGTTTATAAAATTATTTGTTTTTAAATTTTTATAATACTTTGTTTCATTACCTGAAAAATTAGATTGAACTTGAAATTCTCCACCTTTTGGTTTTGGCGAATCTAATTTTTTTTCCGTTTGATAAATTGATTCTTGCTCGTTAAACGTTAGAGTATACTCTTTTTCTTTACTTTTTTTTAAACTTTCCAATATTTTTTCTTGCATCCCAGGATCTAAAGTTGAACTTGAGATTTGAGTATCACTCATATTTCTAATTGAGGTATAATAAGCTATTCCTTGGAAATTTTGTGAAAAGCTATATGTACAGATCAGTGTGCATAGCGTAATTAAAACATTTTTTTTCATTTTTTCATTTTTGAGTTATTATGCAAAGAAAAGTTGTTTTGTTTTAACCGAGCGTTAATGATTGTTAACGATTGTTAACGTTCATATTTATTATAAAATTGTATATACCTTTGAAGAATGAAGTTAAATACTAAGAAAATATTCGCTTTTATTACCGGGATAATTTTATTTACAATTTGTTTGCAAGTCTATTGGAATTATAAGAATTATCAATCCAACGAAGTTAGACTTAAAAATGAGATTCAAATTGCTTTCGATAAATCTTTAGAGCTGTATTTTGATGAAGCTTCAAAAGATAAATTCATAACAGTCTTTAGTTCGGATTCTACAATTCAAATTGAAGATTTTATGAATAAAATTAAAACAGACACAATATTTGGTGAAAAAATTAAAAGAGAAAAGAAAACACCCAAATCCAGTACTCATTTTACTAATTTTACTGTTAATTTTAATGATATAAAAGATAATAATACCAAAAAAGCCACTGTTGTTTCACCGAAAATAGATACCATTGTTTTGTCAAAAAAAACAAGTCCAAAATACAATTTAGATTCATTTAGTATCAATACTCCAAGCATAAAATTAAGTGCTGTACAAATTGAACGTGATTCTTCAAAAAACTATAGTTTTACTAAAAATGCTAAAGCCATAAAACAATCTGATTCTCTTATTGTTTCAGATAAATTTATAATAGCTAAAAAAGACAAAAAAGACAATATTATTGTTTTGAAAGGGAAAAAAGCTATGGATTCCATTCAAAAAAACAAAAAGTATCGTAATAAAATTAGTATGACATTTGTTAATGATACTATTAAATATAAAACTTTAGACTCTATTTTTCAATCCGATTTAAAAAGAAAAAGTATTGTTTTAACTTATGAATTTAGTCATTTTAAAAACGATGCTCTTTTTTTTACTTACCTAAAAAGTAAAAATAAATTACCATTTCAAATCAAACCGAATTCCACTTACTTCAAACCTAAAGAGACAGTTTATCTTAATTATAATTACTCAAAAAGCATTATTATTAATCGTATGGGTGTAGAATTGATTTTGTCTTTATTGTTTTCTTTAGCGGTAGTAAGTTGTTTGTTTTTTCTTCTTATAATCATTAAAAAGCAAAAAAAGATTGACGAAATAAAAAACGATTTTATCAATAATATCACACACGAATTTAAAACGCCAATTACAACTATTGGTTCTGCCTTAGAAGGGATGAGTAATTTTAATCCAGATAATGATTTAGTTAAAAACAAAAAATATATTGATATATCATTTATGCAGTTGCAAAAACTAGAAAAAATGGTTGAAAAAATATTGGAAACGGCTATATTAAATGTCAAAGAAATTAAATTAAATAAGGAACAAATTAATATGGTTTCTTTTATTAAGTCAATTACAGAAAAACATTTAATGACTTCAAATAAATCGATTTCATTTCATTTTCAAGATAATATTATGTTATACAATGCAGAACCATTTTACTTAGAAAATGCCATATCAAATTTAATAGATAATGCCATAAAATATGGTGGTGATATTATAGATATTAGTTGTTTTAATTCAGAAAAATTATTGATTATTGAAATTAAAGATAATGGCAATTCCATTACAAAGGCAGATGAAAATCAAATTTTTGAAAAATTTTATAGAATTCCAAAAGGAAATTTACACGATGTTAAAGGATACGGCATTGGATTATATTATACAAAAACAATCCTCGAAATGCATAAGGGTAAAATTGATTTAATTCGAACAAATGAGACTAATTTTAGGATAGCGCTGCCAAATGAATAAAAAAATTAAAATATTGCTTGCTGAAGATGAAGCATCTTTGGGTATTATAATTAAAGAAAGTTTAGAAAGCAGAAATTTTGAGGTAATTTTATGTGAAGATGGTGAGCTTGCACTGAAGCACTTTAAAAAATCAAATTTTGATGCGCTTGTTTTAGATGTAATGATGCCCAAAAGAGATGGTTTTACTTTAGCACAAGAAATTAGACAAACAAACAAAAACGTTCCTATATTATTTTTAACAGCTAAATCACAAACAGAAGATGTAGTGAAAGGTTTTAAAATTGGCTGCAATGATTATATAAAAAAACCATTTAGCATCGAAGAGTTAATTGTACGAATAATTGCACTAACCAATAAAATTCAGAATACTAATTCTACAAAATTTTCTATCGGACTTTATACATTTGAAACAGAATCCCAGCAATTGATATTTAACGATAAAATATATAAACTTACCAATAGGGAATCTGTATTATTAGAGTTTTTTGTAAATAATAAGGGGCAAGTACTTGAAAGAGCTTTAATACTAAATGCTGTTTGGGGGAATGATGATTTTTTTAGTGGAAGAAGTATGGATGTATTTATAACTAAATTGAGAAAAAAATTAAGCCTCGACACTACAATTGAAATTATTAATTCTAGAGGACGAGGCTATAAATTGATATTTTAATATCCTATCTAGAAAATCTCATTTGCATACCACCTCTTGATCCAGGTCCGCCGCCCATTTCACTAATTTCTTTCATTTTTTTAATCATAATATCGTCATATTCTTTTTGAGTGACTTTATCACCACCAGTTGGTGCTTTAATTTCGATTTTTTCCTTTACATTTAGTACTAATTTCGAACACATAATTACTGTTTTTCCATCGTTAACTTCCATAATTAAACCTGGTAATCCCCAATATTCATCTGGACCTTGGTTTACAGGAATTTCTGGACAATACCAAGCGGTAACGGTAACTTCTTTAGGCATATCAATTTCATCAAAAAAATTGGTTTTCTTTTCTTCTTTTTTTTCTGTAGTTGCCTTTTCGTCTGTTTTGCCTTCTTCAGTATCTTTTTTAGGTGCTTCTTTTTTTCTTCTAAAATTTCTAAAATCCGTTTTACTGGCTTCTTTTACTGCTGTAGCTTTAAAACAAGTATAATCACCTATTTTTTTAGATTCATCGCTTAAAACCCATTTTAAATTAGGTAGCGAATCTTTAATTAAAAATTCTTTTCCAAAAACTTCTTTGTCAACTGTGTATTGTTTTTCTTTAACGTTTTTAAAATACGTTCCACCACCGCCCATAAAAGACGCCATCATTCTACCACCACCTTGTTGTCCAGGCGCATCAAGTTTTTCTTCTTCTTTATAAATAGATGCCGATTTATCGAAATTTAGAACAAATGTTTTTTCAAACATTTTTTTCATTCTTTCCATAATTTGATTTTTCATTTCTGGCGTCATGTCTTTGTTTCCGTCAAAATTCTTAGCAAATTCTGATGTAGATGTTTTAGATTCGTAAACCGCCATTCCTTGGAAGTCTTTTTGTGCAGTGGCCATAAAAGTAGTTAAACTCAGTACGGCTAAAAATATTTTTTTCATATTTTAGTTAATTTTATTCAACATTAGACTCTAAAAATAGCTATTAGTTACATTATAATTTGTTATTTTTGTGTTAATATTTATTGTATGCGAATTTTACTATTCTTTTTATTAATCACTTTTTATTCTTCAGCTCAAAATATTGAATCTGTTAAGATGTCAGCGAAACCTTTTAATTACGAAGTGTTTTGGGGAAATGACTTGTCAGAACAACATTATTTTTCAAAGCGTAATACATTATATAAAGCTAGTGAATCCGACACATTAAACTACGCAAATAATACCTTTGGAAAAATTTCAAGTGTAGAAACGTTTAATATGTTACAAACGCTTGTTTTTTATAAAGAAAATAATGCTTTTGTTTTGTTAGACGCCCAGCTTAACGAAATTAAGGCTACTATTTTTTCAGAAATTAATTGCGAATTTTTAAAACCTGCTTCTCAAAATGAATTGTGGTTTTTTGATAGTTTAAGTCAACAAATAGGATTGTATAATTTAAATTCTAAAAAATTAAATTTTTTATCTAACCCTATCAAAAACATTACACATTCTCAATCAGATTATAATTATTTTTATTGGATAGATACTGAAAACAATTGCAATTCAATTTCTAAATTTGGTAAAATAATTAATTTAGGAAAAGTAACTCCTTTTGAGAAAATAGTTTTTTTAAGTCAAAGCGATTTGTTTTACCTTTTTGAAGATAAAATTTATTATTATACCTTTGAGAATCAGTTGTCAACAAGAATTAATATTAATGAAAATTTGATAGCTAATTTTTTCTATAAAGATGGAATTTTTTCTATTTTTACAAATTATCAATTAATTACCTATCAAATAAAAAAATAAAATATGCATATAGCTATTGCCGGAAATATTGGGGCTGGAAAAACCTCATTAACTAGATTGTTATCTAAACATTTTAAATGGGAAGCCCATTTTGAAGATGTAGACGATAATCCATATTTAGATGATTTTTACCATTCCATGGAACGTTGGAGTTTTAATTTGCAAATTTATTTCTTAAACAGTCGTTTCCGACAAATTTTAGAGATTAGAAAATCAGGTAAAAAAACCATACAAGATAGAACCATTTACGAAGATGCTTTTATTTTTGCGCCAAATTTACACGCAATGGGTTTGATGTCAAATAGAGACTACACCAATTATAAATTACTTTTTGATTTGATGGAAGACCTAGTAGGCCCTCCGGATTTGCTAATTTATTTAAGAAGTTCAATTCCTAATTTAGTTGACCAAATTCATAAGCGTGGGAGAGATTACGAAAATTCTATTTCAATTGATTATTTAAGCAGATTGAATGAGCGCTACGAAGCATGGGTTACCACATACGATAAAGGGAAGTTGTTAATTATTGATGTAGATACTATTGATTTTGTGAACAGCCCTGAAGATTTTGGAAATATTATAAATAGGATAGATGCCGAAATAAACGGATTATTTTAAAAATTTAAACGCCTCATTTGAGGTGTTTTTTTTTATGTTTTATTCATTCATTGTATTAAATAAAGACAATACCTTAGTTTCTTGAGTTGGTTTTTCAGTCTTAATTATCTTTGGAATTCCAGGAATTAAATCAAAATAATTTTCTTCAAAAAAAGTATCTTTTGCTTTTAAGTACACGTTTTTTGCAAGTGTATTTGTTTTAAGTTCAATAAGTGTTTCACCCACAATTTTAACTTCAATGGTTGGTTGTTCTAGTTGTAAATCTTTTGGTTTTACAAAGTAATGATGCGCAATAGTTTTTTTCTGATTGCTAGTAAATTCTATTAGTAAAACCGTTTTATCTTTTTCAAATTTTGGTAATTCGGCAAAAGAAATCTGCAAGCAATTTGTATTTTTTTCTACATCCAAACTACATTTTTTTGAAGCAGTCCAAAGTTCTTTTCCAGAAAAATCAAGTAACTTAGCGGTTAACAATCCTTCTTTTACTTCCAAATTATCGTTACTTCCAATAATTGAATATCCATCCGCATTTTCTGTTACTGCTAAAAGTATCGGAGAAAAGCTTTCTTTGACTTGGTAATACGCCGCTTTCCAATTCCCATAGAAATCCAAAGTACTCCAAGAAGTTACAGGCCAACAATCGTTTAATTGCCAATATAAAGATCCCATGCAATAGGGTTTCGCTAATCGATGCGCTTCAATTGCGATTTTAATGCTTCGAGCTTGCAACAATTGCGAAACATAAAGATAATTTTCAAAATCTTTTGGCACCACATAATCGCGTTCCATATATTCGTTTATGGTTTCAAAACCAGTAGGATGTTTTTGATGATTTTTAAACGCTTCTGAAGTAAAATTAAAATCTTCTTTAGGAATTACTTTTTGCAACGTTTCCATATTAGGCATGCCTTGAAATCCATATTCGCTCATAAATCGTCCTACTTTTGTCTTATACATTTCAAACGGTTCTTTGCCCCACCAAACGCCCCAATAATGCGAATCGCCTTGAGTTAAACTTTCTTTTCTACCCCAACCAATTGAAGGTGAAGAAGGCCAATACAGATTCTTTTCTTTAGATAAAATACTATCTAAAGTATTCGGAATCATTTCATGAAATACTTTTTTGTAATCATCCCAAATTTGAGTCGAATCGACTTTTGAATAATTAAATTGTTTTTGCCAACCCCAATTGTGCCAACCTTCGTCGTTTTCGTTATTGCCACACCAAAGTGCTATACTTGGATGATTTTGCAAACGATTTACGTTATCAATTACTTCTTGTTTTACGTTTTCTATAAATTTTTCATCGCCGGGATACATCGCGCAAGCAAACATAAAATCTTGCCACACTAAAATTCCATTAGTATCACAAGCATTGTAAAATTCGTCATCGGCATATAAACCACCGCCCCAAACACGAAGCATATTCATATTGGCTTTTCTAGCGTTTTGAACTAATTCATAATAACTTGATGGCTTTTGTTTTGGAATAAAACTATCTTGCGGAATATAATTTGCACCTTTCATAAAAACAGGTTTGCCATTTAATTTGAAATAAAAACTTGTTCCAAATTCATCTTTATCTTGCACTAATTTAATGGTTCGAAGACCGATTTTTAGTTCTTTTTTATCTAAAATTTCACGATTTTGTTCTAATGAAAAATGAAACTCATATTGATGTGGTAATCCTAACCCGTTGCTCCACCACAATTTTGGATTCGAAATTTCAAATGGCATTTTTACTGTATTCGTTCCTTTTTTTAGATGGAATGTTTCTGCTTTTTCATTGATTTGTAGCTGAATCGTTTTTGTTTTGGAAACATAAATTTCGGTTGCGAATTCTAAAATTGCTTTTTTGTCATTCAATTCAACTTGACTGAATTTTATATTTTCGATTGTAGCCGAATTCCAAAATTTCAATTGCACTTTTTTCCATATACCAGCTGTTACAAATCGTGGACCCCAATCCCAACCAAACTGATATTGTGCTTTTCGAACAAAAATACGTTCTTTTTCAGGTAACGTATAAGTTAATTTTTCGGCTTCTTCTTTTCCTTTTTGAACAGCTGATAGAAATACAATTTTTAGATGATTTTTTCCTTTTTTTAGATGATTTTTCGCTGAAATTGTCCATTTTCGAAACATATTATCCGCTTCTAAAACCATTTTACCATTTATATAAACTCTAGCATAGGTGTCTAAACCATCAAATTCTAATTCGATATTTTCATTATAAATTTCATTTTCAGATAATGAAAATGTGGATTCGTATTCCCAATTTTCATTTTCAATCCATTGCAATCGTTTTTCATTGGCTCCGTAAAATGGATCAGGAATTAATTTGTTTTGATATAAATCGGTGTGAACGGTTCCGGGAATAGTTGCCTTGTGTTTTTTTGTTTCGTTTTGCTTATTGAATGTCCAGTTTTCATTCGATAAATTACGATAGGTAGTTTGTCCAAAAACGGAATAGCAGATGAAAATTATAAATAATGTTATTTTTTTAAACATATATGGCCTATGAGTTAATTTAAGATTGCAACTTATTCTTTAGTTCGATAATTTCATTTGTATTAGCAATTTCAGTTCCATCGGTAATAGCGGATGAATGATACCAATTTGCATTGACGATTTGATTCAATTCTGAAATATTGGTTGAACGCAAGCCACCACCTGGCATAATTTCGAGGCGATTTTTTGCTTGTTCAACTAATTTTTTCAAGACTTCTTTTCCTTCCGTAACATTAGAAAATGTGCCTGAAGTTAGTAAGGTTGAAAATCCGCAAGCAATAACATCTTCCATAGCTTGTTCATAATTAGAAACAGCATCAAAAGCACGATGATAAGAACAAGGAAATGGTTTTGCCAATTCAACTAAAGCTTTATTTTGTTCGATATTAATTGTTTTATCTTCATTTAAAATTCCAAAAACAAATCCGTTAACGCCAAGTTGTTTGATGTTTTCGATTTCCGATTTCATTTGTTTAAATTCTGCTTCTGAGTAAACGAAATCTCCTCCTCTTGGACGAATCATCACATAGATATCGATTGTCAAATGCTCTCGAGCTTGTTGAATGATTTCAATAGAAGGTGTTTTTCCTCCAACTGAAACATTGGCACATAATTCGACTCTATCCACACCTGCTTTTTGAGCTAGTAATGCTGATTCGAGATTGAAACAAGCGATTTCTATATGCTTCATTTATTTCAAAAAGTAAGTAGCATCTATTAATCTATTTCCAGTTGCGTCATAAACAGCATAATTGAAACCACCTTGTATACAATAGGAACCATATTCTCCTTTTTTATTCAAAGCAATAAATCCAACTTGAATGTCTTTTAAGTCTTTGCCTCGATTTTTAGTTAGTTTTACAATTCGCATTACCGCTTCTTCACAAGCTTTTTGAGGAGACAAACCTTGTCGCATTAATTCAACTACCAAATGGCATCCTGTAATTCGAATGACTTCTTCGCCATGTCCGGTAGCCGTTGCAGCGCCTATTTCATTATCTACATATAATCCCGCACCAATAATTGGGGAATCGCCTACACGGCCATGCATTTTAAACGCCATACCGCTTGTTGTACACGCACCTGACAAATTTCCTTTCGCATCTAAAGCAATCATTCCAATGGTGTCATGGTTTTCGATATTCGCAATGGGGTTGTATTGGCTGGTTTTTAACCAATCTTTCCATTCTTTTTCGGAAGCTTCAACTAATAAATTTTCTTTTTTAAATCCTTGTGAAAGTGCAAATTGTAAAGCTCCTTTTCCGACCAACATCACGTGTGGTGTTTTTTCCATAACTACTCTGGCGACAGAAATAGGATGTTTGATGTGTTCCAAACAGGCTACCGAACCAATATTAGAAAATTCGTCCATAATACAAGCATCAAGGGTTACTTTTCCATCTCTATCAGGTCGGCCACCATAGCCTACGCTGCGTTCGTTTGGATCGCCTTCTGGAATTTTCACACCAGCTTCTACGGCATCTAATGCCCGACCATTTTTGCTTAAAATTTCCCAAGCGGCAGCATTGGCTTCAATCCCGAATCGCCAAGTGGAAAGCACTATTGGTTTTTGAACCGTATTTAACTCCACTTTATTTTCAGCAGTTTCAGTTGTATTTTTGAAACTTGTTAACGCTATTCCAGCAGTAACTAAAGCGGTTTTCTTTAAAAAATTTCTTCTATTTGTCATCCTATTTATTCTGTAAATGAGGTTTTTCTATAATTAATATTGTTATTTTTAAGCCAAATTTCTTGTGCTTGTAAACGGTTTTTAAAATCAATAAAATTTTCTGGATTTGCGGTTCCCCATAAAACTTCGGCAAGTGCAGACATTCTTGGCATAATCATATATTCAACTTGTTCTGGAGTAAGAATGTATTCCGTCCAAACATTGGCTTGTGCGCCTAAAATATATTTTTGTTCTTCTAAATCAAGTTCTTTCGGCATTGGATTAAAATTATATACTTTTTCTAAAGAAGTAAATCCGCCAATGGCTAACGGTTCGTTTTCTGGTTTTCCTTGATAATGATCAAAATAACAATGTGAACCAGGTGTCATTACTACATAGTGTTTTTGCTTAGCTGCTGCAATTCCGCCTTCAGTTCCGCGCCAACTCATAACGGCAGCGTTTGGAGCTAATCCGCCTTCCAGAATTTCATCCCAGCCTATGATTTTTCGACCTTTACTATTTACAAATTTTTCAATGCGTTGGATAAAATAACTTTGTAATTCGTGTTCGTCATTTAATCCTTTTTCTTTTATAATTTTTTGGCAATGTGCACAACTTTTCCATCGTGTTTTTGGGCATTCATCACCACCAATATGAATGTATTCAGAAGGAAATAAAGCCAGTACTTCGGACAGCACATTTTCTAAAAACGTAAAAGTTTCTTCTTTAGGGCAATATACATCATCGAAAACGCCCCATTTTTTACCTACATCAAAAGGGCCTCCTGTACAAGATAATTCTGGATAAGCAGCCAATGCAGCAAGTGAATGTCCGGGCATTTCGATTTCTGGTACAATTGTAATGTGTCGTTGCGAAGCGTAAGCTACTACTTCTTTAATTTCTTCTTGCGTGTAAAAACCACCGTATTTTACATCATCAATTTTTTGGTCGTCATAACGCCCTACCATCGAACCATTTCGCCACGCTCCAACCTCAGTTAATTTTGGATATTTTTTGATTTCAATACGCCAACCTTGATCTTCGGTTAAGTGCCAATGAAAAGTATTCATTTTATAATGCGCTAAATAATCTATGTATTTTTTGATAAAAGTAATAGGGAAGTAGTGTCTGCAAACATCAAGATGCATTCCACGCCAAGCGTATTTTGGGGCATCTGTTATTTTTATCCAAGGGATCGCAATTTCGTTTTTTTTCTCAAACGGAACCATTTGTAATAACGTTTGAATACCATAAAAAAGTCCTTGATTAGTTAGGGCTGAAATAACTATTTCTGAATCAGACACTACTATTTCATGTAGCTCTTTGTTGAAATTTGCAATTTTAGGTTCTAGTAAAACCAAATGTATGTTTTTAGAATTATTTTTTGAAGTTATTTTTAAATTTAGTCCTGTTTGAATTTGTAATGCTTCTTTTAAATAATTAGCTTCAAATGAACTTTCATCGGCTTGAATATACGTTTTTGCGTTAATATAAAAACTACCTTTTCCTAATAAAGTGTTTTGTGGTTTTGGTATAATTGTAATATTGTTTTGAGAAAAACTCAACGAGATTAATAAAAATAATAGAAATGTATAGGTTGTTTTCATAAGTAATTATTTATGTACAGGATAAATATACAAAATAATTGCATAAAAAAAACCGCACATTGCTGTGCGGTTTTCTATTTTATAAAGAATCTTTTATTTCAAAGCTTCAACTTTAGCCTTAACATCTTCTAACGATCCTTCAAAAGTTTGAACATTTACACTCTTGTTAGTAGAAGTTGTAACTGTTGCTTTTGCTTTTCCATTATTATTTGTAATTTCTACTTTAACTTTTTTATCAGCGTCTTTAGAACTGCAAGATTTTTCTCCTTCTTTTCCAATGAATTTTCCATTAGCATCGTAATGAGACATACACATTTCTTTTTCTTCTGCAGAACAACCTAAAGAATCACACATTTTAGCACATTCATCTTTTGTCATATTTGCGCATTTTGTCATGTCGCATTTACCCATGTTTGAAGTATCATCAGCATTCATTTCAATAGTGTATTTCATTTCTTTTTTAGTTCCTTCAGAATGACCACCTAAAATAGGTGCGATTACCAATCCAATTAAACACGTTAATTTAATTAAGATGTTCATTGAAGGACCTGAAGTGTCTTTAAATGGATCTCCAACAGTATCTCCAGTTACTGCTGCTTTGTGCGCATCAGAACCTTTGAATGTCATTTCACCATTGATTTCTACACCAGCTTCGAAAGATTTTTTAGCATTATCCCAAGCACCCCCTGCGTTGTTTTGGAATACCGCCCAAAGTACACCCGAAACGGTAACTCCTGCCATATAACCACCTAACATTTCAGCGATTAATTGATTATCATCTGGGTAAACTAATTTTCCTAAAAGCACAATTGCAATTGGGAAACCAATCGTTAAAATACCTGGCAACATCATTTCGCGTAATGCGGCTTTTGTAGAAATTTCAACACATTTACCATATTCTGGTTTACCAGTTCCTTCCATAATTCCTGGAATTTCTTTGAACTGACGACGTACTTCATACACCATATCCATTGCAGCTTTTCCAACAGAATTCATTGCTAATGCAGAGAATACTACAGGAATCATTCCTCCAATAAATAACATCGCTAATACAGGTGCTTTGAAAATATTAATACCGTCAATTCCTGTAAACGTTACATAGGCAGCAAATAAAGCTAACGATGTTAACGCTGCAGAAGCGATTGCGAATCCTTTTCCTGTTGCAGCAGTTGTATTACCAACTGAATCTAAAATATCTGTACGAGTACGAACCTCTTTTGGTAATTCACTCATTTCTGCAATACCACCTGCGTTATCCGAAATAGGTCCGAATGCATCGATTGCTAATTGCATAGCTGTTGTAGCCATCATTGCAGAAGCCGCAAGAGCCACACCATAAAAACCTGCAAAAGCATACGAAGACCAAATTGCTGCAGCAAATAACAATACGGTTGGGAAAGTTGAAATCATACCCGTAGCTAAACCAGCGATTACGTTAGTTCCTGCTCCAGTTGAAGATTTTTGGACAATTGCCAATACTGGTTTTGTTCCTAATCCTGTATAATATTCAGTTACTGATGAAATAGCTCCACCAACTACTAATCCTACAATGGTAGCATAGAAAACACGCATAGAAGAAATATCTTTCAATCCTTCACCGTAAAATTCCATTTTCATAGTTGTTGGTAACATATAGTCAACTAAAAAGTAACACGCAACTAAAGTTAAAAGAATAGAAACCCAGTTTCCAACATTTAATGCTTTTTGTACTTGTGCTTCTTTAGCGTCATCGCTTGAAATTTTAACTAACATAGTTCCGATTATTGAGAATATAATTCCAAAACCAGCAATTGCCATTGGTAATAAAATTGGTCCGATTCCACCAAAAGCGTCTTCGATTTTACCACCCATATCTTTAATTACATAATTTCCTAAAACCATAGCAGCTAATACTGTTGCTACATAAGATCCGAATAAATCTGCACCCATACCAGCTACATCTCCTACGTTATCACCCACGTTATCAGCAATAGTCGCTGGGTTTCTTGGGTCATCTTCTGGAATACCTGCTTCAACTTTTCCTACTAAATCAGCACCTACATCGGCAGCTTTGGTATAAATACCACCACCAACACGTGCAAATAATGCAATTGATTCAGCTCCTAAAGAGAAACCAGCTAATGTTTCTAAAACTACGGTCATATCTTCCGTGTTCGTCCAAACACCGCCTGGCATAAAATATCTAAATAATAGTATGAAGAAACCTGTTAATCCCAATACGGCTAAACCGGCTACTCCTAAGCCCATTACTGTTCCTCCACTAAAAGAAACTTTTAATGCTTGAGGTAAACTAGTACGTGCGGCTTGTGTAGTTCTTACGTTTGTTTTAGTAGCAATTTTCATCCCCATATTTCCTGCTAATGCTGAAAAGAATGCTCCGAAAATAAATGCTACAACAATAAATAAATGTGTTTTTACGCCTGGAATAAAAGTAATTCCTGCTAAAACAATACTTGCAAGAATTACAAATATAGTCAATAATCTATATTCGGCTTTTAGAAAAGCCAATGCTCCCTCATAGATGTAATCTGAAATTTCTTTCATTTTACCGTCTCCAGCATCCTGTTTTAATACCCATGCGCGTTTCATTGCCATAAAAAGCAATCCTATAATTGCCATAACAATTGGCAAGTAAATCATAAAATCATTCATAGTTTTTTGTAAATAGTTAATTTTAATTTAATCGAGCAAAAATACACAAAAAAGGCAATTATTCTAATGATAATTGCCTTTTTTAATAAAATTAGGAGAATTTTTTATTTTATGCAAAATAATCCTTCTGGTTTGTTTTTAATTTTATCAAATCGTTGGCTACATTCTTTTAAGATAGCGTGCGCTTCATTTACTCCTTCTATAACCACTATTTCCCCCAAATCTTTACATACTTGAAAGAAGTGTTTATGGAATTTAATGTGTTTTTTTCGACGGAAAAGTTAGATAAAAGACAGAAGCTAAGGGTGAAGCCTGTATTTCATTTTTTATATTATAGATTTTGTGGTAATATAAATGTATTAATGAAGTTCCTTTTTACCTTACATTTTAAAAATAAAATCCAAAACCTACCCGTATTGTAAATTTTCTAGCATCTGGAATATTAAAATAGCTTCCTCGCCAAGAGGCATCCACTCGCATTACTTTAAAAATATTACCTATTCCTGCGGAATATTCGTAATAGCCATTTACGGGTGATTGATATATTTGTCCAGAAGCATTTAAAGCTTTATTTTCATTTGATACGGAACCATAAACGGCTTTTACGCCAATAATTTCTCGCCAATTTAATTTTCTAAAAAAAGGGACTCTTGAAAATAATTTTCCGTTGAAATTATGTTCTAAATGTAGTGAGGTATATTGGTCTGCTACAAAATCGTAATAGTTTAATAAATTATAGGTATTATCAATGATAAAATACGACTGATTACCAGGAATAATCCCCATTAAAGATAAAGGAACTGTTCCGAAAGTTTTCCCAACTTCTAAAGTCGAAAATAATCGTCCAAATCCACCAATTAATAATGGTTGACGATAAAAAAGTTGTAATTTAGAATACTTGAAGTCGCTATTTAAAACCCCTTTTAAACCTTGGGAATAACTTACAAATACTTTAGGATAATTTAAATCTACCTGCATTCGATCCACACCATAACCAATCATTTTTCTATTTGGCGTATAATTTACCATGAAATTGACTTCAGATTGAGTTATTTTGTTAGCTGTTTGACTAAAAGTGTCATCTGTAAAATAATCTAGTTTAAAATCTGGAGAGGCAGAGGATAAAGTTCTGTAAGAAAAACTACTTTCGAAAACCAAATTTTTAACAGGCTCTATTTCAAAACCTAAATTGGTTAAATTTACATTGGTTAGTTTATTGTTTGTGCCACTTGAGAAAAAGGAAGAAGAAGCAAAACTTCTCCCTAAAACATCATTAGAAGTGGTTAAGCTTACGCCAATTTGCTCCACATCTCTTCGGTTTCCAACAGATACAATAAATCGATTTTTTTTATCGAGCATCATACTAAAATTGAAGCCATATTTTATTTTTTGGTCTTTAAAACCATAAGCGGTATATCCTTGAATACGCCACGGGTCGTTTGGCCCAAAATACGTTCTTCCTCCTAATCTTATGCGTTGTCCTTCTACGTCATTATATCCAAATGTAGAAAAAATAGGGACAACATCAAATTTTCCAACTTGTATGTAGCCACTTCCTAAAATAGAAATTAAATTATAAAAACGTTTAATTTTTGGAACTGTTTTAAGGGTGTCGAGCATTTCATAAATTCCTTTTTCGTTTGAATTTAAACTTTCAAATCGATTTTCTTCCCAATATTCCTCAGTTTTGGTAAACGCTTCATTATTAAAATTGTTGATTTCTTCACGGTAAAATTTATCGTCTTTTTCTCGATTGAATTCATGATTTTTAAACATGGTTGTTCGTTTTCCGTACATACCATTTGAACCTTCTTTTTTGGTTAAGGCAAAATCCGTCATCATGTGATCCCGTTTCAATAAAAAAACCGAATCGTTAAGTACATCGAATTCTTGTTCAATATAAATATCTCGTACCCAGTTTATATTGGCACTTTTACTGGCTTCCATATTAATACTTTTTATGGCAAAAGTAGAATCGTTTACCCAAAAATCGCCTTTAAAAGTTAATTCGTTTTTTCTTCGCGGATAGTATACAATATTATAGCACCATTTTTTATCAATAAAAGTACTATCGGTTAAAACGTAATTATAAACTTGAATGCCTGTTCTAGATAATGGACTTGTGAAATCTTTATCGAAAAATTTTAAATAATTATTATAAATATCATAATCGGCATATAAATCTTTTAAAAAGACATTTACCCCATCATTATTTGCGTTTCCAAATCCTGAATATTTATTGGCTTCTACAACATCTTTTGTTTTGTTTTTAATGTTGTCACCATATACTTTGCTTTTGGTTTCATTTATAAAAATGGGTAAGAAATTTTTACCTGTAATGGCTGAAGTGTCCACGTGTTGAAAAATAAATTCTACATTTTTGAAGATTTTATTTTTCATAAATGTGCTATCTATAGAATTAATATCAAATTCGATTTTTTCATATTTATCGTATTCATATTGATTAAATTGTCGCAATCCATTTTTCTTTTTTCTTTCCCAAATTTTTCTAAGAATATCTATAGCAGGATTGTTTTTTTTGGATGTTTTTCCGCCATAAATTTTTACTTCCGCAATTTCATTTGAATTTTCTAAAACAATTTTTAAATCGTAATTAAATGTGCCAGAAAGTCCTATTTCTTTATCTTTATAGCCTACAAATGAAACAACTAATATAGGATATGTTTTTTTTGATTCCAGATAAAATTTACCATTTTCGTCTGCAATTACGCCTTCTGCGGAATTTTTAAAAGCAACCGTTGCATAAGAAACAGGTTGTTTTGCGTCGTCTAAAATGAAACCGCTTACTTTTGTTTGGGAAAAAACAAGTGATGAAATTAGAATAATAAGTAGTTGTAGGTACTTCATTTGGGTAATAATTATAAAAAATCCCGAAAAAATCGGGATTCAAATATACTTTATTTTAGAGTAGTAGACAAATTGAAAATTTTATTGTTAAAATAATTAGTATCTAAATAACGAATTATCTAATTACATTTATTTATACATTACTTTTTTAACAGCTTTTACTACATCATTACTATTTGGTAACCATTCTTTTAATAGAGTAGGTGAGTAAGGTGCAGGTGTGTCAGCAGTTGTAATACGTTGAATTGGCGCGTCTAAATAATCGAAAGCACGTTCTTGAACCATATATGTAATTTCTGAAGCAACAGAGGCAAACGGCCAAGCTTCTTCTAAAACGACTAATCTATTTGTTTTTTTGACTGAATTAATAATACAGTCGTAATCCATTGGGCGAACGGTTCTTAAATCGATAATTTCACAAGAAATTCCTGCTGCGGCTAATTCTTCAGCGGCTAAAAATGCTTCTTTGATTATTTTACCAAAAGAAACGATAGTTACATCAGTTCCTTCGCGTTTGATATCTGCTACACCAAGTGGAATAATGTAATCACCTTCAGGTACTTCTCCTTTATCACCATACATTTGTTCTGATTCCATAAAAATAACAGGGTCGTTATCACGAATGGCAGCTTTTAACAAACCTTTTGCGTCATAAACATTACTCGGAACAACTACTTTTAAGCCTGGAGTATTGGCAAACCAGTTTTCAAAAGCTTGTGAGTGTGTTGCGCCTAATTGTCCTGCAGATGCTGTTGGGCCACGAAAAACCATTGGCATAGGAAATTGTCCAGCCGACATTTGACGCATTTTCGCCGCATTATTTATAATTTGATCAATTCCTACTAATGAAAAATTGAATGTCATGTATTCTACAATTGGGCGGCATCCATTCATGGCTGAACCTACTGCAATTCCTGCAAAACCTAATTCAGCAATTGGCGTATCGATTACTCTTTTTGGTCCAAATTCATCAAGCATACCTTTTGAAGCTTTATAGGCTCCATTATATTCTGCAACTTCTTCTCCCATTAAGTACACCGTTTCATCACGACGCATTTCTTCGCTCATTGCTTCACAAATAGCTTCTCTAAACTGTATTGTTCTCATAAAATTAATTCTAAAACTTAGTGAATGGCAAAAATAATAAAATTTAATGACTACTATCATTATTATTCAATATTTTTACTCAATCGATTTCTTTAATAATATCTTATCAAATTCTTAATTTTACTTACTTAAATTCAACAATTCATAAAATTTATTTAATTTTTCAAAAAAAACAATATTTTATATGCGTGCATAATATTTTTTTAAAACATTTTTTGTAATTTCGTACCATCAATATAAATAAGTATAAAAATGAAAATATTAGTTTGCATCAGTCATGTTCCTGATACTACTTCAAAAATTAATTTTGTTAATAACGATACCGAGTTTGATACAAATGGGGTTCAGTATGTTATTAATCCCAATGACGAGTTTGGTTTAACCAAAGCTATAGTTTTAAAAGAGCAAAACGGGGCGCATGTAACCGTTGTTAATGTAGGTGGTGCAGATGCCGAAGCTACATTAAGAAAAGCACTGGCTATTGGTGCAGATGAAGCCATTCGTGTAAATATTCAGCCAAAAGATGGTTTATTTGTTGCAAAACAATTGGCTAACGTGGTGAAGCAAGCTGGGTACGATTTAATTATTGCAGGTACAGAATCTATTGATTATAACGGAGGAATGGTGCCTGGAATGTTAGCCGGATTGTTAGGATTCAATTTCATAAATGCTTGTATTGGAATTGAAATTTCTGGCACTGAAGCTACAACAATTAGAGAAATTGATGGCGGTAAAGAAACAGCCACATCAAGTTTACCTTTAGTTATAGCAGGTAAAAAAGGTTTGGTGGAAGAAAAAGATTTAAGAATTCCAAATATGCGAGGCATTATGACAGCTAGAACAAAAGCGTTAAATGTTATAGAACCTTCTGTAGATGAAAATGCCACGTCTTCAATAAAATTTGAAAAACCACCAGCAAAATCGGCAGTAAAATTAATCAGCGCAGACAATTTAGATGAATTAATTAATTTATTACACAACGAAGCTAAAGTAATTTAAGTGTAAATCGCAAAACGTAAATCGTAAATAAAAAGATATGTCAGTTTTAATATATACAGAATCAAACGAAGGTAAATTCAAAAAAGTAGCTTTTGAAATTGCTTCATACGCTAAAAAAGTAGCTGATATGCTTGGAACAACAGTTACTGCTGTTTCAATTAATGCTACAGAAAATAATGCTTTATCTGCTTACGGAGTGAGTAAAGTGTTAAAAGTAACAAATGATAAATTAACTTCATTTAATGCAAAAGCTTACGCAGATGTAATTAAGCAAGCAGCTGAAAAAGAGGGTGCTAAAGTGGTAATTTTAGCTTCAACTACAGATAGTTTACACATTGCGCCATTGGTGGCTGTTCATTTAAATGCAGGTTTTGCATCAAATGTAATTGAAGCGCCTTTAAGTGTAACTCCATTTCAAGTAAAAAGAAGTGCTTTTTCTAACAAAGCATTTAATTTATCTGAAATTGCAACAGACGTAAAAGTTTTAGGAATTTCTAAAAATTCATTCGGTTTGATTGAAAATGAAACTTCATTAAAAGAAGAAGATTTTTCACCAGCTTTATCTGATGCAGATTTTGGTGTTAAAGTAATCAATTCAGAAAAAACAACAGGTAAAGTAACCATTGCTGATGCTGAAGTTGTGGTGTCTGCAGGACGTGGATTAAAAGGACCAGAAAATTGGGGAATGATTGAAGAATTAGCCACTGTACTTGGTGCAGCAACAGCTTGTTCGAAACCCGTTTCGGATATCGGATGGCGTCCACACGGAGAACACGTAGGGCAAACAGGAAAACCAGTTGCAGCTAATTTATATATTGCTGTTGGAATTTCTGGAGCGATTCAGCATATTGCAGGAATCAATTCCTCTAAAGTTAAAGTAGTTATCAACACGGATGCCGAAGCGCCTTTCTTTAAAGTAGCCGATTATGGTATTGTAGGAGATGCATTTGATGTTGTTCCTAAATTGATTGAAAAATTAAAAGCTTTTAAAGCGGCAAACGCATAAATTTTTTATATATTGTGCCTCCTAAAAAGGCTATCTAAATACGATAGAAATATCCAATTTAGATAGCCTTTTTTTATAGAAAATATTTTATAGTATATTTGAATAAAGTTTAAATACAAAATGAGTTTAGTTAAATTAACCATTAAAGGAATATCGTATAGTCAAACACAAAATGGAGCCTATGCTTTAATTTTGAATGAAGTAGATGGCGACAGACAATTACCAATAGTTATTGGTGCCTTTGAAGCACAATCAATTGCTATTGCTTTAGAAAAAGAAATTACACCACCGCGTCCTTTAACTCACGATTTATTCAAAATCATTGCAGATAAATATGAAATCGTAATTACTCAAGTGATTATTCATAAATTGGTAGACGGTGTTTTTTATTCCAGTATTGTTTGCGAAAAAGAGGCAAAAGAAGAAGTAATCGATGCGAGAACTTCTGATGCAATTGCATTAGCCTTACGATTTAATGCACCTATATTTACCTACAAAAACATATTAGATAAAGCTGGAATTTTCTTAAATAAAAACAAACAAGATTTACATTCAGACGAAGAAATAGATGACGATGATATACTCTCTGAACCTGAAGTTTATGGTGAAGAAGAACCAGAAAACATATATTCAAAATTTTCTATTCAAGAGTTACATAATTTATTAGAAGAAGCCATTCAAAATGAAGATTACGAGAAAGCAGCCCTAATAAAAGCAGAAATCGATAGAAAATAATCACCAACCAAAATACTGCAAAATGAGCATAAAATTAAAATTAACTATTGTAAGTTTTTTACAATTATTTGTATGGGGTGCCTGGTTAACTACTTTGGCAAGTTATGGATTCGGTTTTAAACAATGGTCTGGTGCCGAATTTGGTATTGTATTTTCAACATTAGGAATCGGCTCTATTATTATGCCACCAATTTCTGGAATTATCGCAGATAAATATTTAAATTTAGAAAAATTATACGGCATACACCATATTTTATATGGTATCATTTTACTTTTTTTACCAGCCATTGATAGCCCATCTACTTTCTTTTGGGTATTACTAATAGGAATGCTGTTTTATATGCCAACGTTGTCGTTGTCTAACTCGCTTTCTTACGCGGTTCTTAAAAAATTTAATTTTAATGTTATTAAAGATTATCCGCCTATTCGAGTTTGGGGAACTATCGGTTTTATTGCAGCTATGTGGTGTACTAATCTTTTTAGTAATGTAAATCCGCCTTTTTCTTTCGGGATTGGAGTAGGAAAAGCGATTGCTTCTATAACCAATATGCCAGTAGAATGTAATCAGTTTTATATGGCGTCTTTTTTCGCAATTGTATTGGGAATTTTTTCTTTCACTTTACCAAAAATTGAACCAATAAAAGATGAAAGTAAAAACAAAACAGTCTCTCAAATTTTCGGTTTAGATGCGTTTAAATTGTTTAAAGAATCTAAAATGGCTATGTTTTTTATCTTTAGTATGTTTTTAGGTGCCGCTTTACAATTAACCAATATGTATGGCGAAACCTATATTAAAGATTTTGAAAACGTACCAAAATATGCAGAAACCTTTGTAGTAAAATCTGCAAATATTGTTTTGTCAATTTCTCAAATTTCTGAAACCATATTTATTTTAGCCATTCCGTTTTTCTTACGACGATATGGAATCAAAAAAGTAATGCTCTTCAGTTTAATTGCTTGGGTATTGCGTTTTGGATTTTTCGCTTATGGCGATCCAATTGGAAGTTTATGGATGATAATTATGTCGAATATCGTGTACGGATTGGCGTTTGACTTCTTCAATATTTCAGGTTCACTTTTCGTGGAAACCACAACCGATTCTAAAATTCGTTCCTCTGCACAAGGATTATTTATGATGATGACCAACGGTTTCGGAGCGATCTTAGGAAGTTTAGGAAGTGGATTTTTAATAGACACTTATTTTACAACTGCGACAGGAAAAGACTGGCACAACATTTGGCTAACATTTGCAGTTTATGCTTTAATAATAACTATTGCTTTTGCTGTATTATTTAAGCACGAACACAATCCAAAAGACGTAGAGGCTTTTAATCATTAATTGGGTAAAAGGTTAAGGGTTTTTGGTAAAAGGTTTTAAAAGATAATTTTTTATTTCAGAATGAGAAATTTTAGAGAATTAGATATTTGGAAAGAGAGTAGATTGCTTGTGGCTGCTACTTATATGATTATGAGGCAAATGCCAGACGATGAAAAGTTTGGATTGACTTCACAAATAAAACGTTCTGTAATTTCTATTCCATCTAATATTGCCGAAGGATGTGCTAAAAGTTCAGATAAAGATTTATGCAGATTTTTAGAAATTAGCTTAGGTTCTTGTTTTGAATTAGAAACCCAATTAATGTTATGTTCAGATATAAATTATTTAGATGAAAACATAGTTTCAAAACAAATTGAATCCATTCAAATACTTGAAAAAAGAATTGCCTCTTTTTTATCTTATTTAAAAAATAAACCGAATACCAAAAATCCTTAACCCTATACCCAACACCTTAAACCCATATAAATGAGACAATATCACGATTTAGTAAAACACGTTTTAGCAAACGGAACTCAAAAAGGCGACCGAACAGGAACAGGAACCATTAGTGTTTTTGGTTACCAAATGCGATTTGATTTAAGTGAAGGTTTTCCGTTGGTAACTACTAAAAAGTTACATTTAAAATCAATTATTCACGAATTGCTTTGGTTTTTAAAAGGCGAAACCAATATTGCGTATTTACAAGAAAATGGCGTGAAAATTTGGGATGCTTGGGCAGATGAAAATGGAAATTTAGGACCTGTGTATGGGCACCAATGGAGAAATTGGAATAGTGAAGAAATCGATCAAATTACCGAATTAATCGAAACCTTAAAAACCAATCCGAATAGCCGTAGAATGTTAATTTCGGCTTGGAATCCTTCTGTTTTACCAGATACTACCGTTTCGTTTTCAGAAAATGTGGCGAATGGAAAAGCAGCTTTACCGCCTTGTCACGCGTTTTTTCAGTTTTATGTTTCTGATGGGAAATTATCTTGTCAGTTGTACCAACGTAGTGCCGATATTTTCTTAGGCGTACCGTTTAATATTGCTTCGTATGCCTTATTTACGATGATGGTAGCCCAAGTTTGTGGGTTACAAGCGGGCGAATTCATACACACTTTTGGTGACGCACATATTTACAACAATCACATAGAACAAGTGAATTTACAATTGAGCCGTGAACCAAGAAAATTACCAATTATGAAATTGAACCCAAATGTAACCAACATTTTCGATTTCACTTTTGACGATTTCACCTTGGAAGGCTACGACCCACACGAGCATATCAAAGGAGCTGTTTCGGTATAAAAAAAATATCAAACACATAATAATTGAGCAAAGCTATTTGAAAATAGGAGGATATGCTCAACTAAATAACAAAAAACTGAGTATATAAACGATTTAGGCGATAGCTTATCTAAACATTCTGCATAAGAAAAGTACATTTTTAAATTTGGACAATACTATTTAAAATTCATATCTTGCAGACTGAAAATTAAAGCAAGAAAGAGCAATAAAATGGCTAAAACGAACAAACTAGTAGCACCGTTTTTAAAATGGGTTGGCGGCAAAAGACAACTTATGCCATCAATTCTTCAGCATTTGCCTGCAAATATTCAAAATTACAATTATGTTGAGCCTTTCGTTGGTGGCGGAGCTGTATTATTTCATCTAAACCCTAAAAATGCAATTATTAACGACTTCAATAAGGAACTTATTAATGTTTATGAGGTAATTAAAAATAATCTTGAGGAACTTATAGAAGATTTAAAAGTTCACGAAAACAATGCTGACTATTTTTACGAACTTCGTGGTTTAGACAGAACTGAAAAATTTTAAAATTTAACTTTAGTTCAAAGAGCATCAAGAATAATTTACCTGAATAAAACTTGTTTTAATGGACTTTACAGAGTAAATAATGCTGGAGAATTTAATTCACCGTTTGGGCGTTATAAAAATCCTAACATCGTTAATGAGCCAACTTTAAAAGCTGTAAATAAATATTTGAATTCTAATAATATTATAATTAAAAGTGGCGATTATTCAGAAGTTCTAAAGGAAGTAAATGAAAATTCATTCGTGTATTTAGATCCTCCATATCATCCAATTTCTGAAAGCTCAAATTTTACTGGTTATGTTCAAGGCGGTTGGAATATGTATGATCAAGTTGATTTAAGAAAAGCTTGTGATGAACTAAATGAAAAAGGTGTAAAATTTTTACTTTCTAATTCTTCAGCTGAATTTATAAAAGACCAATATAAAGATTATAAAATAAGTATTGTAAAAGCAAATCGAGCTATTAATTCAAATGGTGCTGATCGTGGTGAAATCGACGAAGTATTAATACGAAATTATGAGTAAATCTAAAAATGATATAGCTTGGGAGAAAATATTTGAAAAATACAAAATCATTGATAATGTATTAAATAATGGTCATTCAATAATTTCTTCAACAAACATAAATGAATTTAGAGAAGCAAGATTAATGACTAAATTTGATCATAAATCACAACTTCCAAAATTATTTGCTGAGAACAATTTATCAATTCTTCCAACTTCAAGAGGCGGTTATGTAATCGGAACTTTTGAAACTTTTAGTGATTTTAATATTGACGATGTTGCTATAACTCCAATAGAATTTCCAACATTTTTAGAGAGTTTAGATTATCGAGATATAACAAGTGAAGCAACGGCTATTAACTGTGCTTTTGTTTCCAAAATACTTCACGATTTTACAGAAGAAGATAGTTTGTTGCCAACTGTTAGTGGAAGAATGAGTTCTTCTTCATTTGATTTTAACATTAATTCAGGCAATGGGTTATTCAATGTAAATGTTGGTAATTCACAAATAGAAATTGATGGCGGCTATGAAGGAGACAATTCTTTAAATTTAATTGAAGCCAAAAATTATATTTCGGATGATTTTCTTGTTCGACAACTTTAGTACCCATATAAACTTTGGAGTGGAAAAATACACAAACAAGTTCGACCAATATTTCTAACTTATACAAATGGAATATTCCATTTAAGAGAGTATGCTTTTACAAACATAAATCATTATAACTCATTAATTTTAGTAAAGCATAAAAAATATGTTGTTCAAGATGGTGCTATTAATATTGAAATAATTCAAGAAATTCTTGACAAAACTAAAATAGTCAAAGAACCTGAAATTCCATTCCCACAAGCTGATAGTTTTGAAAGAGTAATAAATCTTTGTGAGCTTCTTAAACAAAAAGATTTCATCACAAAAGAAGAAATAACTCAAAGTTATGACTTTGATGCGAGACAAACTGACTATTATTCTAATGCTGGAAAGTATTTAGGACTTTTAGAAACTGGAAAAGATAGTTTATCTGGTCAAATTGGTTGCTACTTAACACCAAAAGGAAAACAAGTTTTTAGTATAAACCTTATCGACAGACAAAAGGAATTTATGAAAATTATTGTTTCTCATTCAGCTTTTAAGCAGACTTTGAAACTTTATTTTGAAAATGGAGAGATGCCAACTAAAGAAAATATTGTTGAAATAATGAAAAAATCTAAACTACACAAAGTAGGTTCTGATTCAACTTATTTCAGAAGAGCATCAACAATAACAGGCTGGATAAATTGGATTATGAATCAAATAGAAGAATAAAAAAGCCGAATGCACAACAGGCGTTTGGCAAAATCACTACCTTAGCACTTTAAATTTTCAACTATGCTAACACTTATCGCCGCAACATCTACAAATAATGCTTTGGGAAAAGACAACCAATTGGTTTGGCATTTACCAGACGATTTTAAACGTTTTAAAGCGCTAACTTCCGAGCATTATATCATTATGGGAAGAAAAACCTTTGAAAGTTTTCCAAAACCATTACCGAACAGAACGCACGTAATTATAACTCGTCAAAGTGATTATATAGCACCAGAAGGATGTATTGTGGTTTCAAGTTTAGAAGAAGCTATAGAAGCGTGTCCAAAAAATGAAGAAATTTTTATAATTGGCGGTGGCGAAATTTATAAACAATCTATCGATATGGCTGATAAAGTCGACCTTACTCGCGTGCATACTTCCGTAGAAGCCGATACGTTTTTCCCAGAAATTAATCCAGAACAATGGGAACTCGTTTTTGAAGAACACCATCCAAAAGATGAAAAACATGCGTTTGATTTTACGTTTCATACTTTTATCAAAGCAAATCGTAATTAGTAAATCGTAATTCATAATTTTGAATTACTTTTGTACTTCAAAAAAACAATCATGTCTGAAAGCATAAAACCTTATCAAGATTCCGAAAAAGGTAAGAAAGAGCAAGTGGCTCAAATGTTTGATACCATTTCCGAAAATTATGATGGATTAAATAAAATAATTTCTTTAGGAACAGATGCTACCTGGAAAAAGAAGATTCTACAAATGGTAAAACTTCAACACCCAACGTCGATTCTTGATATTGCTACTGGTACAGGAGATTTAGCTATATTATTTGCAGAAACCACGGCTACAGAAATTATCGGTTTAGATATTTCACAGGGTATGCTTGATATGGGTAAGAAAAAAATTTTAGAGAAAAACTTAGATTCAAAAATTCAAATGGTTTTAGGTGATGGAGAAAAAATCCCCTACACGGATAATTATTTTGATGTAATCACCGTGGCATACGGTGTAAGAAATTTCGAAAATCTTGAAAAAGGACTTTCTGAAATACTTCGTGTATTGAAACCAAATGGCACTTTTATTATTTTAGAAACGTCTGTGCCTACTACATTTCCTTTTAAACAAGGGTATTATGTGTATACCAATTTTATTATGCCAACCATTGGAAAACTGTTTTCTAAAGATAAAGCCGCTTATACCTATTTGTCTAATTCTGCACAAAATTTCCCTTTTGGCGAGGCGTTAAACAATATTTTACGAAAAATTGGGTTTATAGAGGTAAAGCACGAACCTCAAACTATGGGTGTGGCTACAATTTATAAAGCATCAAAAAAGTAAAAAATGCAAGTTAGATATCTTATTTTTATTGTATTATTCGCACTGAAATCTTTCGCTCAGGGCGGTACCTTTGGTAAAAATCCAATTATAAATGATGAAAATTTTGAGAAGAAAAAAATTCACTTTGGATATTATTTAGGATTTAGCAGTTATACTTATCAATTTAATTATAAAACGGTTGGAAAAGATATTGAGTTGAAGCCAGCTACTGGTTTTAATGTTGGTTTGGTAGTCAATTTAAGATTAAGAGAATTTTTCGATTTACGTTTCGAACCTGGTTTTTATGCCACGCAACGTAATTTAATTTACCCAAATATTGAAGACCGTGTTGATAAATTAAGAGAAGTAAAAGCAGCCAATTTACATTTCCCATTATTGTTAAAATATTCCGCATTACGAACTGGAAATGTACGTCCATATTTACTTGGAGGTGTATCTTCTACTTTAAATTTAGGAAGTAACGAAAAAGCCACAGACGATAATTCCGCAAATAGATTCCGAGTAAAAACTTGGACGCAAAATTACGAAGTAGGTTTTGGTTTGGATTTATATTTAGAATACTTTAAATTTTCTCCATCCATCCGTGGTGTTTTTGGAACGGGTGATGAATTAATTCGCGATGTGGATCCAAATTCTCCTTGGACAGGAAATATTAAATCGATGCAAACCAGAGCGGTATTTGTAAACTTTACATTTCATTAAGCAGATAGTCGTAAAGTCAAAAAGTTGATTTTTTATTCACTTCGTTTAAATTCCGATAAAAATATGGCGGTGGCTGTAGCTACGTTTAAACTTTCGGTTTGCTGTAAATTTCCAAATCTTGGAATCGCAATTTTTTGAGTAACTAATTGTTCTATTTCCGAAGAAATACCATTGGCTTCATTACCCATCACAATAATTCCTTTAGATGGTAACTTAGTTTTGTAAATGTTTTTTCCATCCATAAATGTTCCAAAAATTTCCTTATCAGTGGCTTTCAAATAAGCGACTAAATTGGTGTATTCTATTTGCACTCTGGCTAAACTTCCCATAGTAGCTTGTACTACTTTTGGATTATACATATCAACGGTTTCTTCAGAACAAACAATTTTTGAAATTCCAAACCAATCACATAATCTTATAATCGTACCCATATTACCTGGGTCTTTTATGTTGTCTAAAGCCAATTCTAATCCAGAAGTTGGTTTGAAAGCGGTTTCTTTTATTTCAAAAACAGCCAAACAATCATTTGCGGTAGTTAATGCGGTTATTTTTTTAAGTTCATTATCTGAAATAAGTGTTGCAGCAGGGTTGGTGTCAAACAAATCGGCTTTGGTTACAAATAAATACGCCAAGCTAAATTGCGCATCTAAAAGTTCTTGAATTACTTTTTTCCCTTCTGCTATGAAAAGATTGTGTAACTTACGGTACTTTTTTTGTTGTAAACTATTAATTAGTTTAATTTGGTTTTTGCTAACCATAAAAAATTGTATTTTTGATAAAAATTAAGCGTTTGAAGAATCTCACTCCAAAAATAGCACTATTTTTTCTTTTTGGACTACTTTTTTACTCTTGTTCTGAAGTGAGAAAGCTCCAAAAGAAACAATTGCTTATTGAAGATAACGAAATTATAGTAAATAACAAATCTACTAACTCAGAAGATTTGCACAATCAATTGTACCAAAAACCCAATAGTAAGTTATTGGGATTTAAACCCCGTTTGCAGTTGTATAATTTGAGTAAAAAAAATGCCGATTCGTCTTATCAAGCTTGGTTGCTAAAAAAACCAAACCGATTAGAAAGAATGACAAAATTGTATTCTAAAAAGCAAGTAAATCGTTTGGGTAAATCGTTTTTGGTTTCTGGATATAGTGATTTTTTTAAGGAAGTAGGGGAAGCACCTTCTATTTTGGATACAGCAAGAGTTAGAAAATCGGAAATTAGATTGCAATCGTACCAATTTAATAGAGGATTTTTTGATGTGAAAGTAGCATCTAAAATCGATTCGTTAAAAAATAAAAAAGTAAAAGTTACGTATCAAATAAATACCGGAAAACCGTATGTAATTGATAGTATTTTTAGAAATATTGAAACGCCTATTGTCGATTCATTATATCAAAATATTTCTGGAAATTCGTTAATAAAAACAGGAGAAACGTATACTGCCGAAAATATTAGCAACGAGAAAAAACGAATTGCCACAGAATTTAGAAACAGAGGATTGTATCATTTTCAAGAAAATTATATTAAACGTCCTGATGTGGATACAATCGGTAAAGCTAATAAATTGAACATTACGTTTAATATTGGAAATAGGGTAGTAAAAAGAGGCGATTCTACTTTTACCGAACCATTTAAGTTATATAAAATTAGTAAAGTCAATGTTTTTACGGATAAACAAGTAAAAGAGAAAGCTATCGGAATTGATAGTATTTCGTACAAAAAATTTAATTTCTACAGTTCTGGGAAACTAAAATATAAACCTAAAGCATTAGTAAATGCTATTTTTATTGAAGAAGGAAAACTATTTAGTGATCAAGATAAAACACTAACTACAAGAGCATTATCTAATTTAAGAGTATTTGCGTATCCTCGAATTCAATATGTAGAAGACGCTACTGGAAACGGATTAATTGCAAATATTATATTAACACCATTAAAAAAATATAATTTCAATATTAAAGGCGATTTTACACAATCAAACATTCAGTTGTTTGGTATTTCTGGATTTACAGGAATTACATTTAGAAATTTATTTAAAGGTGCCGAAATTTTAGATTTTTCGTTGCGAGGCAATTTGGGTTCCTCTAGAGATGCCAGCATAAAAAATAGTACGGATGCTTTTTTTAATATACTTGAATATGGTGCTGATGTAAAATTAAGTTTTCCAAGAATTTTCTTCCCTATAAATATGAATAAAATTATTAGTAAAGAATCGTTACCAAGTACTTCTATTACCTTAGGTTTATCAAAACAAACAAATATTGGTTTGGATAAAGAAAATTATTACGGAAGTTTTTATTACGATTGGGGGTTAAATAAAGATGAAACTAAAAAGTTTAAATTGGATTTATTTAACTTACAATTTGTTAAAAATTTAAATATTGATAATTATTTTAACGTGTATAATTATTCATACAATACGTTAAATAATTTAGCACAAACGTATAATACAAATGCTGCATTTGAAGATGACGCTGGAAATTTGACTTTTTCTGGAGCGGTAGATTTTATTAATGAAGTAAAAAGTGGTGGCATTAACGTAGCTGATGAAACGGATTTTAAAACCATCAACTCCATTGGAGAAAGAAGAAAAAGATTGATTGAAAACAATTTAATTTTATCATCAAGTTTTTCTTATAATTTAAGTACCAAAAGAAGCGTTAATGATGTTCAGTTTTATAATATTAAAGCTAAAATTGAAAGTTCAGGAAATATTTTAAATGTAATTGCAAAGCAAAAAAAAGAAGCCTTAAATAGTAACGACAATCAAACTGTTTTTGGTGTAGAATATGCGCAATATCTTAAAACGGAATTTGAATACATCAAACACTTACAGTTATATAAGAAAAGTTCCTTAGCATTTAGATTTTTTGGAGGAGTGGCTGTTCCTCATGGAAATTCAAATTCGGTGCCTTTTTCAAGAAGTTATTTTGCAGGTGGAAGTAATGATAATAGAGGATGGCAAGCCTATTCATTGGGACCAGGGTCAAGTTTAAGTGTAAATGACTTTAATGAAGCCAATTTAAAACTTTCTCTAAATTTAGAATACCGATTTAATATTTTTAATAGTTTAAATGGAGCTTTATTTACCGATGCAGGAAATATTTGGAATGTTTCAGATAACGTAGAAGATGAAAAATTAAAATTTAAAGGAACAAAATCTTTTCAAGAGGTTGCTTTAGGTACTGGTTTTGGACTTAGATATGATTTTGGTTTCTTTGTTATTCGTGGCGATTTAGGTTTCAAAGCTTACAATCCTGCTAAAGAATATTCGCAAAGATGGTTGAAAGATATGAACTTTTCTAAAACTGTTTTTAATATAGGTATCAATTATCCTTTTTAAAATTAATAAAATTCTTACTTTTGTAAATTCAAAAAAACAACATAAATAAATTATCAATAAATAAAAACGTATGAGTCATAATATCAAACCTGGAGTGGCCACTGGAAATCAAGTTCAAGAAATTTTTAATTACGCGAAAGAAAAAGGATTTGCTTTACCAGCTGTAAACGTTACAGGAAGTAGTACAATAAATGGAGTTTTAGAAACAGCAGCAAAATTAAATGCACCTGTAATTATTCAGTTTTCAAACGGAGGCGGTCAGTTTAACGCTGGAAAAGGAATGTCAAATGTTGGTGAAAAAGCAGCTATTTTAGGATCTATTGCTGGTGCAAAACACGTACATACTTTAGCTGAAGCTTATGGCGCAACCGTAATTTTACATACAGATCATTGTGCAAAAAAATTATTACCTTGGATTGATGGTTTATTAGATGCTTCTGAAAAACATTTTTCAGAAACAGGAAAACCATTATATTCTTCTCATATGATTGATTTATCTGAAGAACCAATTGAAGAAAACATTGAACTTTGCAAGCAATATTTAGCAAGAATGAGTAAAATGGATATGACATTAGAAATTGAACTTGGCATTACAGGTGGAGAAGAAGATGGAGTAGATAATTCGGATGTTGATAGTTCTAAATTGTACACACAACCAGAAGAAGTTTCTTATGCGTACGAAGAGTTAATGAAAATTAGTCCACGTTTTACTATCGCGGCTTCTTTCGGAAATGTTCACGGTGTGTATAAGCCAGGAAACGTAAAATTAACACCAAAAATTTTAAAAAACTCTCAAGAATATGTTCAAAATAAATTCAACACAGGAGCTAATCCAGTTGATTTTGTTTTCCACGGAGGTTCAGGTTCTACGATTGAAGAAATTAGAGAAGCCATTTCATATGGTGTAATCAAAATGAATATTGATACCGATTTACAATTTGCTTTTACAGAAGGAATTAGAGATTATATGACGTCTAAAATCGACTATTTAAAAACACAAATTGGTAGCCCAGAAGGAAGCGACAGTCCAAATAAAAAACATTACGACCCAAGAAAATGGATTCGTGAAGGAGAAGTTACTTTCAATACAAGATTAGAACAGGCTTTCGCCGATTTAAATAACGTAAATACTTTATAATTAACAATTGATAATTGAAAATTGATAATTATTTGATTGTCAATTTTCAATTGTCCATTATCCATTAAAACTATGGCTTGGTTTAAAAGAAAAGAAAAAGGAATTACAACTGCAACTGAAGACAAAAAAGATGTACCAAAAGGTTTATGGTACAAATCGCCAACAGGAAAAATTGTAGATTCAGATGAATTAGAAAGAAACTTATGGGTAAGCCCAGAAGACGATTATCATGTAAGAATTGGTAGTGCTGAATATTTTAGAATTTTATTTGATGATAATGAGTTTAAAGAATTAGATGCCAATTTAACTTCTGTAGATTCATTGAAATTCGTTGACACAAAAAAATATAGCGACCGTTTAAAAGAAGTTACCGAAAAAACAAAGCTAAAAGACGCAGTAAGAACAGGAGTAGGAAAATCTAAAGGAAATGACATAGTTGTTTGTTGTATGGATTTTGCTTTTATTGGTGGTTCAATGGGTGCTGTTGTTGGTGAAAAAATTTCCAGAGGAATTAATTATGCTATCAATAATAAATTACCATTTGTAATGATTTCAAAATCAGGTGGTGCTCGTATGATGGAAGCGGCGCAATCTTTAATGCAATTGGCTAAAACGTCTTCAAAATTAGCACAATTAGCAGAAGCAAAATTACCGTATATTTCATTATGTACTGACCCTACAACAGGAGGAACTACTGCTTCATACGCTATGCTTGGAGATATTAATATTGCGGAGCCAGGTGCTTTAATTGCTTTTGCAGGACCGCGTGTAGTTAGAGACACCACAGGAAAAGATTTGCCAGAAGGATTTCAAACCTCTGAATTTTTATTAGAACACGGTTTCTTAGATTTTATTTCACACAGAAAAGAATTAAAAGATAAAATTAATTTATATATAGATTTAATCTTAAATCAAGATATTAGATAAAAACAAAAACCCGATTTTCAAATGAAAATCGGGTTTTTTTATTCTGGCTTTAGAAAATAAAATATTAAATTCCAAAAGCAGTTTTAATATCTGCTACACGGTCTAATTTTTCCCAAGTAAATAATTCAACTTCTACTGTTTTTACAACACCATCTGGTGATTTAAACGTTTTTGTTACTACTTCATTTTTACGTCCCATATGTCCGTAAGCAGCAGTTTCACTATAAATTGGCGTTCTTAATTTTAAATTTTGCTCAATAGCATAAGGTCTTAAATCAAACAATTGTGCTACTTTATCTGAAATTTGAGAATCTAATAAACCATTTTTAGCTGTTCCGTATGTGTTTACATAAATGTTACAAGGTTTTGCAACACCAATGGCATAAGAAACTTGAACTAAAACCTCGCTTGCCACACCAGCAGCAACCAAGTTTTTAGCAATATGACGTGCAGCATAAGCAGCACTTCTGTCAACCTTACTTGGATCTTTACCTGAGAAAGCCCCACCACCGTGAGCACCTTTTCCGCCATAAGTATCCACGATAATTTTTCTACCTGTTAATCCAGTATCTCCGTGTGGTCCTCCGATTACAAATTTTCCAGTTGGGTTAATGTGGTATTCAATTTTATCATTAAATAAATGAGCATATTGAGGATATTTAGCTAAAATTCTTGGAATTAAGATGTCAATAATATCTTTCTTGATTTTTGCAAGCATAGAAGTTTCTTCATCAAAATCATCGTGTTGTGTAGAAACTACTATAGAGTCAATTCTAACTGGAACATTATCATCATTGTATTCTAATGTAACTTGAGATTTTGCATCTGGACGTAAATAAGTAATGGCTGAATTTTCTCTTCTTAATTCTGCTAATTCTTGTAATAATTTGTGTGCTAAATCTAATGCTAATGGCATTAAATCTACAGTTTCGTTTGTAGCATAACCAAACATAATTCCTTGGTCACCCGCACCTTGTGCATTGGCTTTTGATTCAAAATCTGTAGCTGCAGCTCTATCAACTCCTCTATTAATGTCATCAGATTGATCATGAATCGCAGATAAAACCCCACAAGAGTTGGCCTCAAACATATATTCGCTTTTTGTGTAGCCAATCTTTCTAATTACATCACGCGCAATAGATTGAACATCTAGATAGGTATTAGATTTTACCTCACCAGCCAAAATCACTTGCCCTGTAGTTACTAAAGTTTCACAAGCCACTTTTGAAGTTGGGTCAAATGCTAAAAAATTATCAATTAATGCATCACTAATTTGATCTGCAATTTTATCTGGATGTCCTTCGCTCACAGATTCCGACGTAAATAAATATGCCATAATTATAAAAATAAGTGTATAATAATTAACGAAAAAATTGCAAGGAAATACTAAAGTAGGGAAGATGCTGCTTTAGCATTTTTTTACGAGGTTGCAATCAGTTCAAATTTTTCCTCTTTAATTCTGCTGCAAAGTTATAAAATCAATTTGATTTTTAAATCATAAATTGTAATTTAAATTTTATTTTCAATATCAAACCTTATTTATAGATTAATTTTCCTAATATGATTATATTTAATGAAAAATAAACTGAATTTAGGTCTCAAAAAATTAAATTTTAGATAATATTTCTTTTTTCGTTTTTTTTATTACCTTTGCACTGTTCATAAACATACTGATTGTTATCACGAAAGGTGGAGGGATTAGACCCTTTGAAACCTTAGCAACCCTACACTTGTAGAAGGTGCTACATTCTATTCCGAATTTTTGTCGGAAACAGATAACTAGAAAATTTTACATTTTTCGCTGATATCAATTTTTAAGTTTAGATTCTTGCCCTTTCATTTTTTTGAAATCGTCAAGGTTTTTTAAAGTAAATAATATCGTTGAAAATGTCAAATTCACAAGAAACACAACAAATTAAAAGTAACATAAAGCAAGCCATAACCGAAAGAATTTTAGTTCTTGACGGTGCTATGGGTACGATGTTGCAACGCAATAAATTTGAAGAAGAAGATTTTCGAGGGGAACGATTCAAAGAGTTTCCTCATCCATTGAAAGGAAACAACGATTTACTTTCCATTACGCAACCAGAAGCAGTGAAAGAAGTCCATCGTTTGTATTTTCAGGCGGGTGCAGATATTTTAGAAACCAATACGTTTTCTGGTACAACAATTGGTATGGCCGATTATCATATGGAAGATTTGGTGTACGAATTAAATTACCAATCCGCAAAAATTGCAAGAGAAGTGGCTGATGAATTTACAGATAAACCTCGTTTTGTGGCAGGATCCATCGGACCAACTAACAGAACGGCTTCTATGTCGCCAGATGTAAATGATCCTGGCTATCGTGCCGTAACTTTTGACGATTTACGAATCGCCTACAAACAACAAGTTGAAGCTTTAATTGATGGTGGTTCGGATGTGCTTTTGGTTGAAACGATTTTCGATACTTTAAACGCAAAAGCGGCACTTTTCGCTATTGAAGAAGTAAAAGAAGATCGAAACATTGATATTCCAATTATGGTTTCAGGAACTATTACAGATGCTTCTGGAAGAACTTTATCAGGACAAACCGTCGAAGCTTTTTTGATTTCGATTTCTCACATTCCGTTATTGAGTATTGGATTTAATTGTGCCTTGGGAGCCGATCAGTTAAAACCTTATTTAAAACGTTTGGCACATCATACGCAGTTAAATATTTCGGCACATCCAAATGCGGGTTTGCCAAATGCCTTCGGAGAATATGACCAAACACCAATGGAGATGCAAGCTCTAATTAGGGAATATTTACAAGACAATTTAATAAATATTATTGGAGGTTGCTGCGGTACAACTCCAGAACACATTAAATTAATAGCAGAAGTTGCAGCAGAATTTAAACCAAGAAAAATTTAATATATGAAAAATTTAATAGCATTAATTTTTAGTATTGTTTTTAGTACTTTAGTTAGTTGTTCATCTACTGACAATTGTACAAAAACAATTACTATTCCAAGTAGAAATATAATTACACCAACTGGTTCAGCTTATATTCCCGAATCACAATTATTAGTTCCATGCGATTATGTGGCAACTCCAATTCAAGAGCAAGCGCCATTACAAAACTTTAGTTATGAAGTATTAAATTTCACTTTTATCCCCGATACAGGAAATAATACTAATAGGTTGAAATTTGATATCAAACTTAATAATCCAAATAATTTTGTGATTAAAGGTTTTCCTTATTTTACAGTTAATACTGACGGTCTTGTGTCTTCTTCAGGTTTTATAAATGGAGCAACTTCTACTTGTACTGAAATAAATCCTAACTCTAGTTGTATTTTTTCTTACGACAAACAAGCATCTCTTAATTTAGGTATTATTCAATCCATTCAGTTAGTTAATGTTAAGTATTATTTGACAGAGTAGACAAAAATAAAAATATGAATAGATCAAATAAAATAAATTTACAACTTTCAGGATTAGAACCGCTCTTTATTAATGAAGAATCTGTTTTTGTGAATGTTGGTGAACGAACCAATGTAACAGGTTCTCGTAAATTTCTTCGTTTAATTAAAGAAGAAAAATACGACGAGGCGCTTTCGGTTGCTAGAGAACAAGTAGAAGGTGGCGCTCAAATTATCGACATAAATATGGATGAAGGAATGTTAGATGGCGTTTATGCTATGACAAAATTCCTAAATTTAATTGCTGCCGAACCAGATATTGCTCGTGTTCCTGTAATGATAGATAGTTCGAAATGGGAAATTATCGAAGCAGGTTTAAAAGTCGTACAAGGAAAAGCGGTCGTAAATTCAATTTCTCTAAAAGAAGGCGAAGCGGTTTTTATTCATCACGCCAAGTTAATTAAACGCTATGGTGCGGCTGTAATTGTAATGGCTTTTGATGAAGTCGGACAAGCAGATAATTACCAAAGAAGAATTGAAATTTGTAAAAGAAGTTACGATATATTAGTAAACCAAGTTGGTTTTCCTGCCGAAGACATCATTTTTGATCCGAATATTTTTCCAGTAGCAACTGGAATGGACGAGCATAAATTAAACGCTTTAGATTTTTTCCAAGCAACAAAGTGGATTCGTGAAAATTTACCTTATGCCAATATTTCTGGCGGCGTAAGTAACGTTTCATTCTCCTTTCGTGGAAACGATAAAGTCCGTGAAGCGATGCATTCCGCTTTTCTATATCACGCCATTCAAAATGGGATGACTATGGGGATTGTCAATCCAGAAATGTTAGAAATTTACGATGAGATTGATAAGGTTTTATTAGAACACGTGGAAGATGTTTTGTTAAATAGAAGAGAAGATGCTACCGAACGATTATTAGATTTAGCCGAAAGTTTTAAAGGCGATTTTAAGATAAATGAAAAAGCAATAGCCGAATGGCGAAATGGTTCAGTTCAAGAACGATTAATGTATTCGTTAGTAAAAGGATTTGATGAATTTATTGAAATTGATGTAGAGGAAGCCAGATTAACCGCCAATAAAGCCATTGAAGTGATTGAAATCAGTTTAATGAATGGAATGAACGTGGTTGGCGATTTATTCGGTAGCGGAAAAATGTTTTTACCTCAAGTGGTAAAATCAGCACGAGTTATGAAAAAAGCTGTGGCGTATTTATTACCATTTATTGAAGAGGAAAAAGATTCAACCGCTTCGTCTTCTGCTGGAAAAGTATTAATGGCAACCGTTAAAGGTGATGTTCACGATATCGGAAAAAACATTGTTTCAGTAGTTTTAGCGTGTAATAATTTTGAAATTATCGATTTAGGCGTTATGGTTCCGCCAGAAAAAATTATTGATGCCGCCATTAAAGAAAATGTAGATATCATCGGTCTAAGCGGATTAATTACACCTTCTTTAGACGAAATGGTGTATTTGGCCAAAGAAATGGATAAGTTAAACATCAAAATTCCAGTGATGATTGGTGGTGCAACCACTTCACGCGCACATACAGCTGTGAAAATTGCTCCAGAATATGCTGCAACTGTAGTACACGTTAATGATGCTTCAAGAGCAGTAACTGTTGCTTCGAATTTATTAAATACGGATACAAAAATGTCGTATTCAGTTGCCTTACGCGAGGAGTACGATGCCTTACGTGAAGGTTATTTAAATAGAGCAAGAGAGAAAAATTTCTTAACGATTGAAGCAGCTCGTAAAAATAAATTAAAGATAGATTGGAACAATTACGAAGCTATAAAACCTAATTTTATTGGAACGAAAACAGTTGAGGTAGCATTATCAGATTTAGTCGATTTTATCGATTGGACACCGTTTTTTCAATCTTGGGAATTATATGGAAAATATCCTGCAATATTAACTGATGAGGTAGTGGGCGAACAAGCATCAGATTTGTTTAAAGATGCACAAAATATGTTATCAAAAATTGTCTCTGAAAAATGGTTTACAGCTAAAGGAATTTTAGGAATTTTTCCCGCCAACACCATAAATGATGATGATATTGAGATCAGCCCCCCAACCCCCGAAGGGGGAGATGTTTTCCTAACTTTACGCCAACAAAATTCTAAAACTGCTGGAGCCCCTAACATCGCTTTGGCCGATTTTATTGCTCCAAAAGAAATTGGCGTTCAGGATTATATGGGTTGTTTTTGTGTTACAACTGGTTTTGGCGTAGATGAGAAAGCAACAGAATTTGAAAAACAATTAGATGATTATAATGCCATTTTAACCAAAGCTTTAGGTGATAGATTAGCAGAAGCTTTCGCAGAATATTTACATTTAAAAGTTCGAAAAGAAATTTGGGGATACGCTTCTGAGGAACAACTTTCAAATCAAGAATTAATTAAAGAAAATTACAAAGGAATTCGTCCAGCACCAGGATATCCTGCTTGTCCAGACCATTTAGAAAAGCCAACCATTTGGAACATTTTAAACGTGGAGGAAAATATTGGTGTGAAATTAACTGAAAGTATGGCAATGTGGCCAGCTTCTTCCGTATCTGGATACTATTTTGCTCATCCAGAAAGTAAGTATTTTGGGTTAGGAAAAATAAAATCAGACCAAGTAGCAGATTACGCAAAAAGAAGAAATATATCAATAGAAACAGCAACTAAATGGTTAGCACCTAATATTGCAGATTAAAAATAGTTGTTTCAGGTTTAAAGTTTAAAGTTCAATAACCTGAAACCTGAAACTTGAAACAAAACAAAAAAATGAAAGTAACTGAACATATCCAAAACGCCAACGGAAAACCTTTGTTTTCTTTTGAAATTTTACCGCCTTTAAAAGGTCAAAATATTCAATCTATTTTTGATAGTATTGATCCGTTAATGGAATTTAATCCGCCATTCATTGATGTTACGTATCATCGAGAGGAATATGAATTTAAGGAATTAGAAAACGGTTTATTACAAAAGAAAATTGTAAAAAAACGACCAGGTACTGTTGGAATTTGTGCAGGAATTCAGAACAAATACAATGTAGATGCCATTCCGCATATTTTGTGTGGTGGTTTTACGAAAGAAGATACCGAAAATTTACTAATTGATTTAGATTTTTTAGGGATCAATAACGTTGTAGCGCTTCGAGGTGATGCGGTAAAAAGTGAAATTTATTTTAAACCAGAAAAAGATGGTCACGCATATGCCTCTGAGTTGGTTTCGCAAATTAACGATTTAAATAACGGAATTTATTTAGATGCCGATTTGCAAAATTCTTCTAAAACCGATTTTTGTATCGGAGTAGCAGGATATCCCGAAAAACATATGGAAGCACCAAGTTTAGATAGTGACATTCATTTTTTAAAACAAAAAATTAAAAACGGTGCAGAATACATCATCACTCAGATGTTTTTTGATAATCAGAAATTTTTCGAATTTGTTGCGAAGTGCAGAGCGGCAGGAATTACTATTCCAATAATTCCGGGTTTAAAGCCAATCTCTACCAAAAAACAACTAAATTTAATTCCACACCGATTTAGCATCGAATTACCAGATGATTTAATTATGTCTGTCGTGAAGGCCAAAGATAATGAGGCGGTAAAACAAATTGGTATTGAATGGTGTGCGCAACAAAGCAAAGAACTTGTGGCGGCAGGAATACCCGTACTTCATTATTACTCTATGGGTAAAGCTGAAAACATCAAAGCCATTGCCAGTCAAATATTTTAATTTTATTTTCTTTGTAATTACACTTCATAAACTATATTTGTCTTAAATATTTTTATGAAGCATTTTTTACTTTTATTCATTTTTGGAATTTCGTTTTCACAAAATCAATCGGACGCCTATTATATAGATGTTCAAGGATTTCGTGGAAATGTTTTCAAACATACACCAGAGGTTAGTCATTTGGCAACTGGACATCCAGACGGATTTTTGGTAAGTATAAATAAAAAATCATCAGGTAAAAAAGAATGGCAGCAAGTTTATGGTTATCCTGATTATGGAATATCATTTCAAGCTATCGACTTTAAAAATAACTATTTAGGTAAAAATTATGCGATAGGGTTACATTATAATTTTTACTTTTTAAAAAGACATTTACTGTTCCGAGTTTCACAAGGAATTGGATTTACAACAAATCCGTACGATAAAGAAACCAATAATAAAAACAACGCTTTCGGCTCGAAATTTTTAGACAACAACTACATTTTGTTACAATATCAAAAGCAAAACCTTCTTGGTCCAATTGGTATCCAAACAGGATTTATGCTTACCCATTTTTCGAATGCCCGATTTAAAGCACCAAATAGCGGTATAAATAGTTATTCCTTTACATTTGGATTGAATTATAATTTGGATAAAGACAAACCCATAATAAAAGATAGTTTGCCAAATTCAAAATCATATGCAGAAAAAATTAAATACAATTTGGCCTTCCGTACAGGAATTTCAGAAGCTCCTGTGGTAGGAATTGGTCAGCGTCAGTTTTATCACATTGGTTTATATGCAGACAAGCGATTTAATAGAAAAAGTGCCATTCAATTTGGAACAGATGTGTTTTTTTCAAGATATTTAAAAGACTATATTCAGTTTTCATCTGTCGCCTTTCCAAATAAAGAACCCGTTGATCCTAGTACGGATTATAAAAGAATTGGTGTTTTTGTGGGTCACGAATTATTTATTAATAAATTATCCATTGAAACGCAATTTGGTTATTATGTATACAAACCTTTTAAGTATGATATTGATATTTATCAGCGGTTGACACTAAAGTATTATATCAATAAGAATATATTTACAGGAATTGGTTTAAAAACGCATAAAGCAAAAGCAGAAGCGGCAGAATTAACTTTAGGAATTAGATTATGATAAAAAAATATATACTAGTTGTTTTTGTTCTCATTCTTTCCAGTTGTGGTATTTCAGAAGATTGTATAAAAAATGCAGGAAATCCAGTAACTAAAGAATTTGCTATTTCTGATTTCGATAAAATTCGTGTGCATTCAGGAATTTCTTTGGTTGTAAAAGAAGGATTAGATTTTAAAGTCATCATTCAATCAGGCACAAATATAATCGGTAATATTGAAGTAACTAAACAAGGTGATTTTTTAGTAGTAAAAGACAATTCAACCTGTAACTGGACGCGTGATTTTAAAGCTGCAACTGTTTATGTAACGGCACCAAATATTTCCGAAATTCATAGCAAAACCGAACAAGATATTTTTTCAGATGGGACGTTGACTTTTCCAATTCTGAGATTATTTGCTTTAAATGAAGAAGAAGCCGGTACTGGCGATTTCTATTTTAATATAAATAATGCACAAACCGTTATTGAATCGAATCACGTTTCTAATTTTTATATTTCTGGAAATACTGCGGAATTATTATGTAATTTCTATTTTGGTACAGGTAAATTTAAGGGAGAAAATTTCATTTGTCAAAACATAAAAATCTTTCAACGCGGTTCTAACGATATGATTTTAAAACCCATTCAATCTATTTCAGGAAAAATTTTAAATACTGGGAATGTGATTCTGAAAAATAATCCACCAATTATAAATGTAGATCAATTGTTTTCTGGACATTTGATAATGAATTAAGATTTTGTTTTTTCTCTAAACACTTTCTCTAAATTCTTACCTAAATCAGCAAGTTGCGCATCTTCTACAATTTTTCCTTTATGGATAATGATAATTCTATCGCAGATAGCTTCTACTTCTTGCATAATATGCGTAGATAAAAATACGGTTTTGTCTTTACCAATATTTTTAATTAATTCTCTAATTTCCACTAATTGATTTGGATCCAAACCGGTTGTTGGTTCATCTAAAATCAACACATCTGGATTGTGAAGTAAAGCTGTAGCCAATCCTACACGCTGACGAAATCCTTTAGAAAGTTCGCCAATTTTTTTATGACATTCTGGAGTTAAACCTGTCAATTCAATCACTTCTTGAATACGAGATTTATCTGTTTTATGAACATCAGCACTAAATTCTAAATATTCACGCACATACAAATCCAAATACAACGGATTGTGTTCTGGTAAATATCCAACAGATTGTTGTACGCTTTTTTGAGCTGAAGTCACGTCAAAACCATTTACGTTGGCTTCGCCTTCATCTGCTGTTAAATACGTGGTCAATATTTTCATCAATGTTGATTTTCCGGCACCATTTGGACCTAAAAAACCTACGATTTCTCCTTTTTTTACAGAAAAACTAACGTTGTCCAACGCTTTTTGAGTTCCGTACGTTTTGGTAATATTTTTGACTTCTATTGACATATACTTCTTTTCTACAAAAATAATAAATAAAAGCAATACTTTAATAGATAAATTTAAGTTAATATTCTTTTTGTTGTTTAATTTTTATGTAAATTTGTTCAACAAAAAAAGATTATTATGGCAGCACCTAAAAAAAAGAAAGTAATTACAGAAGATGTAATTGTTTCTGCATACACTGATTTTTGTTTAACAAACGCAAAAAAACCAAATTCGGTTTATGAATTTGCTAAGTTAAATAATATGGATGAAAGTGATTTTTATCACTATTTTGCTTCATTTGAATTGTTAGAAAAAAACTATTTTGTTTCGATGTTTGCTTATACATTAGAGTTACTTGAAAAAAATGAAGGATATAAATCCTATGATAGTGCTAATAAATTATCTGCGTTTTATTTTACATTTTTCGAAATGGCTACTGCAAATAGAAGTTTTATCATTCATTTATTGAAAGAAGATAAAAACCCAATGAAAAACTTAGGAAAGTTGTCTAAACTTCGAGAAGTGTATTTGGATTATGCTTTAACTATTTTAGAAAAACCAATTAAAATTGAACAAGAAACTGTTGTTAAAATCCAAGATAAAGTACTACAAGAAGCATCTTGGTTGCAATTTTTATCCATCTTCAATTTTTGGATGAACGACGAATCAAAAAACTTCGAAAAAACGGATGTTTTTATTGAAAAATCTGTAAAAGCTAGTTTCGATTTGGCTTATAATATTCCAACACAGAGTATCATAGATTTTGGAAAATTCTTATGGAAAGAACAAATGAATGGCATGTTTTCCAAATCATAAACACAACAAAAAATAATGAATAAAATAGATAGTATTCCAACTGGAAAAATGCAGCGTGTAACTAAATTAGTTACCACCGGAGTGAAAGTTGGAGGAAATTACCTAAAATATTACGGTGAAAAAGTCGTTAATCCGTCTTTAACTAAAGATAAATTACACGAAAGTAATGCTTCAGACATTTACGATGGGTTAAAGGAATTAAAAGGAAGTGCGCTAAAAGTTGCACAAATGTTAAGTATGGAAAAAAACTTGTTACCACAATCTTATGTAGATAAGTTTTCGTTGTCGCAATTTTCTGTACCGCCATTATCAGCACCTTTGGTTCGAAAAACATTTAAAACCTATTTTAAAAAATACCCAGAAGAATTATTTGATACTTTTTCTCCAGATTCAATAAATGCGGCAAGTATTGGTCAAGTTCATAAAGCTACAAAAGACGGCAAAAATTTAGCGGTTAAAATTCAATATCCAGGTATACGAGAAAGTATCGGTTCGGACATAGCATTAGTAAAACCAATTGCGGTTAGAATGTTTAATTTACAAGGAACTTCTGACGAATATTTTCAAGAAGTAGAGGAAAAACTAACCGAAGAAACAGATTATAAATTGGAAATTTCACAATCAATGAAAGTTATTGAAGATTGTGAGAAAATAGATAACTTATTATTTCCAAAATATTATCCAGAATATTCTTCGGACAAAATTATTACAATGGATTGGATGAATGGGATTCATTTATCAGAATTTTGTTCAAGTAATGCCTCTCAAGAACAACGTGATAAAGTAGGGCAGACGTTATGGAATTTTTACATGTACCAAATTCATCAATTGAAAAAATTTCACGCTGATCCGCATCCGGGTAATTTTTTAGTAGATACAAACGACAACTTAATTGCGATTGACTTCGGTTGTATGAAGGAAATTCCGAATAATTTTTATGTGCCTTATTTTGAAGTATCTACAACAGAATCTTTAAAAGATATGGACTATTTCAAAAAAAAATTATACGAATTAGAAATTCTTAAAAGTATAGACACACCTAATGAACTAGATTTTTTTACAAATCTGTTTCATGATTTACTTAGTGTTTTTACTCAACCCATTCAAGCGGTAGTATTTGATTTTGCCCAGCCTGAATTTCAAACTCAAATTACGGTATTAAGTGAAAAATTCGCTAGCGACAAAACATTACGAAAAATGAATGGCAACAGAGGATCTAAACATTTCATTTACGTAAACCGAACATTTTTTGGTTTATACAGTTTAATGTCGGACATCAAAGCAAAAGTAATAGTCAACGATTTTGAAAAATATTTAAATTAAAATTATATATGAAAAACTATTTAATAATTGGCGGAAGCAAAGGAGTTGGAGAACAAATTGTAAAAGAATTATCTGCTAAAGGTAATTTCTGTCATGTTATTTCTCGTTCCGAGCCTTCTTATACTTTTAATGGAAATTGGCATCAATTAGACGCTTTAACCGACAACTTACCTACAATTGAATCAATCGATGGTTTGGTATATTGTTTAGGAAGTATCAATTTGAAACCGTTTAATCGTTTAAGTTTAGAAGATTTCAATTCGGATTTAAATGTAAATTTTTTCGGAGCTTTAAAAGCGTTTCAACACTATTTACCAACTTTAAAAAAATCGGAACAAGCAAGCGTTGTAATGTTTAGTACGGTTGCCGTGCAATCCGGAATGCCATATCACGCAAGTATTGCTGCTGCAAAAGGAGCTGTTGAGGGTTTAGTAAAAAGTTTAGCTGCCGAATTTGCACCAAAAATAAGAGTCAATGCCATCGCACCCTCTTTAATAGATTCGCCATTGGCGGCAGGAATTTTACGTTCAGATCAAATTAGAGAGAATATGATTGCGAAACATCCTTTAAAACGAATTTTAAATCCAGTTGATGTGTCTCAAACCGCTTGTTTTCTTTTAACAGATGCTTCAAATGGAATCACTGGACAAATTATCGTTCAAGATAACGGTTTGGTAAGTTTAAGTTATTAAATATTTTATATATTTGTAATAGAATAAAAATCGCCAAAAAATTATGTAACCAATCAGTTATATAAAAGTTTATAAATTAATAAATCCCGATTTTTCGGGATTTTTTATTCAAATAAAATGGAAATTACAAAAGAACACAAACAATGGTTGGTTAATTTAAAATTAAATCATCCCTTAGTTATAGCTGGACCATGTAGTGCTGAAACCGAAGAGCAAGTTTTAAAAATTGCGCACGAATTAAAAAACTCTGATGTTTCTATTTTTCGTGCTGGAATTTGGAAACCCAGAACACGACCTGGAGGATTTGAAGGCGTGGGTAAAATTGGTCTAAAATGGCTACAAAAAGCCAAAGCTGAAACAGGTTTGTTGATGGCAATAGAAGTTGCCAATGCCAATCACGTTCAATTAGCTTTACAATATGATATTGATGTACTTTGGATTGGTGCACGAACTACAGTAAATCCGTTTGCAGTGCAAGAAATTGCAGATGCATTAAAAAACACAGATAAAATTGTGTTGATAAAAAATCCAGTGAATCCAGATTTGTCATTATGGATTGGCGGATTGGAACGCTTATATCAAGCTGGAATTAAAAATTTAGGAGTCATTCACAGAGGATTTTCAACCTATGAAAAAACAAAATATAGAAACAATCCAGAATGGCAAATAGCAATTGATTTACAAAACAGATTCCCGAATTTGCCTTTAATTTGTGATCCATCGCACATTACGGGTAAACGTGAAATGATTCAAGAAGTTGCACAACAAGCTTTAGATTTAAATTACGACGGATTAATTATTGAAACTCATTTCGACCCAGATAATGCTTGGAGTGACGCTGCACAGCAAGTAACACCAAAAGTTTTGAAGCAAATTTTCATCGATTTAAAAATGCGAAAAGAAACCGATGAAAATGCAGAATGGAATAAAGAAATGGCTTTACAACGGGCCTATATTGACGAATTAGACACAAAATTAATTGAGATTTTAGGAAAACGCATGAAGTTAGCAGAGAAAATTGGACAACTTAAAAAAGAGAAAAACGTAGCGATTTTGCAAAACAAACGCTGGAATGAAATTTTAGGAAGAATGATTATAGATGGAGAAAATAAAGGACTAAACGAAGAATTTGTATTGAAAATTTATAAAGCGATACATCAAGAAAGTATTGCGCATCAGGAAAAAATAATGAATAAAATTTAAATAAATATCAATTTTACATTTTGAATAATAAAGAGTAAATTTGTAATTCATCGTTTAAAATTAAAAATGACAGGAACCGTATATAAATCTACAGGAAGTTGGTATTACGTAAAATCTGAAGAGAACCAATTTTACAATTGTCGAATCAAAGGTAAATTTCGTATAAAAGGCATTAAAAGCACCAATCCAATTGCGGTAGGCGATGTGGTAGACTTTGATTTAGACGAAACTGTAGATGAAGTAAACGGAATTATTACGCATATTCACGATAGAAAAAATTATATCGTACGCAAGTCGGTAAATTTATCTAAGCAAACACATATAATTGCTTCAAATATTGATATTGGTTTCTTAATTGTAACTATCAACAATCCAATCACCACAACTAGTTTTATTGACAGATTTTTAGTTACTGCAAAGGCGTATGGCATTGAAGCGATTATAATTTTCAATAAAATAGACACCTTTGACGAGGCTACTTTAGAAGAGCAATTGTATTTACAACATATTTATACAGAAATTGGGTATAGATGCTTGCGAGTTTCGGCAACCGATAACAAAGGCGTTGCAGAATTAATGGATATTATGAAAGGAAAAGTATCCATGTTTTCAGGGCATTCTGGTGTGGGAAAATCAACGTTAGTAAACGCAATTGAGCCTACATTAAAATTGAGAACTAAAGAAATATCTAATTCCCACGCGCAAGGGCAACATACTACCACTTTTGCTGAAATGTTTGATTTGTCAAATAATATCCGAATTATTGATACGCCAGGAATTCGTGGTTTTGGAATGGTAGATATGGAAAAACAAGAAGTTTCGGATTACTTTCCAGAACTTTTTGCTTTAAAAGAAGCTTGTAAATTCAACAATTGTTTGCATAAAGAAGAGCCGCATTGTGCTGTAAAAAAGGCACTTGATGAAGATAAAATTACTTGGAGCAGGTACCAAAGTTATTTAAAAATTTTAGAAGGCGACGAAGAGCAATACCGTAATGATATTTACGGCGAAGACCGAATAGCAAGTGATGAAACGAGAAAATAATTCATAATTTATAATTTACCATTATTTTGAAAGTAGTTATTCAAAGAGTTTCCGAAGCTTCCGTTACTATTGATTCACAAATAGTGGCTCAAATACATCAAGGGCTTTTAATTTTAGTTGGAATTGAATCATCAGACAATTTGGAAGACATTAATTGGTTGGTTTCTAAAATTGTATATCTTCGTATTTTCGGAGACGAAATGAATGTTATGAACCTTTCTGTAAAAGATAGTAAGGGCGAAATCATTGTTGTAAGTCAATTCACGCTTCACGCGTTAACTAAAAAAGGAAATAGGCCAAGTTATATTAAAGCAGCAAAACCAGAAATTGCTATTCCGATGTATGAAAAATTCATACAACTTTTAGAATTGGAATTAGGGAAAAAAATCCAAACAGGACAATTTGGAGCCGATATGAAAGTAGCATTAGTTAATGACGGACCCGTAACTATTATTATTGATAGTAAAAATAAAGAGTAATATGAAAAATTTCAATCTAAAAAGATTCATAATCGAGATGCTAATTTACGCAGTAGTTTTTGGTGTAATCATGTATTTTGCAGAATATGAAGATGTTCAAAAAGCTACAACAGCTGGTTTGTTTTATGGTTTTTTTATGTCAATATTTAATTCATTTGTCTTACCCAAATTACAAAAAAAGAAATAAGATGGACATAAAAAATGCACAACTAGACGTTGACAACTGGATAAAAAATCACGGCGTTCGCTATTTTAACGAATTAACCAATATGGCTCAGCTTTCAGAAGAAGTAGGTGAAGTAGCTCGAATTATAGCAAGAAGATACGGAGAACAATCTGAAAAAGAATCGGATAAAAATAAAGATTTAGGCGAAGAATTAGCAGATGTAGTGTTTGTCGTTTTATGTTTAGCCAATCAAACCGGAATTAATTTGCAAGACGCTTTTGATAAAAAACTCGACTTAAAAACCAATCGAGACCACGACCGCCATCAGAATAATGAAAAACTTAAATAATTGTGAATTTAAAACTTAGTTATAAGCTTCAAACTTCAAACTTGAAACTAAAAATTTCCGGTTCCAAATCAGAAACCAACAGGTTGTTAGTTTTACAAGCATTATACCCAAATTTAGTTTTAGAAAATTCATCAACTTCAGATGATTCGGAAGTTATGATAAAAGCTTTGGGCGCCCAATACCCAATACCCAAAACCCAATACCCAAAAATTGATGTTCACCACGCCGGAACAGCAATGCGATTTTTAACTGCCTACTTTGCTGCACAAGACGGCTTTGAAGTCCAACTTACAGGTTCTTCAAGAATGAAAGAACGCCCAATTAAAATTTTGGTTGATGCACTAAATCAATTGGGAGCCGAAATCACATATGAAGAAAAAGAAGGATTTCCACCATTAAAAATCAAAGGGAAAAAACTTACAAAAAACAAAGTTTCAATTAAGGCAAATGTGAGTAGCCAATATATTTCGGCTTTGTTGTTAATCGCACCAAAACTTGAAAACGGATTGGAAGTAATTCTGGAAGGCAATATAACATCGGTTTCTTACATAAAAATGACATTGGCGTTATTAAATGAAATTGTTGTAGAAACATCATTTGTAGAAAATAAAATTATAGTAAAGCCGCAATCTGCATTTCAGAATTTAAAATTTACTATTGAATCCGATTGGTCATCAGCCTCTTATTGGTATTCAATTATTGCCCTTTCTGAAATTGGTACGCAAATTACCTTATCAAGTTTTAAAGAAAATAGTTTACAAGGCGACGCAGTTTTAGTAGAAATGTATAAAAATTTTGGAGTGGAAACCATTTTCAATGACAATAATTCAATAACGATTTCAAAAATCAATACTAAATTTCAAAAATCATTTAATTTCAATCTTCAATCGTCACCCGATATTGCACAAACTATTGCAGTAACCTGTTTTGGATTAGGAATCATCTGTCATTTAACGGGTTTGCACACGCTGAAAATTAAAGAAACAGACCGACTTGAAGCTTTAAAAATAGAATTAACTAAATTAGGTGCAACTATTTCAATTACCAATGATTCATTAATTCTGGAACAATCAGAAAATATAAATTCTAACGTTAGTATTTCTACCTATCAAGATCACAGAATGGCTATGGCTTTTGCTCCTTTAGCTTTAAAAGTGCCGATTGTTATTGAAAATGCTGAGGTAGTTTCAAAATCGTATCCTGCTTTTTGGGAAGATTTTAAGCAATTTGGATTTGTATTAGAAGAAAACGCATCTAATTAAACATCGTCATCCAAGTACATTTTTCTAACACGTTTAAATAATTCACTTGAATAAACAAAGTCGGTAACAGCAGCATTATCGGTTTTAAAAATTTCTTTGTTAGTGCCTTCCCATTCTAATAAACCGTTTTTTAGAAACACAATTTTTTCTCCAATTTCCATTACAGAATTCATGTCGTGCGTGTTTATCACAGTTGTTATATTATATTCTTTTGTAATTTCTTGAATTAAATTATCAATCACAATTGCCGTTTTTGGATCTAAACCAGAGTTTGGTTCGTCACAAAATAAATATTTCGGATTGTTTACAATAGCTCTTGCAATAGCTACGCGTTTTTGCATTCCTCCAGAAATTTCAGATGGTTTTTTATGATTGGCATTAACCAAATTCACTCTATCAATAACAAAATTCACTCGTTCTTTAATTTCAGAGGGCGATTTATTAGTAAACATTTTTAAAGGGAAACCAATGTTTTCTTCCACCGTCATACTATCAAATAAAGCACTTCCTTGAAAAACCATACCAATTTCTGTACGAATATCCCGTTTTTCATCTTTATTTAAATCTTTATAAATTCGATTATCGAACGAAATATAACCGCTATCAATTTCGTGAACGCCTAATAATGATTTTATAAAAACTGTTTTTCCAGAGCCACTCTGACCAATGACCAAACTGGTTTTGCCAGCTTCAAAACTTGTGCTAATTCCTTTTAGAATCATTTGATCCCCAAAACTTTTTTTAATGTTATGTACTTCAATCATTAGCTTAAAAGTAATTGAGTTAAAATATAGTTCATTAAAATGATTACTACCGAGGTCCAAACAAATGATACGGTGCTAGCTTTTCCAACTTCTAACGCACCACCTTTCATATAAAAGCCGTGAAAGGAAGGAATTGTAGCTAACAAAAAGGCAAACATTAAAGTTTTAATAAACGCATAAACAATATGGAAAGGAATAAATTCTTTTTGAATACCTATAATAAAATCTGTGCTTGAGGTAAAATTACCATAAACACCTGCTAAATAGCCACCAAAAATGCCTAAAAACATAGCAATTCCAATCACGAAAGGATACAATAAAACCGCTATCATTTTTGGAAACACCAAATAATTTAAAGCGTTTACACCCATAACTTCAAGTGCTTCTATTTGTTCCGTAACGCGCATAGAGCCAATGCTTGAGGTAATAAACGAACCCATTTTTCCCGCCATAATGATAGAAATAAAAGTAGGAGCAAATTCTAACACGATCGATTGTCGTGTTGCAAAACCAATTAAATATTTTGGTATTAATGAATTGGTTAAGTTTAATGCCGTTTGAATAGCTACAACACCACCCACAAAAAACGAAATGAAACATACAATTCCTAGGGAATCAATAATTAAATCATCAATTTCCTTTAGTATAATTTGTTTCATCACAGGCCATTTTACCGGACTATTGAATACCTCTTTCAACATTATGAAATAACGACCAATTTGCGATAAATATCTAATGAGCATCATAGTTTAAAAATATCTGCTAAAATAGGAAGAAGTTGTCAATTTTAAATGATAAGTTAAGAATAATTTTGGCGTTCCCTTCCAGGTCGTGTCTTCCGCTATATCTTTTTGTTTTGTTGCCTTCGAGTGCCTCAGGTGCATATTCCGGTGATATTGACCACCCAATTCCAATTTAAAGTGACCACCTGATT
>NZ_JBBALQ010000004.1:0-132672 GCF_040402955.1 Flavobacterium sp. | reverse complement strand
AACCCCTCTTACCAGGATGAAAACCTGGCGTCCTAACCGATAGACGAACGGACCATTACATTTCCGTAATGCGAGTGCAAAAATACAACTATTTTTTATTTGTGCAATACCTAATGTGAAAATTTTCAGTTTTTTTGAAAACCTTCGTTTAATGCTTTATTTATATAAGATTAATCGAAAATATAAATTCAAAATCTCAATTTCCAAATCGTAAATCTTAAATTGTAAATCTTAAATTGTAAATCTTAAATCGATTAATATGCTTTTGCAAATAAAACCCTTCCTTTTGATGGTGCTCCAGAGAAAATACAAACTCCAGTCTCTTCTACTCTATCTAAAGGTATACATCTAATCGTTGCTTTGGTTTCCTCTTTTATTTTCTCTTCGGTTGCCGCGGTTCCATCCCAATGCGCAGAAACAAAACCTGTTTTATGTTCTAAAACATCTTTAAATTCAGCATACGAATTCACTTCTGTAGTATGTTCGGTTCTATAATCTATAGCTTTATTAAATAAATCTTTCTGAATTTGCTCTAATAAATCTTGAATATACGATACAATTCCATCCGCAGGTTTTACTTCTTTGGTTAAAGTATCTCTTCGTGCCACTTCAAAAGTTCCGTTTTCTAGATCTTTCGGACCAATTGCTAAACGAACTGGCACGCCTTTTAATTCCCATTCTGCAAATTTAAAACCAGGTTTTTGTGTGGTTCTATTATCAAATTTTACAGAAATATTTAATTTTTTAAATTGCGCTACTAAACCATTTGCTACTTCAGAAATTGCATCAAATTCTTCGTCGGTTCTAAAAATCGGAACGATAACAACTTGAATTGGCGCTACATTTGGAGGCAATACTAATCCATTATCATCTGAATGTGTCATAACCAAAGCACCCATTAAACGAGTAGAAACGCCCCAAGAAGTTCCCCATACATACTCCTGCTTCCCTTCTTGATTAGTGAATTTTACATCAAATGCTTTAGCGAAATTTTGACCTAAAAAGTGCGAAGTACCAGCTTGTAATGCCTTTCCGTCTTGCATTAATGCCTCTATACAATACGTTTCATCTGCTCCAGCAAAACGTTCTGTTTCTGTTTTTAATCCTTTTACAACTGGAATAGCCATAAAATTTTCGGCAAAATCAGCATATACATGCATCATTTTTTCTGATTCTTCTATTGCTTCAGCTTTTGTAGCATGTGCGGTATGCCCTTCTTGCCATAAAAATTCGGCGGTTCTTAAAAACAAACGCGTTCTCATTTCCCAACGCACTACATTTGCCCATTGGTTAATTAATAATGGTAAATCTCTATATGATTGCACCCATCCTTTATAGGTACTCCAGATTATAGCTTCAGATGTTGGGCGAACAATTAGTTCTTCTTCTAACTTTGCATTTGGATCAACCATTAATTTACCTGGTTTATCTGGATCGTTTTTTAATCTGTAATGAGTAACTATAGCACATTCTTTTGCAAAGCCTTCTGCGTTTTTTTCTTCGGCTTCAAACATGCTTTTTGGAACAAATAATGGAAAATAAGCATTACTATGACCGGTTTCTTTAAACATTTTATCTAATTCTGCCTGCATTTTTTCCCAAATTGCATAGCCATATGGTTTAATTACCATACAACCTCTTACCCCTGAATTCTCAGCTAAATCAGCCTTTACGACCAATTCGTTATACCATGCAGAATAATCTTCGCTTCTAGTTGTTAAATTTTTACTCATTTTTATAATATTGGCACAAAATTTGTTTAATTTGTATTGATTTAGTGGTACAAAACTACTTAATTTTGCAAAGACCAACAATAAAAATTTATACTTATGAAAACAAATTGTATTTTTCAGCTAAAAACACTTAGAATTTTAAGTCTAATTGTAGGTGCTATCACAGTAGTAAGTTGTGGTTCGTACCAAAATTCATCGTATTATGATGATGATGGTGTGTATGGTCCTGATAAATCAGAAAAAACTAAACGAGCGTTACAAAATGAAACCAGTTCAGGCTCGAACAATAATGCGTATGCCCAACAATTTAAAAGTATGAAAGAAGATTTTGGGACTACTCAAGTTTTAACAGATGTAGACAACTATTCATCAGCACCTGACACAGTATATGTACAAGAAAATAGTACTAGTTATGGTGGATGGGGCGAAAACCAAACTAGCAATATCACTTTGAATGTATACGGAAATTCGGGATGGTATGGAAATGGCTGGGGTTACAATAATTGGTATGGAAACGGCTGGGGTTACAATAACTGGTACGGTAACAACTGGGGAATGAATGGATGGGGAATGAACGGTTGGTATGGAAACAGTTGGTACGGTAACGGTTGGGGTTATAACAACTGGGGTTGGAATGGCTGGTATGGCAACAACTGGGGTATGAACGGTTGGTACGGTAATGGTTGGAACAACGGTTATTATGGTAATGGTTGGTATAGTGGCAGTGGCAGAAATGTTGTACATAATAATGGACCGCGTGGTGGCTACATAAACAACAATGGTAATTCTGGAAGAATTGCTTCTGGAAGATTAGGAAATAGTATTGGAAGCCCTAGAACTCAAATTGGTCAAACAAGAGGAAATGCAATCGGGACACCCAGAACACAAGTATCAGAACCGAGAACTTTCACTCCAAGAGGAAACACAAATACAGGAACGCCAAGAACACCGATTTCTGATCCAAGAACGTATAATCCAAGAGGAAATACAAATACTGGAACTCCAAGAACTCAAACCTCAGAACCAAGAACCTACACTCCTAGAAATGAAACTCCTAGAAGTGAAGCACCAAGAACAATATCTACACCAAGAAGTTCCGACTTTGGTGGCGGAAGAAGCTCTGGTAGTGGAGGTGGCTCTACTGGCGGAGGTGGAAGATCTGGTGGCGGCGGTCGTGGAGGAAGATAATAAACAAATTGAAAAAATACCTGCTTGCAACTTTCAGGCAGGTTAAAAATATAATTTTATACATATGAAATCGCCATTAACAAAAAGTTTGTGCAAGCAAACACCGATAATTAAAAAAGCGATACCATATGTTATCGCTAAAAAATAAAATTTAAACATATGAAAAAGATACTATTTTCTTTATTAATTGGAAGTGCTTTTACAGTTAGCGCTCAAGAAACCAATATGTCGGATGCATTACGTTATGGCATACAAAATTTAAATGGAACTGCCAGATACAGAGCAATGGGTGGCGCATTTGGTGCTATTGGAGGCGATTTGTCAGCTATAAATGATAATCCGGCAGGATCTTCAATTTTTAATTACAATCAAGCTACCATATCGCTTTCTAGCTTTAACAAAAGTAATACGGCTAATTATTTTGGAACAAATAGCAAAACAAATGAAAACTCTTTAGACATCAATCAATTAGGTGCCGTTTTTGTTTTTAATGACAATCAAACAAAAAGTGGTTGGAAAAAATTCGCTTTAGGGTTGAATTACGAAAATGCCAATAATTTTGATGACTTTATTGTAAGTGAAGGGACAAATCCATACAATTCAATGGATAGTTATTTTTTACGTTTTGCAAATGCCAGAACTGGTAATATTGCAGGAAATTATTATGAAGATTTAGATTTCATTGACCAACAAGCCCTTTTAGGTTACGATTCGTATCTGATTGATTATGACTCCGCAACTGATAATTATTATACCAATGTGCCAAGTGGAGGAAAATATTTTCATAAAAACACCATACAAGCCAAGGGTTATAATGGGAAATTTACTATGAACTTTTCTGGTGCTTACGAAGACCGATTATATGTAGGTATGAATATGAATTTTCATTTTACAGATTATTTAAGATCTTCCTCATTATACGAAAGCAATTTAAACGCTTTTTATACTACTGGATTTAGCATTGACACGGCACGTTTTAATAACGAAGTATACACATATGGTTCTGGATTTTCGATGAATTTTGGAGCAATTTTCAAAGCAAATCAAAATATTCGTTTAGGATTGGCATACGAAACACCAACTTGGTATCGCTTAAATGATGAATTAACACAAGCAATTTCTACAAATTATTATAATGCTACAAATACGTCAATGAATCAGGCATTCGTAAATCCAAATGCTGTAAACGTATATCCAACCTATAAAATTCAAACACCAGGTAAATTAAGCGCAAGTGGGACTGTTTTATTTGGTAAAAAAGGATTGTTAAGTGTGGATTACATCAGTAGAAACTATGCTAAAACACAATTTAAGCCTACTAAAGAAATTATTTACAGTAGTTTAAACACGCAAATTAAAAACGAGTTACAAGATACTTACGAACTTCGAGTTGGTGGAGAATACAAAATAAAACAATGGAGTGTTAGAGCTGGTTACCGTTTCGAACAAAGTCCATATAAAGTTGACCTCGCTTTTGGTGATTTAACGAGTTATTCTAGTGGCTTAGGATATAATTTCGGAGATTCTAAATTAGATATTTCTTACACAAACGAAAATCGTGCAAGAACAGAAACCTTATTAACCTCTGGCTTAAATGATACGGCAAGAATTAAAAATAAAAACAATAATGTCACTTTAACGTATGTGGTGAATTTTTAATTTTAAAACAATTACTTATTACAGTTAATCCTGTCAGGTTTTTTTTAGAGATGTTAGTTCTGGTTATAAAAAACCAAATGTTTATATAGACTTAGGTGAAGCGATTTCCTTTTGTTTTTGTTGCCTTCGAAAACTTTAGACAACAAAAATAAAAGATTTAGCCAAAAGCCAAACATTGTTAATTGAGATGACAAAACGTTGTGTTCCAATAAAAATTAGTATTTTTGCACCCTGAAATAAAACAAATACTATGAGAACGAAGTCTTTAAAGAGAAATAAAATCAACGTCATTACCTTAGGTTGTTCTAAAAACGTATATGATAGTGAAGTTTTAATGGGACAACTTCGTGCCAACGGAAAAGAAGTAACACACGAAGCTACTCAAGACGAAGGAAATATCATAGTAATTAATACATGTGGGTTTATTGATAATGCAAAAGAAGAATCGATAAATACAATTTTAGAATATGCCGAAAAAAAAGAACAAGGTTTAGTAGATAAAGTTTTTGTTACAGGTTGTTTATCTGAACGATACAGACCCGATTTAGAAAAAGAAATTCCAAATATTGATCAGTTTTTTGGTACTACAGAATTACCTTTACTATTAAAAGCATTAGGTGCAGATTATAAACACGAATTAATTGGAGAACGTTTAACCACAACGCCAAAAAATTACGCCTATTTAAAAATTGCTGAAGGTTGCGACCGACCTTGTAGTTTTTGTGCAATTCCACTAATGAGAGGAAAACACAAGTCTACTCCTATTGAACATTTGGTGATTGAAGCTGAGAAATTAGCAAAAAATGGAGTTAAAGAATTAATTTTAATTGCACAAGATTTAACCTATTACGGTTTAGATTTATACAAAAAAAGAAACTTAGCGGAACTTTTAGAAGCCTTAGTAAAAGTGGAAGGAATTGAATGGATTCGATTACATTATGCCTTCCCTACTGGTTTTCCTATGGACGTTCTAGAATTAATGAAACGCGAACCAAAAATTTGTAACTATTTAGATATTCCGTTACAACATATTTCAGATAGCATTTTAAAATCGATGCGACGTGGAACGACTCAAGAAAAAACGACGAATTTAATTCAAGAATTTAGAGCGTTAGTTCCAGAAATGACCATTAGAACGACTTTAATTGTGGGTTATCCTGGCGAAACTGAAGAAGATTTCAATATTCTTAAAAATTGGGTTGAGGAAATGCGTTTCGAACGTTTGGGTTGCTTTACCTATTCTCACGAGGAAAACACGCACGCCTATTTATTAGAAGACGATGTGCCTGAAGAAGTAAAACAATACCGAGCAGCACAAATTATGGATATTCAAGCACAAATTTCTTGGGAATTAAATCAAGAAAAAATTGGACAAACATTTAAATGTGTAATTGACAGAAAAGAAGGCGAACATTTTGTAGGAAGAACGGAATTTGATAGTCCTGATGTAGATAATGAAGTATTAATTGACGCTTCAAAATTCTATTTAAAAACAGGCGATTTCGTAAATTTAAAAATCATTGACGCTACAGAATTTGATTTGTATGCGGAGCCGGTATAAAAGTAAACTCTAAACCTTTTTACTTATACCTTTTGCCTTTTACCCTAAAGAAAACCTAATTCAGTTGTTCACTGAAAATAGCAATTAATGTATGTGCGTCAACGATATGATTTGGTGACTCTTCAATTAGTTTTAAAACGCGTTTCATCGCATTGGGATTTAGTCCCATATGAATGCCAATTTCATTAATTTTTATAATTTCACGTTCATGCAAAACATTATCACAACGCATTAATAAAGCCAAACGATAAAACTGACAAATACGGTTCATTTCGTCTTTTATTACTTTAACTTCACCTTTATTTTCATATAATTTCAATAAAGTAGCTTTATCAATTCCCAATTCGTACGCTACAATTTCAATAAAATCATATTCTTTATCGTGCAATTCGCCGTCAATTAAAGCAAACGAAATCATTTCTTGCAACAAACTAATTTTTTCTTGAGTAGTTTCCATCAAAATTATTACTTTTATACTATTCTTCAAATATAAAAAAATGCAACAATTTTTAAGACTATTTCTATTCTTTTTTTTGATTTCTATTACGAAAACGGAAGCACAAAACCGATATTTCACATTTGAAATTGAAGCACCGCAATTAGAAACTAAAAAGAATATTTGGGTGTATTTACCTTTAAATTACGAAAAATCCAATAAAAAATATCCTGTAATTTATATGCACGATGCTCAAAATTTATTTGATGCAGCAGCTTCATATGCTGGAGAATGGAACATTGACGAAACTTTAGATAGTTTGAAAGCCAAAGTCATTATAATTAGTATTGAACACGGAAATGAAAAACGCATAGACGAACTTACTCCGTATAAAAACGAAAAATATGGCGGCGGAAATGCCAATGCCTACTTAGAATTTATTGTAAAAACAGTAAAACCTCATATTGATTCAACCTACAGAACCAAAACAAATGCAAAAAACACTTGTATTTGGGGCAGTTCACTCGGTGGATTGGTTTCTTTTTACGCAGCTTTGCAATATCCAGAGGTTTTTGGAAAAGTAGGTTGCTTCTCGCCTGCTTTTTGGATTAACAAAAAAGAAATTTTTCAGAAAATGGAAGAAACACCAAAATTTACTACCAAAATTTATTTGCTTTGTGGCGATAAAGAAGATAGCGGTGCAATGGTTTCTGATATGAAAGAAATGGAAACACTTATCAATTCAAAACGCTGTGAATGCAAAAAGCTAAATAAATCAGTAATTGTTAAAGAGGGTGAACATAACGAAAAATTATGGCGAAATGCGTTTGCAAAAGCGTATCTTTGGCTTTTCTAAAAATGATGAAAGTCGAAAGTCGCAACTAACAATAAATAATAAAATGAATAACAACGATATCTTCAAAAAACTACGTGTGGCTTTACAATTACGTGACGACCAAATAGTTGAAATTTTAAACTTAGTCGATTTTAAAATGTCGAAAGGCGAATTAGGTGATATTTTCCGCGCGGAAGACCACGCTAATTTTATGGAATGTGGCGACCAAGTACTTCGTAATTTCTTAAACGGATTAATTATTCATTTACGTGGTACGAAGGAAAACCCAAAAAACCCACGAGAAGTAATTAAATCGCACAAAGATTACGAAACACAAACTGAACGAACCGAAAAAACCATTTACGAACCGAAAAAACCTTATAATAAAACGGATAGTAAAACACAGTTTAAACCAAGAACTGGCGACAAAAAAGAGTTTAAACCAAAAACAGGTGAAAGTTCAGATAAAAAGCCTGCGTTCGGAAAAAATAAATTTGGCAACGATAAAAAACCTGCGAAACAAAATCCAGTTGAAAAATTTAAATTTAAAGACGGAAAAAAATAGATATAAATCCTCAATAGTGTTGAGGATTTTTTATTTATTGTATATATAAGAATCTGAATTACAAATCCTTAAAGTAATCTAATAAAACAATATCATTTATTTTTTCTGGGGTAAAAATCTCTAAAATTGATGGTTTATTATTGTTCGAAATAAAAGAATCCCAAACAGAATGCAATTCGTTTTCGTTTTGGACTGAAGTATATTCAAATGCATACATTTTGGCCAATTGTTCCGCAGTTAACTGGTGTGAGGTTTCAAAAAAAGTATTAAATGTTTCCGTTTCTTCATGACCAGGTAATATTCTAAAAATACCGCCGCCACTGTTGTTAATTAAAATAATTTTAAAATTCTTTGGAATATAATTATTCCATAAAGCGTTGCTATCGTATAGAAAACTAACATCGCCAGTTATTAAGATTGAAGGTTTTTTATTTGCTACAGCAGCTCCAATTGCAGTTGATGTACTTCCGTCAATACCACTTGTACCCCGATTACTAAATACCTCAATTGTTTTAGGCAACGCCACCAATTGCAAATATCGAATTGGCGAACTATTACTCACTTGTAACTGAATATTCTCAGGTAAATTTCGACTTAAAAAATCGAAAACTTTAAAATCTGAAAATGGAATTTCCGACATATACTTTTCGTGTTTTACTAATCTTTCTTGCCAAATGGCTTGAAAATGAGACTGATAACTTGACGAAGTTTTTAAATCATCATTTAATAACTGTTTAAAAAATTCCGAAATAGACGTCTTGAAGTGCTTCGATAAACAACCAAATGTATCATAAGCCCTAATTTCATCAATATGCCAATGTTGCTTTGGCTGATAATTTCGCAACAACGATTTTATTCGTTTAGAAACTACCATACCACCAAAAGTTAACAAAATATCTGGCTGAAAATTAAGCTTTTCTTCTTCAGAAAACGTTGAAACTAAAGTATCAATTCTATCAATAAAAGTAGGATGATGCAAATTAGATGTTTTTTCTAAAAGCACCAATACACTTTCGTCTTTAGCTAAGGATTCAATATATTTTTGTTCGATTGCATTTGGTACCAACTCGCCTACTAAAATTAATTTCTTATTGGCCGACTGCCATTCTGAAATGAATTTCGCATCTAAAGTAAACTCCGCATCTTCATTGGTTGAAAAATTAGTTTTCGGAACATAAGTTGGTTCTAAAAGTGTTTCATATAAAGGTTCCTCAAACGGAACATTTATGTGAGCTGGACCTTTCTTTAAAATAGCTGTTTCTATAGCAGAAACAATAAGATTATCGTTCTGCGCTGAAGCATTTTCAGTTAAATTCGCAGAAAAAACAATATGATTCGCAAATACATTTTCTTGACGAATGGTTTGTCCGTCACCAATATCAATTTTATTTTTTGGTCTGTCTGCCGAAACGATAAGCAAAGGAATTTGGCTATAAAATGCTTCCGCAACTGCAGGATAATAATTTAATACTGCCGAACCTGAAGTACAAACAACCGCAACAGGTTTCTGTAATTGATGTGCCAAACCTAAAGCAAAAAAAGCAGCACAACGTTCATCAGCAATGCTATAACACGTAAAACCTTCCTGATTGGTAAATCCCATAGTCAAAGGGGCATTTCTCGATCCTGGAGAAATTACAATATGCTGAATTTCTATTTGACGAAAAATTTCAATCACCGCTTGCGCTAATGGTATTTTTGGATATAAATTGGTTTTCAAAGTGATGCTATAAAATAAACACAAAATTTGGTACGTTTTAATGTAAAAACTAACTTTTTAAGTATTTAAAAATGTTAGTTACAAATTTACTAATAAATACACATTTTTTTATATTTTTATATCATAAATAAATACTAAAATGAACCCAACAATTCAAACGTATCAATCGGAAGATTGTCCAGCTATACTTGAAATTATTAATGATCAAATTTTGACTGGTACCGCTTTATACGATTATGAACAGAGAACTTTAACACAACAATTAGCCATTTTTGACGATAAATTGCAAAAAGGGTTTCCAATTATTGTTGTAAAAGTAGCTGATGAGATTGTTGGATTTGGCTATTATAGTGAATTTCGATTTAGAGAGGCGTATAAATTCACAGTGGAACATTCGGTGTATGCCAAGAAAAAAAATATCGGAAAAGGAATAGGAAAATTATTACTTACTGAATTAATAAAATTGGCAAAAAAGCAAAATCTACATACGATGATTGGCGTTATTGATTCGGAAAATGAAAGTAGTATTGCTTTTCACGAAAAATTTGGATTTGAAAAAGCAGGCTTCATTAAAGAATCTGGTTTTAAATTTGACCGCTGGTTGCATTCTGTTTTTATGCAGAAGATACTTTAAAAAAAAGTGTTCAGTGTTCAGTTTGCAGTGATTAGTTACTGCCTACTAAAAACTGAACACTGAATACTAAGTTTATTTTCCTTCAATCCAATTGGTAATTGAAGTATCATTTGGTAAAACTCTTGGCGACATAACCGCTGCTAAATGTCCTTTTTCATCAATTAAATATTTTTGAAAATTCCATTCTACTTCGCTGTCTTTTAACCCGTTTTTACTTTTTTGAGTTAAAAACTGATACAAAACGTGCATATTGCTACCTTTAACGGAAATTTTTTCCATCATAGGAAAAGTTACGCCGTAATTCTTTTTACAAAAGGCACCAATTTCAGCATTTGTACCTGGTTCTTGTGCACCAAAATTGTTTGCTGGAAAACCTACAATTACAAAATTACTGTCTTTGTATTTTTCATAAACCGCTTGTAATTGCTCATATTGAGGTGTTAATCCACATTCAGAAGCCGTATTTACAATTAAGATTTTTTTGCCTTTTAAAGCAGCAAAATCAAATTCGTTTCCTGATAAATCTTTTACTTTAAAAGTATAAATTGAACCTTGTTCCATTGTGTTTGTTTTTGGAGTTTTTACTGAACCATTTTCGTTTGTGTTTTCAACGAAATGTTCCCAGTTTTCTGATTTTTTTTCTTCCGATTTGGTATTACAAGCCAATAAAATTAATACTACGCCAGTAAACGTGTGAAATAGTTTCATAAACAATTTATTTAAAATCAAATATATGAAATGTTTTAGAAAACAAAAGTTAATGTTGGGTTAAAAGTGTCAATAATAAATATAAAGTAAAATCTTTTTGTCAGATTTATCCAAAATATTTTGAATTCGCAAATAAAACTTATTGTTTAGCATCGGACAACCCCAACTTAGTACAATTGGAGATTTTTGTTCATTATAAGGCATTTTTTTGTGAGAATGTAAAACAATATTTCTTGCAAAAGCATAGCTGTTAGAAGTGTCTAAACCATACATTTTATATGCTTTACCAAACGTTCCATTGTATGAATTTCCTATATAATATTTACCTAAAGAAGTCATCAACGAACCATCCATATTACTAAATTTTAATTCATCTGTTTTTGTTTTCGAACCTGAACCATGAACAACTAAACCAAAATCTGTGACTGTATTTTTCTTTATATCAAAAACAAAAAAGCGATATTTATTAGATGGAATTTTCATATCTAAAAGAAAAATTACATCCTTATTATATTTAGTATTCTTTTTTAGAAATGTTTTTATTTCATTAGCTTTATTGAAAGTTCTTTCTGAAATATTTACTAATTTTTTAGTATCTTTTATATTAGTAGTATGATAGAAATTACACAAATATACGAATCCTAAAATAGTTAAAACTAAAATTATTTTATTCTTCATATCTTAATATTATATAAATAATTATTTTTTCTTCTTATACAATTTCTTATACTGAATATATGCAATTGTAGAAATTACCAAAACAATTACTAATGCATATAAATAATACACCACATTTTGCGATTCTCCAGAAGCATACGAATGCTTGCCGCTTAAGTGGAAATTCACTCCAAAATACGTCATTAAAATACTTGCAAAGGCTAAAACCGACATAAAGTTATAGGCAAATAAACCTCGTAAAGCAGGCACAAAACGAGCATGAATTACAAATGCATACACCATAATACTAATTAAAGCCCAAGTTTCTTTTGGATCCCAACCCCAATAACGTCCCCAGCTTTCATTCGCCCATTGTCCGCCAAGGAAATTTCCGATAGTTAACATAACTAGACCTACAGTTAAAGCTAATTCATTGATATAGGTAATTTCTTTAATGTTCAATTCCATTTTGGCTTTGTTATTGCTATTGGTGAAAATCATTAAAAATAAAGCTACCAATCCCAAAATCATAGCTAAAGTAAACGGGCCATAACTCGCTACGATTACAGCTACGTGAATCATTAACCAATATGAATTTAAAACCGGTTGTAAATTGGCAATACTTGGATCCATCCAATTCCAATGCGCCACCATTAATATCATAGCGGTTACAAAGGCAGTTGATGCAATAGTAAGTTCTGATTTTCTTCCGAAAGCTACACCAAAAAACATTGTTGCCCAAGCTACATAAATCATACTTTCATACGCGTCAGACCAAGGTGCGTGACCAGAAATATACCAACGAACAACTAATCCAGCTAAATGTAGAAAAAATAGTAAAACAATAGTTCCTTGGAAAAATTTTACCACATAATTTACCCATTTCTTCTTATTAAAAATTTGAACAATTACAAATACAAACATCAAAACACCAGCATACATGTACCACGAGAATAATTTCTTGAAAATATCGTATTTGTTGTACTGAACTTCTGCCTCTAATTTATCATCCGAAAGCATGACTTTTCCACCAAATTTCTTTTGGTAATCAGATAATCCTTTTAATAAACTTTCTGCACTTTTATAGTCTTTAGATTGTGAGGCTTTTGCCGCTTCACTAAAATAAAAAGGAATGATGTTTTTTATGACATCTAAATTGGTTTTCGTTGGATGTTGCAATTCTAAAAATGAAGCCCATTTATTATTTGAATCATTTGGAAGTGGGAAAAATCGTAAAATTTGACCACTAATTGCTGAATACAACAAATTTACTTTTTTATCAGCCTCCAAAAAATCTTTTTGAAATTGATTGGGAACTGCTTCTTTATAAGCTTCATCCGTTTGTTTTTGCAATTTATAATTTCCGAAATCATCGAAAAAACTAATTAATGGAGCATATTTTGCTTCTGCATCAATACCAATAATTTTACGAATGCTGTCGTTTCCTGTTTTCAAGTAAACTATTGGAATTTGATACCAGAACTCAGGAAACTGATTCATAGAAATCAAAACCTGATCTGAAGTAAATCCTTCAAACGTATCATTTTTAGAAACTTTTCTTAATAATTCAGACGAAAATGTGTTTACAGGTTTCATTCTTCCACTCACATCTTGAATCACAAGGCGCCCAAATTTTTCTGCATGTTCGGCAGAAACCATGTACTTTTTTATTTCTTTTAAAGATTCTGCAGCTGTTGGCATTTTGGGCTTTTGTGCCGAAGTTTCATTTTGGTGTGGGTCGGTTCCGTGATTATGTCCTTCGTGATTAGTGGGATTATCTTGGGCAAAACCAAATAATCCAAAAAAGAATAAAACAGCTACTAAAGAGGCTTTTTTAGCACGAATTTTTTCTAACTTTATTCTCAAATCATTAAATCGTGTGTTTCTATCAAATAAAATGGCCAACATTGCGAAGTATAATAAAAAATATCCGATGTAAGTGATCCAAGTTCCCCAGAAATCATGGTTTACAGAAAGTACGGTTCCTTTTTCGTCTTCATCAAAGCTAGCTTGAAAGAAACGAAATTCTCTATAGTCTAAAATATGATTCATAAAAACACTATCCGTAAATGTTTTTGATTTTTCTTTATCTTGAATTTCGATTTTACTTTTAAAAGCTGAATAACTTTTTTCGGTTCCAGGATATTTTTCGGCTACGAAATCATTCAATTTAATTGAAAAAGGAAGTGTATGCACTTTACTTCCATACATTAATGTGAAATCTAATTTTCCAATTTTAAAACTTTTTGGTTCACCTTGTTTTCCTTTTGAACCCATTAGTGTAACAACTTCTTCTTTGTTTTGAGAAGTGACTTTAACAATAATGGCATCATCCGTTTTTTTGTCTTTATAGTCGTTATTAGATGCTAAAACAACCTGCCCTTTTTGAGCCAATTCTGGAAACACAAACTGACTTCCACCAGCATTATATAATGAACGGAACATCAACTCGCTTGTCTTGTCTTTTGCAATTGTGCCTTGCATTTTATCTGCCATTCGCATAAAATTGCCATCAAAAGGCGTTTGAATTGTATAATTTTCGGCAGCTTTTGTAATGTTAATGGCACCTTGTGTAAATTTATTGAATGCAAAAAGTACATTACTAATATTTTTTACTTCGCCTTCAACAAGAAAATGCTCTTTTCTAGTTCCGGCAATGGCTTCAACTAATTTTATGTATAACTTTCCTTTGGAATCGGGTTTAAATGTCTGAACGGCATTCATAATAAATTCTTGCAATTCAATTTTATATGGAATATCTGAAAATGTATTAGAAATTTGAAATGAGTTATCAGCAGCTTGTGAAAGTAATAACTGATTTTCCATCGTTTTTCGTTTCATTTCACCCATATATTCACCATCTACAAAAGTGGTTAAATAGGGCATGTCTGAATAAACCGTATTAGAAGCAGCCCCTTCACGAATGGGCATCATTCCTTCATAACTAATGTATCTGGTAACAAAAGCACCCACAATTATAAAAATCCAAGACAAATGCATAATTAAAGTAGCCCATTTTTCTTTTTTATACAATTGGTAGCGTTTAATATTTCCGAAAAAATTAATTACAAAAAACACCATAATGGCCTCAAACCACCAGGCGTTATAAATCCAAATCCTGGCAGTTTCTGTGTTATAGGCGTCTTCAATAAATGTTCCTGCTACCATTGCTGCGGCAAAACCAATAAACAAAAGTGCCATTAGGCGTGTAGAATATAGTGCGGAAAGTAATTTTTGTAACATAAAATGTAGTCTTTATATAAGTGGTGCAAATGTACAGAATAAGAAAATAAACTGGTGCTATTTTAACAAAATTTAATACCTGTTTTTAGATTACTATTTAATACAACATTTTTAGTTGTTTGATATCAAATAATTGTAACGAGTCGTCTTCCAATTCTAATTGCAACAAACCGTTTGGTAAAACTTGTTTGATACTTCCCATAAATTTAACTTTATCAGCATTTTCAAAAGCCATTGGGGCATCTTTTTTAAATAAATTTTCGTGGTACAAATTCCAAAAATAGGCAGCACCTTCATTTTTATATAAATTCAGGTTACTTTGAAATTGGTTTAAAAAAAGCAACAAAATCTCATCTTTATTAAATTCTTGATTTGTACAATTTTTTAAAGACGTGGCTTGCGGTAAATTGATAAAATGTTCTTGATTCACATTTATACCAATCCCAACAATAGAAAGTATCTCCGAACCACTTTTAAACTGATTTTCAATTAAAATACCACAAATTTTCTTTTTATCTGCCAAAATGTCGTTTGCCCATTTGATAGCTAAATATGAAATTTTCAGCTGAATAAACGTCTGTAAAAGACTGACAGCTACTATAATATTTAAATTAAACACTTCCTCCACATTTAACAACACATCTTTTACCAAAACGCTGAATGTTAAGTTTTTACCTTCTTCCGCTTCCCAATTTGCAGCACGTTGTCCTCTCCCATTCGTTTGGTTTTCAGCTACTACAACAGTGAAATTAGCAACCGTTTGTTTGGCTGACAATTCTTTTAAGTAAGTGTTTGTAGAATCAATGGCATTGAGTTTGATAATATGCATAGAAGAAATTTAATGATTACTTAATTTAAGTTACAAAAATAAAGACAAAAAATGATACCTTTGCATAAAACGAACAAATAATAGATGACGAAAAATATTAGCACTGATGATTTACTAGCAAGTATCATCAAAGGAATTGAAGATGTAAAAGGATTAGATATTGATATTCTTGATTTAAGAGAAATTGAAAATAGCGTTTGTGATTATTTTGTCATTTGCAATGGAAATTCGAATACACAGGTAAATGCAATTGTAAGTTCTGTACAAAAAGGAGTATCTAAAGAATTAAAAGACAAACCTTGGCATATTGAAGGAACAGATGTTGGCGAGTGGGTATTGATGGACTATGTAAGTGTAGTTGTTCATGTTTTTCAAAAACACATTAGAGAATATTATAACATTGAAAGTCTTTGGGGTGATGCTAAAATTACGTCAATTGCAAATAAATTTTAAACCCAATTATGTCAGAAAACGAAAACAAAAACAAACCTATTATAAAGGTAGTGAAACTTGGCCCTTGGTTTTTTCCAATTTTAGCCATTTCTGTGATATTGCTAATTAATTTTTTTAATGGTGGTTTCGATATGAATTATCCGAAATCGACCTCTATTTCTTCTTTTTATGATTTATTGAACAAAAATCAAATTGAAAAAGTAGATATCTTAACTAGCACATCTGGTAATACGGCTGAAGTTACCTTAAAAAAAGCGGCATACGTTGCCTCTAAAGATGAAGAATTAAAAAAAGTAACCAAAGAAAAAGGCCCGCATTATTTAGTTAAAGACGTAGGAAGTTTGGAACTTTTTCAAAACGAATTAAAAGAAGCGAAAAAAAGTAAGTTAATTTCTGCTTATGATATTCAACCAACAGGCAATTGGGGTGATTGGATAGGTTTGTTATTACCAACCTTAATTTTCATCGGGTTTTTCTATTTTATTTCTAAAAGAATGGCTGGTGGACCAGGTGGTGGTGGACAAATATTTAGCATTGGAAAATCTAAAGCTAAATTATTTGATGAAAAAAATGATGTAAAAGTTACTTTTGAAAACGTAGCAGGTTTAGAGGGTGCAAAAGAAGAAATTCAAGAAATTGTAGAATTCCTTAAAACACCTGAAAAATTCACAAGTATTGGTGGTAAAATTCCAAAAGGTGCCTTATTAGTAGGGCCTCCAGGAACAGGAAAAACCTTACTTGCCAAAGCCGTAGCAGGTGAAGCTAATGTACCTTTCTTCTCTTTATCAGGATCTGATTTTGTAGAAATGTTTGTAGGTGTTGGTGCGTCTCGTGTTAGAGATTTATTTAAACAAGCCAAAGAAAAAGCACCTGCTATTATTTTTATTGATGAAATTGATGCAGTAGGAAGAGCCCGTGGTAAAAACAATATGTCTGGCGGTAACGACGAAAGAGAAAATACGCTAAATCAATTATTAACTGAAATGGACGGATTCGGAACCAATTCTAATGTAATTGTATTAGCAGCCACAAACAGAGCCGATGTTTTAGACAAAGCTTTAATGCGTGCAGGACGTTTTGATAGACAAATTTATGTAGATTTACCAGATATTAGAGAACGTAAGGAAATATTTGAGGTGCATTTAAAACCAATTACAAAAGCAGAAACTTTAGATACTGAATTTTTAGCGAAACAAACTCCTGGATTTTCTGGTGCTGATATTGCTAATGTTTGTAATGAAGCCGCTTTAGTTGCAGCAAGAAAAAACAAAAAAGCAGTTGACAAACAAGACTTTTTAGACGCAGTTGACAGAATTGTAGGCGGTTTAGAAAAGAAAAATAAAATTATTACCAAAGAAGAAAAACACGCAATTGCCATTCATGAAGCGGGTCATGCTACCGTAAGTTGGATGTTACAACACGCGGCGCCTTTAGTAAAAGTAACTATCGTACCTCGTGGGCAAAGTTTGGGTGCCGCATGGTATTTACCCGAAGAAAGACAAATCGTTAGAACAGAACAAATGTTAGACGAAATGTGTGCTACAATGGGTGGAAGAGCTGCTGAGAAAGTTGTTTTCGATAAAATTTCAACCGGTGCACTTTCAGATTTAGAAAAAGTAACAAAACAAGCTCGTGCTATGGTTACCATTTATGGTCTGAATGATAAAATTGGAAATATTACGTATTACGATTCATCAGGACAATCAGATTATAATTTTTCGAAACCTTATTCAGATGATACAGCAAAAGTAATTGATGCTGAGATTTCAGGTTTAATAGAAGAACAATATCAAAGAGCCATTTCTATTTTAACTGAAAACAGAATAAAACTTGAGGCTTTGGCAGCTGTTTTAATTGACAAAGAAGTTATTTTTAAAGACGATTTAGAAACTATTTTTGGCAAGAGACCTTATGATATTGAAGAAGAAAAACCTGAAACAATGTCAGAAATAATTGCAGAAACAGATTCAGAAATTGCAACTGAATAAGTTATTAACAAAATATTGTAAAAAAATCTTAATTTGAAAGTGATTTTAAGTTAAGATTTTTTTATATTTGACGTTTAAGGATTGTTACAGATACAAAATGAATATTTTCAAAAAGATATTTGGCAAACAAGACGAAGCTGTTAATCAGGAAAAAAACTTCGAAACTAGCCAATATGCACCGGACATAAATACGCCTGTTGATGAATTGTTCACCATTAATTTTAAAAATAATGGCGGAAAATTTATTTACTGTTCGAATATGGAAGAAGCCCATGAAAACTTTGAAAATATTTTAGAAGAAAATGATTGGTTTGAAAATGAGGTACAATGTTTTGATTCGAGACTTTATAATTTTCTTGATGAAAACCGACTTGAGTATAAAAATGCTGCAAATCCGTCTTTCTTTTTTACTGCTTGCGAAAACTTAATTGCTGATGAAGGGTCTATTTTATTTTCATCCAAACAATTAAAACAATTTAAAATAGACGAATTACCTACCAATATTATCGTATATGCTTCAACCAGCCAACTGCTAATGACAAAAGGCGATGGATTAAGAAATATCAAAACAAAATACGACAAAGAATACCCTACAAATATTACTGCTATTAAGTATTTTGAAAAAACAAAAGAAGAAGATTTTCTTCATTATGGAAGTTGCCATAAAAACTTATACTTAATTCTACTAGAAGATTTATAAAATGACTGAAAATGTAACAAGAGCTATTAGTGGTGCTATTTATATTGCATTACTTGTTTTCTGTACGTTATTTTCTCCAATAACATTTCATATATTATTCACAGTTTTTATGTGTTTAAGCATTTATGAATTTTCAAAAATGACCAATTATAAATATTATTTTTTATTTGCCATTGGTGGTATTTTAATTTCTATACTTTTCTCATTAAGTCAGTTACCACCATTAAATTTATTTTATATTTCAATTGGTTGTGTAGGATTTAATATTTTATTATTGATAAATTTATTTAAAAATATATCATTTCATAAATACCACAAAACTTATAGTCATTTTTTCCTATACATTACATTGCCTTTTATTCTGTTACTTTCCTTGCCAAATTTTATAAATCCTGCAAAATATGAAATTGTTTTAGCTATGTTTATTATGATTTGGTGTAATGACACTTTTGCTTATTTAGTAGGAAAATCAATTGGAAAACATAAATTACTTGAACGAGTTTCTCCAAAAAAAACAATTGAAGGTTTTATTGGCGGAGTTGTTTTTACTATATTAGCTTCTATACTAATTAGTCAATTTTATACTTTTTTTAGTGTAGCTTTGTGGATTATCACCGCATTAATTATTTCAATATTTGGCACACTTGGCGATTTAGTTGAATCTAAATTTAAAAGAGAAGCAGGTGTAAAAGATAGTGGTAATATTATGCCTGGTCATGGAGGTATTTTAGACCGATTAGATAGTGCTATTTTTGTTATTCCTTTTTTATATATTTTATATTTAATTCATTTTTATTATGCTTAAGTTTCATCCAGAAGGCGCCAAGATTATATTAATTTCAACTTTAATTACCGCTTTAGGTATTTTTGGTATAGACCATTTATTTCACGAAAATAACATTATAATTTGCAAAATTTTACAAGTAGTCCTTTTGGGATTTTTAGTACTAATTCTTCAGTTTTTTAGGAACCCAACTCGAATTGCTGCTATTAGTGATAATCATGTATTGGCACCCGTTGATGGAAAAGTTGTAGTAATTGAAGAAGTATACGAATCTGAATATTTTAAAGACAAAAGATTAATGGTTTCTATTTTCATGTCACCAATTAATGTACATGTAACTCGATATGCTTTAAATGGGATTGTAAAATACAGCAAATACCATCCAGGAAAATTTTTAGTAGCATGGCATCCAAAAGCTAGCGAAGAAAACGAACGTACCACAATTGTTATTGAAAATAATGTATATGGCGATATTATGTACCGTCAAATTGCAGGTGCATTAGCGAAAAGAATTGTAAATTATGCCGAAGTTGGTATGACCGTAATTCAAGGTGAAGATGCTGGTTTTATTAAATTCGGATCTAGAGTAGATTTATATTTTCCGATTGGAACGCCTATCAATGTTAAATTAGGTGACAAAGCTATTGGAAACAAAACTATAATTTCGAAAAAATAAATGAGTGAATTATCTTTAGATGAAAGATTCAAGGAAGCAATTCAAAACGCCAATGAAAAAATTCCTAAAACTTCTGTACCTCAAGACGTGCAATTAGTGCTTTATGCCTATTACAAACAAGCGCTTTCCGAGAACATAAGCTATAGTCATCACGGCTATGAATCGGACGAAGTTATTACCGCTTTTAAACAAAACGCCTGGATGCAAGTGAGGCATTTAACTGCCAACGAAGCCAAAGAAAAATATATTGAAATAATAAATCAAATGCTAAAAGATAGACAGTAATGTGTATCTTTTTTTTATTTTTGTAAAACCTAAAAATCCTTAAAAATGAAAAATAAAATCCTTGTATTATTACTAATTTCCATTTTAAGTACTAGTTGTAAAAAAGAAAAAGAACTTATAGAAGTTACCATTCCTGAACCAGAAAAAGTTGAAAAAACCACTTTAGGAAATCCAAATGATGTGCAAGCTGAAGATGAAGAAGGTGCTTTTCAAATGAATGGCCTACCCTATTCGTATAATAGTTTAGAACCCTTTATTGATGCTGCTACAATGGAGTTACATTATTCGAAACATCATTTGGCATATTGTAACAAACTGAATGCCGCTATAAAAGAAACTGATTTGTCATCTAAATCTATAGAAGAAATTCTAAAAAAATTAGATACAAGTAAATCAGACGTTAGAAATAATGCAGGAGGCTATTACAATCACAATTTATTTTTTGAAATATTAAGTATTAACAATGGCGATGCAACTGACGAAGTTTTAGAAGCCATAAACAAAGATTTTGGATCCTTTGAATCGTTTAAAAATGAATTTTCAGAAAGTGCCACAAAATTATTTGGCTCGGGATGGGTTTGGCTTATAAAAGATAATTCAGGGAAATTAGTCATCACAACAACAGCTAATCAAGACAATCCTTTAATGCCAAATGCAGAAAAAAAAGGCACACCTGTTTTAGCTCTTGATGTATGGGAACACGCCTATTATATTAAATATCAAAACAAAAGAAAAGACTATGTTAATGCGTTCTTTAATGTTATTAACTGGAAAAAAGTAAATGAAAAATTCAAAGAATCCGCAAGTATAACAGAATAAAAAAAGAGAAACGTTTCAATAATTGAGGCGTTTCTCTTTTAAAAAATAGAAGTTAAATTAATTATCTCAGTTGAAAACTACTTTTTGAAACCAATTCTCCTTTTTTATCAAATACATTAACAAAATAAGTACCTGATGTAATATTTTTTACTGATAAATCTTCTTGAACTTGTACAGTTTTGTTTTCATATTTAATAGTTTTCTGAAAACTATATGGTAAATAAGTAGCACCAAAAGTTTCGGTTTTCTTTTCGCCTAAAACATTGTTTTTACTATCTATAACTTGAATGTAATACGTTCTATCACCTGTTTTTGCTACCTGATTTTCGGCAATCGTGAAACCGATTTTTATAACATCAGCTCTACTAGCCTTATCCGTATTAATCTGTTTTCCAGAACCTTTTTGCTTTACTGCTAAAGTAGTTAAATTTAAAACCGATAATCGTTGTGCTTTTTCAACTGTTTTTGATAAATTTTCGTTTTTAGTAACTAATGTATCATTTGCCGATTTTGCATTTGTTAAAACTACATTTGTACTATCTAAGTTTTTAGTTAATTTAGAATTATTTTCTTTCAATACATTGTTTTCGGCAATTAAATTATCCATTTCGCGTTTTAGTTTTACGTATTGCGTTTTATATTTAGACAATTCAGCTACACTTCCGTCAGATTTTTTAATTTTCTCTAACAATTCCATGATCTTAGCTTGTTCTTCTTCCAATTCTCCTTTCAAAGCAGTATTATCAGCAATTGCTATATCATACTCCGCTATTTTTGATTCCAATTCTGCTTGAAATTTTTCTTTCTCCGTTAGCGTTTTAGATAAACTTGAATCTACCGCATCTTTATCTTGTTGTAACTTATATACATAAGCCAAAATTCCCATTAACAATAAGACTAAGATTAATACAACAACTTTTAACCCTGAATTTCTAGAATTTGATTGATTTAACTCCATTTTTAATTTGATTTTATTTAAATTTCACACAAAAATAAAATTTTATTTATTTATATTACTATATAACGTAATGTATCTTTAAAATATTATATTTGAAAACACTTTTAAAACAAAAAATGGATAAATTAAACGTATTCAGTTCTAGAGATATAGCTAAAATCACACAACATCGAAGTGGCGAAATTAAGTTTGGCGAAAAAATTCTTACGGTTCCGATTGAAGAAAATTGGATTGAATTTATAACGCTTTCCGAAGCAAAATTTGTTTTGATCGGACTACCCGAAGACATTGGAATTAAAGCTAATTTGGGCAGAACGGGTGCTGCTTCTGCTTTTGATAGCACCCTAAAAAGCTTAGTAAATTTTCAACACAATAAATTTTGTAAAGGCAGTGAATTAATTGTGTTAGGTGAAATAAATTTTTCCGAAGAAATGAAGATTTCTAAAACTTTGGATACTCAAAACAAAGTAGACCGAAAAAAATTATTTCAATTGGTAGAAAATATAGATAAAGATGTTTCATTTGTAATAAGCACCATAATAAAAGCTAATAAAATACCAATAATTATAGGAGGCGGTCATAACAATGCCTATGGGAATATAAAAGGTTTAGCATTAGCAAAAGGAATGCCGGTAAATGCTGTAAATTATGATGCTCACACCGATTTTAGAATTATGGAAGGTAGACATAGCGGAAATGGTTTTACGTATGCGTTCGAGGAAGGATTCTTAAAAAAATATTTTATATTCGGTTTACACGAAAATTTCGTATCAAAAAGTGTATTCGACACCTTAAAAACCATTGAAGAACGTGTAAAATATGTAACATATGAAGAAATAGCGGTGCGAAAAACAAAAAGTTTTACTACAGAAATCACCCAAGCGATAAAATTCATTTGTAATACGCCATTCGGAATTGAACTTGATTTAGACGCGCTTCCCAACATTCATAGCAGTGCCATGACGCTTAGCGGTTTTAGCGTTGAAAAAGCAAGACATTTTATTCATTTAGCTGGAAAAGAAGAACATGCCAGTTATTTACACATTTGTGAAGGGGCGCCTGACTTAGATTTATCGAACAATAATCATTTAACAGGAAAATTAATTGCAACATTAATTTTAGATTTTATAAAAAGTAAAAAAACAGAGGAAAACTAAAAAAAGTTTACAAAATAAAAAAACTTTATTTTTTTTTGAAAAAAAGTATTGGATTTCGAGATTGAAGTTTTAAATTTGTGAAATCATGAAAAGAATTATGTTATAATGAGTGAATTGTCTAAAATTATTGATTCCTTAGAAGTAAAATTCTTTAAATTATCTAAAAAAATAGAAAATTTAGAGCATTTAAACGAAAGTTTATCTAATGAATTGAAAAATTTAAAACAAACCACTCAACAAGAAAATGAGCATATCACTTCGTTAAATAACGAATTGGAAAGCTTAAAAATAACAAATTCTCTTCTGGGCAGTGAAGAATACAAGAAAGAAACAAAACTGAAAATAAATTCGTTGATTAGAGAAATCGACTATTGTATAGCACAACTTTCTGAATAATTATGACAGAAAAGTTAAAAATAAAAATTTCAATTGCAGACCGAGTATACCCATTAACAGTGGAAACTACTCAGGAGGAAGGTCTACGAACCGCATCAAAAAAAATTGATGCCACAATTAAAAAATTTGAAGCTAACTATGCAGTAAGAGATAAACAAGATGTGTTGGCCATGTGTGCCTTACAATTTGCTTCTCAAATAGAACAAACCCAAATAGATACTTCCACAGACACTGTTGAAGCATTTGAGAGACTTAAAAAACTCGACGAAAAAATAGAAAGTTTACTTTCAAAATAAGAAAAAACGTTCATACAATAACACTAAAGTACTGCCCACATTAGTAAATATTTGATAAACTCTAGACTAACTATTAAATGAGTGAATTTGCGATACTAAAGCACGTTCCGATTCATCGGAAATCCTTGAACATCGTTTTAGCTCAAATCCTGTCTGAATCGAGTTTATTCAAACACCTAATGTGGGCTTTTTTATTAAACAAAACCTAATTATGGAATTATCAAGTGTACTAATTGGAATCGTCGGATTGGCTGTAGGATTTGCAATTGCTAAATTTTTTGAAAAAAGCAATGTCTCAAATCTTATTAAAAACGCTCAAAAAGAAGCCGGTTCAATTTTAAGAGATGCGAAAGCAGAAGCCGAAACTGAAAAAAGAAATAAGCTACTGCAAGCGAAAGAAAGATTTTTAGAATTAAAAACGGAACACGAAAACGAAATTTTGTCAAAAGACAAAAAAATGGCAGAAGCCGAAAAAAGAACCAGAGATAAAGAATCGCAAGTTTCTAGTGAATTAGCAAAAGCTAAGAAAATCAATGACGACGCTGAAGCTAAAATTACAGAATACACCAACAAAATTGAAAACTTAGAGAAAAAATCACTAGAAGTTGACAAATTACACAAGAGTCAGATTGAACAATTAGAAGTTATTTCTGGTTTATCTGCAGATGATGCAAGGAATCAATTGGTTGAAAGTTTAAAAGCAGAAGCCAAAACCAATGCCATGGCACACATTCAAGAAACCATTGAAGAAGCCAAAATGCAAGCACAACAAGAAGCTAAGAAAATCATTATCAGCACCATTCAGCGTGTAGGTACAGAAGAAGCTGTTGAAAATTGTGTGTCTGTTTTCAATATTGAATCGGATGATGTAAAAGGTAGAATTATTGGTAGAGAAGGAAGAAATATTAGAGCCATTGAAGCTGCAACAGGCGTTGAAATCATTGTTGATGACACACCAGAAGCTATTATTTTATCTTGTTTTGACCCTGTAAGAAGAGAAATTGCTCGTTTGGCACTTCATAAATTAGTAACTGATGGCCGAATTCACCCGGCTCGTATTGAAGAAGTAGTTGAAAAAACGAAAAAACAAATTGAAGAAGAAATTATTGAAGTCGGAAAACGTACCGTTATCGATTTAGGAATTCACGGATTACACCCAGAATTGATAAAAATTGTAGGTAGAATGAAATACCGTTCTTCATACGGACAAAACTTATTGCAACACTCCAGAGAAGTTTCTAAATTATGTGGTTTAATGGCTGCAGAATTAGGACTAAACGTAAAATTAGCCAAAAGAGCTGGTTTGTTACACGATATTGGGAAAGTTCCAGACACAGAAACCGAATTGCCACACGCCATCTTAGGAATGCAATGGGCAGAGAAATATGGTGAAAAAGAAGAAGTATGTAACGCAATTGGCGCCCACCACGATGAAATTGAAATGAAATATTTAATTTCTCCAATTATTCAAGTGTGTGATGCGATTTCTGGAGCCAGACCAGGCGCACGTCGTCAAGTATTGGATTCTTATATTCAGCGTTTAAAAGACCTTGAAGAAGTAGCTTACAGTTTCCCTGGTGTTAAAAATGCTTATGCTATTCAGGCAGGTAGAGAATTACGTGTTTTAGTTGAAAGTGAGAAAGTTTCTGACGATTTAGCTGCTACATTATCATTTGAAATTTCACATAAAATTCAAACAGAAATGACATATCCAGGTCAAGTTAAAGTAACTGTAATTAGAGAAACTAGAGCCGTAAATATTGCGAAGTAATTTCTAAATTAGTATAAATTTAAAAGCCCAATTTCATATAGAAATTGGGCTTTTTATTTATAGATATTTTTATATAATAATTATTAAATAAAGTATCAAAATGTTATCCAATTTAAAACTTATTTCTTTCCAGCTGGTTTTTTCGACTTCCCATTAATTACTTTAATAGCAACATACATAAACAAAATAAAAGAAAGCAATCGTAACGACATAAAAACACTTTCACTTTGCATAAATCCTAAAAATTTTAAATCAAAAGGAAACGCTAAAACAGCAGAAATTAAAGCAATAAATAACAACTTTGAATTGGTCATATTTTTAAAAAAATTCATCATAATGTAAAAAATTAATTAAAGAAAGAATCCACAAACTCTGTTTTATTAAACACTTGTAAATCTTCAATTCCTTCACCTACTCCAATATATTTAACTGGAATTTGAAATTGATCTGAAATACCTATTACTACGCCACCTTTTGCAGTACCGTCTAATTTGGTTACCGCTAAACAAGACACTTCAGTGGCAGCTGTAAATTGTTTGGCTTGTTCAAAAGCGTTTTGTCCAGTGGAACCATCAAGTACCAACATAACATCATTTGGTGTATTTGGAACTACTTTTTGCATTACATTTTTTACTTTGGTCAATTCGTTCATTAAACCTACTTTATTATGTAAACGTCCAGCAGTATCAATAATAACCACATCAGCGTTTTGTGCTACTGCAGATTGTAACGTATCAAAAGCAACAGAAGCTGGATCAGAACCCATTTGCTGTCTTACCATTGGCACATCGACTCTATCTGCCCAAATTTGCAATTGATCGATAGCAGCCGCTCTAAATGTGTCGGCAGCTCCTAAAACAACTTTAAATCCTGCTTTTTTAAATTGGTATGCTAATTTTCCTATGGTAGTTGTTTTTCCAACACCATTTACACCAACAACCATAATTACATAAGGTTTAACATCTTTTGGAATGGTGAATTCGGATTCGTTTCCAGAATTGGTTTCAGATAATAACGAACCAATTTCTTCTCTCAATATAATATTTAATTCCTCTGTGCCTAAATATTTATCTTGTGAGACTCTTTTTTCAATGCGTTGTATAATTTTTAAAGTAGTATTTACTCCCACGTCCGAGGAAATAAGTACTTCTTCTAAATTGTCTAAAACCTCATCATCTACTTTAGATTTTCCGGCAACGGCTTTTGTTAATTTAGAAAAGAAAGTAGTTTTTGTTTTCTCTAATCCTTTGTCTAATTGATGCTTTTCCTGTTCCGTAATTACAGGCTCGCTTTTGTTAGATGAAAATATTTTTTTAAAAAAACTCATTGAATTTGGGATATAATGATATGATTTTCATTATTGTTGGAACAAAAATAAAATAAAAAAAGCTACTTTCAAATGAAAATAGCTTTTTTAATATCTAAAATTTTAGATTATTTCTTTTTTAAGAACTCATCTACTTCTTCAGGAGTCATTACTGATTCTACAAAAGTATAAGCACCAGTTTTAGGAGACTTCACCATTTTAATGGCTTTAGTCAATCTTTTAGAAGATGTTTGTAAAGTTGCTACGGTTTTCTTTGCCATGACTTAGTATGTTTTATTTGAAACTTAAATTAAGCTTCTAATTATTTAATTTCTTTGTGAACAGTTACTCTTTTCAAGATAGGATTGAATTTTTTGATTTCCATTCTATCTGGTGTGTTTTTTTTGTTTTTAGTAGTGATGTAACGAGAAGTTCCTGGTTGACCAGATTCTTTATGTTCAGTGCACTCTAAAATTACTTGGATTCTATTACCTTTCTTTGCCATTTTGATATATTTTTAAATGATTAAACAGATTTTACAAATCCATCAGCTTTAGCTTTTTTCAAAACTGCGGCAATACCATTTTTGTTAATTGTTTTTAATGCTGCTGTAGATATTTTTAGGCTTACCCATCTATCTTCTTCTGCAATGTAAAAACGTTTTTTTACTAAGTTAACTGAGAATTTTCTCTTAGTTTTATTCATCGCGTGAGAAACGTTGTTTCCAACCATTGCTCTTTTTCCTGTTAGTTCACAAACTCTTGACATTATTCTAAACTTTTATATCGTTATTCTAAATAAGGGTGCAAAGAAAAGAATTTTTACTTTACTATGCAACTATTTTTAATTAGTTTTTTGAAATTTCTTTGTATAGCCATTCTAATGCTTTGTAAACTGCCCTATCTGTAACCTTTTCGCGCGGTTGTCCAAAATTAAATTCTTCTACAAAAACTTCATTTGGCGTAGCTATTGCTATACAAACAATACCAATTTCGGCTTCGCTATTTCCTTTTGTAGGGCCTGCATTTCCAGTTGTAGCAATGGCGTAATCTGTATTAAAAATTGTTTGACAATTAATGGCCATTTCTTTTGCCACTTCTTTACTTACAACAGAAAATTGACTAATGGTGTCAGAATTTACTTTTAACACATCTATTTTAATTTGATTAGAATAGGCCACTATACCGCCTTTAAAACAAGCGGAAGCGCCAGGGACAGATGAAATTAGTTGTGCGATTTTTCCTCCTGTGCAACTTTCGGCAGTTGCCAAAGTAAGGTGTTTTTCGGATAAGGCTCTTGTTAAAACCACTTCTATGGTTTCCTCCTCATCGTAGCCAACAATAATATCACCAATTAAAGGTTTTAATTTTTCGATTTCATTTAAAACAGAATCTTTTAATATTGCTTCGTCTATACCCCGAGCCGTTAATCGTAATCTAACTTTTCCTGGACTTGGTAAATACGCTAATTTGATAAAACTTGGCAAATTAGTTTCCCAATCTTCAATTTGTTCTGCAATTAAACTCTCTCCTCGACCATAAGTCATAAGTGTTTTATGAACAATATAAGGACGCTCAAATTTTTCTACCAAATACGGAATCACTTCATTATCAATTAAATACTTCATTTCATAGGGAACGCCAGGCAAAGAAATAAACACAGTGTTTTGATGTTCCATAAGCATTCCTGGAGCAGTTCCCATTTTATTAAAAAGTACTTTTGATTTAGAAGGAACAAATGCTTGGTCTATATTTAATTGGGTAATGGGTTTTTTATGAATGCCTTCAATAATGCTTTTCACTTGGTCAAAAACAGCATCGTTTTTTACTAAAACATCATCAAAATACTCACAAAATGTTTTTTTAGTAATATCATCTTTTGTTGGACCTAAACCGCCTGTAATCAGAACAACATCAAAATTATTTTGAACTTCTCGTAACGTTTTTACTATATGGTTTTTATCATCAGAAATTGAAAGCATTTCATAAGTTACAATTCCGATTTTATCTAATGCTTTTGCAATGTAAGACGAATTTGTATCTATAATTTGACCTATCAATATTTCATCTCCTATTGTAATAATTGCTGCTTTCATATATTTTGTTGTTTTATTTCGGGTTGTATATTATGAAGATTTTGCTTCAATAAATTAATTAGATTTAGCTGTAAAAATAGAAAACCACACTAGAAGTATGGTTAAACATGTATTAAAAATATCTTTTATAACTTAAAATCATTTTTTATTTCATCGGCAGCAGCAACTATTCTTGCTTTAAGCGTTCTAAACACTTCTTTAATTTCTTTTCGCTTGCCTTTTTCTTGAGTCCAATCCATAATGAACACCACATCTTCGTATGCCATATCCATTCCTAATAAATCTAATGTTGGTTTGATTTTGTGTGCCGATGCATAGGTTTTCTCATAATCTTTTAGTTCAATTGCATTTTTCATTTCCTGAATTTCGAAAGGCACTTCTTCTAAAAACAAAGAAGCAATTTGAAGCGCAAATTCGTTATCATTTTCAGAAATTTCATATACTTTAGATAAATTATACTGTAAAGCCATTATTTTACTTGTATTTTAAACATTTGCTTGCCTTCTAAAAAACCTTCTAACACATCATTTTCTTTCACAGCTGCTACTCCTTTTGGAGTTCCTGTAAAAATGATGTCTCCTTTTTTTAATGTAAAAAACTGCGAAACATAAGAAACAATCTCATCAATATTCCACAACATCATTGAAGTAGTTCCTTGCTGAACGATTTCATTATTTTTTCTTAATTCAAAGTTAATATTTTTTAGAGAAGGAAAATGTATTTTCGGTAAAAAGTCACCAATAATCGCTGAATGGTCAAATGCCTTCGCTTTTTCCCAAGGTAACCCTTTTTCTTTTAGTGTAATTTGCACATCTCGAGCTGTAAAATCAATTCCTAAACCAATTTCATCGTAATATTTATGAGCAAATTTTGGACTAATATATTTCCCTACTTTACAAATTTTCACCAAAACTTCCACTTCGTGATGCACATCATTACTAAATTCTGGTATTACGAATGGTGTTTTTTTAGGCAAAATAGCCGTATCTGGCTTCATAAAGATAACCGGCTCAGATGGGCGTTCGTTTTGTAATTCTGAAATATGATCAGCATAATTTCTTCCGATGCAAATGATTTTCATATGTATAATTTATCTCTGTTTTTAGTTTGCTTCGAGAGCCTCAGCTAACCCTTAACTTAGAAAACTTGAGCTAAATGGTGACTGAGGTTCTCGAAGTCACTATTTTGTATTTAATCTTCTTAATTTCAAACCTGTTAACACTTTTTTTGTATATAGCGGAAAATCGGCGTTTTGAATCCAACCGAAATAACCTGGATCTTTATCAAATACTTCGTCTACTAAAACATTTTTATATTTTCCAAAGCTAAACATTTCTTGTCCTTTATCATTCATCACAATCATACCTGCAAAATCTACAGATTTTTTACGCGTGGTAAATTCAGATAATGCTTTCATATCATTTTGTAAATCAGGATATCTTTCCAATTGTCCCAATAAAATTTCATAAGTAGCCATAGTATCTGCTTCGGCTGTATGTGCGTTTTCTAATGTTTTCCCACAATAGAATTTTAAGGCTGCAGATAATGTGCGTTCTTCTTTTTTATGAAAAATAGTTTGAACATCTACTGAAACGCGATTTTTCATATCAAAATCAACTCCTGCACGAAGCATTTCCTCCGCCAATAAAGGAATATCAAATCTATCAGAATTATATCCTGCCAAATCTGAATCTTTTATCATAGTATAAATTTGGGAAGACAATTCTGAAAAAGTAGGTTCATTTGCTACTTTCTCGTTTGTAATACCATGTACTGCTGTAGTTTGCGGCGGAATTGGAATTGTTGGATTAACCAACCAAGTTTTACTTTCTTTATTTCCGTTTGGAAACGCCTTGAATATTGATATTTCAACGATTCTATCTTTTCCAACGTCTACTCCTGTGGTTTCTAAATCAAAGAAACAGATTGGTCTTGTAAGTTTAAGTTCCATTTTTATATTTTAAAGTACAAAGTTAAAAAAACCCAATAGTAAATGAACTATTGGGTGAATTATTATTTATTTATTTTTTCTTAAAAATCTCTATTTATATCAAATGCTTCAAGATACTCAGCCACGCGTTTTACGAAACTTCCACCCAAAGCACCATCTACAACTCTATGGTCATAAGAATGTGATAAAAACATTTTCTGACGTATTCCGATGAAGTCGCCTTCAGGAGTTTCAATAACTGCTGGTACTTTTCTAATGGCACCTAAAGCTAAAATACCAACTTGTGGTTGATTAATAATTGGTGTTCCAAAAACAGAACCAAATGTTCCTACATTAGTTACTGTATAAGTTCCACCTTGTGTGTCGTCTGGTTTTAATTTTCCTGCTTTCGCACGACCTCCTAAATCGTTTACTGCTTTTGCCATACCAACTAAATTTAATTGGTCTGCATTTTTAATTACAGGTACAATTAAGTTTCCATTTGGTAAAGCCGCTGCCATTCCTAAATTGATGTTTTTACGTTTAATAATAAAATCGCCATCAACAGAAATATTCATTCCTGGAAAATCTTTTAAGGCTTTTGCTACCGCTTCCATCATGATTGGTGTAAACGTAAGTTTTTCTCCTTCGCGTTTTTCAAAAGCTGTTTTTACTTTATCTCTCCATTTTACAATATTAGTAACATCCACTTCAATAAACGACTGCACGTGTGCTGAAGTTTGAATCGAAGCTACCATATAACCCGAAATTAACTTACGCATTCTGTCCATTTCCACAATTTCGTCTCCACCATTTACTGAAACAGGTGCAGAGTTTTGGGTTTTAGGTTGTTGGGTTGAAGTTGCAGGCGCAACAACATTTGAACTCGTGACTTGCGACTTGCGAGTTTCTATATATTTTAAAATATCTTCTTTATTTACACGACCATCTTTACCTGAACCAGTAATAGATTCCAATTCAGTTAACGAAATGCCTTCTGTTTTTGCCATATTTTTTACTAATGGCGAAAAGAATTTATCTGAACCTGAAAAATCTGCAGGAAAACTTGCTTCAATAGCTGCTTCAACTGTTTTGGCAACTTCTACTGCTGCAACTGGAGCTTCCAATTTCACTTCAGGAGTTGCAGCAATAGCTCCACCTTCTGTTTCAATAATAGCTATGGTTTGCCCTACTTGAACAACATCATCAACTTGAAACAAAATTTCAACTAAAGTACCAGAAACTTCAGAAGGCACTTCACTATCTACTTTGTCTGTAGCAATTTCTAAAACTGCTTCATCCATATCGATAGTTTCACCCACTTTTTTTAACCAATTTGTAATGGTTGCTTCTGCTACACTCTCTCCCATTTTTGGGAGTTTCAATTCAAATCTTGCCATATTATTATTGTAATGTTGAGTTCTTTAATTATTACTGCAAAATTAATAAATATTTTGATGTTTTATCACGAAAAAATCAAAAAATCAAAAAATCAGCACTTCACCTCTATCGGTTGAATTATTACTACCGATTAAGTAATTTGATTGCGAAATATAGTTCTTAAAAGTAATATTTTTCGATTTATGCTTTTCCATAAAATAAATTATTTCAGCAAAAGAAAACGAATTGGTGTCAAATATCAACTCGAAGTTTACATTTTTAGTGTTTTTAAATTGTTCAAAATCAGTTAAATATTCAATTGGTTTATTTAAATTCAATTGAATATTTTCTTTAGAAAATACAATGTATTTATCAATTTCTCTTACCCATTTTTTTGGCTTTTTTTGTTTGAAAACCGCAAATAAAAAGCTCCCAATTTGTATAAAATTATCAAAGAAAAAGGACTTTTTAAAATGCTTTTTATAAAAAAACTGCATCGCTTCACGGAAACGTTCTAAATATTTTTCGTCTCTAACTGTACTTTCTCCTTTATAATGTATTACTGATGTTTCGTGAAAATAAAAATTATCTTTTCCTAACTTCTGAATCATGTAGCTCAAATCGATATCATCTGAATACATAAAGCAATTTTCATCAAATCCACCTACTTTTATGTACAAATCGCGTTTCATCATCATAAAAGCACCGACTAAAACATCCACTTTTCCTGATTGATTTTCAGACAAATGCTGTGCATAATACTTTCCAAAAAAATTAGAGATTTTATATAAACCAAAAATTTTAGTAATTGCCACATAAGGTGTTGGAAGACCGCGCTTACTTTCTGGAAGAAAATTTCCGGTGCCGTCTATCAACTTACATCCAATAATTCCAGCTGACAGCTGACAGCTTTTAGCTAACAGCTTTTTAAACGTATCATCAGCAACAACCGTATCTGGATTTAAAATACAAATATATTCGCCTTTTGCTTGATCAACAGCTATATTATTCCCTTTTGGGAAGCCTAAATTTTCTTTATTTTCAATAAGCGTAATTTGTGGAAACTGTTGTTTCATCATCAAACAACTGTCATCCGATGAATTATTATCTACCACAATAATTTCAGCATCAATGTTTTCCAGTGCTTTTTGAACACTACGCACACATTGCTCTAAAAAATAGCGCACATTATAATTAAGGATGATTACGGATAGTTGCATTTTGTTTTAATGTGTCAATTTTCAATTAGTCAATGTGCCAATTGGTTGATAGGTCAAAGTTGCAATTTTTATTTATGAAATGCAAAAATCTAAATTTTAAATCTCAAATAATAAGTCTACTTTTGCAAAACAATTGGCGTTTTGCCACATTGTCTAATTGACAAATTAAAAAATGAATTACCTTTCAGTAGAAAATATATCAAAATCATACGGCGAACGGGTCCTTTTTAAAGACATTTCTTTCGGAATTAATAAAGACCAAAAAATTGCTTTTATCGCCAAAAACGGTTCGGGTAAAACCACTATTATGAACATTATTAATGGTTTTGATGAACCTGACACGGGTCAAGTAGTGATAAGAAAAGGAATAAAAATGGCTTTTTTGAGTCAGAATTTTAATTTGCAAGATGAATTAACTATTGAAGAAAGCATTTTCGCATCGGATAATGAGGTTTTACAGGTAATTAGAAACTACGAAAGCGCCTTAGAAAATCCGGAAGACGAAGAAAAATACCAGAAAGCATTTGACGATATGGATCGATTTAATGCTTGGGATTTTGAAACACAATACAAACAAATTTTGTCAAAATTAAAACTTGACGATTTAAAATTAAAAGTAAAAAAACTATCGGGTGGTCAAAAAAAGCGTTTGTCGTTAGCGATAATCTTAATTAATCGACCTGATTTATTAATTTTAGACGAGCCAACCAATCATTTGGATTTAGAGATGATTGAATGGTTAGAAGATTATTTTGCCAAAGAAAATATTACTTTATTTATGGTGACGCACGACCGTTTCTTTTTAGAACGAGTTTGTAACGAAATTATTGAATTAGATAACGGAAAACTGTATCAATACAAAGGAAATTACTCTTATTATTTAGAGAAAAAAGAAGAACGTCAAATTTCTGAAAACTCGAGTATTGATAAAGCACAAAACCTTTTTATTAAGGAATTGGCTTGGATGCGTCGTCAACCAAAAGCAAGAACTACCAAATCGAAATCGCGTCAAGATGATTTTTATGTAATTAAAGAAAAAGCAGAAAGTCGTCGTAAAGAAAATGTGGTAGAGCTTGAAATTAATATGGAGCGAATGGGAAGCAAAATTATCGAAATGGTAAAATTGAATAAAAATTTCCCTGACAGAACCATTTTAAAAGATTTTACCTACGCGTTTCAACGTGGTGAACGTATTGGAATTATTGGTAAAAACGGAACAGGAAAATCGACTTTCTTAAACATTTTAACCAAAACTATGGAACCCGATTCTGGGAAAGTAATTATTGGTGATACAATTAAAATTGGGTATTACACACAAAGTGGCATCAACCCAAAACCTGGACAAAAAGTTATCGATATTATTAAAGAATACGGAGAATACATTCCGCTTACGAAAGGGAAAATCATTTCCGCTTCGCAATTATTAGAGCGTTTCTTATTTGATGCGAAAAAGCAATATGATTTCGTAGAAAAATTGAGTGGTGGCGAACTAAAACGTTTGTATTTATGTACCGTTTTAATTCAGAATCCGAATTTTTTAATTTTAGATGAACCAACGAATGATTTAGATATTGTTACCCTAAATGTATTAGAAAGTTTCTTGCTAGATTTTCCTGGCTGTTTGTTAGTGGTAAGTCACGACAGGTATTTTATGGATAAAATTGTGGATCATTTGTTTGTATTTAGAGGTCAAGGTGAAATTGAAGATTTTCCTGGAAATTACTCTGATTTTAGAAGTTATGAAGATTCCGTAGAGCCAAAAGTTTTAAATAGCGTAAGCACTGACAAAGGAAGTTGGAAACAAAATCAACCAGCCAAAGCAGGATTAAACTTCAACGAGCAAAAGGAATTTAATAAAATTGAAAAAGACATTAAAGATTTAGAATATCAAAAAAAGCAAATTGAGCAAGAATTTTCGGACGGAAAAGTAGCTGATGACAAAATTGAAGCTAAAGCGAATGAATTACAAAAAATAATTCAAACTTTAGAAGAAAAAGAAGCACGTTGGTTTGAATTAAGTTCTAAAATAGAATAATAATTATTACACAGAGATTCGCAAAGAAATTACAAAGTTTCGCAAAGCTTTATTTTCTTTGTGAAACTTTGTGAAAACTCTGTGAAACTCTGTGTTACAAAAAATAAAATCATACATAAAATTCCTTTGGAACTCCAAAAACGAACACGGCGTGCATTCGCCTTTTGTGTTTGATTTGGTTACGAAATGTTTTTATGATAAATCGAAAAATCCAGAATATTCGCTTTTAAAAAATAATTCAAAAAAGATTCGATTGCTTTTTAGAATTATTAGATATTTCAAACCCAAAACCATTTTAGAAATTGGAAATCCAACTGAATTAGATACTAATATGTTTTCTTCAGAAATAATCTCATTTGAAGATTTTAAAAAAAACAAACTTTCTAACAATGACAGTACTTTCGACTTAGTTTACTTCAACCAAAACGAATCTCAAAAAGCTACAATAGAATATTTCAATTTGTTATTACCAACTATAACTAATGATGCTGTTTGGATTATTAATGACATTCATACATCAACAGAAAATAAAAATACTTGGGAAATCATCAAAAAACATCCTAAAGTAAAAGTTACGATTGATACATTTCATTTCGGAATGGTGTTTTTTAGAGCTGAACAAGAAAAAGAACATTTTGTGATTCGTGTATAATGTTACACGAAGATTCACAAAGAATTCACAGAGTTTCACTATATAATGTTAAACTTTATTTTACTTTTTTGAATAACAGCTCGAAATACTTTTACAAAATCTTTGCGATACTTTGCGACAAGCTTTGCGATACTTTGCGGTAAAATATTATTAAAAACTGTAACAAAATCTTCTATTTAGCTACTTATAATTTGTAGTAATTATTGTAATCTAAAAACCGCACCTGAAAACTATGAAAACTCCAATAATAGACATTAAAGGCATTACACGTGATTTCCAATTAGGAAGCGAAACGGTAAACGTATTAAAAGGAATTGATTTACTAATTAACAAAGGTGAATATGTGGCTCTTATGGGGCCGTCTGGTTCTGGAAAATCAACTTTAATGAATATTTTAGGTTGTTTGGATACGCCAACTTCTGGAAGTTATATTTTAAATGGAAAGCAAGTAAGCGAAATGCACGATGATGAATTGGCTGAAATTAGAAATAAAGAAATTGGTTTCGTTTTTCAAACATTTAACTTAATGCCGCGTACAACTGCGTTGGATAATGTAGCCTTACCTATGGTGTATGCTGGTTTTTCAAAAGAGGAAAGAAACAAACGTGCTACTGAAGTTTTAACACAAGTAGGTTTAGCAGACCGAATGGATCATAAACCAAATCAATTATCAGGAGGTCAGCGTCAGCGTGTGGCAGTTGGTAGGGCTTTAGTTAACAAACCTTCAATCATTTTAGCCGATGAACCCACTGGAAATTTAGACAGTAAAACTTCCGTAGAAATTATGAAATTATTTGGTGAAATTCACGCCAATGGAAATACAGTAATTTTAGTAACGCACGAAGAAGATATTGCCGCTCACGCGCATAGAATTATTCGCTTACGTGACGGAATTATTGAAAATGACATTCAAAATAAAGAGATTATTTCTTATTAAAAGTAAGCTACACTTCTAAGCTACCAGCAAAAACTAATTCTGCTGGACCTGTTAAGAATACATTTTTATACTCATCATTTTCTAAAACAAAACTAATTATTAGCTTTCCGCCTAATACATTAATATGTATACGATTCGCATCTGTTTTATTAGTTGCGTGCATAGCAATTGCCACGCCAGTCGCACCCGTTCCGCAAGATAACGTTTCGTCTTCCACACCTCGTTCATAAGTACGAACTGAAAAAGTGTCAGTATTTTCTTGTTCAACAAAGTTGATATTACAACCCGAAGCATCATACAAATCAGAGTATCTTAACTTTTTACCTGTATTTTTTACATCAAAATTTGTTAAATCTGAGACTAATTGCACGTGATGAGGCGAACCCGTATACACAAAATCGTGTGTATTAAAATGTTTAACTTCTGTTATGTCTATCATTTGAAGTGCAATTAAATTGTCTTCAAATTTAGCATAATGATAGCCGTCCGATGCTTCAAAATGAGCTTCGTTTTCGATAATACCTAATTGTTTTGCAAATGCCACTAAACATCGCCCCCCATTTCCACACATAGTACTGGTGCTTCCATCGGAATTGTAATACAACATAGTAAAATCGTATTTATTATGATTTTCTAATAAAATTAAACCATCGCCACCTATGCCAAAACGTCGGTCGCATAAAAATTCAATTAATTTGGTATTATTTTTGGGGAATGTATTTGTACGATTATCAATCATAACAAAATCGTTTCCTGTTCCTTGGTATTTATAAAATTGTATTTGCATAGTACAAATATATTTATTTTTTTAGTGTTACATAATTATAAAAATAAAAAGGAACACAAATTTCACAGATTTTCACAAATTAATCTGTTGCAATCTGAATAAACTGTGTACCTATAAAGTACTAAAAAGTTGTTAAACATTGTTAATCGTTAGTTAAACGAATTTGTATTTTTAAAAAACGTATTTATATTTACAGAGTAAAAAAAATAAAAATGAACAAGATGAAAAATTTAGGAAGTCTATTTATTGTATCATTAATGAGTGGTGCCGTTACTTTGGGTGCCTATAAATTTATTGAAAACAGAAAAAATGAAAGTGATTCATTTATTACCACTTCGCCAAACTATAACAAAGCAGTAAGTTTTACTGGTGCAGAAAGTATTGATTTTACAACTGGTGCAGAAAAAGCGATTCATAGTGTGGTACACGTTAAAAATGTTTCTGTAAGGACTTACACCGATCCTTGGGCATCGTTTTTTTATGGCGGGGGTAAGCAACAACACGAACAAATAGGTACTGGATCTGGAGTAATTGTATCTGAAGATGGTTATATTGTAACCAATAATCACGTAATACAAGATGCTAACGAGCTTGAAGTAACTTTAAATAATAACAAAGCGTACAAAGCAAAATTAATTGGTACGGATAGCAAAATGGATATCGCATTACTAAAAATTGATGCCGATGAAAAGTTACCATTTATTGTTTTTGGAAATTCTGATTCCATTAAAGTGGGTGAATGGGTTTTAGCGGTAGGTAATCCGTATCAATTGAATTCTACTGTAACAGCAGGTATTATTTCGGCAAAAGCACGTAATTTAGATAAAGCAAGTATTCAATCGTTTATACAAACAGATGCGGCGGTAAACCCCGGAAACAGTGGTGGTGCTTTAGTAAACACAAATGGTGAATTGATTGGAATTAATACGATGATTTCTTCGCCAACAGGAAGTTATGCAGGATATTCATTTGCGGTTCCGTCTAATATTACAAAAAAGATTATTGAAGATTTAATGAAATTCGGTAATGTACAACGCGGTATTTTAGGTGTTGAAGGTGGCGAATTAAATGCAGAAGCTTCAAAAAAACTGGGTATCAATGAAACAGAAGGATTTTATATCAATAAAGTCAATAGAAATTCTGGTGCTGAAAAAGTAGGAATTGAAAAAGGCGATATTATTGTAAAAATTGATGATAAAAAAATTACATCATCTGCTGAAATGGCAAGTGTGATTAATACAAAAAGACCAAATGACATTGTTAAAGTTACCTTACTTAGAGATGGTAAAAATTTAGCTTTAAATGTACCGCTAACAAAAAAAGAACTAATTGCCTACGAATTTAATGGTATTGAATTTGAAGAGTTAGATGCAAACGATAAAAAACGATTTAACTTAAAAAGTGGTATAAAAATCAAACAGGTAACCAATATAGATTATAAGGAATACGCTGAAGATTTAAAAGGTTCTATAGTAACACAAGTGGATAATATGCGAGCAGTTGATATGGAAAGCGTTTCTGCGTATTTAGCAAAAAAGGAATCAACTGAAAAAACACGTTATCAAATCATAGCAAAAAACGGACAGATGTATCGCATCTTTTTATAATTATCTAGATGAATTTTAAGATTCGCAAAGTAGTATTTATTTTGCGAATTTTTTTGTTTTTTTTATAAAAAATAATAAGAAAAAAAATCATAAAAAACTTTACGAAAACGATTGAAATCTATACTTTTGCAAAAAATTAGTAACCCAATCTATATTTTCATGAACAACAACACTATTTACGAAAAAGAAATAGCTTTTCAAGCAGACAGAAGAAAAGCATGTGTAGAATTTATAAAAATTATAAGCGATTTATGGTTTGATAAATCTATTGAACTGGTCTTATTTAGAAATCAATTAATTGATCGAAACGTTTCAGATATTATAAACTTACACGAATATGCTGTTGCTTTTGTAGAAAAACCAATTAATATTTTTGATACTGTAGAAATTGCAAGAGCCATTGAAAATTTAGATTTACCTCCATCACGTATTGATATAGGAAAATTAACGTATGAATATCATTTAGAAGACGATAAATATAATGACGCTAAAGCATTTGTAATTGATAAATTAAAGTATGCCAAAGATACGTCTGAAATTGTACCCAAAGATGTTGTTTTATATGGTTTTGGTCGTATTGGACGTTTGTTAGCTCGTGAAATGATGAGCAAAATTGGAAAAGGGCAACAATTACGTTTACGTGCGATTGTAACTCGTGATAAAAATGATGCCGTTTTATTAGAAAAAAGAGCCTCTTTACTAAGATATGATTCAGTTCACGGAGATTTTGAAGGTTCGGTTTCGGCTGACCCAGAAAATAGTGCATTAATAATAAATGGAACAACCGTACATATTATAACAGCAAATTCGCCAGAAGAAATAGATTATACCGCTTACGGAATTAATGATGCTTTAGTAATTGACAATACTGGTGCTTTTACCACCGAAGAAGTTTTAGCAAGACACCTAACTTCTAAAGGAGCAGATAAAGTATTATTAACCGCACCAGGAAAAGGAGTTCCAAATATCGTATATGGTGTAAACCATGAAGATTATAACCCAGATGAAGTACATATTTTTTCTGCTGCTTCATGTACCACAAATGCTATAACACCAGTTTTGGCTGTAATAGAAGAAACGTTGGGTGTTGTAAAAGGACATTTAGAAACCATTCACGCGTATACAAACGACCAAAATTTGGTTGATAATATGCATAAAAAATACCGTCGTGGTAGAGCCGCGGGTTTAAATATGGTAATTACAGAAACCGGCGCAGGAAGTGCAGTTGCTAAAGCATTACCAAGTTTAGCTGGAAAACTAACATCGAATGCAATTCGTGTTCCGGTACCAAATGGTTCTTTGGTAGTTTTGAATTTAGAAGTTGGAAGAACTACCTCTATACAAGAATTAAACAATATTATGAAAACTTATGCTTTAGAAGGAAACTTAGTAGAGCAAATAAAATATTCGGTAAGTAACGAATTGGTTTCTTCAGATATTGTTGGAACGGCTCAACCTTCTATTTACGATAGTAATGCTACAATTGTTTCTGGAGATGGAAAAAATATTGTACTATATATATGGTACGATAACGAATATGGATATAGCCATCAAGTAATACGTTTGGCAAAATATATTGCAAAAGTGAGACGCTATATGTATTATTAATGCTTGATTATTTATAATTTAATGCCTTTTCTAAAAAGAAAAGGCATTTTTTTTGCAATAAAAAACATAAATTCACAACAAAAAACAATAAAATTTAACAATTTCAAAACCTTTTAGTTAAAATTAACATATTTACATTAAATTGTTGTGATTTTTTTAACGAAAATAAAATTAGTATTATTTTTTAGGCGTAATTTTATATTATAATAAAGTAACCACTAAATCTAATGTACTATGAAATGTTTTACAATTAGCATCTTATTACTTTGTCAAGTAATGTTTGCGCAAGGAAATTTAGTTGAAACATACCACTACGGTCAAAACAGTATTGAAGTAATTTCAACATCTAATGAAGGAACAATTATTGTAAGTACTTTTAATGCAAAAATGAATATTAGGAAAAAAATTGCTGAAAAAATTCTTAGTTTATTTATTGAAGATAAATTAAAAAGCAATTTCAACTACACTATTGAAGAAACCGACGCAAACGTTACTGGAAATTGTATAATTACCGTGAAAGACACTTTAACTTCAATTGATTTTTATTACGAAAAAGTAGAATGGAAAGCTGGAATTACTGAAATTTATATAGAACCAAGATTAAAATCACCTATTTCAAATGCATTGGCTAGAAATTAATTTTAATTTAAAAAGACCCAACATATTTTAATAAGTTGGGTCTTTTTAATTATTCTTGTTTCTTTTGTATGAGATAATAAATTGGTATCCCTAATAACACAATAAATAAACCTAGTCCTGTATTTTTAGTATCGTAAATTAATAATATAATACTAATAATTGAAATCAGTATTATATATAAAATTGGCACAAACGGATAACCAAAAGCTTTATAAGGTCTTGGCGTATCAGGTTCTTTTTTACGAAGTATGAAGATACCATAAATAGTTAAAACATAAAATAATAGGTTGGCAAAAGTAGCATACGTTAGTAAATCGCCATATTTTCCAGATAAACATAATATCGAGGCCCAAATACATTGCAACCAAAGTGCTTTTTCTGGCACTTGATTTTTATTTAATTCTCCAGCACTTTTAAAAAACAAGCCGTCTTTACTCATTGCATAAAACAAGCGTCCGCCAGCTAATATTAAACCCGAATTACAACCAAAAGTAGAAATCATAATTAAACCGGCCATTATAAAAACGCCAGCATTTCCGAATATAACAGAAGCAGCACTCGCGCCTAACCTATCTTCGTTAGCATATTTAATACCTTGCCCTAAAAAGTCATCAGCTAATGGATTTCCATTTAAAGGCAATAATGAAAAATAAGCTAAATTGGCTAATAAATAAATTATTGTAACTATTAATGTACCTAAAAATAAACTCTTGGGAATGTTTTTCTGTGGCTCTTTAATTTCTCCAGCGATAAAAGTAATATTATTCCAGGCATCAGATGAAAACAAAGAGTTTATCATCGTAAAACCCAACATTCCGATAATTGCAAAGCCAGTTAATACTTCTGTAGTGATTTCACCATCAACAACTGTTGTTTTACTTGCTGCCCACATATCTGTAAAATTATTTGCTAATGTATCAGATTGTAATCCAACATATAAACCAAAAACAATTAAGGCAAATAGAGCAAACAATTTAGCCGCAGTAAAAATAAATTGGAGATTTTTTCCTGTTTTTACACCTTGATTATTAATTATTGTTAGCACAACAATACTCAAAATGGCTAATAGTTGTTGATATTGAATTTTATATGTACCAATTTCAAGCAATGTATCACTTAGTACAGGGAAGAAAATAGCGGTATATTTAGCAAAAGCTACTGCTACAGCTGCAATTACTCCGGTTTGAACCACTGTAAAAACAGTCCAACCATATAAAAACGACATCATTTTGCCATACGCACGCTGAATATATACATATTGCCCTCCGGCTTTTGGCATCATACCTGCTAATTCGCCATAACTTAAAGCTGCAGCCAGCGTTAAAAATCCAGTTAAAATCCAAGCTAATAAAATCCAACCTGCACCACCAATATCTCTTGCCATTATTGAGGTTACAATAAATATTCCAGAACCTATCATTGAACCTGCCACTAAACTTGTTGCATTTAACAATCCCAATTCTTTTTTAAATTCAGCTTTATTTTCCATATAAATTATAGTTTTGATAAAGATAAAAAAAGAAAGTAAGGAAAATAAAAAAAGGTGTAAAATTGTACATTCTACACCTTTTTCTAATTTACACTAAAAATTATCTTTTATAATTCTGCTTTTTTACCCAGTCTGCATATTTTGCAGCCACTTTTAAATGCGCACTGTAATCTGTTGCAAATTCATGATATCCAAATTTTTGAACACTAGCACAGAAATATAAGTAATTGTGTTTTTCCGGATTTAAAACCGCATCAATTGCCGAAACATCTGGCATAAAAATAGGTCCTGGTGGCAAACCCGTGTTTTTATATGTATTGTAAGGAGAATTTACTATTAAATCGTTATGCATTACTCGTTTTACTACTAAATCCCAATTATTTGATTTTTGTTTTAAAGCAAAAATTACAGTTGGATCGGCTTGTAATGGCATATTTTTATAAAATCTGTTTAAATAGACACCTGCTACTTTTGGTCTCTCATCTGCTTTGGCAGTTTCTTTATGTACAATTGAAGCTAATGTATATACTTGTGCTGGAGTTAAATTTAAAGCTTTGGCTTTCGCTAATCTTCCATCATTCCAAAATCTTTTGTATTCTTTTGTAAGTTTTTCTGAAAATTCTTCAGGTGAAATATTCCAATAAAATTCGTAGCTATTTGGAATAAAAAACGACATTACATTGTCTTTATTCAAACCATTTTCTTGCAAAAAAGTATCATTTGTGAAAATTTCATTCAATTTTATAGTATCTGGTTCAATTTGCGAAGCAATTCTTACAAATAAATCTTGTACTTTTTCTTGATTATTGAAAGCTAATTTTACAGGAGTATTCAATCGCAAAGCACGAACAATACTAAAACTGCTCATTCCTTTTTTTAATAAAAACTTACCCGCTTTTACATTGGAATCATAGTCTCTTTTTGATGCTACCCAGTCAATTTTGGATTGATTTTCAATATAAGGTGCTAAAATTTTCTTTACATCTTCATATTTTGAATCTGTTGGTACATATACAAATACTTCCTCTTCTTCAAATTTTGTGTTTCCAGTAAACGCTTTATTAATTACGTATCCACCACTAATAATTAGTATTGCAGCTCCGACACTTATGATTCTTAAGAATAATTTTTTCGCTTCCAAAATTTTTTTATTTTACGTTTATGAATTGAAAAAGCGCTTCATCTACAAAAGCACCTTTTATATTGTTCCAGTCTTTTTTAATGCCTATTTTTTGAAACCCAAAATTACTAAAAAGCAACAAACTGGCTTCATTATTTACAGTAATATTTGCAAATAATTGATGTAAATTCAAATTAGTGAAAGCATAATTGGAAATCAATTGCAAGGTTTCTTTTCCAATGCCTTGATTTCTATAGTTTTCTGAAATAATAATTCCAATTCCAGCACGACTATTTTTGGCATCAAAATCAAATAAATCAATAAATCCAACTTTTTCATTGGTTTCTGAAAAAACAATTACCATTCGCAATTGTTTCGCTTCATAAATATCCAAATGTGCGTTTTCTAAATAATTTTTCAACACCCATTTACTATATGGTGTTTGCGTATTGCTCACTTCCCAAATCGATTCATTGTTTTCTATTTCGTACAGAAAATCTAAATCTTCGGGTTCGAGAGCTCGTAAATGGATATTTTGTCCTTTTAATGTCATAGCGTTTTTTTTAAAGCAAAGATTATTTTTTAAACCACATAGAAATCAATTTTGTTTTGTAAATAAAGGCGCTTCGCTTGAAATAATCCATAGACTATGTTTATTATTTTGAATGAAATGATTAAATTCTCAATTAAAATTATTTAAATCTATGTGGTTAATTTAATTACCTAATACTTCTTTAATTTTCAACGCACATTTTTCGCCATCAATAGCAGCAGAAATGATTCCGCCTGCATATCCTGCGCCTTCTCCGCAAGGATATAATCCTTTAATTTGAACGTGTTCTAATGTATAGTTATCTCTTGGGATTCGAACTGGTGAAGATGTTCTACTTTCTGGTGCGTGTAAAATGGCATCGTTTGTTAAATAACCGTGCATAGCTTTTCCAAATGCAGAAAAACCTTCGCGCAGTGTTTGTGTTAAAAACGTCGGAAAAACTTCTCCTAATTCTACAGATGTTGTTCCGGGAACATACGATGTTTTTGGGATGGCTGCAGAAACTTTCGTTTGTGTAAAATCGATCATCCTTTGAGCGGGAACTTTTTGAGTTTTTCCTGCCAATTGCCAAGCTTTTTGTTCAATTGCTTTTTGAAATTCCATTCCTGCTAAAGGGCCAAATTTTTCAAAAGGTTTAAAATCTTCCAAACGTAACTCGACTACAATTCCTGAATTGGCAGTGGCTTGATCTCGTTTACTTGGACTCCAACCATTTGTAACAACTTCGCCTTCGGCTGTTGCACAAGGCGCAATTACGCCGCCTGGGCACATACAAAATGAATACATACCTCGACCATTTACTTGTTTTACAATTGAATATGGCGATGGTGGTAAAAATTCGCCTCGGTAATCGCAAGAATATTGAATTTTATCAATCAACTCTTGCGGATGTTCCGCTCGAATACCTAATGCGAATGGCTTTGCTTCGATGAAAATATCTTTTTTATGAAGCATTTCAAAAATATCACGTGCCGAATGTCCTGTTGCTAAAATGATTTTTTTAGCATAAATCGTTTCTCCGTTTTGCGTTACAATTCCGTCTACTTCATTATTTTTAACTAAAATATCTGTAACTCGAGTTTCAAACAAAACTTGTCCGCCACATTCGATAATTTTCTCTCGAATATCTTGAATAATTTGAGGTAATTTATTGGTTCCGATGTGCGGATGTGCTTCTACTAAAATTTCTTCGGTTGCACCAAAAGCTACTAATAATTGTAAAATTCGATCTACATCGCCACGTTTTTTGGAACGTGTATATAATTTTCCGTCAGAATACGTTCCTGCTCCACCTTCTCCGAAACAATAATTGGAATCGGCATTTACAATTCCGTCAACATTTATCGCTTTTAAATCTCTACGACGACCACGAACATCTTTTCCTCTTTCTAAGACTATCGGTTTCAAACCTAATTCGATTAATTGTAAAGCGGCAAATAATCCGGCAGGACCAGCACCAATAACTATAACTTCTTGCTTATTGGTTACATTTGGATAATGAGGTAATTCAATTTTTGATTCGGTAAACACCTCATCTTTAAAATAAATATTTAGTTTTAAATTGAATTTTATGGCTTTTTGTCGGGCATCAATAGAGCGTTTTACCACTACAATTTTCTGTAAATCAGATACAGAAGTGTGTACTAATTTAGAAACGTGTTGGTATAACATTAGTTCGTTATTCGCCATTTCTGGAGAAACTTGAATGAGTAGTTCGCGTGGCATACAATAAAATTTATCCTGCAAAAATAGTCAAAATAGTTTGTTTAGTTTATAATCCAATTATTTTTCTAATTTGCAAAATAGTTTTTTTATTCACCAATTAAAATTCCAGAAACATTCCAAGCACTAAAACTTCCTCCTTCAGATTTTCCTTGTGGAATTTTCACTTGAATGGTGTATTCGCCAACTGGTAAATCTCCTAAATCAATATAAGTTGGTGTGGTTACCATTCCAGGACACCAATTCGCTCTACTATAATCTGAAGATGACAATCCGTTTGGAAAATTTCCTGAAGCTGGATTATATAATCGGTACGAACCACAATCTTGACGCCATGGCGTAAATTGAAAAACTTCTTTTCCATTAACTAAAATAGTATTCTTTTTCGGAACAAACTCATCACCATTTTCCCAACCGCCGTGACCTGTAGTTATATAACGGATTTTAGCATTTTTTAAAGATTCTTTTAAAGTGATTTTTGTTTCTAAACCTTTTTCTACATCAAACATAGTACCGTAATCTTGACCTGCCATTTCCATAACATTTGTGGTATTGAACAATGGAAATAATTTAGTTGATTTTGAAGGTAAATCTTCTGAATGTAAAGTAACATTCATAGTTATTTTATGGCCTCCTTTATCATAATTGCCTATAAAAGCACCAATCCAAACCTCTTGTCCAGCATATTGTTGCAATACATCTGTAATTTCTTGACGATAAGAAACTTGTTCTTCCCATGTTTTATCTTTCAATTGAATGTGATTGTATTGTTTTATTCCGAATGGTGTAAAAAAACGCATTAATTCGGTTAATGGCTCATACGTTGATGTGGCAATTACACCTTGATATTTTTTTCCATTACCATTTTGGTAAATTGGTAAAACTTCTTTTCCTTTTTCTAAACCACTCAGAAAAGTTTGTTTTGAGTTTGAAATAGGAATGATAAAAACCGAACCCGTTCTGTCATAAGCATCGCCATTAGATTGTTCTATTAAATCTAAAAATGCGAGATTTGATTTGGCTTGATTAGGGATTTTAATTTTCTTTAAAACAATAGTTCCATTTGCAAATCTTATAACAGAATCATTTGATTTTGCTTCAGACGAAAAGCTAATAATTTCATTTTCAAAAACTGGAATAGTTGTAAATCGGCTTTTCCACAACAAATCTTTATATGTTAATACATCAACTGTGTTTTCAATTTTAGCATTTGAAGTGTTTTTCGACTTTTTCTTTTGAATTTTAATGGCTTGAGTAGTACTATTTCCATTTCTAGTAATTTCTAAAACCAAACCCAAATTTACTCCTAAAACTGTTGGACTCGCTTTAATATTTAATTCATTAGTGTACCAAATTTCAATCGTATTCGAATTTATTATCGTTTTCGCTTTTTTACATGGATAACCCAGTATTTTTTTGGTTTCTTGTAAGAGTTCTAATTTTTGATTTTTGATGGCTTCATTATCTTTATAGCTAATTACTTTGTTGGTTGACAAAGTAGCAACTTGATAAAAACTTAAATCTTTAGTGTCTATAAAAGTTTTTTCGAAAGGTAATGCAGCTTGATTGGCTTCAATTTTTTCAGTAGAAAGAGTAACATGATTATTGGTTGCAAAAACTTTTAACACATCTTGTTTTTCGATAATTTTTCCATTGGAACTTCGTTGATAAGTAATTTCAAAAGAAGTTTCTTGTGAGAATGAAACTAAGGAAAAAAACACGAAAAATTTTAGTAGGTAATACTTCATTTTAATACTATTTTTGCAACGTTACAACATATTTTTTGATTGGAGTCAAATTTATTAAATCAATTTAGGAAATGTCTAAAAAAATAAAACTAATATGGGATTTCCGTGGTCTTGCTTCAGGAAAAACTGCGGAACATCATGAAATTCATCTGAAAGAATATTTAGATAAAGGAAATTACATATTAAAAATTACTGGCTTCGAAATTTTAAACGATATGTACGCAATAGCTTATTTAGTTGTAGAAGAAGCCGATATGATTGTTTTTAGAGATGCGCTAAGACCACATAGAGGGGAAGTTTTTGAAAAATAAAATCCCGAGTGTTAAACTCGGGATTTTTAGTAACTAACTTAACAAAAAATTATCTTAAAAGTGTTACATGGCCAACGTAATAATGTTTGTTGAGTTATTAGTTAATTTTTATTTCCTTTTATTGAACCATCCCAACCTTTTCGTATATTGACAAATACTTCGGTAATTGCTTTCACATCGGCTTCATGAGTTATACTTTCAGCATAGTTTCCTTTTATAGATCCATCCCAACCTTTTCGTATATTGACTAATGTTTCTGTAATTGCTTTTACATCAGCTTCATTAGCTACACTTTCACTTTTATTTCCTTTTATGGAACCATCCCAACCTTTTCGGGCTAAGTTGACCAATGTTTGAGCTGTAGATGTTAAGTTTAAATTAATGTCTTCACTTTTAGCTTCGTTCTTTTTAAGTCCATTTTCTGTAATTCCTTTTTTCTCTACAATGTTTCCTTTTATACTTCCATCCCAACCTTTACGCATTGTTACTAATGTTTCGGCAATGGCTTTTACATCCGCTTGATTTACAACATCTTTTCCAGCATCTGCAAGTACTAAATCTTTTGGATCAAGTACGTTTGCCGAAGTAGCCTTATCACATCCGTTTGGACATATACCTCGACCGTGAGTCTCGTGACAACAATCGCAAGGTCTTTGCTTTTGATTATCAGTGTTTTTTCCTCCCCAACCAATCACCACACCAAAATTAAATCCCATAGCACTATAAGCAGTTGATTTTGTTTCGCCTTTCACCATAGTTCCTGTTTGTAATTGCTGAAGGTTATAACTTTGAAGATCTACTAAAGGATTTCCATTTGGAATTAATTTTGAAACCGTTGTTTCCATTTTTGGTCCCGTTGTATAACTTGCATCGGCAAAAAGACCAAAATGCTTGCTTATCATATATTGCAAACGCAATTTTGGCGTTACAGCAAAACCGCTTGTTTTGGTTTCGGGTAAAGTTGCCAAATTAAAATCATAGCTCAGACCGTTGTATTGGGTGGTTTGCACTATGCTCATTTCCTTTTGTGTCATCGAGAAATATTCTCCTAAAACCATGGGTGAAACAATAAACTTACCAAAATAAAAATTAGCTTGTGGACCACCTCCCATTCTGAAACCAGGAGATCTTGGGTCAACAGTTTTATCTGAAACCATACTTGAAGTTTGTCCAGTTATTGCAAATGGATTTGGAGTGGTTCCAAAACCGCCGCTTCCTCCAAAGTTGTAGGCACCACCAAAGTTCAAACCTGCACTAAATCTATTAAGTCCTCCTTCCTGTATACCTTTTCCATTTTCATTTATACCTTTACTAATCAAAGGCAAAAACACATCGGCATTAATTGCTGTGGTGTTGCTTAAAAAAGCTTTATCTTTGGCTTCAATGCTTGGGGAAGATAATCCTCCACCGAAAGAGAGCAGTATTCTGGGTGGTAGTGGTGGTGGTAAATATCCAACACGATGCCCTTGTGTGTTTCCATTTGTTAAACAGCACAATGCAATACATACTGATAAAATTGTTGTTTTTAGATTTTTCATTTTGTTTACATTTTAATGTTAGAATTGATATATTAATTGGGTTTTAAATTTTTTATTCTAATTAATCTTTCAACTGCAAGCCAAATAAGTATTTATTACTCGGTGTAGTCAATGGTACAGGAGTGTATGCGCCAGTTGGAGTAAGATCTATAATGGTTAACGTATTTTGATCGCTACTAAATCCATTTGAACTATCTAAATAATAAAACTCGGTGCTATAATCCAATGCCGATGAAATACGGCTAAAATCTGGCGTATAGGTTAAAGTATATTTAACGGTTCCAGCCCCTGTTATTGGGTCAATTTCTACAAATTTTGGAGAGGTTCCTTTTTTTACCGCATACAATTTATTTGGTAAAGCCGTTGTATTGATATACTCTAATCCGTCAAACTCACTGGTAGTACCTAAGGAAATAGAAGAAATTGATCCTGCTCCTGCAGTATTAATTTTATGCAACATACCATCATTAATCACATACAAATCAGTTCCATTATAACACAAATTTGAAGCGTAAGAGGCACCTGAAATAGGGATTGGTAATGAAACAGGTCCAAAAGTTGCGTCAAGCACAAAGGCACTATTGTATTTTTTTATTTGATAGTTTTTTAGGACATACAAATTGCCCGCTACAAATTCAATTGCCTGAATGTTAGCAATAGTTAAAATTGTAGGAGCAGGAACCGAAGCTGTGTTTGTAACATCGTAAATCACAAGTCTATCGCCTGTTGATACCGCATATTTTTTGTTAACCTTGTCATAAGCCGAGCATTGATAAGACATTAAGGTTTGATGTCCAAGTGTAGGAGTAGGTGTGTCAATTCTTAGATTTGTTGGAGAAGCAAAACCTGCTCCTGCGGTGGTTTCGTTTTTTAAATTCCAAATATTTGATGTTCCTGAAGCGGTTGCTGGACTTTTAATATACAAATATTCAAAAGTGGAAGGCACAACTGCTGCTGCAGTAGTTTCAGAAGAGTCGCAACTTACCAAGGTTAGAAATGTTGAAATTACTATTGCGCTTAGCGTGTTTGTTTTTTTCATAATTTTTTTATTAAAATTTTAATATTATTATTTTTATATCTATTGGGTTTTCAATTTGTTACCTCTATTTTGAAATTATTTATTGAGAAAACAGTAAATTCACTAAAAAGCCCTTACTCCACGCACGGTGGCTGTACTTGTCTTAGGAAAGAGGTTGGCGGAATCATAGTAGAAGTTGAAGATATACGCAATGGTTGCGCCATTCTCGGTACTGCTCCAATAGTTACCTGTATTTGAAATTAGCGTGTTGCCACCTGCTCGCAAGCCTTTTTGAGCACTATAACGGTTGTAATACAATAATCCTAATTCGTCAACACTTGGTAAATACCAACCTGCACCTAAACCTGCAATGTAAGTTGCAGCTGGGCTACCTGTCATTAATGCTGTATTGAATGCTCCATCTTCTGTTCGGTTTGCGTTTACTAATGTACTTGATGTTTGCCATTGGGCTGTGCTTTCGGTAAGTGCTACAATAAGCCCGTGTTCTAAACCATCGCTGCCTTTGTATAGATAGTAAATAATACCGCCTAAATAGGCTTCGCCAAGGTAGTGGGTAAAGCTTGGAACGCATCCACCACCTGAGCAAACAAAACCTGAAGGGCAATCTACATTTGTTAAACAAGTTAAAGGTGCGGTTTTTGCTGCATACAAAGCGTAAGGCACACTCATTAATTTGTTTGTGCCAACTATTGTATAAGCCGTTCCGCCTGTTGGGTCGGTTTCTGTTTTAATAAAATAAAGTCCAGTTGCCCAATTAATACCTGAAAAAGTACCTGTTACTGGTGTGCCACTTCCAATTTCTAAACTAACTAAACCATTAGCGTTGGTGGTTGGTGTTTGGGTTTCTACATATACAGCTGTACCAGTTGACGTACCTTGCAATATGCTAATTTTCATACCAACTGATGTTGATGTTACTAAAGCACTACTGCTGTTGCGTATTACAGCTTGGTAACTCATTTTTTGTGGGGCTTGTGCGAAAACGCTTGCCGTTAATAAAAGCCCTGCTATTACTGAGAAAATTTTTGTTTTCATAGTTTTTATTTTTTAATGATTTTAAATGTTTTGATTACTTTGTTACTATCTGATATTTTCAAAAAATAAATCGCAATTGGTAAGTTTTCCATACGGATAGTTTCGGTTGTGCTGGTTATTTTTTTACTTTCAATTAATTTTCCACTAATGTCGTAAAGCTCAAAGTTGAAAGTTGAAAGTTCAGCTTTGCCTACATTAAGTGTTAAAAAATTGGTAGTTGGGTTGGGGTAAGCTTGTATATTAAGGCTTATTTGGTGCTCTTCTACCCCCAATACTACAGAAATTTCGAAGGGTTGCTGCACGCCTTGTGCCACTGATCCTGTGGTTCCTGTGTTAGTAGTATAAACTACCTGCCCAACAGAATAATTTACAGTTCCTCCACTTCCACTTGCTACTCCTCCAGAAGCATCAACGGTTTGTTGAGCTTGAATTGTGGATAATGCAACCAAAAAAAAGAGTGTAAATAGTAATTTGCTTTTTTTCATATTTTTTTTTAATTTTAATTTTTGTCTACTCTTTACAGTTTTCGACGTCACTTTTTTTTATATCAATTTGATTTTCAATGTGTTACTTGTGTTTTGAAATTATGTACAAAGGTTGTTTATTTACCTCAAAGTATTCTCCATTAAACAACGGAATTTGTATCCGTTGTTTAATGGAGAATACTTTTTATTACTAATTTCATCACAAATATTAACATTTGTTTATTACAAAAAATCCCTTAATCGTGGGACAAGGGATTTTAATTTAAAACTAACGGTATATGAGATTCTTCCTTCTTCAGGATGACAAAAAGTACGAAAAATTTATTGTTTTAAATTTTTGTAATAATATGCAATGGCTTCGCCTAATGAAGATATATGTAGTTTTTCGTAAATGCGTTTGCCATGTGTATTTACGGTGGAATAGCTGACTCCTAATTTATCGGCAACCATTTTATAGGAAAGGCCTTCGGCTAAAAGAGCTAAAACTTGAGTTTCTTTGGGCGATAAGGGATTATTAATTTCTTTGGGTTTAAAATAATCCAATACTTTTTGTGCAATTCCAGGATTCATTGCTGCTCCGCCTTGATACACTTCTTCAATTGCCTGAAGAATTCGTTGCGGTTTGTCTTTTTTTAAAATATAACCATTTGCCCCATTTAAAATACTAGTAAATATTTTATCAGAATCGTCAAATGCGGTTTGCATCAATACTTTTACTTCTGGATGATTGGTTTTTATAATTCGTAAACCTTCAATCCCATTGACTTCGGGCATATTAATATCCATCAAAACTACATCTGGATAGAAGTTATCTATATCTTCATTTACGGTAGCACAATTCATAGCTTCGCCCACAAACTTGAGTTGGTCATTCAGCATTAATAACGCCTTCAAACTATCTCTTCGTTCGTTACTGTCATCATATATAAAAACTCTAATTACCACGGTATAAAGATACTTATATTCTCATCTGAATTTGTCCCTAAATTAGGGTATAATCGGCATTGTTGCTTTTACTTTTGTACCCAAATTTAGTTCAGATGTTATGCTAAATTGACCTTTTAACTCTTCAATTCTATTTTGCATATTTCCTAAACCATTTCCATTTGTACTAGAAGTATCAAACCCAACTCCATCATCAGAGACTTCAATACTAATTTGATTTTCTATAACTTGTATTAAAATGGTTAATTGTTTTGCTTTACTATATTTTACTGCATTATTAATAGCTTCTTTTACAAACAATACAATGTTTTTTCTTGTAGAAATATCGGTAATTTTTTTATCAATATTTTTATCAATATCGATTTTATAATTAATATTAGTAGAACCCACAATTTCATTTGCAAAATTTTTAATTCTTGAGGTTAAGGTTAAAAATTCTTCTTTTCCAGGTTTCATACTCCAAATAATATCTCCAATTTTATCTGATAAATGTTCGGATTGTGATTCTATTTTTTGAAGGATTTTTTGAGCTTCTGTTGGGTTTTTTTCGATTAAAAAACTTGCCACGGCGCTATTGATTTGTAAACTTGATAAAGAGGAACCAATTTCATCATGTAAATCAGCCGTTATTTTTGAACGTTGTTTTTCAAGGGCTAACTCTTGTTGAAATTGTTGTTTTTGTTTACTAAACTTAAACTTAAAAAAATAAAAAACAAAAGGAGAAATAACAATTATTGATATTAATAACCAAAACAAAACCCCTTTTGGATAAGGAACTCTTGAAAAGGTTATAATCTTTGTATATTTTGTAACAACATTATTTTTAAAATCTACTGCTCTTATATATAAATTATATTCCCCAATAGGCACGTGAATATTCAAAGTGTTTTCATGACAAAAATCTTCATAATTTCCAAATTCATTAAATGCAAATTGATAATGCATTTTTTTTTCTTTAAATTCAATTTCATTAAATTTGAGGGTCAATAATCTTGCGTCTCTTTGCATTGTATATTTGTTTTGCAACGATACTTTAACTCTATTAATTCTAGCCTCAACTAATTTTGGTTTTAATTCAAGTTCTTCAAGTTGGAAAGTATACGTTTTTCCATTTCTATTTAACTCATCATCAATTGTTTGATTAATAGATTTAATGGGTTGGTATATATACGTTATGCTGTTTTTTGAAAAACTATTTTTTTTATTGGCAAAAATGGTATCCGTTTGTAATGAAAGTTCGTCTTTCTGAGGAATTTCAATAAAATTGGTACTATTATTATCTTTTTTATTAAAATATATAAAAAGTAAAATTGTGCTAAAAAAAAATAAATATAAAAGTTTATAGATAATATCTCGCTTTGTAAATAATTGTATTCTTTTCATTTTTAATAAAAAATAAAAAAACCAAATTATAACTTTAAAAAATTTTAATTTGGTTTTTGTTTATAAAAGCTTTCCTTTAATTCGCTACTTCGCTAATAAATTTAATTCGCATTAATCGAAGTTCTTCAGTATCGTAATCGCCATCAAATTCTTTTAAGGCTTTTTCAATACTGTCTGATTCGGATTCCATAAAATAGTCGTGAATTTCTTCTTGTTGCTCTTCGTCTAAAATTTCGTCAATCCAGTACTTAATATTTAATTTGGTTCCTGAAAATACAATTTGTTCCATTTCTTTCAATAAATCATCAAATTTTATTCCTTTAGCAGAAGCAATATCGTCTAAAGCTAATTTTCTATCAATATTTTGAATGATATATAATTTATTTATAGAATTTGCTCCTGTAGATTTCACCACTAAATCATCTGGACGAATAATATCGTTTTCATCCACATATCTTGAAATTAATTCAATAAACGGTTTTCCGAATTTCTTTGCCTTGCCTTCTCCTACACCATGAACATTACTTAATTCGTCAATAGTAATTGGATATTTAAGTGCCATATCTTCCAAAGAAGGATCTTGAAACACTACAAACGGTGGCACATTATGTTTTTTGGCTTCTTTTTTGCGTAAATCTTTAAGCATTGACATTAATACTGCATCGGCAGTTCCTGTTGCTTTTGCTGCTGCTATGATATTTTCATCCTCTTCTTCGCTGAATTCATGATCTTCTGCCACCATAAATGAATAAGGTTTGGCAATAAAATCATTTCCAGCTGGAGTTACTTTTAAAACACCGTAACTTTCTATATCTTTAGAAATTAATCCCGCCACTAAAACCTGCCGAATTAATGCCATCCAGTATTTTTCATCATGCTTAGCACCACTACCAAATGTTTTTAATGTATCTATTTTTTGTGCCTTAATAATGGCATTAATTTTACCTACTAAAGCCATTATAACTTCTTTAGATTTAAATAACTGTTTTGTATCGTTAATTACTTTTAACAAGGTAACTATTTGATTTTGAGCTTCTGTTTTAACTTTAGGATTTCTAACGTTATCATCCATATCGGCTCCTTCACCATTAACTTCGTCAAATTCTTCTCCGAAATAGTGAAGTAAATATTTTCTTCTAGAAATGGAGGTTTCAGCATATGCGACTACTTCTTGTAGTAATGCGTAACCGATTTCTTGTTCAGCAATTGGTTTTCCAGACATGAATTTTTCTAACTTTTCAATATCTTTGTAAGAATAATAAGCCATACAAATTCCTTCGCCATCATCTCTACCAGCTCTTCCTGTTTCTTGATAATAACTTTCTAATGATTTGGGAATGTCGTGATGAATTACAAATCGTACATCTGGTTTGTCAATTCCCATACCAAAAGCAATAGTAGCCACTACAACATCAACATCTTCCATAAGAAACATGTCTTGATGCTTGGCACGTGTTTTTGCATCTAAACCTGCATGATAAGGCACTGCAGAAATTCCATTTACTTGTAAAACCTGTGCGATTTCTTCCACTTTTTTTCTACTTAAGCAATAGATAACACCTGATTTTCCTTTGTATTGTTTAATAAATCGTATAATATCACCTTGAACATTTTTTGTTTTAGGGCGTATTTCGTAGTATAAATTTGGTCGGTTAAAAGAAGCTTTAAACGTATTGGCATTTGGCATATCTAAATTTTTCAAGATATCTTCTTGCACTTTAGGAGTAGCCGTTGCGGTAAGTCCAATAATTGGTACATCTCCTAATTGCTTAATAATACTTCTTAAATTTCTGTATTCTGGTCTAAAATCATGTCCCCATTCAGAAATACAATGTGCTTCATCAATCGCTACAAATGATATTTTAACTGTTTTTAAAAACTTAATATAATCCTCTTTTGTTAATGATTCTGGTGCTACATATAGCATTTTAGTTTTTCCAGATAAAATATCTGCTTTTACCTGATTGACTTCTGTTTTATTTAAAGAAGAATTTAAAACATGAGCTACACCAACATCTGACCCCATACTTCTAATGGCATCTACCTGATTTTTCATTAAAGCAATAAGCGGAGAAACTACAATGGCTGTTCCTTCTAAAACCAATGCGGGTAATTGATAACATAATGATTTTCCACCACCAGTTGGCATAATAACAAAGGTGTTATTACCAGAAATAATACTTGTAACTACTTTTTCTTGTAATCCTTTAAATTGAGAAAATCCAAAGTATTTTTTTAACTCTTTGTATAAATCTATATTCTGTTCTTTCATGAAATAATGGGTTCAACTTATAAACACATAATTTTAGACAATTATTATTTGAATTTTGTCTAAATTTGCAATCATAAAGATACAACTATTCTTTAAAAACAAAAATATAATTCATTTAATTTTGAATACAACACAAACTATACTAGAAAACGCAAAGCAAACTATCCTGTCACAAAGCGAAAGTATTGCAAAACTTACGCAATATCTTACTGAAGATTTTGCCAAAACTGTACAATTAATTTTCGATTCCAAAGGAAGATTAGTCGTTACTGGTATTGGAAAAAGTGCGATTATTGCTCAGAAAATTGTAGCGACATTAAATTCTACAGGCACACCATCTATATTTTTACACGCTGCTGAAGCCATTCATGGCGATTTAGGAATGATACAAAAAGGCGACGTTGTTTTATGCATTTCAAAAAGTGGAAATAGTCCTGAAATTAAAGTTTTGGCGCCAATTATTAAAAATTTTGGTACTACTTTAATTGGAATGACCGCTAATCCAAGCTCATTTTTAGCTACATCTTCCGATTTAGTTATACTTGCACACGTAGATGACGAAAGTTGTCCGCTTGGTTTAGCCCCTACAAATAGCACAACTGCTCAATTAGTTTTAGGCGATGCTATTGCCGTTTGTTTGATGAAATTAAGAAATTTTCAGGCAGAAGATTTTGCCAAATATCATCCTGGTGGTGCCTTGGGAAAAAAACTATTATTACGCGTTAAAGATATGTTAGACGCTACACACGCACCGCAAGTAGCTCCAAATGCTTCCATTAAAAAAGTAATTATGGAAATTTCTGAAAAACGTTTAGGTGTTACCGCTGTTGTTGAAAATGATAAAGTAATTGGAATTATTACTGATGGCGATATCAGAAGAATGTTAACAGATAGAGACACTTTTTCTGAATTAACTGCACAAGATATTATGACTAAAAATCCAAAATCAATAGCTTTAACCGTTTTAGTTTCAGAAGCTTTAGATGTGTTAGAAGATAATAAAATTACACAATTGATGGTGATTGATAATGGAACATACAAAGGCGTGTTGCATTTACACGATATTTTAAAAGAAGGAATTGTATAATGGCAAAAAAAAACAAAAAAAACATTAACGAAATGACTTTTTTAGACCATCTTGAGGAATTAAGATGGTTGCTAGTGAGAAGTTCAGCCGCTATATTAACAGGTGGTGCAGTTGCTTGGTTTTTTAACGATTTTATTTTTAAAACTATTATTTTTGGACCCATGAAAGGTGATTTTGTTACCTATCAGTTTTTTTGTGATTTGGCAAATAAATACGATTTAGACAAAAGTTTTTGCGACACTACATTAAATTTCAGCATTCAAAATACCGAAATTGAAGGACAAATTTCTTTATTAGTTTGGACGTGTATTACAGCAGGATTTATCATAAGTTTTCCTTATATTTTATTACAATTTTGGAATTTCATTAGTCCGGCATTATATAAAAAAGAAAAAAGAAATGCAGTGAAATTTATAGTTATTTCTTCTTTATTATTCTTTTTAGGTGTGTTATTTGGTTATTTTGTACTAACACCCTTATCATTAAATTTTTTATCAACATTTACCGTATCTGATGTTATTAAAAACGATATTAATGTAAATTCTTATATCGGAACCGTTAAAACCACAACTTTAGCGACTGGTTTAATTTTCGAATTACCAATTATAATTTATTTCTTATCCACTTTAGGATTGGTAACTCCTTCTTTTTTAAGAGAATACAGAAAATGGGCATATGTAATTATCTTAATTATTGCAGCAATAGTAACACCACCAGATGTAATTAGCCAAGTTATAATAACTATCCCATTAATTATACTTTACGAAATAAGTATTTTTATTAGTGCTTTTATCTTTAAGAAGAACAACAAATCAATAACCACAATATAATGAGTGATTTAATTTCCGAGTTTAACAACTATCGTGCTAAAATGAATGAAAAATTAGTAGCCGATGACAATAAAGTAATCAAAAGAATTTTCAACTTAGACACAAACGCCTATAGCGAAGGCGCACTTGATGTGAAAACTAAAGAATTATTAGGATTAGTAGCTTCAGCTGTTCTGCGTTGTGACGATTGTATAAAATATCATTTAGAAACAGCATACAAAAACGGAGTAAATCGCACAGAAATGATGGAAGCTATGAGTATTGCCACTTTGGTTGGTGGTACTATTGTGATTCCACATTTGCGTAGAGCTTATGAGTTTTGGGAAGCGTTAGAGAATGAGTCAATTTAATAATGTGCCATGTGCCAATTAGTTAATGCGACAATTCAAAAAATTTAACTAAACATTAGAAAATTGAATTATAATTAATGGTTATTTTTTTGATATTTTTACAAACGAATAAAATTATAGTATTGCCATTAATAAAAATTGAAGCAATATAAAAAAATTGGCACATTGCCATATTGATTAATTGACAAATTAAAACAAATGAAATTAAGAGCCGAAAATTTAGTTAAAACATATAAGAAAAGAAGTGTTGTAAAAGGCATTTCTGTTGAAGTAAACCAAGGCGAAATTGTGGGTTTATTAGGCCCAAATGGTGCTGGAAAAACGACTTCATTTTATATGATTGTAGGTTTAGTAAAACCAAATTCTGGAAATATTTATTTAGATGATATGAATATTACCGATTTTCCTATGTCCAAAAGGGCTCAAAACGGAATTGGGTATTTGGCGCAAGAAGCATCGGTTTTTAGAAAATTGAGCATAGAAGACAATATTTTATCGGTTTTACAATTAACAAATTTAACCAAAGCCGAACAAGAAGCCAAAATGGAAAGCTTAATTGAAGAGTTTTCATTAGGTCATATTCGTACAAATCGTGGTGATTTATTATCGGGTGGAGAACGAAGAAGAACAGAAATTGCTCGTTGTTTGGCAACAGATCCAAAGTTTATTTTATTAGATGAACCGTTTGCTGGAGTTGATCCAGTTGCGGTGGAAGATATTCAAAGAATTGTAGCACAATTAAAAAATAAAAACATCGGAATATTAATAACCGACCATAATGTACAAGAAACGTTAGCCATCACAGACAAAACCTATTTAATGTTCGAAGGTGGTATCTTGAAAGCAGGAAAACCAGAAGAATTAGTAGAAGATGAAATGGTTAGACGTGTATATTTAGGTCAGAATTTCGAATTAAGAAAAACAAAAATAGACTTTAATGCTTCAAAAGAAGTTGAGTTAGATAAGTAACTAAACAGATAGACTCATAGGATTTATTTTTCACACCACGTTTGTCACGCTGAAAGCGTCTCAACTATAATTGAATTGACAAGATTGTGTTTAATTCGTTATTAAGACGTAGGGAAATATCTTCCTTATACAAATTTAAGCAAAAGCAAAGTTTAAAATCTTTATAAATCGATTAAAATCCGCGTCATACGCGTACCTATCATATGAAAAATCCTTCAAAAGAACAATCAGAAGCTTGGCGCAAAGACCAAAAAAATTGGAAATGTGGTGTGTTTTATTATAATCCTGAAGACGAAAGATTATTACCGCCAAAAAGAGAAGCTTGGATGGGTTGGACCACTAACTTTGCCAATTCAAAATCTGTAGCATTGTTGATTGCCATTGTCCTTTTAATTCTATTTCTAACGGCATTTTTCCCCAAAAAATGGATTATTTAATACAGACTTTCTTCAAATCAGCTACGTTTCCGTTGAAAACGTTCACATCTACAAGTTCGTTGATGCCGTGAAGTTGGGCTTTTTCCGTAAATTGCCACATCAAATAATCATCTTCAATTTTTTCTTTCCAAGGATTGTAATTGGCTATCCAAAATTTATAATTTGGAAAATCGTCTCGCAAAAAATCTTCGTAATATTTTTCACCCGTATAAATAATAGGTTTCACTCCGTACTGTTTTTCTACTATTGTTAACCAATTTTGTAATCCTTCTTTTAATTTGTTCATCGATTGTCCTTTAGGCATTTTTTCGATATCTAAAATTGGTGGTAAATGTCCTTTTCGTAATTTGACATTCTTAATAAAATTAGTAGCTTGATCGGTTGAATTTTCATCTGGACGATAATAATGATAAGCACCCTGAATATAAACAGTTGACGATAAATTTTTCCAGTTTGTTTTGAATTTACGATCTACTTTTTTACTTCCGGCTGTTGCCCGAACCACTACAAACTTAATTTCAAATTGCTCTTCAATAGCTTCAAGATTTTCCCAATCAATAGTACCTTGATACTGAGAAACATCAATACCTAAAATTTTACCTTCGTGATTGGCTACGATATCATTTATTCGAGCATCTTCAAGTTTTCTTTGATTTGCAGTTAAAGTGGTGTGTTTGGATTTAAATCCTAAGTAATATAGAACTACATCTTTTTTCTGATATACGAAAACAATCGTAATCAATAACAAAAAAAGTCCTAGAATCCATTTGAAAGATTTCGGACTAATTGAAGTTTGTTTTTTTCTATTAGAAGTATATTTTCTTCTGGCAGCCATTACACTTACTTAAAAATCGTATTATTCACCACAGATAAAATCACATAAAGCAAAATGATAATTGGAATGGCGATAAATTCTAACAAGATTATTAAAATCAGAGAAAGAATCAAAAACACGACTTGCATTTTATATTTTTCCCAGCTGAAACTTTTTACTTTTAAAGAAAATAAAGGAATTTCTGCATTTAATAAATACGAACTTAAAACCGTAACTCCGACTAAAACATAAGGATTACTTAAAAAATCAACTAACCATTCAAATTCTGAATGAAACTGAATCATTGGAATACTCATAATTAACAAAGCATTTGCTGGTGTTGGTAAACCAATAAACGAATCGGTTTGACGCGTGTCTACATTAAATTTAGCCAATCTGTAACAAGATGCTAAAGTGATTAAAAAACCTAAATACGGTACAACACCCATATAATACGTGTCTTCTGTTAAATTATATTGCGATTGGTTTTCCTGAATATCTGCTAACATTTTATACATTACCAATCCTGGCACCACGCCACTTGTAACCATATCTGCTAAAGAGTCCAATTGTAAACCAATTGGGCTTTGTACTTTCCAAATTCTGGCGAAAAAACCATCCCAATAATCAAAGAAAATTCCCAAACAAACCAATGAAAAAGCTTCATTATAATTTCCGTTAAACGCGTGAATTAAAGCCAGTAAGCCTGCTAATAAATTCAACAAAGTGATGGTATTTGGAATGTGTTTTTTGATACTCATGAAGTGATGTTTTTTTTTAATATGAATTTTCTATAGCAAATGTAAACAATAAAATGAAAGAATTTGAGTTTATTAAAGAAGAAATTATGATATTTGTTGTTAGAATTAAATGATTTGAAAAAAATAATAGTATTCATCGGGTTGCTGACTTCCACGTCATTTTTCGGACAAACTATTCGTAAATATTCCAACGAATTTTTAAACATTGGAGTGGATGCGGCAGCGTTAGGAATGAGTAATGCGGTAACTGGACAAACCTCGGATGTAAATTCAGGATATTGGAATCCTGCAGGGATTTTACAATTAGAAGACAAACAAATTGCTTTAATGCACGCGAATTATTTTGCCAATATTGCTCAATATGATTACGCTGGTTTTGCTATGCCAATTGACGACCGAAGCGCTTGGGGAATTTCCTTAATTCGCTTTGGAGTGGATGACATTTTAAATACCACTCAATTAATTGACAGTCAAGGCAATATTGATTATAATCGCATTTCACTTTTTTCTACTGCCGATTATGGCGTGACATTTTCTTACGCACGAAAATTACCTATTGAAGGTTTTAATTATGGTGTGAATGCCAAAGTAATTCGAAGAATTATTGGCGATTTTGCCTCTTCTTGGGGTTTTGGATTTGATATAGGGTTGCAATTTCAAAACAAAAACGATTGGAAATTTGGTTTAATGTTACGAGACATCACTACAACATACAACACTTGGACCATTAACGAAGAAGAATATAAGAAAATAAAAAATGCTGTTCCAGGTGAAAACCAAGAATTGCCAGAAACAAGTGAAATTACGTTGCCAAAAGCACAGTTTGGATTGTCAAAAAAATTCGAATTTCATTACGATTACACTTTAACAACCGCAGCCAACTTGAATATGGAATTTGCACAAACAAATGATATTATTTCTACAAGTATGGTAAGTATTAGTCCTGCCATTGGTTTGGAATTCGGTTATATTGATTTGGCTTTTTTACGTGCTGGGGTTGGTAACTTTCAACAAATTACACAAATTGATAATACAAATAAAGTGAGTTTTCAACCAAATTTTGGTTTAGGGTTTAAATACAAAGGTATTCAAGTAGATTATGCTTTAACTGATTTAGGAAATCAAAGTGCGGCGCTATATTCTAATGTCTTTTCTGTAAAAGTGGATTTAGAAATTTTTAGAAGGTAAATTTTGAGAATTCATTGTTCAGTTTGAGTGTTCAGTAAAATAAAATCAGTATAAAACAGTTAAATCTGCGTACCAATATGCTAAAAAAAATACTTTTATTATTATTATTACCAATTGTTGGTTTCTCGCAAAACGTAATTTTATCAGACAATGCTAAAGTTAGCATTTTAACTTGCGGAACGGCACCCGTTTCTTACGCAATGTATGGACACACTGGTATACGAATTACAGATAATGTAAATCAAATTGACGTGGTATACAACTATGGTGCGTTCGATTTTTCGACTCCAAATTTTATGATGAAATTTGTAAAAGGTGATTTACAATATTTTGTAACAAGCGAAAATTACTACGATTTTGAATACAATTACAAATTAGACGGAAGAAGTATTGTAGCACAAGAATTAAATTTAATTACAGCACAAAAACAACAACTTTTTAACGAGCTCAACATTAGTTTAACTTCCGATGAACGATTTTATACCTATAAATTTATTGATAAAAATTGTACAACAATGATTGTAGACAAAATCAATAAAATATTAGGTTCCGAAGTGTTAAAACAACCAAAATCAAAACAAAGTTATAGAGAAATTTTGTATCCATATATGTCAGATTTCTATATGAAATTTGGGATTCAAATTATTTTTGGGACTAAAGTAGACCAACCTGCTACTCGCCTATTTTTACCTTTAGAATTTGAAAAAGTATTAGAAACTGCTACTTTAAACGGACAAAAAATTGCACAACCAAACATAGTTTTAAATAAAGAAACGATTACTGTTCCGTTTTCTTACATGAATTCTATTTATTCTTTATTGGCTGCGATTATAATTTTGATTTTAATAAACAAAAAAGGCATACAAATTACCTATTTCATTTTCGCAGGATTATTAGGGTTGTTTTTCAGTTTAGTAGGATTCTTTTCGCTACACGAAGAAATTCTATGGAATTATAACATCTTTTTATTTAACCCATTATTACTAGTTTTCGCATTTTACTATTGGAAAAAAAACACCTCGAAAATCATTTTATTAGGTCAAATTTCTATTGCTTTTATGCTGATTTATTTGGCTTATATTGTAAACAAAATTCAATTACTAATCGTAATACCAATTGTAGTGTTGCATTTGTTTTGGTTGGTTAGGATTGTGATGAAATATAAAAAGATAGTTTATAAGTAATTAAAAAACTTTGTAATATGCCTAATTATTTTGATTTTTCAAGATATGGATCTTATTGTGCAATTTTAATTAGTAGTGTATTTCTATTATTATTACTTATTTTAAATATCTACCCATCAATTATTTTTTCTAATATATTAGATGTATATGCGTATTTTTCATCTATAACAGGCACAGTAGGTTTTATATTTTCTATTATAGGAATAAGAGAAACCAACTCCTTAAAAAAATGGTTAGTATTTTTGGTCAACCTTTTTTTCGGAATATTTATGTTAATTTTCTTAATTTTAATCAATAATTAAATAAAAAAAAGCCAAGCTTTCACTTGACTTTTTAATTTATATTCAAAACCTAACTACGCTTTTCCAGCAGCAATTAAATTTAATGCCGAACCAGCTACAAACCAACCAATTTGGCTTGAGTTATAGGTATGATTGGCTAAAATAATATCTTTTGTTCCATCAGCGTGGACAAATTCTAACGTTAAAGGTTTGTCTGGAGCAAATTCAGTTAAATCTAAGAAATTGATGGTATCATCTTCTTGAATTTTATCGTAATCTGATTCATTAGCAAAGGTTAAACCTAACATGCCTTGCTTTTTTAAATTCGTTTCGTGAATACGAGCAAATGATTTAACTAAAACCGCTACAACACCTAAAAATCTTGGTTCCATTGCAGCGTGCTCACGTGAAGATCCTTCTCCGTAATTATGATCACCCACAACTATTGAAGGAATTCCAGCAGATTTGTACGCTCTAGCTACAGCTGGTACTTCAGCATAATCTCTAGTTAATTGATTTTTAACCGAATTGGCTTTACCATTGAAAGCATTTTCTGCACCAATTAACATATTATTTGAAATGTTATCTAAATGTCCGCGGAAACGTAACCATGGGCCAGCCATAGAAATATGATCTGTTGTACATTTTCCAAAGGCTTTAATTAACAACTTAGCTCCAGCAATATTTTTTCCCTCCCATGCAGCAAAAGGCGCTAATAATTGCAACCTATCAGAAGTTTCAGAAACCACAACTTCAACAGAAGAACCGTCTTCAGCTGGTGCTTGGAAACCGGCATCTTCTACAGCAAAACCTTTGGTTGGTAATTCATCTCCAACTGGAGGATTTAATTTTACAGCTTCGCCTTTATCATTTAGTAACGTGTCTGTTAATGGATTAAAATCCAAACGACCTGAGATGGCTAACGCAGCAACCATTTCTGGAGACGTTACAAAAGCGTGAGTATTCGGATTTCCGTCTGCTCTTTTAGAAAAGTTACGGTTGAATGAATGTACAATCGTGTTTTTCTCACCTTTATCTGCTCCTGCTCTATCCCACTGTCCAATACAAGGTCCGCAAGCATTTGTAAATACTTTAGTTCCCATTTTTTCGAAAGTAGCAATAATGCCGTCTCTTTCTATGGTATATCTAATTTGTTCAGAACCTGGGTTAATACCAAATTCTGCTTTTGGAGTAATTCCGTGAGCCACTGCTTGTTCTACAATAGAGGCTGCTCTTGACATATCTTCATAAGAAGAGTTTGTACACGAACCAATTAAACCCCATTCTACTTTTAATGGCCATTCATTTAGTGCGGCTACTTCTTTCATTTTAGAAACTGGCGTTCCTCTATCTGGTGTAAAAGGACCATTAATATGTGGCTCTAATTCAGATAAGTTAATTTCTATTAATTGATCAAAATACAGTTCTGGATTAGCATACACTTCTGCATCACCAGTTAAATAATCGGCAACTTTATCTGCAGCATCCACCACATCTTGGCGTCCTGTTGCAGCCAGATATCTTCTCATTGAATCATCGTATCCAAAAGTTGAAGTGGTTGCTCCAATTTCTGCACCCATATTACAAATTGTACCTTTACCTGTACACGACATTGAAGTGGCTCCTTCGCCAAAATATTCAACTACAGCTCCAGTTCCACCTTTTACAGTTAAAATATCTGCAACTTTAAGAATAACATCTTTAGCGGATAACCAACCGTTTAATTTACCAGTTAATTTTACTCCTATTAATTTTGGAAATTTTAATTCCCAAGACATGCCAGACATAACATCAACGGCATCAGCACCACCAACACCAATTGCTAACATACCTAAACCACCGGCGTTAACCGTATGCGAATCCGTACCAATCATCATTCCACCTGGAAATGCATAATTTTCTAAAACAATTTGATGAATAATTCCTGAACCTGGTTTCCAAAAACCAATACCATATTTATTTGAAACAGAAGAAAGAAAATCGAAAACCTCCTTTGATTGTGTATTTGCGAATGCTAAATCTGTAGCTGCTCCAATTTTGGCTTGGATTAAGTGGTCACAATGAACCGTTGTAGGAACTGCTACGGTTTTTTTACCTGCGTGCATAAATTGTAACAACGCCATTTGTGCAGTTGCATCTTGACAAGCTACTCTATCTGGGGCAAAATCTACATAATCTGTTCCTCTTTTAAAAGTTGTTGTTGGTTTTTCTTCCCACAAGTGAGAATATAAAATCTTTTCAGTTAAAGTAAGTGGACGACCAACTAACTCACGTGCTTTATCCACACGAACAGCCATGTTTTCGTATACCTTTTCAATCATTTTAATGTCGAATGCCATACTAAAATTATATTATTTTATTTACTATTGTTTTTTGTGATACAAATTTAACCAATTATTTTTAGATTAAAAAATTTATAATAAAAAACGATAATACCAAAATTATTAATTGTAATTATTCTGTTTTAATGAATTTAATTCAATAATAACACAAAAAAGAAGTGTTTGTTTAGGAATTCTTAATTTAAGCAAATTAAACTACGAAATTAGAAAAAAACAATAGTGTATTTTGTCAAATTAACAAAAAGGACCGGTGTTAAAATAGTTTTCTAATGATATATTCTTCCGAAATGCCTTCAGCATCTGCTTTGTAGTTTTTTACAATTCTATGACGTAAAATTCCGAAAGCAACCGCTTGTACATCCTCTATATCTGGGGAGAATTTTCCGTTAATAACTGCATTTGTTTTTGCAGCTAAAATTAAATTTTGAGATGCACGTGGCCCCGCACCCCAATCTAAATAATTTTTAACAAAATCTGGTGCTAATGGGTTATTTGGTCGGGTTTTTGAAACCAATGTTACAGCATATTCAATTACGTTATCTGTAACTGGAATTTTACGAATAAGGTTTTGATAGGTGATGATTTCTTCTGCAGTAAACAGAGGATTTATAGTTGTATTAATGTCTGAAGTTGTAGCTTTTACTACTTGAACTTCTTCTTCAAATGTAGGATAATCTAAGTTTATAGAAAACATAAAACGATCTAATTGTGCTTCAGGCAACGGATATGTACCTTCTTGCTCAATAGGATTTTGAGTAGCTAATACAAAAAATGGTAAATCTAATTTAAAACTTTGCCCTGCAACGGTAACCGATTTTTCTTGCATTGCTTCCAATAATGCAGCTTGTGTTTTTGGTGGCGTTCTGTTAATTTCATCCGCCAAAATAATATTAGAAAAAATAGGTCCTTTTATAAATTTAAAATTACGCGTTTCATCTAATATTTCACTTCCTAAAATATCGGAAGGCATTAAATCTGGCGTAAACTGAATGCGCTTAAAATTTAACCCTAAAGCTTCTGAAATAGTATTTACCATTAAGGTTTTCGCCAATCCTGGAACACCAACTAACAAAGCGTGCCCACCAGAAAAAATACTCAATACAATCTGATTGACTACATCGTCTTGACCTATAATAACTTTAGCAATCTCTTGTTTTAATTGCTTTTGTTTACTTACTAATTTTTCAATTGCTGCTACGTCTGACATCTTTTTGGGTAAAGGGTTTAGGGTAAAAGGTATTGGGTAAAGTATTATTTTTTTAACCAATTATTTTCAAAAGTACACTCTTTGTAATCGTTACTTATTTTAATATAATTTTTTTCGATTTTTTCGGCCATCCATTTTCCAATTTCTTGATATTGTTTATCAGAAAGTGCTAATTCTTTAATTTTGATATAATCTGTACCGAAATCAGCTTTATGTTCCTCCGTTCTTTTATTTACTTTAAGAATTTTAAAGAATTTTGTTCCTTGTCTTTCTTGATCTAAAATCACTTTAGACATTTCACTTTGTGTCATTCCGTTTACTTGATTGTATAGCGCAGGATCTAATTTTGAAATTTCAAAACGAGGTTCTGAAGTACGTGGATTTAATAAAAGTCCACCATTATTTTTTGTGTCTTTATCATCTGAAGAAGCTTTGGCTGCATCTTCAAAAGTAATTTCTCCTTTTTCAATTTTAGCACGTATGCCATCAATTTTTTCTGATGCCTCTTTTATGGCTTTCGAGGTTACTTTTGGACTTACTAAAATATGTCGTAATTCGATATCTTGACCAATAATTTTTTCTACAAAAATAATATGAAAACCAAACTCCGTTTCAAAAGGTTCAGAAATCTCTCCTTCATTTAAACGAAAAGCTACATCTTTAAATTCTTTTACAAACTGTGTTTTTTTATTCATTTTATAATATCCACCGTTTGAACTAGAGCCTGGATCCTCTGAATAAATTACGGCTTTACTGTAAAAACTTCCTCCGTTATTAATAACGTCATTTCTAATTTCTTTTAATTTATCAATAGCTTTTTGTTTGTCTTCTTTAGAAATTACTGGTTTAATAATAATTTGAGATAATTCAATTTCTGCACCAATAGTTGGAATTTTATCAGCAGGAATTTTATTAAAAAATTGCTTTACTTCATCAGGTGTTGCTGTAATTTCATCAACAATTTTGCGTTGCATTTGCGACGTCAACTTGTTTAATTTGATTACTTCGAAAAAATAACTTCTAAAATCTTCTTCATTTTTTTTCTTATAATATTCAAATACTTTTTCTTTAGATCCAATTTGTTCTACCATAGTATTCATTTGGTTATCCATAAAAGTATTAACTTCTTCATCTGTAACCACAATACTATCCTGAACCGCTTGATGCGCATATAATTTATCTTCTAATTGCTTGCCTAATAATTCGCAACGTGTAATTTTTTCGGTATCAACCCCTTGCGTTTTTAACTCTAAAAGCATTAAATCTATATCAGAATCTAATACAATGTAATTTCCTACAACGGCTGCAACACCATCCACTTTTTGCTTCTTTTGCGCAAAAGTGATTGTTGAAAAAAGGAATAAAGCAAACGCTAAAAGATTGGTTTTATTTGTGAATTTCGAAATCATTGTTTGTATTGGCATCATTGGTTATTTCTGTTTTTATTATTTTAATTGCTGTTTTACACTTTCAAAGACAGCTGCATTGATATTTATTTTAAATTCTTTTTTCAATTCATCAACCCAAGTAGATTCTAAATATTGTTGGTAATCGTTAATAACTTTACTTTTACAATCTTCAAGTTCTTTTGTTTCTGCGGGTTTGGTATTTTTTAGATGAACTACAAAACTATAATTTGCGTCTTTATATGTGTTATTTGCACCTGTAGATAGATTTGAAATTTTATCCAAAATATCATAATTTTTCTCAAATAAACCAGATTTCACCATAATAGCTACTTTATCATTTTTATTTAATTTCGATTTGATATATTCAATACTTTTTCCTTTTTGAAGCATTTTTTGAGCCGATTCAATAACGGTTGCATCTGTTGACGACAAAATATCTACATCAAATCTTTCCTTCCAATTGTATTTAGATTTATTTAAATTATAGAAGTTTTGAAGCCCAATAGTATCTATTTTTGATTTATCCCAGATTTCTTTTTCCATTAAATCAAACAACAACAAACCATCTCTGTATTCGTCCATAACATTTTTGAAATCAATGAATTCGTTTTCTAAATTATCAGTATAATAGGCAATTAATTGCTCGCCTTTCCAAGATTCAAATAATTCAGAAACTAATTTCGTAACCGGTTTAGTCGAAAGCTTATTTTTTTGTTGCGAGTGAATATAGCTTGCAAATGACAAAGTAGGCACTTTTTTGTTTTTAGCAATAACAAGTAAATCTTCCTTAATTGAAATATCTTCTTTTGGAAGTTCCCAAGTTTGACTATAAATGGCATCAGTTACCGTTTTTTCAATATTCTTATATTGCGTTTTGTTTACTTCTTGAGTATATTTTACTTTTAATTTACTTGCCAAAGTATTCGTAATAATTATTGAACGCTCATCTCTTTTAATTTTATTTTCTAATTCAGATTTTGAATCAGCTAATGATTTTACGGGATGTTTTTCTATTAATTTTACAATATGCCATCCAAAACCTGATTCAAACGGTTGTGAAATATCACCTTTATTTTGTAATGAAAATGCGGTACTTTCAAATGCTTCTGAACTTAATTGTCCGGTACCAAAACGTTGTAAAGCACCACCTTTAACAGCCGTAGACTTGTCTTCAGAAAATTGGCTTGCTAACGCTTCAAAACTTTCGCCTTGTTGAATTTTTTTCGAAATATCTTCAATCGTTTGTTTGGCTTTTAACTTGGCTTCATCAGTTGCATCAGTTGGATTTAAAATCATAATATGCGCCACAGTAACTTCACCTTTATTGTCTCTTTTATCAGTAACCTTAATTAAATGATATCCAAAACGAGTTCTAATTGGATTAGAAATTTGCCCAACTTCAGTTTTATAAGCTGCAGATTCAAATGGATACACCATTCTAAAAGAAGAAAAATAACCTAAATTACCTTTGTTATCTTCCACCGATGGATCTTGAGAATTAGCTAATGCTACCGATTCAAAACTTTCACCTTTTTCAATTTGTTTTTTTAACGCAAGTGCTTTATTGTAAAACGCTAATGTATCTGCACCTTTAATACTTTCGTCAAATGAAAGCAAAATATGCGATGCTTTTACTTCTTTTGTACTTCTGTTATAGGCTTCTTCAATTAATTGATTAGTAACTTTTGAATCATTTAAATACGATTTAGAAAGTTGATTTCTGTAGGAACTTAATTCGCTTTGATACTTTGAATTGTTTTGCAAACCTAATTTATAAGCCTTATTTACTTTTAACTTATATCCAATAAATAACTCTAAATATTGATTCAAGTCTTTTTGCGAATCGTCTTTTACTAAATCTAAATTTTTAAGATAAATTCTTTTAAATTCGTCAATTTTGTATTCATTTGAATCAATCGTAAAAAGCACGTCTTTTGGTGTGTTTTGGGAAATTGAATTAGAGCAAATTGTTAAAAATAGTACTAAAAAAAAGTTTTGAATTTTCATTTTTTAAAATTGGTTTTGTTTGCAACAAGCAAAAATAGGAAATCATTACAATTAAACAACTAATTGAAGATATATTAACTAAATTTTTAGATTTTCAAACTGAATAAAGCCGGTTTTATTTTCTATTTCCCCTTGCGATTAATGTATTTTTTAACAACATTGCAATCGTCATAGGGCCAACTCCACCGGGAACTGGAGTAATAAATGAGGCTTTTTTGGAAACATTTTCAAAATCAACATCACCTACAATTCTATATCCTTTTTCGGTTGTTTCATCTATTACACGAGTAATTCCTACATCTATTACCACCACATCATCTTTTACCATTTCGGCTTTTAAATAATTTGGCACACCAAGCGCAGAAATAATAATATCTGCTTGTGATGTAATTTGTGTAATATTTTTAGTGTGAGTATGTGTAACCGTAACTGTTGAATTTCCGGGAAACCCTTTTCTTCCCATTAAAATACTCATAGGACGACCTACAATATGACTTCTTCCAATAACTACCGTATGTTTTCCTTGGGTTTGAACGTTGTATCTTTCCAATAATTCTAAAATTCCAAAAGGAGTAGCTGGAATAAAAGTACTCATATCCAATGCCATTTTTCCGAAATTTTCTGGATGAAAACCGTCTACATCTTTTGATGGATGAATGGCCATAATAACTTCTTGAGTATCAATTTGTGGTGGTAAAGGTAATTGTACAATAAATCCATCTATATTTGAATCTTCGTTTAATTCTGCAATTTTTTTAAGTAATTCAGTTTCCGAAGTCGTACTTGGCATTTTTATCAAAGTAGATTCAAAACCTACTCTTTCACACGCTTTAACTTTACTACCAACATACGTTAAACTTGCTCCATCATTTCCAACAATAATTGCAGCTAAATGAGGAACTTTTTCGCCATTTGCTTTCATTTTTGCTACTTCAGCAGCAATTTCCTCTTTAATTTCTTCTGAAACTTTTTTTCCGTCTAATAGTTGCATTGTAATTGTTTTAAAAGTTGAAAAATTGAAAGTCTTAAAGTTATAAAGACTTTCAACTTATTTATTTCATTCCAGGCATTGAAGGCATTCCTTTCATTCCGCCCATCATTTGCATCAGTTTTTTTCCGCCACCGCCTTGCATCATTTTCATCATTTTGCTCATTTGATCAAATTGTTTCATCAACTGATTGACATCTTCAATTTTTCTTCCGGCACCTTTTGCAATTCTTGTTTTTCTTTTTACATCTATAATCGCTGGTTTGCTTCTTTCTTTGGGTGTCATCGACTGAATAATCGCTTCCACGTGTTTAAAAGCGTCATCTTGAATTTCTACATCTTTTAATGCTTTTCCAGCTCCAGGAATCATTCCGACAAGGTCTTTCATGCTTCCCATTTTTTTGATTTGTTGTATTTGCGCTAAGAAATCATCGAAACCAAATTCGTTTTTCGCGATTTTCTTCTGAATTTTTCTAGCTTCTTCTTCATCATATTGTTCTTGGGCTCTTTCTACTAATGAAACTACATCGCCCATTCCTAAAATTCGTTCCGCCATACGAGAAGGATAGAACACATCAATGGCGTCCATCTTTTCTCCAGTACCGATGAATTTTATAGGTTTATTTACTACCGATTTTATTGAAATAGCCGCTCCACCACGAGTATCTCCATCTAACTTGGTTAGGATAACTCCATCAAAGTTTAATCTATCATTGAAGGCTTTTGCTGTATTTACAGCATCTTGACCTGTCATGGCATCTACAACAAACAAAGTTTCCTGTGGTTGAATGGCTTTGTGAACGTTTGCAATTTCGTTCATCATTTCTTCATCCACTGCTAAGCGACCTGCCGTGTCAATAATTACGACATTGAAACCGTTTGCTTTTGCGTGCTTAATGGCGTTTTCTGCAATAGAAACTGCGTTTTTATTTTCTGGTTCAGAATATACTTCCACACCAATTTGATCTCCAACAACGTGCAACTGATTAATCGCCGCTGGACGATAAATATCACAAGCTACTAAAAGCGGGTTTTTAGATTTTTTTGTTTTTAAAAAATTAGCTAATTTTCCTGAGAATGTAGTTTTACCAGAACCTTGCAAACCAGACATTAAAATAACGGTTGGATTTCCAGATAAGTTTACGCCTGCAACATCGCCACCCATTAATTCGGTCAATTCATCTTTTACTAATTTTACCAACAATTGACCTGGCTGCAATGTCGTTAAAACATTTTCCCCAATAGCTTTGTCTTTCACTCTTGTAGTAAAATCTTTAGCAATTTTAAAGTTCACATCGGCATCTAATAATGCACGACGTACTTCTTTTAAAGTATCGGCTACGTTTACATCCGTAATTTTTCCGTGTCCTTTTAGTATATGGAAGGCTTTATCTAACTTATCGGTAAGATTATCAAACATAATAATTGAGCTTTTTTAATGAAATGCAAATATATGGTAAAGTTTTAAAAGTCGAAAGTGATAAAGTCGAAAGTTAGAAATTAGAAATAAAAAAACCGTTCTGAAAATTCGGAACGGTTTTTTAACTTATATAAAACATATTATTTTTTAGAACAACATGATTTTTTTTCTGTTGAAGCACAAGACTTTTTTTCACCTTCTTTTTTGTCTGTACAAGAAGATTTTTCAGTTTTTGCTTTTTTCTTTTCTTTTTCTTTTTCTTTGAAGTTAACTACAGAAGCAGAAGAAACCATAAATGCCATTAAGGCAACAATTGACAATACTTTTTTCATGATATTTATTTTTATTTGTTATACTTATTAACTTATATATTTCAAATGTAATAATTTTTTATTACTTAAAACATAAATTTTTCTTAATTTTTTTCAAAGGTTAAATAATCTGTTCCTCCGTTGCCTCCACTCACATCAATCAATTGAATTTTTGTATCAGTTCTGGAAACAATATCCCAGTCGTCTGTTAAATCCAAAAAGTTAGCTGGAGCTGTAAAGGCAATATTAAAATCTAAATCGTTTAAAGTGTCGTCATTACTATTTGAATCCGTAACCGACCAAGTTCCTGATGTAGTTAATCCGTTTCCTACTGCAGTAAGTACATTATTTGATGCAAAAGTAAAGTTATAACCTGTAAAATTAGTGGTTTCATTTACTCCAGAATCCACATAATTTGTAATACGCCAAGTGCCTGAAATAACCGTATTAATTACTTGAGTTTGATTTACATTTGTTGGTGCATCATCGTCATCACTACACATGGAAGCCACATTAAGCACAAATAAAAGCGCTAAAACTGAAATTATTTTAATTTTTTTCATGTCGTAAATTATTAAATTATAAAACAAATATAATCCTTTATTAGTTAAAAACTTAAATTACAATGCTTTAATTCTTGCAACTTCCACCGCAACCTAGATTAAAAACTGCTTGAAACATAAAGAAAACTCCAAAAGGAACAAATACCCATTGATTTTGCTCGTAAGCTGAATAAAAACAAAACATGGCTATTGCAATACGAAAGTATCGCATAAAATGCCAATTATTAAAAAATATCTTTTTCATAATTTAAAAAACTTTAAGCAAATGTACTAAAGTTAAAATCACTACTATGTAACAAATAGTACAGAACTTAAAACTGAAAATAAATAAATGGCTGTGGACCTGCAGATGCAGTGGCATAAACCAACCAAAAAACCAATCCTAAAATAATAGCACGAGTAATTAAAGGCATAGCTTTAAAAACATCTTGAATGGCGATAGTAACTTTTTCAGGAATGTAATGCCAAAAATATCCTAAAAACATCAAAATAAAAACATTTTGATAGCCTTGAATAATAGTGAGCCACTGATTGAAATCTAAAGTTACTTTTCCGATATTCTGAATAATTTGTAATGCAATTGTAAAGTCTTTTGCTCGAAAGAAAATCCAACAAAACGCCACAAAATGAAAGGTTACAAGAATTCCAATAACTTTTAAAAACGGCGTTAAAAAGAATATTTTTCGCTTTGACGGTGGATAATATTCTAAAAATATTTTATGAATAGCCAAAGCCATACCGTGTAAAGCGCCCCAAATTATAAATCGTAAACTGGCTCCGTGCCATAAACCACCTAATAGCATAGTTGTCATTAAATTCACGTTGGTGTACATCGTTTTTTCTTTTTCTCTTGAAAATAAAAAAGTAAATACAAAGACTATAGTTGATGCTACAGCTATTATTAATGGTATATTACTTGTTTTAGAAAAAGAAACACCCCAAACAATAGCACCAATAAAAAACAAACTTGGAAATAAAAATCCTGCAAACGTTCCGTAACGATTTCCTCCTACAGAAATATATAAAAAATCTTTTAACCAAGTAGATAAAGAAATGTGCCAACGCCGCCAAAAATCTGTAATAGAAGTTGATTTATATGGCGAACGGAAGTTGGTTGGTAATTTGAAACCTAACAATAATGCTACCCCAATTGCCATATCTGAATAACCAGAAAAATCACAATAAATTTGAATCGTATAGCCATAAGAAGCCATTAAATTTTCGAAAGGAGTATAACTATTTGGTAAATCGAAAACACGATCTACGAAATTTAATGATATGTAATCTGAGATGACTGTTTTCTTAATTAATCCACCAATTATCAATAGAAACGCACGATTGATATCGTCTTGCGTTACATTTAATTTTTGATAAATTTGAGGTAAAAAATCTTTTGCTCTTACAATAGGTCCCGCCACTAATTGTGGAAAAAAGGAAACGAAAAACAAATAATCTACAAAACGTTTAGTAGGTTCTATTTCTTTTCGATAGACTTCAATAATGTAACTTATAGATTGAAACGTGTAAAATGAAATTCCTACAGGTAAAATCACGTCAAAAAACGCAAATTTTTCTCCAGTAACGGTGTTGGTAATGTCTACTAAAAAATTACTATATTTAAAATAACCTAAAAATCCTAAATTTAGAATAATACTAAATGTTAAACATAATTTTTTATAAAAAACACTTGAAGTACGATGTACTAAATTTCCTAAATTATAATCAACAACTGCCGAACCTAAAAGTAATAAAAAATAAATTCCGCTTGACTTGTAATAGAAAAACAGTGAAAATAAAATTACATAACCCATTCGGAGCGTGTTGGCTTTTCTTAGTAAAATATACCAAAAATAAAACACTAAAAACAAACCTAAAAACAATCCTGTATTAAAAAGTAATGGTTCTTTTTCGTTGTAAACAAACCATTTTTCTATTACTTCAGGAGTAATTTTGCCTATATTTTTATAAAACCATTCTTGCAGCACAATCTCTTATTTTTCAGATTTATATAATTCGTACGATTGAATAAAGGCGTCAAAAAACAATTCGCCTTGTTTATCATAACCTGTATTTGAATAATGCACCTTGTCTCTTGCCATTAATCCCATTCTTGAATTCGTATTGATGTTTTTGTTTCCACCAAAAATATCTAATAAATTCCAAACAGCGTAGTTTTCGGCTGGTGCCATCTCAATTATTTTTTCAGCATATTTTTCAATATAAATATTTTGATATTTTCCATGTAAAACAGAAGGTGGTGGCGTAGTAATTAAAAAAGAAGCCTCTGGGCATTTTTGTTTTATTCCGTCAATCATTGTTTTTAAATTTCCAAAATAAGTAGCAATATCTTGTTTGTCAAAACTTTCATTAGTTCCCAAAGAAATTACATATAAATCAGCTTCTAAACTTGGTAATTGATCAAAAAACAAAGGAAATTTATTGAAATCGTTGCTTTTTGCACCATTTACACCGATAGATGAATAGGTAACACCTGGTTTTTCATTTTCTAAAATTAAACCATTTAAAGCAAATTCAGCACTATTTTCATTTCCAATAATGGTAATTTTATCAATTGGTTTTTGAGAATTATATACATTATAAAACGGTGTGTTTTCTAAAACAATCGGTTCATAAATATACTTTACAGTTGAAACTGTTTTGTATATGGTTACTGTTTTTCCACCAGGAATTTTTAAAGTTTTTCCATCTCTAATATTATCAGATGTCAATCCGTTTGCTGCTTTTAATTGTTTTAATGAAATGTTATATTTATCAGCAATTCCACCTAAAACTTCACCCGGTTTAACTTTATGAGAACTTATTGCTGGTGTTTTAACAGCTACTTTTTCTTGCGTAGTAAAACTTTTTTTAGCAAAAGACACATTGAAAATATTTTCGTTTTTAGGCGAAATGACTTTCAATTTTGTAAAATCGAATTGGGCATCTTTCACCAACATATCAATATGAAAACTCTTTTGTTTTGGCTCAAAAGATATCCCACTTACGCCAACAGGTTTTGAAGTGTCAGCATATAAATTTCGTGTAGCAGAAAATCCACCAGAACCAGTAAAACGTATTGGTGAACTATTATTAGTATTTGCCAAACTATAAGGAAAAGTAAAACCGAAACCCGCATTTCCAAAAATTTGCTGCACTCGGCGTCTTATTTTTGCTGTAAACAAATCTGCTTGAACATGCGAATCACCAATATGAACTATTCGTACTTTTCGATCTTGATTTTCTTCTAGTTGGTATAACTTTTCAAAAATTGTAGCCAATGCTTTTTCATTGGATATTACATTGTTAAATGCTTCAAAATTAGACATATCGATAGAAACGGTTGCGCTATCAATAGCCACTTTTACAGAATCAGTTTGCGAAAAACCAAATGCTGTAAAAAACAACATATATATAAACTTATTCATTTAAAGTATCTTTAATTACGGGTAAAGAATCGATTACCGTTGGTTTTGGATTGTTTTTTTTCTTGGCTAAAATGCGTAATCTTTTATACTCTTTATAACCTGTATTTATTTGTTTATAAATAAGTTGTGCAATTTCTTTAGCACCTCTGTGATTAAAGTGCGTATAATCTTTATTGGCTTTTGCAGGTACATTTTCTACCCATTTTACCATAGAGCCATCGCCTCCCATAAGGGCAAACAAATTGACTAAACCCGCTTCAGATTTTACTGCATATCTTTTCTGAGCCATAATTAAAGGAGCAACTGCAGAATCCGATTTCATTTGCATATCGTATTTAGTTGATTTATCGGCAGTTGTAATAATTAAAATGGCAGCTCCAGGAAAACATTGTTTTACGTGTTTTACAACCGAAGTCATTTTTCTTTCGTACCAAGAATAATTTAATGACCCGTAATTTAAAACGTTTGTTCCGAATTGTAAAATAATTAAATCGTATCCTAACTTTTGCTGAAAAGCATTCATTAAATCAATATTGAACGAACCTAAAGGCAAACCAGAATTTCCTCGAGAAGAAAAATTATCAACGTGAATTCCTTTTCCATTATCAAAATTAAATCCGTAAAACGGAATAGAATCTGAATTTATAAAATTGACCTTAACATTTATAACAGAAGTACCAATTTGAGTTGTATTTAAAATTGCGTTTGCCGAAAGCTTTTTATAAATGGTATCTTTTCCTAGAACTTGGCGCAACATTCCTTTTTTATTATTGGAACTTCCATAAAAAAGAGTAGGATTATTTAAAGTTGATGAAAAGCCATTTCTACCTGCTTTATATTTTACCCAAGTAGGATTTGCAGTGTCTTTTACGAAAAATACTGAACCATTAACTCCAAATGAACGTAACGGGCTTTTAGTTTTTAGATACGATTGCGATTTCCAATTTGTAGAAAATTCATGTGAAATTGACCCTCTAGACGCAGCTGATTCTGATGTAATATTCACAAAACCAACACCTTCACCACCAAAAACACTTTGAAATTGGGTACGAACATCTTGTACAATCATATCGCCATCTGTCATTGAATCTCCAAAATAGGCAATTCGAGCTTTTCCTTTTTTATTGGTTTCTAATTGGTATAATTTTTCAAAAAACGGAATTAAATATTGATATCCTTTGTATTGTTCGAATTTTTCACTGGAAAATTTAATTCCAAGTGGATTTGATACAAATGAAATGGTTTTGTTCGTTAATGTATCTTCTTCAGAAAGGTTAGCGCCTTCCGCAACAGCTTCTAACATTAAACTATCCACCACAACATTTTTACTATTTGTTGTTGTATCAGGGAAAAGTTTTTTTGGTAAAAACGATTTAAATCCAATAAAAGATACAATTGCAATTACTACAATTAGCCAGGATTGAAAGAAATAGGTTTTGTTTTGGTTCACTTTATTTTGTTTGTTATTTCAAATTTCGTTAATCAAAATTCATTGTTCAACATTTTTACACTTGGAACACTCAACTTGGAATTTTGAATGTTGAAATGTGATTACATACGTTCAGGAACGCTAATTCCCAACAATCCGAAAGCGTTTTTAATTACTTGGCTTACCGAGTTTGAAAGTTGCACTCTAAATACTTTTCTATCTAAATTATCTTCTCCTAAAATCGACACATTTTGATAAAACGAATTGAATTCTTTTACCAAATCGTAAGTATAATTCGCAACTAAAGCTGGGCTATGATTTTCTGCCGCACTTTGAATTACTTCAGGAAATAATTGTACTTGTTTTATTAACTCTTTTTCTTTTTCGTGTAATTCTACAAGTTTAGATTCAGAGCTATAATCGAAAGTTGCTTTTCTTAAAATCGATTGAATACGAGCATAAGTATATTGAATAAAAGGCCCTGTGTTTCCGTTAAAATCTACAGACTCTTCTGGATTAAACATCATTTGTTTTTTCGGATCTACTTTTAACATATAATATTTTAGAGCACCCAAACCTATGGTTTTGTATAAACTTTCTTTTTCATCTTCAGAATAGCCATCTAATTTTCCTAAATCTTCAGAAATTTGTTGTGCTGTTGTAGTCATTTCAGCCATTAAATCGTCAGCATCAACAACAGTTCCTTCACGAGATTTCATTTTTCCAGAAGGTAATTCTACCATTCCGTACGATAAATGGAATAAATTTTCAGCCCATTCGTACCCTAATTTTTTAAGAATTAAGAACAATACTTTAAAATGATAATCTTGCTCATTTCCAACGGTATATACCATACCGCCAATGTCTGAAAAATCTCTAACACGTTGAATTGCCGTTCCGATATCTTGTGTCATATAAACAGACGTTCCATCCGAACGCAATACAATTTTTTCGTCTAAGCCATCTGCTGTTAAATCTATCCAAACCGAACCGTCTTCTTTTTTAAAGAAAACACCGCGACTTAAACCTTCTTCTACTACATCTTTTCCTAACAAATACGTATTGCTTTCGTAATAATAGCTATCGAAATCTACTCCTAAATTTGTATACGTTACGGAAAATCCATCGTATACCCATTGATTCATCATTTTCCAAAGATCAATAACTTCTGGCTTGCCGTTTTCCCAATCTAAAAGCATTTGTTGGGCGTCTAAAATAAGTGGCGCTTGTTTTTTAGCTTCCTCTTCTGTTTTTCCTTGCGACATTAAAGCAGAAATTTCAACTTTATAAGCTTTATCAAATTCCACATAAAAATTACCCACTAATTTGTCGCCTTTTAAACCTGTTGAAGTTGGTGTTTGTACGTTTCCGAATTTTTGCCAAGCCAACATCGATTTACAAATATGAATTCCTCTGTCGTTAATAATTTGTGTTTTATATACTTTTTTACCAGATGCTTTAATGATTTCAGCAACAGAATAACCCAATAAATTATTTCTTATATGACCTAAATGTAAGGGTTTGTTTGTGTTAGGCGAAGAATATTCTACCATAACTGCTTTTTCACCTTCAGTAGGCGTTACAAAACCATAAGAATTATCATTTTTTATGCTATTGAAATAAGAAATATAATATTCATCTGAAATTACTAAATTTAAAAAACCAGCAACTACATTAAATTTTGATACCTCAGCAACATTTTCTACTAAATACTCCCCTATTTTAGTTCCTATTTCTACAGGATTTCCTTTAATTTGTTTTACCAACGGAAAAACCACCATAGTAATATCGCCCTCAAAATCTTTCTTTGTAGATTGAAATTCAACTTTTTCAATAGAAATTTGAAATAGTTTTTCAACAGCATTTTTTATAGGTTCGAAAAGAATTTCTTGTAATAACATCATCGTATTTTTAATAGCGTGCAAAGATAGAATTTTTAACCAATTGAAAAGTTCATTTGTAACAAAAATGCACAAATTTTGTCTAATGTATAAAATTCATATTTTGCGCTTTAATTACTCTTCACTTTTTAGAAGAATATTAGGAGTAATTTATGTGTTCAAATCATTTAAAAAGAATCATGAAATTAAAACACATTTTTAGCACCTTAGTACTTGTTTTTTCCACTATAAATTTGGTAGCTCAACAAAACAATCCAGGAATAATTAAAGGGAAAATTATTGATAAAACATCAAACGAACCAGTTGGTTATTCAACTGTTAGCATTTTAGAAGGTCAAAAACCAATCGCAGTTGTTTCAACTAAAGAAGACGGGAGCTTTGAAATAAAAAATTTAGAATTGAAAAGCTATCTTCTAAAAGTCAACTTTATCGGGTATATGGACGCGTCAAGAACGATTGCTTTATCTGAAGGAAATACAGAAATCAATTTGGGAAATATTACTTTAGAATCCAATGCCAATACTATTGAAACGGTATCTATTGTAAAAGAACGCTCTACAATTGAACAAAAAGCGGATAGAAAAGTAATAACTATTGGAAAAGATTTAATTGCTTCTGGAACGACTGCATCGGAAATTTTTAATAACATTCCAACTGTAAGTATTGATCCACAAACTAAGGAATTAAGCTTACGTGGAAACAGCAATGTTAGAGTTTTAATTGACGGAAAACCAACCAATATTGATGCGGGACAGTTATTACAACAAATTCCTTCTGCTTCCATAAAACAAGTGGAATTAATCACCAACCCTTCTTCTAAATACAATCCAGAGGGAAATAGCGGAATTATTAATATTATTTTAAACAAAAACACACAAAACGGATTTAACGGAAGTATAACTTCTGGTTATACATTTGGAATTACACCAAAAACAAATCAGTCGTTAAACTTAAATTACAAAGTGGGTAAAGTAAATTTTTATACAAATTATGGCTTTAATCACGGAAGAAATAGAAGCTTTGGTTTTGTAGAATCAGATCGTCCGAATTTAGAAAACAGACAAGATTTCAATTTTGCCAATACCAACACATCTCATTTGGCTAAAGTTGGTGTGGATTATTATATTAATGACAACAATACTTTATCGTTTTTTACCAACTGGAATATTGCAGATGGAAAAGGAAATTCAAATACAAATATAAATTATTACAATAATACTACGTTTGCAGACGAACTTCAAACCATTACCAATAACAGCGGAAATATTACGCAAACCTACGATTTAAACTTTAAACATAACTTTAAGAAGAAAGGCGAATTAATTGAGTTTCAAGCAAATTATGCCAAGACTTCAAACGAAGACATCTCCTATTTTAGAAACAATGGTGTATTAAGATTGAATGACATAGACAGCAAAACGAATTATGCCCAGTTTAATATTGATTATACGAATCCGATAGACGATAACACAAAAATTGAAATGGGTTTTGAAAGTAGAATTCAAGATGGGCAAAACAATTTCTATAATGAATCGCTGGCATTTTATGGTACTAATCCGTTTACTTTTAACAGAAACATTCATGCGATTTATACCAACTACAGTAAATCATTTGGCAAATTTAGCGCTCAAATTGGCGTTAGAATCGAAGAATATACTTTAGATGCGAAATTTGAAAGAAATGAAAAAAATCCAAATTATTTTGAATCCACTTCGATTGCAGATGAAATATTTACAGCGTATCCATCAGCTTACTTGTCTTATAAATTAGATGACAACAATACTTTTAATTTAAACTATACCAGAAGAGTAGATCGTCCAAGTATTGGACAAATAAACCCTATTAGAGAGTGGACCACACCTTTATTAGAGTCAAGAGGAAATCCTGCGTTAGAACCTCAATTTACGAATTCATTCGAAATTAATCATACTAAAATCTTCAGTCTAGGAAGTGTAACTTCAGCTGTATTTTACCGATTAATTAATGCTGAAATTTCAAGAGTTATTTTTCCAAACCCATTAAACAACATTCAAAACATAATGTCATATGATAATTTTGACAATAACAGTCAATTGGGTGCAGAAATTAATGCCAATTTAAAATTAACAAAATGGTGGTCAACCAACGCAAGTGCAGATGTGTATTACAAAACCGTTAGAGGAACCGTTACAAACATCAACACCAACTTACCAGAAAATAAAGAAATAAACGTAACCACATTTAATACGCGATTAAACAACACATTTACTGCTACAAAAAAATTACGATTTAATTTATTTGGAATGTACAGAAGTCGCGATTTAGGCTTGCAATATTTAAGAACGCCAATGTATCGAGTAGATTTTGGAGCAAATTATAGTGTTTTAAGCGGTAAAGGAACCCTTTCTGCAAGAATGAATGATATGTTTAGAACCCAATTTTTCGGATTCAATGGAAACATTCCTTTCCGTCAAGATGGTGAATTTAGATTTGAAAGCAGAACTTTTTACGTAGGATTCAATTACAATTTTGGTAGCGGTAAAAACAAAGAACTACAACGCAAACAACGTGAGAAAAACGAAACCCAAGGTGGTGGAATGTTTTAGGAGTTGGGTGCTAGGTTTTAGGCATTAGGCATTAGGCATTAGGCAAAACTTAAAAAAGCGTTCAGAAGTTTCTGAACGCTTTTTTAAGTTTTGTTTCCTAGGTTAGCATTAGTATAATATTGATAATTCAACTATATAATTCATAATTACTTAAACAACTCTAAAGATTAAAAAAATTCAAAATGAGTCTATGACTTTTGGGAGTTTATTTTATTTATAATTTTATAACAGCTCCTAAATTTAAATTACTTCCTTTGTTAGTAAGTACGTATATCTCATCTTGGTCTAAACCAGTTGCTCCAGAAAAAAATTGATAATCAATTAAAATTCCAATCCTATTTGAAATTTCAATTTTATAACCTGTTCCAATATTAAAACCACTTTGAATATTTTTAATTTTGGCGCCTAAAATACTTTGGCTTTCTGAGTCATTCAATCTAAGACTTGTAGTCATTCCGATATTAAAATTCCACTTTCTTTTACTTCCAAAATGCCAATTTGCATTAATTGGTAAATTAATGTATTCTATTTGAAATTTGTCATAAAAAGTTTTACCACCCATTTTTTGATACAATATTCCTGTTTGCATACTCCAAATTTGATTAAAATAATAATCCCCAGTGACACCAAAATTTATAGAATTCAATTTTCCAGATGGAAAGCCAGATGCATAATATCTAAATGTCGAATACCCTATTTTAGGGGTTAACTCTATTGTGTTTTTCTCCCTAACTTGAGAATATAAATTGATTGAAAAACAAATTAAAATTATGTAAACCGTTTTATTAATTATTTTCATAAAATTGAAATTATTTTAAACATCTATCCTCTATATTCTGTTTTCTATACTCTAAAAAATTACCATCTTATAATCACACTTCCCCAAGTAAAACCAGAACCAAAAGCAGCTAAAACAACTACATCGCCACTTTTAATTTTACCTTTTTCCCAAGCTTCTGTTAAAGCAATCGGAATAGAAGCTGCGGTAGTATTTCCATAATTCATTATGTTATTGTACACTTGGTCGTCAGATAATTTAAATTTCTGCTGAATAAACTGGGAAATCCTTAAATTCGCTTGGTGCGGCACTAATAAATTAATGTCTGAAACTAGTAAATTATTGGCTTGTAAACCTTCGTTAATGACTTCGCTAAAACGAACTACTGCATTTTTAAATACAAATTGTCCATTCATATAAGGAAAATAACTTTCATCATTTGGATCATTATCTGCAATAATATCGGTAACCCAGCGTTTTCCCATTCCTGGTGCAATAAGAGCTAATTCTTCTGCGTGTTGTCCTTCGGAATGTAAATGAGTTGATAAAATTCCTTTATTCAAATCTTCTTCTCTGGAAAGTACGGCTGCTCCTGCTCCATCACCAAAAATCACTGAAACACCTCTGCCTTTATCAGACATATCTAATCCGGTAGAATGAACTTCGGAACCAATTACTAAAATATTTTTATACATTCCAGTTTTGATGTATTGGTCGGCTATTGAAATGGCATACACAAATCCAGAACATTGATTTCTAACATCTAATGCACCTACTGTTTTTAAATCTAAATCACGCTGTACTAACACACCAGGACCTGGGAAATAATAATCTGGTGAAAGTGTGGCAAAAATTACAAAATCAATATCTTCTTTAGCAACATTTGCACGCTGTATAGCTATTTCTGCAGCTTTTACACCCATAGAAGTAGTGGTGTCTTCACCTCTAATAATATGACGACGCTCTTTAATTCCTGTTCTTTCCTGAATCCATTCGTCATTGGTATCCATTATTTTGGATAAATCATCATTTGTTACAATGTTTTCTGGCACATAATAACCTAAGCCCGATATTTTTGAATGGTACATTTTTTTCGATTTATTAAGCAAATTTAAGAAAAATACGCCTTGTTTTACGCTTATTTTTCCCTTAATGTTAGATAAATAGTGCTTTTTTCTACTAAATTATTTTCTGATTCAAAAAACACAAATTGATTTTCAAATTTGGCTTCAATTAAATAATATTTCCCTTTAAAATAGGAAGACACTACCTCAACTTGTATATCAGATTTTTCAACAATTTGCAATTGATTGGGATAAATTGATTGCATTTTTCCATTTATTTCAATTTCATTTACCTCACCAAATAATGCCGCAGTATATGGATATTTAGGATGATTATATAATTCAAAAGGGGTTGCTTTTTCTAAAATAGTAGTGTCTTTTAAAACAATAACCTCATCTGAAAATGACAACACATCATTAATATCGTGACTGGCAACTAATGTAGTTATTTGTTTTTCTTTTAAATATTGAAATATTTTTCTTCTTAATTTGTTTTTTCTAAAATTATCAATGTGTGAAAATGGCTCGTCTAAAAGTAATACTTCTGGTTCTTGTGCTAAAACTCGTGCCAACGCCACACGCTGCATCTGTCCGCCACTTAAAAATTTGGCTTTTACGTGCTTAAATTCAGACATTTCTACCAAATTTAAAAGCTCATCTATTCGATTTTGTTTTTCTTTTGGATAAAAATTTGATAAAAATTTCCCAACGTTTTCCCCTACTGTTATAAATGGCATTAAATCGAAATCTTGTGCTAAATATTTCATAAAAGGCATTCCGGGTATAAGATGAAATTTCGGACCTAAAATAGGTTCTGACTTCCAAGAAAGATTGCCTTTATCGCAGTCATATAATCCGTAAATTAATTTCAATAAAGTACTTTTCCCACAACCACTTTCTCCAATAATGGCTAATTGTTGTCCTTCATCTAAAGTAAATGTTAGATTTTGTAAAATAATTTTTTCTTGATAAGAAAAAGAAGGAATGTGTACTTGAAGCATTTGCGAATAGTAAGAAAATAATTCTAAAAATAAAGTGTAAATATATTACTTTAAATGTAACCAAAAAAATAGGGTGTTTTTGATGAAATAAAAATGTCAATTTGTCAGCAAAAACAAAATTGGTACTTAATTTGACTATTCATAATCATTAATTTAATTAAAACAAACATCATATGACATCAGGAAAAATTAATGTTTCGGTGGAGAATATTTTCCCATTGATTAAAAAATTTTTGTACAGCGATCACGAGATTTTTCTACGTGAATTAATTTCAAACGGAACCGATGCCACTTTAAAATTAAAACATCTTACCAGCATTGGTGAAGCAAAAACGGAATACGGAAATCCGATTATAGAAATTAAAATTGATAAGGAAGGTAAAAAACTTCACATTATCGACCAAGGTATTGGTATGACTTCAGATGAAGTGGAAAAATACATTAACCAATTGGCGTTTTCAGGTGCAGAAGAATTCTTAAATAAATACGAAGATTCCGCTAAAGATTCTGGAATTATTGGACATTTTGGTTTAGGATTTTACTCTGCTTTTATGGTAGCGTCTAAAGTTGAAATTTTTACAAAATCATTTAAAGACGAGCCAGCTGCGCATTGGACTTGCGATGGAAGTCCTGAATTTACTTTAGAACCACATACTAAAACGGATAGAGGTACCGAAATTATATTACATATTGCAGAGGATTCATTGGAGTTTTTAGAAGAATATAAAATCCGTGAGTTACTTACTAAGTACAATAAATTTATGCCGATTCCAATAAAATTTGGAACTAAAAAAGAAGCATTGCCAAAACCAGATGATGCTGGAGACGATTATAAAGCGGAATATATTGATGTTGATAATTTCATAAACAATCCAAATCCAGCTTGGACCAAACAACCAAGCGAATTGTCTGATGAAGATTATAAAAGTTTTTATAGAGAATTGTATCCATCACAATTTGAAGAACCTTTATTTCACATTCATTTAAATGTAGATTATCCTTTTAATTTAACTGGGATTTTATATTTTCCAAAATTAGGTTCTGATTTACAAATTCAGAAAGATAAAATTCAATTATATCAAAATCAAGTTTTCGTAACGGATAATGTTGAAGGAATTGTGCCTGAATTTTTATTAATGCTTAAAGGTGTGGTAGATTCGCCAGATATTCCTTTAAACGTTTCACGTTCTGGTTTACAAGCCGATAGCAATGTGAAGAAAATTTCAAATTACATTACACGAAAAGTGGCTGATAAATTGAAATCGTTATTCAATGAAAATAGAGAAGATTTTGAATCAAAATGGAGCGATATTAAAATTGTTTTAGAATACGGAATGCTTTCTGAACCAAAATTTTATGAAAAATCGGGTGATTTTGTTTTATATCCTACAACTGAAAACAAATATTACACGTTAGCAGAATTAAAAGAAGCAACTAAAGATTTACAAACAGATAAAGATGGAAAATTAGTTGTTTTATATGCTTCAAATAAAGAAACACAACACAGTTATATTGATATTGCCACAAGCAAAGGATATCAAGTATTACTTTTAGATTCTCCAATTGTGTCGCATTTAATTCAGAAATTAGAAGCCGACAATGAAAATTTAACTTTTGCACGAGTAGATGCAGACCATATTGATAAGTTAATCAACAAAGAAGAAACACAAATTTCTAAATTATCAGATGCTGAAAAAGAAACCTTAAAAACGTCTTTAGAAGCAGTAGTTCCTAAAGCGTATACTGTTCAATTAGAATCGTTAGACAGTGATGCTACGCCATTTATAATTACGCAACCCGAATTTATGCGTCGTATGAAAGAAATGAGTCAAAGCGGCGGCGGCGGAATGTTTGGAATGAGCAATATGCCCGAAATGTATAATTTAGTAGTAAATGCCAATTCGGAATTAGCTACTTCAATTTTACAAGCTAATGAAGAAAATCAAAAAGAATTAGTTAAAAATGCTTTAGATTTAGCTAAACTATCTCAAGGTTTATTAAAAGGTGAAGAATTAACTGCTTTTGTAAAAAGAAGTTTTGAAACACTAAAATAATAAGCAATACATATTTTATAAATCCTGACAGTACATTTTTTCTGTCAGGATTTTTTTATATATTGCGATTAAAGTAACAAAAATAATATTAACTATTTCAGAGCTTATAAATGAAAAAATTTTGGTTACATATTTTGAAAATCATAGTGCCAATTTTTATTTTCTTTTTGGTTTTAGAAATAGCTATTCGTAAAATACCTAACGACTATCAACTAAAAAAAGCCTATTTAGATAAAAATGCTTCAAAAATTAACACTTTAATAGTAGGAAGTTCTCATACTTTTTATGGCGTTAATCCGGAATATTTTTCAAAGCAAACATTCAATGCTGCTTATGTATCGCAAACCTTGGATTTAGACGAAGAACTTTTACATCATTACAAGGATAAATTAACGAATTTAGAAACAGTGATTATTCCTATTTCATATTTTAGTTTGTTTGAAACCTTAGAAACTGAGGTTGAAAAATGGCGTTTAAAAAACTACATCTTGTATTATGGCTTTGAAAATAAATATCATTTTACAGCTAATTTTGAAACTTTAAATCCTGATATTTTACTAAATTTAAAAAAAGTAGTAAAACATTATGTTTTAAATAAATCATTTATAACTTCGTCTAATTTGGGTTGGGGAACAAACTTTAACTCAAAAGAAAGAAAAAAATTTGAAGGTCAATATACTGCAAAAAAACATACTGCAAAAAACTTTAAATTATTTGATGGAAATATAAAAAGTCTTCAGAAAATTATTAAAATGTGTCAAAAAAAGAATATTAAAATTCTATTTATTACCACGCCTACTCATCTATCTTATTATAAGAATTTAAACCAAATTCAATTGTCTAAAACAATTAAAACTATAAATGAATTGGTTCAAAAAAACCAAAATTGCAGTTATTTAAATGTATTGAAATCTGACAAATTTATAACATCCGATTTTTATGATGCGGACCATTTAAATGATATTGGTGCAAAAAAGTTATCTTTATTACTTGACAAAAAAATTAATTCCCAATAACTGTTCCTTCTTCCTTTTTGTCGTCTTTAAGTATGTTTTGTTCTATTTTTGCTGCCTTATTTTTTGTTGGTAATTTGTAATTTATTGTAAAGCCAAATTTTCGAGTATCACTTTTATTGTAAGATAATAATGGATCATTTATTGGTCGGAACAAACTTCTATTCATATTAAAAATATCGTCTCCAAAAATAGTTACCGTTAATTGATCTTTCAGGAACTTCTTGCTAAAAGTCATATCTAAATAATTATTAAATGGTTTGTCAGCTACAAAATAAAAGTAATTTCCACCTGAAGTGATGAAACCAAATTCGGTAATAAACTTAATATCTTTTGGTAAAATTATTTGGGACATTAAGTTTAAATTCCAAAAACCTTTTGTGGTAACATTGGGAATTTGATGCAATTGATATCCTGTATAAAGGTATAAAAAGTTGATTTTATCTGGATTAAAATCAAATTTCATCGTTTCTTTTAAGCCTTTTGTAAATAGCATATAAGGCAGAGGAAGTGCAAAATTAAAGTTATGTATTTTTACTTCCGATACATTAAAATTACTGCTTTGAACTAAATTTCCATTTAAACTAACTTGTTGAACCACTTGATTTTTCGAACTACTTAAGTTGTAGCCAACATACGCATAATCAAAAGCGCTAATTTTAAATTCAAAATTATCAAAAATTGTAGGTTGTAAATTTGGATTACCAACCGTGTTTAAATTCTGATTTTGATACGTGGTATTGTTCGGATTTAATGCAGAAGTAGATGGCAATGTAATTTTCTTGTTGTAATTCATATTTAAGAAAATTTGTGGCGAAATATTATATTGTACCGTAGCGTTTGGAAACCATCTAAATTGGTCAAACGGAATCAAATCAGCTGTGGTGGTTTTGCCGTTAATTTGATATTTTTCGGCTCTGGAACCTAAAATAAAATCGAACTTATTGTATTTCGCTTGAAACTCTAAATAAGTAGCAGCCGTTGTTCTTTGGTAATCTAAATTTATGCTTCAAAAATTTTCAGCTTCAAAAAGTAGTTTTTCATATAAGGCACCAAAACTAACTTTTCCTTCATCTAAAATTTTTAAGCCTTGCGAATAGTCAAATTTTCCGTTGTAATAATTTTGGTTCGAAAAATTATCCAAAACAGCATTTCTAAAAACGTTTGAAAACAAATTGAAATCATTTTTATTGTTGTTATAATTAAAAACAAAATCTAATTTTTGACTTTTATAATCAAATCTTTTCTGATACGTTATTGTAGCATCCTGTCGAGTATTATGGGATTTCCCTTTATCTGATGTAATAAACCCTAAACCAAAACCTTCTGTTTCACTATTGCTATTTGCCAAATTAATATCATAATTTAACAACAACCTATCTTTATTAATATCAAAAGTAATCCCAGATTTTAAAAACTGCGATCTATTTATTTTATCACTTTCTACTTTTGATAAAATAGTGTTAGAACTGGTATTTAAAAATTCGGACCAAGTGGCATTCTCACGATAATTTTGTCCAAAATTTAATTGCCAACCAAAATATTTATTCTTAGCATTTAATAATACGCTATTATAAGTTTTAAATCTTATTTTGTCGTAAGAATTAAAATTTGAACTACTGGTATAAGTAGCGCTTAAATATTTCTTTGCGTTTCTATTTGTAATAATATTTAAAATCGCACCACCAGATGTAGCAGGGAATTCGGCTCCTGGTTGCGTAATTACTTCAATTCGTTCTACAGAATTAGCGGGCATTCCTTCTAAAAAAGAATTTAATTCCGTACTTGAAATATTTAGTGGTCTTCCATCTAAAAAAACCTCTAATTGTTTTCCTTGATACATCATTCCTGCCACATCTGAAGAAATTAATCCTGGCAATTGTTTGATGGTTTCCATTAAAGTTCCCGCGTTTAAATTCGGTTGATCCGAGATATTAAAAATAGTTCGATCTGGTTTTTGCTCAATGGCTTTTTTCTGTTTAATAATTTTAACTTCTTCAATCTGATTTTCTTTTTGAATATCGTCTTTTTTTACTTTTGTGGTATCTTGAGCAAAAGAAAAAAGTACAAAACAAGTGGAAAATAAGAAATTTAGAATAAGCTTTTTCATAAAAAATAAATAAATATTTGAATTTAGTTACTTGTAAGACGAAAAAATGAGCTAAAAGTTACATTATATTTTACATAAAAAGTATCTTTAAACTTTATTAATTTAAATTAAAATTACTTCTGATGAATCTTTCTATTGAAACTCCAGCATTATTGTTTTCAGCAACTTCATTAATTTTATTAGCCTATACCAATAGATTTTTAACCATTGCTCAGATTGTACGAAGTTTAAAGAAAAACTACGACCAAGATCAAAACAAGTCCATTTTAGTTGAAATTAAAAACCTTAACCAAAGAATCACACTAATTAGATATATGCAACTTTTTGGCGTATTGTGTTTGTTTTTGTCTGTTTTTGCGATGTTTTTACTGTTTTTAAACTATGAAGCTGCTGGGATTTATATTTTTGGCATCAGTTTATTGTCGCTACTTATTTCATTAGGAATTTCATTTTGGGAGATTAGCATATCCGTAAATGCGCTTCGAATTCATCTTAAAGATCTAGTTGAGGACGAAAAAAAATAATCGTCATTTTTATAACTACCTTTGTTGACTTTATAAAAACAGATTAATGAAAAATAATGTACTAAAAGGTGTTTTTCTTGTTGCATTAGGCGCTACCAGCTATGGAATGTTAGCAACGTTTGTAAAATTAGCCTACAAAGACGGCTATACAACAGCTGAAGTAACTTTTTCACAGTTTATTTATGGAATACTTGGGGTATTATTAATAAATTTATTCCAAAAAATAATTAATAAAAAAAAAGCTCAAAAAGCCAGTTCAAAAAATATTTTTCAACTAATGGTTGCTGGAACTTCATTAGGAATGACAAGTGTTTTTTACTATTTGTGTGTAAAATATATTGATGTTTCAATAGCCATTGTACTTCTTATGCAAACCGTTTGGATGGGCGTTTTATTAGAGTGGATTTTAGATAAAAAACGACCTTCTACCCAAAAGATAATTTCGGTAATTATTGTTTTATTTGGAACATTTTTAGCTACAAAATTATATGAATTTACAATTCAATTAGATTGGAGAGGCATATTTTGGGGTATTTTAGCTGCAGCTTCATTTACCACAACTATGTTTACAGCAAATAAAGTAGCTTTGGGAATTTCATCCGCACAACGAAGTTTATATATGCTATTAGGTGGCGCAGTAATTGTGTTTGCTTTTTCGGCATTTTCACAAGTTGGATCTTTAAACATTGAAATTTTCAAGAATTACGGATTGTTTTTAGCCCTTTTCGGAACAATCATACCACCAATATTACTAAATGCTGGTTTTCCAAAAACAGGATTGGGTTTAGGAAGTATTGTGGCTTCTTTAGAATTACCAGTTTCTGTACTAATGGCTTTCTTACTATTAAATGAAGAAGTTGTACTTTGGCAATGGTGCGGAATAGTTTTAATACTTCTAGCCATTGTGATTATGAATCTTAATTTTTCAAAAAAGAAACACTAATTCAAAAAAATAGCAATAAATTAGCGGCGTAAATCATCGCTTTTTTTATGCTTAATTTATTTGATAAAGAACCTATATTTTTAAATTTACCCGATGCCGAGTTTATTTATTATCCAAATTTTTTCTCTAAAGAAAAAGCCGATATATTTTTAGAAACCCTATCTAAAGAAATAGCTTGGCAACAAGATGACATAACCATTTTTGGGAAAAAAATAGCACAACCCAGATTAACAGCTCTTTATGGAAATGACGGAAAATCATATGGATATTCCAATATTGTTATGCAACCTCATCCGTTTAATAGCGTTTTAACCTTCATAAAAGAAGAAATTGAAGCCACCACAAATGAATATTTTACTACTGCATTACTAAATTTATATAGAAACGAAAGAGATAGTAATGGTTGGCATGCCGATAACGAAAAAGAATTAGGTAGAGATCCTGTTATTGCTTCCGTAAGCTTTGGAGAAGCAAGAATATTTCAAATAAAACACAATACAAAAAAAGAAATAAAACAATCTTTATTATTAGAACACGGTAGTTTATTAGTAATGAAAAATGGTGCTCAAGTTCATTATAAACATCAAATTCCAAAAGCCACTCAACCTAAAAACCCAAGAATAAATTTAACTTTCAGAAAAATTCTTTAAAAAAAGCCTCTATTTTTTTGCTTCAAAATATTTTTTTTAATAATATTGGGTTATAAATTAAAAATAAGATAGAATAATTAACAAATTATACTTTTCACTAATGAAAAAAAGTAAAAAGATTGAACTAAATTACGAAGATACAGAACGTGTAATTAGTATGGCTCAAGAGGAAAAAAAGCCTTTTGAAGTAATTAAAGAAGAATTTGGTATTTCCGAAAGTGAAGTAACCGAAATTATGCGAAAAAAACTTTCTAAAGATAATTTTGAACTTTGGAAAAAGAAAGTTGCAGCAGGAAAACCCAAACCAAAAGCATTTAAAACCAATGTTTTAGATGACGACATAGACGATTTAGATAGCAAATATTATTTTAAAAATAAATTCGATTAATAAAAATCCTGTCTGATTAGTATCACGACAGGATTTTTTTTGTAACAATTTTTAGCGTTTAGCTACTTATTCAATATATAATAAAATGAAAATGAAAAAAATAGTACTTACCCTAAGTTGCGCCATTTTTTTAATGAGTTGTAAAACATCTAATGTTACTTCAACTGTAAAAAATGATGTTTCTGTTAGCATTGATTTAGTAAATGTAACTGACGACAAAGTAAAAGTTACAATAATTAATCCTACAATTACAACTGAAACTACCACGTTTAACATTCCTAAAATTGTTCCCGGAACCTATTCTGAAGACAATTACGGAAGATATGTAGATAATGTTAAAGCTTTTGACCATAAAGGAAATCCTTTAAAAATCGCTAAAATGGATGAGAATTCATATACGATTTACGAAGCGACTAAATTAGCCAAAGTAACTTATAATGTGAGTGACACTTTCGATACAGAAGGCGGAGCTGGTTTTGGTGAAAGTGAAGATATATTTTCACCTGCTGGAACAAACATTAAAGCTGGAGAAAACTTTATGCTTAACACGCACGGTTTTGTAGGCTATTTTGAAGGAAAATCTGAAATTTCTTACACGGTTGAAATACTACATCCGGCAACTTTATGGGGTGCGACTTCATTAGTTGATACCAATCCCAGTAATGAAGTTGACATCTTTACTGCAGAAAGATATGGCGCTTTAGTAGACAATCCGATAATGTATTCTAAGCCAGATTATACTGAGTTTAACGTTGAAGGTATGGATATTGTAATCAGTGTTTATTCTCCAAATGGAAAGTATAAAGCGGCTGATATAACTCCAGAAACTGAAAAGTTTATGAGAGCTCAAAAAAAATTCTTAGGTAAATTTAACGCCAATAAAAAATATACGGTTTTGTTATATCTTTCTGATATGGCAGCTAAAAATGCAAAAGGTTTTGGTGCTTTGGAACATATGACGTCAACAACCGTTGTAATGCCAGAAATGATGCCGTTAGAAGCGCTACAAGAACAATTAAAAGATGTGGTTTCACACGAATTTTTTCATATTGTAACACCATTAAGTGTACATTCAAGAGAAATTCATTATTTTGATTTCAACAAACCTCAAATGTCTGAACATTTATGGATGTATGAAGGAATTACCGAATATTTCGCGAATTTATTTCAAGTAAATCAAGGATTAATATCTGAAGAAGATTTCTACAAAAGAATGAATGGAAAAATTGAGGAAGCAAATGCCATGAATGACAAAATGAGTTTTACAAAAATGAGTAAAAACGTTTTGGAACAACCTTATAAAGACCAATACCTAAATGTATATCAAAAAGGAGCTTTAATTGCTATGTGTATTGATATTCAAATGAGAGAATTAAGCAACGGACAAAGAGGAATTCTTAGTCTAATGCAAGATTTATCTAACGAATTTGGAAGCAACAAACCATTTAAAGATGAAGAATTATTTGCTACGATTACAAGAATTACATATCCTCAAATTGGAGAATTTTTAAATACCTACGTTGCTGGTGAAACTCCAATTCCTTACGAAGTGTTTTTTGCTAAAATGGGTGTTACAAAAGGTAAAACCATCGCTTCAGGAAATCCTTTTCTAAAAGACGGAAGAACGCCCTTAATTACAGTTGACGGTGCTACAAAACAAATTAAAGCTTTAGAAGATGTTAGCAATAATATTTTTATGACTTCTTTAGGAATTCAAGGTAATGATGTGTTAAAAGCATTTAATGACAAAGAATATAATTTAGACAATATATACGATTTAATTATGTCAAGCGAATCTTGGAAAGACGGCGATGCTATTTCAGTAACTGTAATTAGAGATGGAAAAGAATTAGTTTTAAAAGGTAAAATTAATTTACCTAAAGAAGAAAAATCAGGTTTTATGGCAACGGATAAAACAAAAGAAACAGTTAAAAATGCTTGGTTAAAAGGATAATCAATAAGTAAAGACCAATATAAAATCCTCAAATTACTATTAATTTGAGGATTTTTTTATTTTCTTTGCACTTCATATAAATTGAAATCAACACTTGTAAAATGAAAAAAATAGTTACAATACTTTTAGTTACCATTTTAGTAGCTTGTAGTAAAACAGAAAGCAATAAAACTGGGAATTTAGAAATATCTGGAAGTGTAGAAGGTTTAAAAAAAGGAAAACTATACATTCATAAGCTTAATGATACTAATTTAGTAATTTTAGATAGTATTATAATCTCTGGGAAATCTAATTTTGAAACCAAAATTCAATTAGATGAACCACAAATGTTATATCTAACTTTAGATAGAGGAACGACTGAATCTATAGATAATAGTATTCAATTTTTCGCAGAACCTGGTAAAATGAAAATAGAAACCACTTTACAAGGTTTTTACGCCAATGCAAAAATTACAGGTTCAGAAAATCAAAAAGTGTATGAAAAATTCTTAAAAATTAAGTCAAAATTAAATGACGAAAAGTTAGATTTATTAGAAAAAGAATTGAAAAACAAAACAGCAAACAAGGCAACAATAACAGAAGACATTCAAAACAAACGCGATAAATTAACCATTAGAAAATATTTATATACGGCTAATTTCGCACTAATTAATCCAAAATATGAGGTGTCGCCTTATATCGCTTTAAGTGAAATTCCAGATGCAAATATAAAATTATTAGATACAATCAATAAAATGTTAGTTCCAAAGGTTGCGAAATCTAAATACGGAAAACGTTTAAATGAATGGATAGCTGAAAGAAAAAAAACAGAAGAAAAATAAAATAATTTCTTTTGTTATTTTAACAATTCCTTTCGTTATGAAGCTAATATTAGATAGTACTTTTAGTAAAATAAATTATTCCAACGAATTGTTTGAAACCGCGGAATACGATACTTGTATTTTTGATTCCTGTAAATTTATTAAAACAACACTTTCAAAAAGTGTATTTACAAACTGCGAGTTTATTAATTGTAATTTTGAAGCGCCAATAATCAGTCAAACTTCTTTCAAAGAAGTAACTTTTCAGGAATGTACGCTTTTAGGAATGCAATTTGAATATTGTAGTGATTTTTTATTTGAAGTTTCCTTTGATTCTTGTATATTACAAGTATGCTCGTTTTTTAAGATGAATTTAAAAAATTCAAAATTTAAAGATTCAAAAATTATTGATGTTGATTTTTCTAATGCGACACTTAGTGGGGTTAAATTTGAAAATTGCGATTTGTCAAAATCCATTTTTGACGCAACCAATTTAGAAAAAACAGACTTCAGTTCTGCATTTCATTTTTCTATAGATCCTGAAAAGAATAAACTAAGTAAAACTAAATTTTCAAATGAGAATTTAAGCGACCTTTTAAATAAATATGATTTGGATATTATTTAATTTCTAACCGAGAAATTAGAGGAAAATGATCACTATTATAAAAATCATTTAAAGTTTCAAAACTATTAATCTGAATGTTTTTGTCTGCAAAAATATAGTCAATTCGAGCTGGATAATATTTAAAATTATAGGTTTTACCAAATCCTTCCCCATTTGATTCAAAAGCATCTTGCATTGATCCTTTTATAGTTCTATATACGAAAGAAAAGGCGCTGTTATTCATATCGCCACAAATAATTTTTTTGTATTTACAATTAACGTAATGCTTTTTTAAGAGTAAGGCTTGTACCTGTTGCTTCGTAAACGCATCGCTTATTTTTCTAAAAATATATTTGGTTTTAGATTCATCCATTTTCTGAATTTCTTCTTCTTCAATATCGGTACTAATTTTTATGGATTGCAAGTGCATACTATAAATTCGTAACGTATCCTTCCCTTTAATAATATCGGCATAAACCACATTATTTGTGGAATTTGGAAAATTAATAACACCTTTGTCTATAATTTTATATTTAGAAAAAATAGCATTTCCTACGATAATGTTTTTGCCTTCTTTAAAAACGTGTTTGTACTTATAATTCGAAAATTGTGTTTTTTCTAAATTCGAATACTCTTGAACACATAAAATATCTGGGTTTTTCTCACTTACAAATTCAGCAATTTTGGTTGGGATATTCGCTTTTTTGTTCCAATTAAATTTGTTGAACAAACGAACATTATAACTCATTATAGTAAACTCTTTTTCCGATTTTGGCAGTTTGGTTGATTTTAAATTATAAAACTTATTTATAAAAGTGATTCCTAAAAGCAGCACCAAACCTGATACAAAAATATATTTTTTAAATTGTATCAACCAATACATAAAAAACAACAAATTTACCACCAAGAAAAAAGGCAAAAACAAACTTAACACACTCAAGAAAGGAAACCATTTTGGTGCTAAAAAAGGCAACAAATAAGCCATTAATGTAGTAAACGAAACTACCACATTAAAAAACAACATTGTTTTTGAAATAAATGACATTTTTTTTAACATCTATTTATTGGCTGCAAAAAGAAACTCTTTTTCTTCTTTAGTTAAACTTTCATATCCCGATTTACTAATTTTTTCGAGTATTTCATCAATTTGTCTTTGTGTAAAATTTACATCCGAAACACGAACGGATTGATACTTTTTTACGGACTTGTTTTTATATACTTTTTTAAATGTATCATTTTTTTTATTTTTAAATGCAAAAATGGCACTTATATCAATTCCTTTTTTCATTAACATAGCAAAAATAAATCCAACGAAACCACCAGACAAATGTGCAATATGACCACCCGTGTTTTCAGTTAATAATTGTGCTATATCTATAAAAACATAAAAAAATGCCAAATGCCAAATTTTCAAATAGCCAATTAAAGGTAATCGTAACGAATAACTAGGAGCGTATGAAGCCACAGCTATAAAAACAGCCATAATAGATGCGCTTGCACCAACTATTAAATTAGTATAATTAAATAAATAACCATAAGCTACAAAAATTAATCCTGCAAAAAAACTGCCTAAAAAATAAACCGTTAAAAACTGTCTGGTTGTAAAAAAAGTATAAAACAACGTACTAATGTAGTACAAAAACAACAAGTTAAAAATCAAATGAATGAAATCTGAATGTAAAAACCCATAAGTGATTAAAGTCCACGGAAACCATAAAACATCTTTATAATTAGAAGACAAAGCCAGCCAGTTTGGATATTGAAACTGATTTGAAACAAAACTAAAACACAAAGCACTAATAATGAACACCAAAATATTAATAAAAATTAACTTTTGAGAAACATCACCTGTTTTGTATTGTTGTTTTATTTCGTTTATAAAATTCATTTATTTTATCGCTTTTGACTTTTTTTTAACCATTTAAGTCATATAAGGAAATGTAAGAAATATGAACTATGACTTTTTTATTTTTTACTTTTCTACCTAATTCCACCTAGTATGCGTAAACTTATTTTTTCTCCAAAGCATCATCAAAATAAAACCTGTTAAAGCGCCGCCAATATGAGCAAAATGCGCAATATTACCACCGCCTGAAAATATTGAAAAACCGGTTACGCCTGAAAATAAATCTAAACCTATAATTATTGGTACGAAAAACTTTGCTTTAATTGGTACAGGAATAAACATCATCATTAATTCTGCCATTGGGAACATCACTGCAAATGCTACTAATAAACCATAAATGGCACCTGAAGCACCAACGGCCTGACTATTCAATATTACATCAGCAGCTTCAGGTACATTACTAATTAAATAGTAATTAATTAAAGTATGTAAAAATGCCGCCCCTAAACCACAAGCAATGTAAAAAAACAAAAACTTTTTTCCGCCCCAATAATGTTCTAAAGCCGAACCAAAAGAAACCAACGCAAACATATTGAATAAAATATGCATTAAATTTGGCATAGGCGCGTGCATAAACATATGCGTAAAAGGTTGCCAAAATCGGAACTTTTCACTTTCGAAATAAAATAAGGATAACGTTTCATAATTTTGAGGCATAGCCTGACTCAATATAAAAACCAAAACATTTATTATTAATAGTTGCTTTACAACCGGTGTCATATTATTGAACATACTTAAAATCTTTTATCTAAATCTTCAGAGGTTAATGTAATAAAAATTGGTTTATTAAAGGGCGATACGTTAGGTTCTTTACAAGCAAATAAACCATTTACTATGTTTTCTAATTCAATAGTATTCAAATATTTACCAGATTTTATTGACACACTTTTTGCCATAAATTTAGAAATACTATCACTTAATGAAAAACTATCTTCTGGTAGATTTTCTTGCAAATTGTAAATTAAATCGTGTAAAATTTCTGTAACATTTGTATCTGAAATTTGACCAGGTAAACCTGATATAACTAATTCATCTAATCCCATTTTTTCAAAAGCAAAACCTATTCCTTCTAAATTAGGTTGAATTTCTTTTAAACACATCATCTCTTCTCTTGAAAACTGAAGTTCTAAAGGAAACAACAACTGTTGACTTGAGGCTTGATGAATGGTGATGTTTGTTAAAAATTGTTCGTACAAAATACGCTGATGTGCCCGACTTTGATGAATAACTAATAATCCTGATTTAATGCTATTGATAATATATTTTCTATTGAATTGATATAGTAAAGTCTCACTTTCTGTCGATTTATCATCAAATAATTTACTGGCTACTAAATCGGTTTCAAAATTTGTAGCAGTAACCTCAAAAGAATCTTGCTTTAAATCGGTATATAAACTTTCCCAATGTGGTTGCACTGATTTACTTTTATCGTAAGAAGGCGAACTTGAGTATTTTTTAGTTTCAGGTTCAAATGGATTAAACGAGCGATCCACCTGAATGGTTGGCGTACCTAACATTTTATCTTTATAATCATACGGAACATCTAAGTTAGCATCTCTCTCAAAATCAAGAATTGGCGCCACATTAAACATACCTAAGCTGTGTTTTACTGTTGCTCGTAAAATAGCATACAAGGCTTGCTCGTCGTCAAATTTTACTTCTGTTTTTGTGGGATGAATGTTAATATCGATAGTGTGAGGCGGCACTTCTAAAAACAAGAAATAACTGGGTTGGTTATTATCTCGTAATAAACCATCATAAGCATTCATAATAGCGTGATGCAAAAATGGACTTCGTATAAATCTATTATTGACTAAAAAAAACTGTTCTGATCTGTTTTTCTTAGCAAATTCGGGCTTTCCTACAAAACCAGTAATTTTTAAAATCTCCGTTTCTTCAGTTACAGGAACTAATTTTTCATTTGTTTTACCTCCGAAAATATTTACAATTCGCTGGCGATAATTTGAACTTGGCAAATTAAACACTTCACTTCCATTACTAATCATAGTAAAACTGATATTTGGATGTGCCAAAGCTACGCGTTCAAACTCGTCAATAATATGTTTTAATTCGATATTATCCGATTTTAAAAAATTTCTACGAGCAGGAATATTGAAAAATAAATTTTTTACTAAAAACGAAGTTCCTTTTGGCAAAACAGCCACATCTTGTGTAATTACTTTACTACCTTCAATGATGATATGAATACCTAATTCTTCTTGATCTTGTTTGGTTTTTAATTCTACGTGAGCAACTGCAGCAATTGACGCTAAAGCTTCACCTCGAAATCCTTTTGTATGAAGCGCAAACAAATCTTCCGCGTGACGAATTTTAGAAGTAGCGTGACGTTCAAAACACAATCTTGCATCGGTAACGTTCATTCCTAAGCCATTATCTATGACTTGAATAAGCGTTTTCCCGGCATCTTTTACGATAAGTTTAATTTCGGTTGCCTTTGCATCAACAGCATTTTCAATTAACTCTTTTACTACAGAAGCAGGCCGTTGCACCACTTCCCCAGCAGCAATTTGATTGGCTACGTGATCAGGTAATAATTGAATAATTCCAGACATTAATCTGTTTTGTTTTTTATTTTGGTTATGTTACAAATTTAAGAAATTAAAAACGTATTTTTATATCTCAAAAAATACAAATTTGTAAAAGTTAATAACAAAATAGATTTGTGAAAAATAAAAAATCACAGATTACACGAATGGAAACCTGTGATTTTTGTTTTAATTAACTTTGTTAAAGTTTAGTATCGTTTATTTAAATCTATCATTTTAATAGCGGCAATAGCGGCTTCTACACCTTTATTTCCGTGTTTTCCTCCACTTCTATCGATAGATTGTTGCATCGTATTATCAGTTAAAACACAAAAAATTGTAGGCACATCATAAAGTAAGTTTAAATCTTTCATACCCTGTGTTACGCCTTCGCAAACAAACTCGAAATGCATCGTTTCGCCTTTAATCACACAACCAATAACAATTACAGCATCTAACTCTAATTTTTCGTGCATTTGACGTGCTCCGAAAATTAATTCAAAACTTCCAGGCACATTCCATCGGTTGATGTTTACTGGCAAGGCACCACAATCGGTTAATGCTGAAATTACTCCGTTATACAACCCTTCGGTTACAGTATCATTCCATTCTGAAACAACAATCCCAAACCGAAAATCTTTCGCGTTTGGGATTGTGTTTTTATCGTATTGAGATAAATTTTTATTTTCGGTTGCCATTATTTTTCCAATGAAGCAATTAAAATATCTACTGTACTTCCTTCTTGAGACGTTTCGTATTTTTCTTTTATCGTTTTTAAATAACCTAAAGCTTCATCATTTCTCTTTAAAACAATAGCCCTATTAGCTGCTTTAAGTAAAAATCTTGGCGTTACAAAGTCGTTTTCATCCACATTAGCGGCTTCAACATATAATTTCAACGCTTCTTCATTATTATTTAATTCTGCATTTGCATCACCTTTTGCACCGATAGCCAACGCGTGTAAATTTAATTCTTTTGTAGAAAAATTATCTAAATGTTCAATTGCTTTTTTAAAGTCTTTTAAATGTAAACAAGCCATTCCTGCAGAATATTCTGCTAAGTTAGCTGCTTTTGTTCCTGAATATTCAGAGATAATTCCTTCAAATCCTAATTTACCTTCACCACCTTTTAAAGATAATTTAAATAACGAATCTTGTTTTTCTGAAGCGTCAACCGCTTTTTGAAAATACATTTGTGCCTGATTCATTTCTTTAAATGCTTCTTCCTGACTTGGAGTAGCGATGTATTTATCGTATAAAATATATCCTAAAGTACCAATTGCAACTGCTACAATTACACCTAAAATCGCTTTTTGGTTTTTTATTACCCACTCTTCTGTTTTATTTGCAGTTTCATCTAACGTATTAAAAACGCCAGCAGTTGTGCTTTCTTTTTCATTTACATTAATGTCATCTACACTTGTATCAAATGCTGGATCTTTTTCTACTTCAGGTTTTGGTGATTTATAACCTCTTTTATTATATGTTGCCATTGAACTAAAATTTTATTAGAAGTGCAAAAATATACTTTTTATTTAAATTTAAAAGTTCTTTTATTTATATTTTTAAAAATTGAACTTACATTTGTACTCGAAAGTATAATTTTTGATGCTTTTTACGAAAAAAACGTGATATTAAAAAAACTATCTTTACTTAATTACAAAAACATTGCCGAAAATTCTTTTGAATTTGAAAGCAAAATAAACGCTATTGTTGGAAAAAACGGCATTGGAAAAACTACAATATTAGATGCAATATATCATTTAGCGGTTGGTAAAAGTTATTTTAATCCACTTTCCACCCAAAATATCAAACACGGCGAAGAGTTTTTTGTAATTGATGGTGTTTTTGAAAAAGAAAATCGTAACGAACAAATTATTTGTAGTTACAAAAAAGCACAAAAGAAAATTTTAAAACGCAACGGAAAAATATACGAAAAATTTTCAGAACATATTGGTTTGATTCCTATTGTGATTATTTCACCGAGCGACACCGATTTGATTATTGAAGGTAGCGAAACCCGAAGAAAATTTATTGATAATGTAATTTCTACTTTTGATGCTACTTATCTAAAGACATTAATAAATTATCAGAAAACGTTACAACAGCGTAATGCATTATTAAAGTACTTTGCGTTAAATCAGGTTTTTGATGCCGATAATTTGAATATTTACAACGAACAATTATCTGAATTTGGACACATAATTTTCACTAAAAGAAAAGATTTTTTAGAAAAATTTATTCCTGTTTTTCAAGAATTATATGAAGTTATTTCAGAAAATGCTGAAAAAGTAACTATTGAATACGAAAGTCAACTTTATGATGACAATTTGGATACCTTACTAATTCAAAATCTTCAAAAAGACAGAATTACACAATATACCACTTGTGGGATTCATAAAGACGATGTTTTGTTTAATATTTCTGGTTTTCCGGTTAAAAAATTCGGATCGCAAGGACAACAAAAATCATTTTTAATTGCTTTGAAATTAGCGCAGTTTGATTTCATTAAAAAACATACAAAAACATTGCCGATTTTACTTTTTGATGATATCTTTGACAAGCTAGATGCGTTTAGAGTGCAACAAATCGTAAATATGGTAAACGACGATGTATTTGGACAAATTTTCATTTCCGACACACATCCCGAAAGAACGGAAAACATTATAAAACAGACACATAAAAGCTATAAAATATTTAATATTTAGATTTATTTAGATGGTTAGATAGTTAGATTTTTAGATTTTTAGATTTTTAGATGATTCGATTTTTAAACGGAATACATCATAAACGAATAAACAAAAAACGAATAAACATTATAATTTTTAATAAAATGAAAAACTTAAAATCAATTATTGCAACAGTAATTATTACACTATCAATTAGCTGTACAAATAGTCAAAACTTTAAAAGTGTAGATGCAGCAGAATTTAAAGCGACTATTATAAAAACGGATGATGCACAAATTTTAGATGTTAGAACGCCTGGCGAATATGCTAACGGAAAAATTGCCGATGCTAAAAACGTAGATTGGAATGGAGATTCTTTTGATACACAAGTCGCAGATTTAGACAAATCAAAACCCGTTTTTGTATATTGCTTAAGTGGCGGAAGAAGTAAAAAAGCAGCCAATCATTTAGTGGAATTGGGCTTTAAAAATATTATCGAATTAGATGGCGGATATATGGCTTGGGAAAAAGCAAACCCTAAATCAAATGGTGTTTGGTCTGGTATGACACAAGATGAATACAATAAACTAATGATTTCAGATAAAACTGTTGTAATTGATTTTTATGCAGAATGGTGTGGACCTTGTAAAAAAATGGGGCCTTATTTAGATAAAATTAGCAAAGAAATGACTAATAAAGTTATTATCCACAGAATTGATGCTGATACAAACAAATCATTATTTAACGCATTAGGTTACCAAGGTTTACCAGTAATTATTGTAGTTAAAAACGGAAAACAAACGTTCTTTAAAAACGAATTTGTTAGCGAGGAAGAGTTGAGAAAAGCTTTATAAGAGCAAAGTAAAAATGTGACTTCGAGAAACTCAGTCAACGGTTGGCTGAGGCTCTCTAAGCCAAAATAAAATCAAAATATAATTTACTATTCACTTAAATATATGAATATCGTACAACAACAATCGTTAAAAAAATACAACACTTTTGGTATTGAAGCGTTTGCAACTGAATTTTGCGAAGTGAATTCAATTACTGATTTAGCCAGCGTTTTAAAAGAAAATCAGCAGAAAAAACTATTTATTTTAGGTGGTGGAAGCAACATGCTTTTGACTCAAAATATTGAGGCTTTGGTGTTACACATTAACAACAAAGGCATTGAAGTAATTGAGGAAAACGAGGATTTTGTTTGGGTAAAAGGAAACGCTGGTGAAACTTGGCACGAATTTGTTCAGTTTTGCATACAAAAAAATTATGGTGGCATTGAAAATTTATCTTTAATTCCTGGAAATCTTGGTGCCACTCCAATTCAAAATATTGGTGCGTATGGAGTAGAAATTAAAGACACCTTTATTTCGTGTGAAGCGATGAAAATTGACACACAAGAAATTACCACTTTTGACAAAGCTGCTTGTAAATTCGGTTATAGAGAAAGTGTTTTTAAAGCTGAATTAAAAAACCAATACGTGATTGTATCGGTTGTTTTTAAACTTACAAAAAAGAATCACAAAATAAATACGTCTTATGGTGCTATTGATATTGAATTAGAAACTATGGGCATCAAAAACCCAACCATTCAAGAGGTAAGCAAAGCCGTAATCGCCATTCGTGAAAGTAAATTACCCAATCCGAAAGTATTAGGAAATAGCGGAAGTTTCTTTAAAAATCCGATTGTTCCTATTGAAATTTACGAAAAAGCAAAAGCGAATTGTCCAGATATGCCACATTATCCAGTTTCGGAAACGCATGTAAAAGTGCCTGCGGGTTGGCTAATTGAGCAAGCCGGTTTTAAAGGTAAACGTTTCGGAGATGCTGGAATTCATACCAAACAAGCTTTAGTTTTAGTGAATTACGGAAATGCGACAGGAAATGAAATTTGGAACGTTGCGCAAAATATCCAAAAAACTATTTTTGAAAAATACGGGATTCGTATTGAGGCAGAAGTAAATGTGATTTAATTTACGAATTACTTATAAAAATTAAACTTGAAATTGTAAACAAATAAGACTAAATTTGCACAACTTTTAAAAAGAATATGGAAACAACATTATTTATACTTTTTATTGCATTTTTAGTTTTTTTCGCCGTTCAATTCGTTTATCAATCGTTTGTTTTTAGTCGTTTTTCATTTGTAAAACCTAAAAAAGAAACTCCAAAAAGCGTACCTGTTTCTGTAATTGTTTGGGCAAAAAACGAATATGAAAATTTAGTAACACAACTTCCTGTTTTAGTTTCTCAAAATTATCCAAATTACGAATTAGTACTTATTGACGATGCGTCTAATGACGAAACATTAGACTTATTTGAAGAATACGAAAAACAATATTCTTTTGTTAAATTAGTCAAAGTAAAAAACAATGAAGCCTTTTGGGGAAACAAAAAATTTGCATTAACCTTAGGAATTAAAGCTGCAAAAAATGAATATTTATTGTTTACAGATGCAGATTGCCGCATTACATCTGAAAACTGGATTTTAGAAATGACATCGCACTTTTCATTCAAAAAAACGATCGTTTTAGGATATGGGGCATATAATAAAATTAAAGGCTCTGTATTAAATAAAATAATTCGTTTTGACGATGTGGTTGTTGCCTTACAATATTTTTCTTGGGCAAGAATCGGAAAACCTTATATGGGAATTGGTAGAAATTTGGCATATAAAAAATCTGAGTTTTTCAACGTAAACGGATTTATCAATCATATTAAAGTGCGTTCAGGCGAGGATGATTTATTTATAAATGAAGCTGCAAATGCAAGCAATACAACCATTTGTTATAGTCCAGAAAGTTTCACCTATTCTGAACCAAAAACAACTTTTAAAGAATGGTTAAATCAGAAAAGAAAAGAAACCTCAACCAAAAAACATTACAAAAGTTTTGACAAGCTGCAACTTGGATTGTATTTCATTTCACAACTATCTTGTATTATTTTGGCCATAATTTTACTATCTTTCCAATATAATTGGATTATTGTATCAAGCGTTTTAGGTTTTAGATACGTTTTTAACTGGATAGTTTTTGGTTATGGCGCAGCTAAATTAAAAGAAAAAGATATTATTGTTTGGTATCCAATTTTTGAAATTATTATACTAATAACTCAAATCAGAGTGGCTTTTACCAATTTGATACACAAACCAGAACATTGGAAGTAAAACAAGAAAAAATACTCAAAAACATTCAAAAAGCTAAACTTGGCGATCAAGTGGCTTTTACTTTTCTTCTCGATTTTTATTGGAATGAAGTGTACGGATATATGCTAAAACGTACCGAAAACGAAACCGATACAGAAGACATTGTAATTGAAACTTTTGCTAAAGCATTTGATAAAATAAGCACGTACAACCCTGAATTTGGTTTCAATACTTGGTTAATTGCCATTGCTAAAAACGCCCATATTGATATGCTTCGCAAAAAAAAATCTACTTTGTTTTTAGAAATCACAGATGAAGAAGACAGTTTGGCCAATCAAGTTTTAGACAATACTCCAACAATTGAAGATAAATTAATTACCGAACAAAATTTATCGCAATTACTACAACAAATTAAGCAATTAAAACCTGCGTATCAAGAAGTTATTCAATTGCGATACTTTCAAGAAATGAGCTATCAAGATATGGCAGAACAATTGAACGAACCACTGAACAACATCAAAATAAAATTGCTTCGTGCTAAAAAATTATTAGCAGAAATTATTATCCATAAATAACAATAATTTATCTTTTTAGTCCAAAACCTATTTTTTTTGGCACGATTATTTCATATAGTTTAAATTATACACAAGTTGTAACCTTTAAAACTATATATTATGTCAAACTTCAATGTACAAAACGACAACTGGTTAGAAATAGCTTTCGAAAACAGAAACAAAGCGTATGGCGCTTACAAATTAAGAAAAGAAAGTGACGCAACGACTATAAAAGCAATGTTGTTAACTTTTGGATTTATTGCTTTTGGAATTGGATTGTTTTCATTTACAACTCCTGAAACTAAACCAATAGTAAAAACAGAACCTAATGTATTACCACCAATTGTAACAATTGTAAAATTCACACCTAAAGTTCCAACGGAAAAAGCAATTCAAACTAAAGGAACGGATAAACCAAAATTAAATCTAACTCCAAATAAAGTCCCACCAGTTGTTGTGGATAGAACAGAAGTAAAACCTATTGTTGAACCCAAAAACCCTGATACTTCTACAACATTCAATCCAAATGGTAGCGAAAATGGGAATCCGGGACCTGTTGGAAATCCGTTAGGCACCTCTACTACTCCAATCACAACAACTACGCCAGGAAATGGAAGTGGTACAAGTATATTTAAAGGCGTATTAGGTTCAGAAGCAAGTTATCCTGGAGGAATTAATATGTTCAGAACTTTTATTGCTGAAAACTACAAAGTTCCAAATTCTTTTGATCAAGACGTATTGTTTATTGAAATGATTTTTGTGATAGAAAAAGATGGATCAATGACGGATATCAGAATGGTAAGTAAAGGAGATAAAGCTTTAGAAAAAGAGGCTATTAGGGTTTTAAAATCTATGAAAAAGAAATGGACACCAGGTCGCATAAATGGCGAAGTGGTAAGAAGCGAAAAAAGACTTCCAATTCAAATTAATCTGCTTGAAGAAAATTAGAAATAGTTGAAATTTATTATAATTTTCAAAACCACATAATGCATTTATTATGTGGTTTTTTTTGAAAAAATAGTTCATAAAACAGACAAAAACAAAATAATTAAACAAAAGTTAGCGATATGTTACAATTGAAAAATAACACTTTAAAATAGGATTTGTTTTTAATGCATTTTGTATATTTGCAGTAGATTTTATATTCAAATTATGGCAACAGAAAGCGTATTTCCTCCTACTCCAAAACCAAAATGGTTACGCGTAAAATTACCCGTTGGACAAAAATATACCGAACTTAGAGGTTTGGTTGATAAATACAAATTAAATACCATTTGCGCTTCTGGTAGTTGTCCGAATATGGGAGAATGTTGGGGAGAAGGAACCGCAACTTTTATGATTTTAGGGAATATTTGTACCCGTTCTTGTGGATTTTGTGGCGTAAAAACTGGTCGTCCTGAAAATGTAGACTGGGAAGAACCAGAAAAAGTAGCCCGTTCTATTAAAATTATGAATATCAAACACGCTGTTATTACAAGTGTTGATCGAGACGATTTGAAAGATATGGGCACCATTATTTGGGCGGAAACTGTAAAAGCCATACGAAGAATGAATCCGAAAACCACGCTTGAAACTTTAATTCCAGATTTTCAAGGTAGTGAATCGCATTTAGATAAAATTATTGAAGTGGCACCCGAAGTGGTTTCACATAACATTGAAACCGTAAGAAGATTAACACGCGAAGTACGTATTCAAGCAAAATACGATAAAAGCTTAGCCGTTTTAAAATATCTAAAAGAACAAGGTTTAAACCGAACAAAATCGGGAATTATGCTTGGACTTGGCGAAACAGAAGAAGAAGTTATTCAAACTTTACACGATTTAAAAGATGCGAAAGTAGATGTAGTGACTATTGGTCAATATTTACAACCAAGTAAAAAACATTTACCTGTAAAAGAATTCATCACACCAGAACAATTTGAAAAATACGAAAAAATTGGCAAAGAATTAGGTTTTATTCATGTTGAAAGTGGCCCGTTAGTGCGTTCTTCGTATCATGCTGAGAAACATATTCACTAAAATAGTTTATTCGGTTATTTGTTTTTTGTTTAGAAGTAAAACTTTTTAACAACCAATCGAATTAACAAATAAACAAACAAGCTAAAAAATGAAAATACGTGTCGCTATAAATGGTTTTGGAAGAATTGGAAGAAATGTATTCCGATTATTACTCAATCATCCTAACATAGAAGTTGTTGCAGTAAATGACATTGCGGATATAAAAACCATGAGTCATTTATTGAAATATGATAGCATTCACGGTGTTTTACAACATTCTATTTCATCTGAAAATGAAACGTTATTAATTGACGATTTAAAATTTCAATTTTTCCATGAAAGTGATATTTCTAAATTACCCTGGAAAAACCTAAATATCGATTTTGTAATTGAGTCGACTGGTAAATTTAAAACTACAGAAACTGCTGGTTTACATATTTCAGCCGGCGCAAAAAAAGTAATTTTATCGGCACCTCCTGAAGACGAAAAAATAAAAACTTTTGTTTTAGGTGTTAATGAACATATTATAGATGGTTCTGAAACCATTATTTCCAATGCCAGCTGCACAACAAATAACGCAGCGCCAATGCTTAAAATCATCCAAGAATTGTGTGGTATTGAGCAGGCATACATTACCACGGTTCACTCCTACACTACCGACCAAAGTTTGCACGACCAACCACACAAAGATTTAAGACGTGCGCGTGGTGCTTCGCAATCCATAATTCCAACTTCGACGGGTGCTGCAAAAGCTATTACCAAAATTTTTCCAGAATTGGACGGAAAAATTGGCGGTTGTGGTATTCGAGTTCCTGTTCCAGATGGTTCGTTAACCGATATTACATTTAATGTACAGCGAAAAGTTACTATAGAAGAAATTAATTTAGCTTTTAAAAATGCCGCTGAAAACGAATTAAAAAATATTTTGGCATATACAAAAGACCCAATTGTTTCGGTAGATATTATTGGAAATAAAAATTCGTGTGTGTTTGATTCGCAATTAACTTCTGTAATTGACAAAATGGTCAAAATAGTGGGTTGGTATGATAATGAAATTGGGTATTCTTCTCGTATAATTGATTTAATTCTTTTTTTATCGAAAAATAAATACTAATTTTAACATTATTAATTATAGGTTTCGAATACTAAATAATGAAAAAACTCCTTTTTCTACTTACTTTTTTCACTCTAATTACTTTTTCTCAGACAAAGGAAAACAAACCTGACAGCATTACCTATTTTCTTGAACTAGCCAATTATTCTTTTGAAGAAAAATACAATTCTAAGGATGCCGTAAAGTACGTTCAGAAAGCAATTGAATATTCAAAAGCATGTAAAAATAATGAAAAACTTTATGATAGTTACTATTTTTTAGGAAGCTTGTATTTAGAAACCAATAATTATAATGAAGCCATTATTAACTTCATAAAATGTTCAAATTACTATGAAACTAATCAAATTCGTTCGTCAAAAGTAGCAAAAATAAACTATGCATTGGGAACCTTATATTTAGAAAAAAGAAATTTTAAAATTGCAAAATTATATTTCAATAAGTCCTATTCTATTTACAATGCAATCAATTCAAGCAATACATTAGTATTAATCGAACTTCAAAAAGGATTAACTTTAAAAGCCAACAATAAATTAGAAGAAGCCATTCTTGTGTTTGACAATATTGCCAGTACGAGCAGAGATGTAGAACCTAGTAAAATTGAAGCGCTTTATCAGCTAAGCAAAATTTACTACACACAAGAAGATTATGAAAAAGCATTAGATTTTTCTAAAAGAGCTTTGAAATTGGTAGAAAATAATTCTGTAGGCATTTCGAAAAAGAAAATTTTAAATAACCTTATTTTAATTTGTGAAAAACAAGAAGACTATAAATTATCTAATTTTTATTTAAAAGAGTTTTTAACTTTAAATGAGATAAAAAACAACTCCAGTCTTGCCAATACAGATTTACTTATCAATAAAAAAGAGCACGACAATCAATTAGAAATTGTTGAAAAACTGGAAAAAGAGAAAAACGACCAATTAAAATCCATTAGGTTTAACAAACTAATTAGTATAATGAGCATTGTATTAATTGCCATTTTATCTCTATTGAGTTTTTCTTTATACAAGAACAATAAAATTAGAACCGTTACGAATAAACTTTTACAAGAAAAAAACGAAGAATTAACCGAACAAAAAGAAAAAGCAGAGCTCGCATCAAATGCCCGTTCAGAGTTTTTATCTACTGTAAGTCACGAGTTACGAACGCCTTTAAATGCTATAAACGGAATTACACATTTGCTGTTGCAAGAAAATCCGAAATCGACGCAATTAAATTACTTAAAATCATTAGAATTTTCAGGAAATTACTTATTAAGTTTTATTAATGACATATTAGAAATCAATCGATTAGAATCTAAAGCAATACATATTGAAAAAATTAATTTTAATTTAGAAGAATTAATTAAAAATATTAGCGAATCGTTCAATGGATTTATTGAACAAAACAATATTGATTTTACATTAGAATTGGATTTTGAAAACCACAAAAACTTACTTGGAGACCCTACAAAATTGTCTCAAATTTTAATAAATTTAATTAATAATTCCATCAAGTTTACCAAAAATGGAAAAGTTACATTTTCAGTGAAAACCTTAAAAGAACATGACGATACGGTAACGTTAAATTTTGTGATACAAGATAACGGTATCGGTATTCCGGAAGACAAAATAGCCAATATTTTCGATAGTTTTTCTCAAGGTTCAGTAGAAATAAATAGAACATATGGAGGTACTGGATTAGGACTTTCTATTGTTAAAAAAATTATTGAGTTATTGGGCAGTGAAATTCATTTAGAAAGTAAAGTAAACGAGGGAACTAAATTGTATTTCGATTTAAATTTCGGAAAATCAAATGCAGAAATTATTTTAAATCAAGAGAAAAAGAAAGTTACTTCTTATGACAATTTAAAAAACAAAAGCGTTTTATTGGTTGAAGACAACAAAATCAACCAAATGATTACCAAAAAAATGGTGGAAAACAAAGGTATGATTTGCACAATAATTGACAACGGCGAAGATGCAATTATTGAAATGCAAAAAAACAGCTTTGATTTGGTTTTAATGGATGTTCACTTAACTGGAATTAACGGAACTGAAGCCACAGCAGAAATAAGAAAATTTGACAAAACAACTCCAATAATTGCTTTAACCGCTATTTCGTTAAACGAAAACAAAGAAATGTTGTTATCTTTTGGTATGAATGAAGTAATTACAAAACCTTTTAATCCAGACTATTTTTACAGCGTTATAAGTGATTACTTAGTATAACTCTTACCCAATTAGTAACCAAAGCATCAAATTGCTCTTTTTCTGAAACAAACTTGGATTGTATTGGTAAATAAAACAAGTTACTCGAGTTTATTTTTCCGTTTAAACGCATAAAATCCTTTTCGGTGGTAACTATAATTTTATCTTTTGAAAGTTCATTTATTTCTGAAATTTCTGCTTCTGAAAAATTATGATGATCTGGATATATCATAACTTTATCAGTCCCAGAATTTAAATAATCAACAAAATATTTTGGCTTGGCAATTCCCGCAACAATAACTTTTTCTTTAGAAATTATATCTGAAACCGAAATGCTGTTTTCTGAACCAAAAACATCAGAATCATAGTCAATTGAAGTAAAAAAAATGGGCACATTTACGTTTAATTTCAGTTTTACATCATCTTTGTTTAATTCAGAAATATTTTGTGGACATTTGGTAACAACAACTAAGTTGGTACGCTTTTTACCGATAGCACTTTCTCGTAAATTTCCGAAAGGCAAAATAAAATCATTAGAAAACAAATCGTCATAAGCCGTTAAGAGTATGTAGAAACCTGCTTTTACTTTTCTATGCTGAAACGCATCGTCTAATAAAATAATATCTGGATTGTTATTTGAAATTAAGTTGTCAATTCCGGTTTGTCTGTCTTCGCAAACGGTAACTGAAATTTCAGGAAATTTGGAATACATTTGAAACGATTCGTCACCCAATTCCGAAGCCGTAACAACATCATTTGCCAACACAAAACCTTTTGAACTTCGTTTGTATCCACGACTCAAAACGGCAATTTTATAAGTATCTTTTAATAATCGAATTAGGTATTCTGTTTGAGGTGTTTTACCGGTTCCACCTGCGCTTAAATTTCCTATTGCTATAATAGGGAAATCATATGATTTTGAAGGAAAAACACCTAAATCATATAACCAATTTCTTATAAAGGTAACTAACCAATATACACCTCCAAATGGAAAAAGTAATTTTCGTAAAAAATTCATAGTTATTTATCTAAATAATTACATACAAAAGTATTCCTTATAATTAGACATGCAAATGTACAAAATTAGCATGAATTAAATTTCACGTAAATTATATTTAAAATCAATTGCATTTTTTATCTTTGAAAACACAAAATTTCTAAAACGAAAAATGCAATTATCTGAAATCACAAAACAACTTGAAGAATTGGCTCCTTTAGCTTACGCTGAAGAATTTGACAACGTTGGACTTTTAGTCGGTCACGCCAATGACATTAATGGTATTTTGGTTTGCCACGATGCTTTAGAAGAAGTTATTGACGAAGCCATTTCCAAAAAATGTAATTTAATTGTTTGTTTTCATCCAATTTTATTTTCTAGATTAAAAAAAATTACAGGAAAAAATTATGTAGAACGAGCAATTATCAAAGCTATAAAAAATGATATTGCCATTTATGCCGTTCATACTGCATTAGATAATCATCAAAATGGAGTAAATAAAATTTTCTGTGATGCTTTAGGTTTAACGAATACTAAAGTTTTAATTCCAAAACAAAATTTCATTTATAAATTAGTAACATATACCAAACCTGAAAACGAAAACCAAGTAAAACAAGCCTTGTTTGAAGTTGGCGCTGGAAGTATAGGCAACTATGATAATTGTAGTTTTACATCAGCTGGAAGTAGTTCTTTTAAAGGTAATGAAAAAAGCAGTCCGGTAATTGGACAAAAACACATTTTACAGAAAGAAGACGAAATTAAAATAGAGGTAATTTTCGAAAAACACTTACAAAGCAACATATTAAAGGCATTATTTGCTAATCATATGTACGAAGAAGTGGCATATGAAATTTACAAAACAGAAAACGAACACCAAAATATTGGCTTAGGCATGATTGGCGAATTAGAACATCCAATGAAACCAAACGCTTTTTTACACTTTGTGAAAGAAAAAATGGAATGTGGTGGCATTCGTCATAGTCAATTTTTAGCAACGGAAATCAAAAAAGTTGCGGTTTTAGGTGGAAGTGGTAGTTTTGCAATCAATAAAGCAATTGAAGCTGGAGCGGATGCTTTTTTAACCGCAGATTTAAAATATCATCAGTTTTATGAAGCCGAAAACAAGCTGCTTTTAGCAGATATTGGTCATTTTGAAAGCGAAAGATATACAAAAAATTATATTGTTGACTTTCTTAAAGAAAAAATCACTAATTTTGCAATCATTTTATCAGAATTAAATACAAATCCCGTTAAATATTTTTAACAATATGGCAAATACAAAAGAACTAAGCGTAGAAGAAAAATTAAGAGCAATTTATGCCTTACAATTGATTGATTCTAAAATTGACGAAATAAGAAACGTACGAGGAGAATTACCTTTAGAAGTAGAAGATTTAGAAGATGAAGTAGCTGGATTATCTAAACGTTTAGACAAATTAAACGACGATTTAAACAACATTGATCATCAAGCAAAAGAAAAAAAGAACAATATTGATGACCACAAAGCAGCAATAAAAAAATATACAGATCAACAAAAAAATGTGCGTAACAATAGAGAATTTAATTCTTTATCAAAAGAAATTGAATTTCAAGAATTAGAAATTCAATTGGCTGAAAAGCACATTAAAGAAATGAAAGTTACTTTAGAAAACAAAAAAGAAATTGTTAATCAAACTAAAGACAAACTGGATAGCAAACAAAACCACTTAAAACATAAAAAAGCTGAATTAAGTGCTATTATGGCAGAAACCGAAAAAGACGAAAACTTTTTAATTGAAAAATCTAATGATTTTAGAGGCAAAATTGAAGCTCGTTTATTAGCGGCGTATGACAGAATTAGAAATAGCGTTGTTAATGGCTTAGCCGTAGTTTCTATCGAGCGAGGGGCATCTGCAGGTTCTTTCTTTACTATTCCACCACAAACTCAAATGGAAATTGCAGGTAGAAAGAAAATTTTAACCGATGAGCACAGTGGACGTATTTTAGTGGACACTATTTTAGCTGACGAAGAAAGAGAAAAAATGGAGAAAATTTTCGCCAAAATGTAATTGAATTAGTCGAAAGTTTTAAAGTCGAAAAAAAAGACCAACATATACAATATAAAATCCCAATGTAAATTGGGATTTTTTTTATAAAAACAAACCTCATAAACAAAAAACATCCAAACAAATAAACCTAATAACCATTTAAACTAAAAATACTACCTTTGCCTAATGGACGAACAATTAGTACGAATCAATAAATATTTGTCAGAATCTGGATTTTGCTCTCGTAGAGAAGCCGATCGGTTATTGGAAGAAGGCAGAATCACCATCAACGGACAATCTCCAGAATTAGGCACGAAAGTAGCTCCAGGAGACGAAGTTCGCGTAAATGGGGAATTAGTTTCCAACGCGAATAAAAAACCTATTTATTTATCCTTCCACAAACCTGCAGGAATTGAATGCACTACGAATTTAAACATTCAGGACAATATTGTAGATTATATCAATTATCCCGAACGTGTTTTCCCTATTGGAAGATTAGACAAAGCCAGTGAAGGATTAATATTTATGACCAATGATGGCGATATTGTAAACAAAATTTTACGCGCCAGAAACAACCACGAAAAAGAATATATTGTAACTGTTGACAAACCAATTACTGAAACTTTCATTAATCAAATGAGCAATGGATTGCATATTTTAGACACCATTACCAAAAAATGTAATGTAGAAAAAATGAGTCAGTTTGTGTTTAAAATTGTTTTAACACAAGGTTTAAACCGTCAAATTCGTCGTATGTGCGAGTATTTAGATTACGATGTAACTTCCCTAAAACGCATCCGAATTATCAACATCACTTTAGATGTTCCTGTTGGAAAATACCGCCCGTTAACAGATAAAGAAATCGTAGAATTAAATACACTTATCGAGCCTTCCAGTAAAACCGAAGACGCAAGTATTTTGCGTGATAAAAAAATCAATTACGGAAGTAGAAATTACGACAAGCGAAACAGATAATTTTATTTGGGCGTTCCCTTTCAGGTCGTGTCTTCCGCTATATCTTTTTATATTTTGTTACCTTAGAGAACCTCAGGCAACAAAATACAAAAAGGATGCCGCTACAACCACTAACGCACATTCGTTTTCATTAGAACAGATATTCCATTACGTAGTCGTCCATAACGTAACCATTTCCAATATCTATTACTTCCTCTTTTGAAATAACAAAACCTAATTTCTCATAGAAAAATTTAGCTCTATTATATTTATTAACATTTAAATAAATGCCCTCCTGATTATTGCTTTTTGCGATTTTTACTATTTCATCAATCATAAATTTTCCGAAACCTTTTCCTTGCGTTTCTGGTAACAAATAAATTTTATGAATTTTAGTTAATGGCCGGCCAAGGTTCTCAAAGTTGCAATTCAATTCGTAGGCAACAAAACCAATAACATTAGTATCTTCAAAAAATAATTCAAAAACTTGACCCTCATCCATTTGCTTTTCTAAATTGGCAATAGAATAAAAAACATCTAACATATAAACTAATTGCGCATTAGATAATATGTCTCCATAAGTTGAAGGCCAAATAGCATACGCCAAATCGCGAACTTTTGGAAGTTGTTCTTTTTTACAAGATATCATTTTCATTTGGCTAAAATAAAAACAAAAAGGGTCAATCTGAAGTAGATTGACCCTTTTTTTATTTATAAAAAATAGTGACTATTTTTTAACTACTTTAAATTGACTTGAAGTATCATTAGCAAAAACTTTTACTATATAAACTGATGTAGCTAAATCAGATAAATCAACAGTAACTAAGTTACTATTTGGTTTCATACTTCTAAGTTGTCTTCCGCTAATATCGTACACTTGAACAGCAGTAATTTCACTACTATAACTAATAGTTAACCTATCAATTACTGGGTTAGGATAGTATTTTAAAGATTTGATATCAAAACTTTGGTTTTCTAATACTACTACAACCGTAACCGCTAATGCTGTACTTCTACACGTTCCTACAACTGAAACTGCATAATAAGTAGTTCCATTTACTAATTGAGTTCCTGCAGCAATTGGATTCGTTCCTGCTGCTGCATCAGCTGCAGTTGGATACCAAATTACATTTGTTCCTGATACTGAAATATCTTCAATTGTTGCGTCTGGACCTACACCTCCAAAAATAGTTTGTGTAGCAGCACCCGTTGGTGTAGCTGGAGAAGATATTGTAACATTTACTGCAGTTCTTGAACTTTCACAACTATTTACCGTTTGTGAAACATAATAGATTCCACTAGTAAGTGCGGTAGTTGAAGCTATTGGTGAACCACTAGTAGGTGATGAATACCATTGTAAACTAGAACCTGTTGCAACTAAATTGGCCACAGTTCCAGCAGTACAGAAAGTTTGAGAGGCTGCTGTTGGTGCTGTTGTTGCATTAACAGTTACCGTAACTGATGTTCTTGTACTTTCACAACCATTTAACGTTTGAGAAACAAAATAAGTACCCGTAGCTAAAGCTGTTGAAGCACTTAAAGCAGATCCACTTGTTGAAGCTGAATACCATTGTAAACCAGTTCCGGTAGCAGATAAATTAGCTACTATAGCACTATTACAAAATGTTTGCGCAGAAGCTGTAGGTGCAGTTGTAGTATTTATTGTAACTGTAACTGAAGTTCTTGTACTTTCACAACCATTAACCGTTTGAGATACATAATAAGTTCCTGATGAAACAGAAGCTGAAGATACAACAACATTTCCAGCCGTTGCAGCATCATACCAAGTATAAGCTGAACCGTTTGGCAATAAATCAGAAACTAAAGCTGCATTACAAAAAGTTTGAGCAGATGCATTAGGTGCTGTAGGAATTGGATTCACGACAGCTGTTACTGCAAATCTAGTTGTACTTTCACAACCATTAACTGATTGTGAAGCATAATATATAGTTCCATTTGTTAACCCAACTAAAGGCAATAATGAAGCAGGGTATTCTGTACCACCTGTAGCAGCATTGTACCATTTAATATTACTACCCGTAGCAACTAATTGCGATAAATTAGCCGAACCACAGAATGCTTGAGAAGCAGTTCCTGTTGGTGTATTTGCAACATTAATTGTTACCGTTACAGGCATAATTTTTTCACAGCCATTTGCATTATTAACTGCTTTGATGTAATATGTTCCAGAAGTGGTTACCGCACTAGCTGTCGTTAAAGCAGTAGTTGCCGTACTATCTGACCAATACGATAATGTTATTCCTGTATCCGAACCAGCTGTAATTGCATTTGCTGTAATATCTATTGTAGATGGACTACAAACCGAGGCTGGATTAGTAATTGTTAATACCGGTTGTGGATTAATAGTTACTGTAACTGGAATTATAACTGAACATCCATTAGTGTTTGTCCCTTTAATATAATAGGTACCTGAGGTACTAACAGCACTTGGTAAAGTTAAAGCAGTAGTAGCCGCTAAATCCGTAAAGTATGTAAATGTTAATCCTGAATCAGAACCTGTTGTTACCCCTGATGCTGTAAGATTTACAGTAGTTGGCGCACAAACCGTTGTTGGGTTTACACTTACTACATTTGGTAAAGCATTTACTGTTACTATTACTGATGCCATTGCAACACAACCGTTAGAATTTGTACCTTTAATATAATACGTTCCAGAACTTGCAACTGCATTTGGATTTGCCAATACTGTTGTAGCTGAAACATCTGTGAAATAACTATAGGTTAAACCTGCAGTTGAACCAGTTGTTACAGCAGCAGCTGTTAAGTCTACTGAAGATCCAATACATACTGCACTTGGAGCATTTGCAACAACCACTGGTAATGGTTTAGCTGTTACAGTAAATGTAGCCGTATTAACACATTGTCCTCCAGAATTTTGGTTTGCAGTTAATGTATACGTTGTAGTTGCTGTTGGATTAAATACCCAACCATTTGTAATATCTCCTGAAATACCTAATAAAGGTGACCAAACATAAGTATCAAAATCTAATAAAGTAGATGTTACAGTTACAGGAACAGTAGTAACTACTCCTGCACAAATTGTTGTACTTGCGCTACTTAACGTTAACGCTGGTGCCGGGTTAACAGTTACTGGAACTGCAACTCTTGGAGAAGCACAAACTGTTGGAATTGTTAAGTTCATTTTATGAATAAATCTTAGGTCTGTAAGGTACGTTGTTGTTGAAGACCAACCGTATCCACCGGTTATTGAAACCCCAGTTGTAGTAAATGGATAAGCACCTGTTTGATAATACCAGATTAAACCAGTCCCTAAAGAAGAACAAATTAACCTATAACCTGCCCCTGCTGTTGGAACAACAAAAGTTGATGGTAAAGTAATATTTGTTAGTGCAGTATCTGATCCCGTAAATCCAGTCACAGTTGTTGAAGCAATATCTACACCATTTGAATCTTGTAAATTAATGGTTAAGTCACCAGAACCTGAAACCAAAACATCAATACTATTAATTACAACATTATTTGTAGTAGTTGTAAATAACATCCCTCCATTTGTAGAGCCTGTTGTTAATGCAGTACTAATTGCTGCAGTAGATCCTAATGAAACTGTTGAATTGGCAATGGTTTCTGCACTAGCATAGTAAGTAGCCGAAGTACTTAATTGTGGCGTAACAAATGGCGAACCAGTTCCTACAGAAGTACCTCCTGTTGCAGTTGTATACCATTTAATTGTTGTACCAGTGCTTGCTGTAGCTTGAATACTCGCGGTACCTGTTCCACAACGAGTAGCCGGTGTTGTTGTAGTAATGTTATTGTTAAATACTACTGAAGCTATACTTGAATATCCAGGAGTTCCTCCACAAGCAACAATCTTACAACGATATTGAGTGGCAACAGCTGGTGTAACTGTTATTGTTGTAGCTGTTGCAGATGCAACATCTTGCCATGAACCTCCATTGTCAATACTAGATTGCCATTGGAAAGCTAAACCATCATTACTTCCTGTGTAATCGATACTTAAGTTTACGCTAGTACCCAAACAAATTGTAGTAGCACTAGCTATTGTGTTTACACCTGTAGGTGGAGTATTATTTAAAATATTCATTAATACTTGAGCCGAACCTGGGGCATTTGTACAACCCGTAGTTTGATTCGTATAAGAAATAGAATACGTTGTAGTAATTGCTGGCGCTACAGATTGAGAGAAAATGTTTGTTCCAGTTGCAATTGTAGTTGTACCATTGACATTAGTAGCCGTCCATGTTGTATTGTAATTTGCTGGTGGTGAAAATCTCCAAGCTAAAGGAGTGGTGATTTCAGCTGATTGGCCATTCCAGTAATTTGCTGCATTTGTTGTGCAGTTTGGAGCAGTTGCACCAATTGTTTTTGTTGGATCCTGAAGACCAATATATTTATTTCTTGAATCATTATTAAAAGAACAAGTTGTAGCCAATTGATTTGTAGCGCTGATAACTCTAATTTCAATAATCCCTGTTGTTTCATATAATACCAATTCTGCAGAATTTCTTCCATCTGTTGCATTAGTAGAACACCATAATGGAGCATTAGCATATTGCACAATGAATCTTCTATTAGGAGCAATTCCTTCTGTCCAATATGCAATTTTTCCTTTATCAGTTCCAACTGTACTGTTATCAAATTTTAAATCTCTAGCACATACCGCTATTGTACTCGCGGGATTTACTGTATTTGGAAAGCCTCCTGTAAAATTATATTGAGTTGAACCTGTTGCACCAAAATTAACTGTACCATTAGTAGCAATATTCAAAGTAGTATAAATCGTTCCAAAAAAGTTGAAATTAAAACCTATTGGTTTTGCGTTCCAATAACCATCGTCAAGACCTGATACATTACCTGTACCGGCCGTAGCTACTGCATTTTCACATAATACAACCCCATTAGAAGGAATAGTACTTAATGCAGTTGGAGCTGTTATACAAGTAGCAGTAAAATTCCCTGCACTTAAACCTGAATTGATAGTTGCACTAGTTCCTGGACATACTCCACTAGCTGTTGTGGTAACCGTAGCAGTAGGTAAAGGATACACACCTACAGAAATAAACGCCACTGAAGGACATCCACCATTATTTGGTGTTCCAGTTACTTTAAAATCAGTAGTAGCAGAAATAGTAGCCGTAATTGAAGCTCCTGTTGTAGTGGTTAGGGTTGTTCCACTTGTTAATGATTCCCAAGTGTAAACTACACCTATAATTGAAGAACTTGCAGTTAATGTAACGTCACCACCTGTACCACAAAAATTAGGAACTGAAGGGGTTATTGTAATAATATCATTACTAAATCCTTCATCTGTGTAAGAAACACCTGCTTGATTTTTATTTAATGAATTAGAATCAGTAGCTGTAACCGACCAAGTTACCGTAGCGTTAGACGGAGTAACAGTTGGTATAACACCTGACCAATCATTACCTGATGTATTAGTCATAGTGATTGGTGTTTGTGCTGTTCCATTAATACTATAATTAATTACAACACTAGCAATAGTTCCAGAAACTGGAGTAACAGTAACAGTAACTGTTCTTGCTATATTTGGGCAAAATTTACCCATTGGTGTCATCAATAAATTTGATAGAGCTGGACTTGGTGAAATCGCATCAAATTCCCAAGCACCTATGTCATAACCTGTTCCTGTACCTCCTGGACGTGTAACGCCATTAAAATCTGGACTTGTTACAGTAATTGAATTACCACCACCTTCAGCTTGCGTTGTAATACCAGCAGCTGGTTTTAAGAAAGTAGCATCTGATCCTGTTGTAGAAGTAAAGAAAGTTGCTGGAACAAAAGCTGTTTCAGTGAATGAATTTGCATCACGAGGCGCTATTGTACCTGCAGTAAATACTCCTGCAATATATTGTGCCATAGTTTGTGCACCCATTGTTCCGTCACTATAAATTAAATTACTAGCACCCGGAGTTCCTGCATAAAATAAATTATTGTTTGATGTTGCTGCATAATTTGCTAATGTAGAAGCAATTCCACTAGTTCTTCTAAAAGCAACAGCTAAACCTGTACCAGTTGGTGTTAGGTTATTGAAAATCATATTATTTTGTATATCTAACGAAGCAGTTGTAGCCGTTGTACTTGTGGTATGTAAAATACCTGTACCTCCAAAGTTTGCTCCACCACTACCTGCTAAATAAACCGAGTTGTTATAAACTTTTTGCGTTGAAGTTGCAGTGGTAGAGGAAATAGAAATACCATGAATAGCATCTGGTAAACTTGCATTTGGCGCTGTTAATCCTCCAATAATATTATTATAAGTACTTACGTTAGTTCCCCCTGATAATAAAATACCTTTTACAGGATTGACTGTAAGTAAAGTATTAGTAATTGCACCACTTTGAGATAAACCATATACTTTATTTCTGTACATATTTACAGCGGTTCCACCAGAAACTGACATACCATGTACTAAAGGAGATGTAGCTCCAGAACCAGATAAAGTATGAATTGTATTTTGGAATGCATTTGTTAAGGTTGCTCCTGTAACAGCTAAACCTGTTACAGTTGATGAAGCTCCTGATGAAGATAATGTATTAATAGTATTTGCATTAATATTAATAACTGGTGATGTATTTGCACACAATATACCTACTAAACTACCACCTGTTCCTGTAGAAGACAAACCAGTAATTGTATTATTTGCAATATTTAATGGGTTTGCTAAATTACCTGTTGATACAATATTAATACCAGTAATTGTACTTTGACCAGTTAAATTAGTAATTGTATTATTTGATAATGAGGAAGTTCCTCCAAAATGAGAAAAGCTCATACCTAAAATAGCGCTCCCACCAGTTATCCAGTTATTAAATGTGTTCCCTGTAACTGTTCGAGTAGCACTATTACTGGCAGTACCATCAGCATTATTAATACCTGTAATTGCTGTAGCACCTGTTGTAGTAATATTTGAAAAATTATTATTCGTTATATTACTAATAGCGCCAGTAGCTGAAGACGCGGAAGCAAATAATCCTAAAATTGTTCCACCTGCACCAGGCTTATTAAACGCAGTTACAATACTGTTATTTGTGATGTTTTGAGTACCTGTTGCCGCAACAGTATAACTATGAGAAATAAACGTTACTGAGCCTGCAGTATTCACATTTAAATTTGTAAATGTATTACCTGAAACGGTAGCAATATTATTAGCCGCTGTAGCTCCAGTAAGGTTAATATATGTTTGAGAATTTGTTCCTGCAACAGCATGAGAAATTCCTTGAAAATTATTATTAGTAATATTATGAGTAGTTGCAACACTATTCGCTACACTTAAACCTGTTAAGGTTCCTGAATTTGCAAAGACATATTTTACAAATCCTAGAGTAGATGTACCGATACTGTTTGTAGAAACATTTACAGAAGGCGTTGTTCCTGTCATTGATCCAGATGTAATAATACCTGTAACAGCAGTTACTGTTCCTGAAACGGCTATACCACGAATAGTATTGTTTGATACCACTAAAGTATTTCCTGTTGCCGTACTCCTAATTCCTAATGCTATTGCAGTTGCACCCGTTGTTGAAGTAAGTACACCCGTTGAATTTGAAAGAGGAGTTGCAGTAATATTAAATGTATAACCCGTTCTAATATTATCAGCAGTTGTATTTCCTATCGTATTATTACTAATATTGAATACTCCGGCTGTACCAGCGGTATCAATTCCTGTAAATCCACCACTAAGAGTAGCAGTAGTTCCCACTGCATCAATAGCACCTATAGTATTATTTTGAATAGTTACAGTTCCTGTGCTTGTAGCGTAAATACCTACTACCTGACCACCAGTTGTTGTACAAGCTGCATAAACCGATGAGTTTCCTGTAGTTGCTCCAATTGTGTTACTTGTAGTAGTACCAATATTTGCATTTCCAGAAGTTACGTTAATACCTGCCCATATACCATTAATTGTCCCTGCACCACTTGAAGTAAATAATGCAAAACCAGCAATAGTATTTCCTTGAATATTAGAAACTGCGGCTCCTGATGTAAAACCTAACGTCATACCTGTATAACGAGTTGCAGTTGCAGTACCTGCAGTAGCATACGAAGAAGGAAAACCAGCAAGAAGAAGCGAGTTACCTATTAAATTAGTTGTTCCAGTTCCAGATGCACTAGCATAACCAATAATGTTACCTGTAATAGTATAACCACCTCCTGAACCAATATTAATACCATTGTGCGTATTACCTGTAGTGTATAAACGTGTAGCGGTTTGGAACAATTTGTTATTGGTAATTGTCCATGTAGCGTTTCCTGTTGAAGCAAAAATACCTACAGTAGCAGTAAGCGGACTGTAATAATCAGAAATTTGATTGTTATCTATTGTGTTTCCACTGTTATCTACCGCAGCACTTGTACCTAACGAATAAATTGCATTCGCTGGGAAGTTAGTTAGTGTTAATACAGTTGATGCAACTGTTGCAGTTGCATTTACTGTATACGTTCCATTTCCTCCAAGTCCTGTTCCTGATGCCGTAATAATCGTACCTGCAGTAACACCAGTACCTGAAACAGTAGCTCCCGGAACCACAAAACCACTAGTAACTGCAGTTACAGTTATAGCAGTTGTCGTTTGAGAACCCGTAACCACAGCCGTTGCAGCATTTGCTGTAAAGGTACAGTTATTTATAGTATTGTTGTCATTACCTGAAAACAATCCAGCACCAAAATACACTGAACCTCCTGTTGTAGAAAGGTTGGCACTTTTAATATCTAGATATTTTAAAGTATTGTTATTGGCATCATTAGTAAACATAATGGCATTTGCACCTCCAGTAGAGGTTCCAGTTAAGGCAATTGCAGATACATTATTAGTACTATTGTTTAGCGTGTATGTTCCAGCGCCTCCAGTTCCAGTTCCATATCCTGTAATTACAGTACCTGGAAGCACACCTGTTCCTGAAAGTGTTTGACCAATTAAAAATGGCCCTGAACCTGCTGTTAATGTTCCCACAGTAAATGTTGCTCCTGCAATAGAAGAACCTGTAGCTGTAGTTGATGCTGTAGCTCCACCTGGCGCTAAGTTAGCAATTGTAATAGCAGAAGTTGTACCTGTTTGATTTACACGTCCATCAATTGTTATTTTTGCTGTGCTATTTAAATCAAAAATAGAAGATGATGTAGCATTAGAAATAGTTAAAGGTGTAGCTACTGTAGTAGGATATACATTAATTGTATACCCAGCCCCTGCTCCACCTGTAGGTCCTACTATAGGAAATGTTTCTGGTGTTACTGGATAACCTGTAATTAATTCTAGATTAACATTACCTACTAATCCGTTTGAATTAATAGCAGCGAAAGCAGTAGTTAAATTTGCATAATCTCCACCCGTACCAACAGTTTTAGTTCCTGTAAGAGTACCTGATGGGGTAGCTTGAGTGCCTTCTAAACTTGCACTAACCGCACCTTCAGTAAATGCTGCAACTCTCCAATAATAAGTGGCTCCAAAAGTAAGACCTGTAGCCGCATATGTACTAGTATTAGCGGCTGATGTATTTACTAAAGTATATGTAATACCATCCGTTGAACGGTACACAAAATAACCTAATTCATTAGTAGCATTATCTGTCCAGTTTAGAGTAGTAGATCCACCAGTTACTCCACTAAATGTTAAAGCAGTTGGTGCTAAAGCCACCGGCGGTGTGAATTTATAAAAAGTATTAGCTAAATTAGCTATTTGAACACTAGCAGCAAAAGAATTGGCTGTAGGAGTTGTTGTTGTAGTATTTTGTGTTGATGGTGCACCAACAGCAACAAAAGCTGATGAATTAGCAACATTACTTGAACTATGAAAAATTGATCTAGTTACACTTGCAGTATTTGAATTTATTATACTTCCATATAAAAACTCAAAAACACCAGTGCTTTCATTTAACACTAATTGCATATTACCAGAAATAGTATTATCAGTATAAAATGCGTAAAATTGATTCCATTCAATTATTAATTTTCTATTTGGAGCAGTTCCTGTTACAATATAAGACATACCATTCCCTGTTTCATTATCTCCATCCATTAGAGCTAAAGTAACTGTTGAAGCAGCATATCCAGTAACAGCTGAACCACCTATTGCAGTTGCTCCACTAGTAGTATGTAACCTTGCTTGACCATTACTATTAACACTTATATGAGAATAATTGCTACCCATATAAAGGAAATTAAACCCAATTGGAAATACGGAACTTCCAAAGCTATCTTGAATACCTGTAGTTAAAGATGTTGCACCCGTCATCGAGTTTAAAGTACTAACACCTGATGTAAAAGAATAATTGACAGATGTTGATTGCCCTTGAACAAAAACAAAAGAAAGTAATGCTACAAACACTGTTACAAAAGAAAGCCAGTTTTGTTTTGTAGCTGTGTACGATGTGTTTTCTTGTTTTTGAGAACTAGCTGCTCCTTTAGTAAGAAGGGTAGCAACCGAATCGTAAATGTTTATCATAATAAGTAATTTAGTTTAATAAGTGTAATTCACAAATATATTTATTTTTTTAAATAAATAATAGTATTGACTCACTTTTATTAAATTATCACTAAAATATAGGGAAATAATATAAATTATTAATAAAAAATAAAAAACTTCCCAATTTTTTGAGAAGTTTCTATATTTATGCTTGACCGGTTGGTCCAAAATTTAGTGGAATGGGTGGATGTTCTTCCTCTTTTATCTGTCCGTGTGCGTTTTCAAAACGATGAATGTTTTCGTTTAGCGCTTTTAACAAACGTTTAGCGTGTTGGGGCGTTAAAATGATTCTGGATTTTACTTTTGCTTTCGGCACGCCTGGCATTAGGGCAATAAAATCTAAAACAAATTCGGTATTCGAATGGTTAATAATAGCTAGATTGGAATAGGTTCCTTCTGCTACTTTTTCGTCTAGTTCAATATTGATTTGACCTTCTTGGTTGTTGTTTTCCATGGTTTTAATTGATAATTTATAATTGTGATTAGAACGTTATTTTTTTTGCTTAAACGCAAAGGGCGGAAAGATTGTCGCTAAGATCGCTAAGATATTAAAAATATGGACTTTTGACTTTTTAATTAAACATATAAGGCATATAAGAAAATGTAAGTTATTTTTTGACTTTTGACTTTCATCTAATGCAATAATACAAAAACCTTTTGATTTAAAAAAAGCCTAACAGAAAAAAATCTGATAGGCCTTTTTAGTATATTAAGAATAAGAATTAGTAATTAAATTCTACTTTTCCAGCCATTAATTCGCTGTATTCTTCTTTAGAACCTACAATAATGTTATCGTAATCTCTCATACCTGTACCTGCAGGAATTCTGTGACCTACGATTACATTTTCTTTCAATCCTTCTAATGTATCAATTTTACCAGCAACAGCCGCTTCGTTTAATACTTTAGTAGTTTCCTGGAACGATGCCGCAGAAATGAATGATTTTGTTTGTAACGATGCTCTTGTAATACCTTGTAAAACTGGTGTTGCAGTAGCGGTAATTACATCTCTAGCAGTAACTAAGTTTTTATCTTCACGTTTTAATAATGAATTTTCATCCCTTAGATCTCTTGGAGAAATAATTTGTCCTGGTTTTAAGCTTGAAGAATCACCTGCTTCTTCTACAACTTTCATTCCGTATAACTTATCGTTTTCTAAAATGAAATCTGAAGTATGTGCTAATTGATCTTCTAAGAATAACGTATCTCCCGGATCTTGGATTCTTACTTTTCTCATCATCTGACGAATCACTACTTCGAAGTGTTTGTCATTGATTTTTACCCCTTGTAAACGGTACACCTCTTGAATTTCATTTACCAAGTACTGTTGTACAGCAGATGGTCCTTGAATTCTTAAGATATCTTCTGGAGTAATTGCTCCGTCTGATAATGGTGTTCCGGCTCTTACGAAGTCATTTTCTTGAACTAAGATTTGAGCTGAAAGTTTTACTAAATATTTCTTAACATCTCCAAATTTAGATTCAATTGACAACTCGCGATTTCCTCTTTTCACTTTTCCAAATGTAACTACACCATCAATTTCAGTAACTACTGCAGGGTTTGAAGGATTACGAGCTTCTAATAACTCGGTAATTCTTGGTAAACCTCCTGTAATATCACTTGCTTTAGAAGAACGACGAGGAATTTTTACAAGAATTTTTCCTGCTTTAATTTTCTCGCCATTATCAACCATAAGGTGTGCCCCTACTGGTAAATTGTATGATCTAATTAATTCTCCATCTTTACCATAAATATGTAAGGTTGGAATTAATTTTTTGTTACGTCCTTCAGAAATTACTTTTTCTTGGAAACCTGTTTGCTCATCAATTTCAACCATGAATGATTGTCCTTGTTCTAAATCTTCATAAGCAATTTTACCTGTAAATTCAGATACAATTACACCATTATAAGGATCCCATTTACAAATAGCAGCTCCTTTTTCTACTTTATCTCCGTCTTTAACAAAAATGGTAGAACCGTAAGGAATATTGTGTGTACTTAATAAAATACCCGTATTAACATCTAGTAATTTTAATTCGGTAGAACGAGAAATTACGATATCGATAGGATTTCCATCTGCATCATCTCCTTTTACTGTTTTTAAATCTTCGATTTCAAGTTTTCCTGTGAAACGAGCTGAAATTCCAGCTTCTTCAGAAATACCTCCTGCTACCCCTCCAACGTGGAATGTACGAAGTGTTAACTGTGTACCTGGCTCTCCAATTGACTGCGCAGCAATTACTCCGACTGCTTCACCTCTTTGTGCCATTTTACCAGTTGCTAAATTACGACCGTAACATTTAGTACAGATTCCTTTTTTAGCTTCACAAGTTAATGCAGAACGCACTTCTACTTTTTCAATTGGTGACGCTTCAACAGCTTTAACAATTGCTTCAGTAATGTGTTCGCCAGCTTGAATTAAAACTTCAGAGTTGAATGGATTTACAACATCTTGTAAGGCTACACGTCCTAAAATTCTTTCTCCTAATGTTTCAACAATTTCTTCGTTTTTCTTTAACGCAGAAACTTCTACACCTCTTAATGTTCCACAATCTACAGAATTGATAATAACATCTTGAGATACATCATGTAATCTTCTTGTTAAATATCCCGCATCGGCAGTTTTAAGAGCCGTATCCGCTAATCCTTTACGTGCACCGTGAGTAGAAATGAAGTATTCTAAAATTGATAAACCTTCTTTAAAGTTAGAAAGAATTGGATTTTCAATAATTTCACCACCACCTGCAGTAGATTTTTTCGGCTTAGCCATTAATCCACGCATACCCGTTAACTGACGAATTTGTTCTTTAGAACCCCTTGCACCAGAGTCAAGCATCATAT
>NZ_JBBALQ010000003.1:0-226547 GCF_040402955.1 Flavobacterium sp. | reverse complement strand
AACCCAGGACCCCTACATTAAAAGTGTAATGCTCTACCAGCTGAGCTACAGAGTCGTAGCAATGAAGTTGTAATTTTATATATTTTAGTGACCCCGCTGGGATTCGAACCCAGGACCCCTACATTAAAAGTGTAATGCTCTACCAGCTGAGCTACAGAGTCTAAAACTATTTCTTCATTGCGGGTGCAAATATATGATGATTTATTTATTTTGCAATATCTTTTTTATATTAATTTTATTATTTTTTTAATTTTATTTATAACCCCTTAATTAAGAAGTGTTTGTTACGATTTTGGTGTTATTTATAATCAAGATTTCATTAATTTATTATACTTTTATGCCATATAAAAATTTAAAAAATCATGAAAATAATTCTAGTTGGTTATATGGCTTCGGGAAAAACAATGATTGGAAAAATACTTTCTGAAGCATTGGAAGTGCCTTTTTATGATTTAGATTTTTTAATTGAACAAGAATTACACCTGAAAATAACTGAAATTTTTGAACAAAAAGGCGAACTTTTCTTCAGAAAAAAAGAAAGGAAAATTTTGGAATCATTTTTAAATAATACAGCTAGTTATGTTTTAGCTTTAGGCGGCGGCACGCCATGTTATTATGATAATTTCAATTTATACCAGAACCAGAATATAAAAAGTTTTTATTTGAAAGCATCTGTTACTTCCTTAACGGAACGTTTGAAATTCCAAAAAAGTACTCGACCAATATTAGCGAATTTAAATGGTGAAGCGCTAAATGAATTTGTAGCCAAACATTTATTTGAACGTAATTATTTTTACAACCAAGTTGAAACAATTATTACTGTTGACAATAAAAACGAAAAGGAAATTGTTTCAGAAATGCTTTCTAAATTAGCTTAAATACACATAAGAATTTTGTTCTTCAAAAACTACTTGTACGTGTTCCTGTAACGAAGTAGACAGTGATAATCCTTTAAAATCCGCTTTTACGGGGTATTTTTTATGATTTCTATCAATTAAAACCGCTGTTTTAAATTTATTTAAAGGTACGTTAAGGAAATGTTTAATAGCGTAAATTAAGGTTGCACCAGAATTTAATACATCATCTACTAAAACTAAGTTTTTATTAGCATAAGCTTCTTCTGGTAATGAGGTAGTAATCGTATCAGAAGGATTTTGCTTGTTGATATTTACTTCGCAAATAGTAATTTTAATATCACTAATAGTTTCTAATTGTTTGGCAATTTTTTGTGCAAATAAAAAACCACTATTTGAAATTCCAGCAATAATTAATTCAGAATCGCTAGCAAATGTTTCGTAAACTTGATACGCTATACGTTTTGTTTTGTGTTCTATTTCTTTGTGAGTTAAAATAATGTGTTGCATGGTTTATTTTTTTTCAAATGTAAAAAACAATTCTTTATTTGCACGTGGTTTTATGGAATTATATGCAAGATTTAATGTTTTTATCGAAAACGTATTAGAAAATAAATTTATATATTCCTCTACACTTCCACCAAAAGGCGGGCCTTCTTCAGTTAATGGAAAATTAAATAATAATCCAGAAACTTTTCCTTTTTCGGATAATAAATCATGCATTTTAGTAACATATTTTCGTCTTAAATTTGGCTGTAAAGCACAAAAGAAGGTTTGTTCTAGTATTAAATCATACCTGCCGTTATGATTAAAAAAATCATCGTGAATTAAATGCTTTTCTAATGTTTTATTTCTTCTGATTATAGCATCTAAAGGATGTTTTGCATAATCTATTACGAAGACATTTTGAAAACCATTTTCAATTAAATAATCCAATTCATACCCATTTCCAGCACCAGGAATTAAAATACGACTATTTTTATTTTTTAATTGGTCAATATATGTTTTTAATGGAGTTGAAATTTCACCAATATCCCAATTTGTAGTTACGGACTCATATCTTTCTTCCCAATATTCTTTATTTAATACCATATTTATTCGGTATAATCATCAATATCTCTTCTGTCTTTTTTAGTAGGCCTACCTTCGCCTTTAGCTCTGTAATGTTCTTTCGCAAGTTTTATTATTTCTAAATGTTCAAAGGTTTCTGGTGGTGTTTCATCTTTTCTGTATAAATCTACAATTTTTGCTGCAACTCTACTTGGCGGAATGCCTAAAACTTTAATAATATAGTTTATTTGGTCTCTTCTTAGCGTAATTTTGTCTAAAGGAAAGACATCTCTTGATGCTTTTGCTTTTATGTTATTTACAGAAACATGTCCTTTTTTTATGGCTTCAGCAGCCAAACCTCTTGTTTTAAAGTACCTGATGCACCATAAATATTTATCAATTCGCATAAAAATCAAAAATGAATGTTAATATTTGTACAAAAATAAATGAAAATCGTATCTTGCGACCACTTTTTTAAATTAAATTTTTACAAAATGAAATTATTATTAAGATTATCACTTTTATTACCTTTTATATTCATTATGGTAGGTTGTCCAGCTGATGATACCACAGAAACAATCCAGTCAAGACCTTATTTAGAGGTTTATAATGAAGATATTACTAAAATTGAGGATTTTATGGACTCGCATTACATTACTGTAGATGCTAATTATAATGTAACTTTTACAAAAATTTCTGCAACAACACCTGGAACCCCAATATTTGATGCATTAGATACTTCCGTAAGTCAAAATAATCCTGCGAAACCTTTAAAATTTAAAACTATTTCAAAAGAAGGTGTAAATCATAAATTATATTACTTAAAACTTAATGAAGGTCTAGGTTCAAACCCAACTAGATTAGATTCTGTTTTTACAGCTTATAAAGGATACAAAACGGATTTAAGTAGTTTTGATGCGGCTTCAAGTCCTACATGGTTTGAACTGCAAGATGTAATTCAAGGTTGGCAAGAAGTTTTCCCAGAATTTAAATCTTCTAATGGACAAACTATAAATACTGATGGAACAATTACTTATAATAATTTTGGTGCAGGTATAATGTTTGTTCCTTCTGGATTGGCGTATTACAGTCAAAGTCCAGGAACTATTGGTTCATATACACCAATTATTTTTACTTTTAAACTAATGAATGTAAGATACAAAGATCATGATGGGGATAAAATTTTATCTAAAGACGAATATGGCGGACCCGCATCAGGCACACCACTAGATACCGATGGTGACGGCAAACCAGATTATGCTGATTTTGATGATGATAATGATGGAAAACTTACTAAAAACGAACTTTTTGATGTTCTTCCGGCAATTCAAAAGACAAATGGATATTATAATTTTAATGATATACCTGATTGTAATGGAATACGACCAGCAATTACAAAAAGAAAACATTTAAGTAATTCTTGCCAATAATATTTTAATCCTGCTAAAAGCAGGATTTTTTATTTGTATTACTAATTTGAAACTTTATCTTTGTTAAAAATAGTAGTATGACAAATTTACAATTAATTATAGAAAACGCATGGGATAACCGCGAGTTATTACAAGAAGAAATTACACAAAACGCCATAAGAGAAGTGGTTAATTTATTAGACACTGGTTCACTTCGTGTAGCAGAACCTGTTGCTAATGGATGGCAAGTAAACGAATGGGTTAAAAAAGCGGTTGTAATGTATTTTCCAATTCAGAAAATGGAAACATTGGAAGCGGGTATTTTTGAATATCACGATAAAATTCCGTTAAAGCGAAATTATGCTAAACGAGGTATTCGTGTTGTGCCAAATGCAGTAGCTCGTCATGGGGCATATATTTCATCAGGTGTAATTTTAATGCCTTCTTATGTAAATATTGGTGCTTACGTAGATGAAGGCACAATGGTAGATACTTGGGCGACAGTTGGAAGCTGTGCACAAATTGGAAAGCATGTACATTTGAGTGGAGGAGTAGGCATTGGTGGCGTATTAGAACCTTTACAAGCAGCACCTGTAATTATTGAAGATGGTGCATTTATTGGTTCCCGTTGCATAGTTGTTGAAGGTGTGAGGGTAGAAAAAGAAGCGGTCTTAGGAGCAAATGTTTGTTTAACGGCTTCTACTAAAATTATCGATGTTACGGGATCTGAACCAATTGAATACAAAGGAGTTGTACCTGCAAGATCTGTTGTAATTCCTGGAACGTATACTAAAAAATTTCCTGCTGGAGATTTTCAAGTGCCTTGCGCTTTAATTATCGGACAACGAAAAGCTTCTACAGATTTAAAAACATCTTTAAACGATGCTTTACGCGAATATAACGTAGCGGTATAATGAAAATTTTAGTAATTCAGAAAAAAAGAATTGGAGATGTACTAACAAGTACTATCATTCTGGAAGCACTTAAAGAGCGTTTTCCAAATGCTGAATTACATTATTTAGTATACGAAAATAGTTACGCCGTTGTAAAGAACAACAAATTCATTGATAAAATAGTAGTTCTTGATGAAAAATCAAGAAAAGGAAAATTGGCTTTTCTTGCTTTTTTATTTAAAATAAGAAAAGAAAAATACGACATAGTTATTGATGCTTATGGCAAACCAAATAGCGTGATAGTAGCTTGGTTTTCAGGTGCTAAAAAAACAATTTCATTTGAAAAAGGGTATTCAAAATTACTTCTATCTGATGTAATTAATAGAAATGTTACTACAGAATCAAACGCATCCAAAGCCATCGAACACAGAATGGCTTTACTAAAACCATTTGGTATTGATTTTAATTTAATCGCTCCAAAAATATTTTTATCTGAAGAAGAAATCAATAGCGGTAAGCAAAAATTAGTTGAAGCAAAAATTGATATTTCTAAAAAGATACTTATGATTAGCGCTTTAGGCAGTCAGGATATTAAGAATTATCCATTGCAATATATGGCGGAAGTTTTAGATTATATTGTGGCTCAAAAAGAAGTGCAAATTTTGTTTAATTACTTACCGTGGCAAAAAAATCAGGCAATTGAAATATATAATTTATGTAATGAAACTACGAAAAATAAAATATTCATTGATTTTTTTCAAGACGATTTACGTGAATTTCTAACAATTTTATATCATTGCAAAGCCTTAATCGGCAATGAAGGAGGCGCTGCAAATATGGCAAAAGCATTAGAGATACCAACTTTTAGTATTTATTCTCCAGGTATAGAAAAGACAGATTGGAATTTGTTTGAAAACACTACCACAAACATTTCTGTTCATTATGATGATTACGCAAATGAATTGCCCAAAGAAGGCGATTTATTTAAAAAATACAGTAAATTTAAACCCAATTACTTTTACGACAAGTTACATGATTTTTTAAATTTTAATTGTAGTTAAATGAATATCGGATTTGAAGCAAAACGAGTTTTTCATAATAAAACGGGATTGGGTAATTATAGTCGAGATTTAGTTCGGATTTTAAGTAATTATTTTCCTGACAACAACTATTTTTTGTATAATCCTAAAAAGTTTAAAAAAACGCTTTTTGTATCAAATAATACCAATATATTCGAGAGAAATCCGATTTCTAAATTTAATCAAAAATTTAAAAATTATTGGCGACAAAATACGGTTGTTAAAGATTTAGTTAAGGATGAAATTATTTTATATCACGGGCTTTCAGGTGAATTGCCAGCTGGTTTAGCTAAAAATGGTATAAAATCTATTGTTACTATTCACGATTTAATTTTTGTGCGTTATCCTAAATTGTATTCTTTTTTTGATAGGAAAATTCATTTTTATAAGTTTAAAAAAGCAGCCAATAATGCCGATTTAATTATAGCAATTAGTGAACAAACCAAAAAAGATATTATTTCGTTTTTAAATATTGATGCGAGTAAAATAATAGTAGTTTATCAAGGATGTCAAGATGTCTTTAAAAAAGATTATTCAGAATTAGATAAGCAACTTGTTTCCAAAAAACACAATTTACCTCAAAAATTTGTTTTAAACGTGGGTACAATAGAAGAAAGAAAAAATGCGCTAACTATTGTAAAAGCAATTATAAACTTAGATATCGATTTAGTTTTGATTGGAAAGAAAACAGATTATACGGATAAAATCCATCAATATATTATTGAAAATAAATTAGAAAAACGAGTTCATTTTTTAAAGTGTTTATCTAGAACAGACTTAGCAATTATTTATCAATTAGCGACAGTTTTTGTTTATCCATCTCTATTTGAAGGGTTTGGTATTCCTATAATCGAAGCGTTATATTCAAAAACACCGGTGATAACATCAAAAGGCGGCGTTTTTCCAGAAGCAGCTGGGCCAAGTTCGTTATACATTTCTCCATTTGATGTGAAAGATTTATCTGATAAAATAGCACTTGTTTTACAAGATTCGTCACTTGCTTCAAAAATGAAAGAGGAGGGATGGCAGTTTGTGCAACAATTTAATGATGAAGAAATTGCAAGAAATATTATAAATTGTTATCAGAAAGTTCTTTCAACTTAGCATATTTAAGATAATTGCTAAATGCGGCAAACATGCTCCAGGTAAAACCTTCATACCCATTTAGAAAATTGCGTTGCAAAAAATAATATCTAATAAAATCAAACGGAAATTTTATAATTATTTTTAAAACACTACTTTTTTTCTTTTTTTCGTAAAGCAATTCTCCACCTAACAACGCATATTTAATTTGTTTTTGTATGGCGGTATTTATGTCAAATACTGTATAATGTAGCATTTCTTGTTCTAATTTTCCTATCGAACCTTTTATTTCAATGGTTTCGTGCACTATGTTTGGAGTGAATTTGCCGAAATTTTTATCAAACAATCTTAAAATTGGACGTTTAGTTTCGGCACCATTTTTAAAAACTTTATTTAAAAAAACATGCGTTCTTGGAATAGTATATGCCTTTACATTTTCTTGGTGATTTATGTTCTGTATTTCCGAAATTAATGCATCAGACAATACTTCATCAGCATCTAAAGATAAAACCCAATTATGAGTAGTTTGTTCCAATGCAAATTGTTTTTGCGATCCAAAATTTTCAAATTTATGTAAAATTACTTTTGCACCAAATGATTCACATATAGAAACTGTAGTATCAGTACTTCCAGAATCTACAACAATAATTTCATCAAATGTTTTTAATTTCTCTAAACATTTTGAAATGATATGTGCTTCGTTATACGTTATAATAAATATTGAAATTTTATGTTTCATTGTTCAAATATTTAGATAAACCATTTTGTATAGCAGTCACTTTTTTTTGCTTGTTAAATTGCCTTATGTAATTGTTTTTTAACCAATTATCTTTTGTGGCGTAATTTCTGTTATGGTTTAAATGTAAACAAATGGCGCTATATCTTATTTGTTTGCTTCTGATGTAATTATTAAATAAGCGTTCGCCAATTTCTCTATCTAATCCGCCATATTTCATATCTTCATTAAATCCATTAACAGCTATTAAATCTTCTTTGAAACAAGAAGTATTGTGTCCGTTAAATGTTTTTTTTGTAGGTGTTATCCAATTCATAAAATAGGCAAAAAACGAATTCTTTGTTAATTTTATTAATTTAAAATTCCATTTCAAACCATTTTCTAAAAGCCATTTAGACTGAAAACAACTTTGATTTTTAACGTCAATTTCGGAAATCGAATTAGAAACAAAATCATTTAATTTAAAGTAGCCACCAGATAAAAAACTTCCTTTTTTCATGTGTTTTAAATGGGTTGCAACAAAGTCATTACGTGGAATACAATCTCCATCTGAAAATAAAATATACTCGCAAGACGCTTTAATAATAGCTTTATTTAAAATTTTAGTTTTTTGAAATCCTTCATCTTTTTGCCAAACATGAATTACAGGATTTTTAAATTCGGATTGAAATTTTTCAATTAAATTTTTCGTTTCTTTTTTTGAGCCGTCATCGGCAATAATCAATTCAAAATCGGAATAGGATTGCATAGTGTAACCCCATAAAACTTTTTCTAACCAAGTTTCAGAATTGTATGTAGTTAGTATTATCGAAATTGTACTCAAAAAGATTATTTTAAATTTTTTAGAATTAAAAATTCTTTGAAAGTACCAAATATATATTTTTTTTCTTTCATGGCATGTATAAAACTACTTAATCTTTCCGTCATGGCTTCACCAGTGTTTTTACTAACATATTTAGGAAAATTATAGGCGGTTTTATTATCTAATGGAGTAAATTCCCATGGATGAAAATAGATATTTAAATATCCGTCATTTTTATATGTCCATTTTGCTAAAAATTTATAAATACTCAAAGGTAAATTATGAAAAGATAGCCAGAATAAAGGAAATCGAACTAAAGGGCTTACAGATGCTGGTATTTGCCAAACATTGTGTAATTTAAAATAGGTTCTGGGTTTGTCTAAATGATTATATCTTCCAGGTAAAAATGTTGGATTAATTGATGAATTATATAAATAGCCAGCATTTTCGATTTCTCGTTCATCTACAGGATACATTCTAGGCATTCTAAATCCAACAACTTCAGAATTTGAAAGTGCTTCTAAAGCATCTTTGGATTGTTTTAAATGTACCACTTCAAAATTACTATGATAATAGGTGTGTGATGCTAATTCATGCCCTTCATTTATAATTCGTTTTATTAAATGAGGTACTTTTTCAGCAAAAACTACCGTAGAAAAAAACGTAGCCTTAATTTGATGTTTTTGTAATAAATTTAAGATGATTTCCGTTCCATTTTCGGAAACGGCAATTTGATTTTCAATTGAAATATCTTTACCGTACTCAAAAGGCATGTCAAACTCTTCTATATCGAAACTAAGTAAAATCATTTGTAATTTGTACTGCTAATTAAATAATTTGGTCTTCCTTTAGATTGCATAAATAATTTACCAATGTAAACACCAATAATTCCTAATACAACTAAATTTAAACCTCCAAAGAAAACAACTGTTGTTATTACTGAAGCCCAACCAGAAATTACATGTCCATAATATATGCTATACAATACATATGAAATATAAAAGATAAATGCCATTACAGATAAACAGATACCCAAAATAATTGCCATTGAAAGTGGCTTCGTACTAAAAGAAGTAATCCCCTGAACCGCAAAACGCATCATTTTTCCTAGAGTGTATTTGCTTTTACCTGAATATCTTTCATTTGGTTCATAATGTATGGCAAATTGCTTAAAACCTACCCAATTAATAATACCTCTAATAAATAATTCATTTTCAGTAAAATCCGAAAAAACCTGAGCTACTTTTTTGTCTATTAACCTAAAATCGGCTGTTCCAGGTTCAAATTTAATCTCTGACAACTTATTCATTAAGCCGTAAAACAGATTAGATGTTTTGTTTTTTATGAAACCTAATTTTTTATCTTCTTCTCTAATGGTGTACACTACCTCAAAACCTTCTTCCCATTTTTCAATAAGTTTTGGAATTATATTTGGAGGATGTTGCATATCGCCATCCATTGAAATAATTGCGTCTGCATCATTTTTTACTAAATCTATACCCGCTTTAAGGGCATTTTGATGTCCGAAATTTCTAGATAATTCTAAATAAAAAACATGCTGATGTTCCTTTGATTTTTCTTTCAAAATAGCAACGGTTTTATCACTTGAGCCATCATCCACAAAAATAAATTTAAAAGTATAATTTATATTTTTAATGGTTTCGTTTAACGCATGTATTAAAACATCAATATTTGTTGCTTCATTATATGAAGGTATCACTATGGCAATGGATTTAATCATAAGCAATGGATGAATTTGATTCTTTTTTTAATGTCAGCAATTCGTAAATAATTTGAAACCAAATTAACACACAAGGTAACGCTTTTAAACTATAAGGTCTTACATACGTTTCTTTAATAAACTTCGGAAATAAATCTGAAGGTGAAAAACTGGTTAACAACATAGCAAATATAAACAAAAACCAGGTCCATTTTGTTTTTTCTTCTTGTATTACAAACCAAATGGCAACACCTGCAAATGCAATAATATAAGTCGGACTTTCAGATCCTGAACTAAAAATAACGGTGAAAATCAATACAGATGACAATAATAATAATTGAAATTTTTTGTTCGAAAACATATTAAATCTTAAATAAGGTAATCCGAAAAGTACTAATCCAGGAATTAAAAACAGCAAGTTTGAAAGATTGGGCATATTTAATATTTTCTTGACCATTCCCATAATTGAAATATCTTGCATAGAATCAAAGGAAGTATTTTCATTGTTTTTTTCCACCAATCGAGCAAACCATTCCGAATAACTATTTATAATAAATTCTGGAGAAGAAATAGCCATTGGTAACACAAAAAATACAATTGACCAAAAAGCCAATGAACTTATAAATTTTATTTTATTTTTTGAAAAAAAGAAAAAAGCCAAGCCAACGATGCCATATAATTTTATGAATGTACCTAGAATAATTAGACAAGCGGACCAAAAATCTTTTTCTTTCTCAATTAAAACATAAGACAAAATAATAATACTAGTCATTATAGGATTGAATTGTTGTCCTAAAATAGCCGTTAAAAACTCATGAGCACAAATCCATAAAATTAAGTTAATTTTAGAGCTTTCTAGATTTATCTGACGAATGGCATAAACTAGAAATAAAGCATTAAACACACACCATAAAACCGTACCTAAAAAATCTGGCATCAAAGCAAAAGGAGCAATAAATAGGCTGAAAATAGGGCCGTAATGGTTGTGATCAAAATATAAATTTGGATAAGTTGCATATAATGATTTTTGTTCTATGGTATTATAAAAAACATTTTTAAAGATAAGATAATTGTTGATTTTGTTTATGAAATATTGTTTTACCGAAGTAATTAATGCCAATAAAATCCAAATAGTAACTATAAATTTTTGATTATTAAAAAGTTTGTTTATCATAGTCCTAATTTTTGTTTCATATTTCTTTTTTTAGCGGTACCTTTAAAAAAAGCATCCGTGTAATGCCACATTAATTTAAATACTTCTTCTTCTGGTTTTTTATATAATTTAGCATATTCAGTACTGATTATCTGAACCATATACTCTGAGGGTGTTAATTTACAAAGGTTTTTCATTCGTAACTTAAAATCCATTTCTTTATGAAATCGCATTCTATTTAAATCGATAAGAAAAAAATCAAAAGTACCGGATTCATTTTTTTTAATCAAAGTGTTTCCAGGAGAATGATCTTTAAATTCAATACCCGCTTCATGTAGTTGAAAACAAAAATGGGCAAGCTCTTTTAAAATAGCATCGGTATCAGGGCTATTTACAACAAACAAATCTTTAAAAACATAATCGGCATACAGGTGTTCGCAAACATAATAACTGTCTAAAAGTCGGAAAAAGTTTTTGTTTTCATAAAACCCAATTGGATTAGGAGTTCCAATGTTTTTTTGTTTTAAAATCGTAGCAAATTCATAAGATCTTCTGGCTTTTGATTTTCTAAAATATCTATAAATTATTCCATTAATAAATATCGGAATTTTAAACGATTTTATATTTAAAACAATAGAATTATAAGGAAATGTTTTAATAATATTCCTTTTTCCTGCAACTAATAAATCGCCTTCGGTTTCAAAATTTTTAATTAAGCTTACTATCGATTTATCCATTGGTTTAATTTGATTTAGCAAATTTAATTGAAATCTTTTAAAAAAACAATATCTTTGTTTTTTTTAAAATGTATGTATGTCGCATAAAATTGCCGTAATTAGTTTTGATCATTGGAATTATGATGCCCATATTGTTATCGCTTTACAAAAAAAAGGAATAGAAAGTTTTCATATAAAAATTGGGGATTTCAAATATAAAAACATTTGGGAACGTATTTTAAATAGTTTATCTAAAATATTTTTAGGTAAAAACCCCAAACTTAAAAAACGCCAAGATTATATTCTTAAACAACTTGAAAAAAGCGGCTTTCAAAATCAAATTTTAGTAATTAATCCAGAATTAATTGATTTAGAATATCATCTAGAAATTAAAAAACATACTGATAAATACATTGCTTATTTGTACGATAGTGTTTCGAGATGTCCAGTAAAGCATCTTTTAGAGGGTGTTTTTGATGAAATATTTTCATTTGATAAAGCGGATATTTTAACTTATGGATTTTCAGAAACTACTAATTATATTTATTTTGATACACCTGAAAAAGCGGCCATACAAAAGCAAAATTTTGTGTATATAGGTTCAATAGATAATAGATTGAAATTTTTGAACAATTTTGCTGAACACTTAAAAAAGCAACAGCAATCTTTTATTTTTTATGCCATCGGAAAAAAAGCATTCATCAATAAATTGAAGCAATTATTTTTAGGAAAAAACAAGAATATAATTTTCCAAAAGAAAAGATTTACTCAAAATGAAACCTTAAAAATGTATGATGAAAGTGAAATTATTGTCGATTTAGTTCGGGATAATCAATCGGGTTTAAGTTTCCGAATTTTTGAAGCTTTAGGTTTACAAAAAAATGTAATAACTAATAATAAGTCAATAATTTTTTACGATATTTATGATTCTGGAAAAATTATTTATTTAGATGATTTGCACAAACTTAATGAAGTAACATTTAATAAAGAGAATTTTTCAAATGCTATTATAAAAAAATATAGTTTAAATAATTTTATTAAAAATATTTTTCAATTATGATTAAACAAACAATTCTGGTAATGATGACTTCCGATGTTAAAATTTGCAATTCGGTAAAAGATAATTTGGAATTTTTAAACTATAAAGTTGTTTTAGTTGTTAATGATGATTTTAAATACAAAAACTTTAAAGACAAATTAGTAAATTTTTATAAAAAAGTATTTAAAAATGATAAAAGTTTTAAAAGGCAATTGACAAGAAATTATGAAGAAAATAAAAACTTAATTTTTTTAAAACAACAAAAAACAATTTTTGATTATACGTTAGTCATAAGACCAGATAAATTCAGCTTAAAAGTACTTGAAGAAGCTAAAACAAAATCAAGAAAAATGGTTGCTTATCAATGGGATGGTATGTCAAGATTCCCCGAAGTTATAGAAACTGTTGATTTTTTTGATGAATTTTACGTTTTTGATAAAAACGATATCGAAAGCAATTCAAAAAAATTGTCTTACACTACAAATTTTTATTTTGATTGTTACAACAATTTATTTAAAAATGAGATTAAATATGATGTCTATTTTATTGGTTCTTACGACAGTAGAACGCAAGATTTGATTCGTATGTGTTCGGAGTTAGAAAGTATGGGATTGAAAATTAATGTATTGTTAGCCACTTCACCAAAAAAGCATTTGAAAAAATATAAATTCATTACCTATCTGAAGAAATCATTAACCTATTATGATAATTTAGAAATTTTGTCTCAATCAAAAATAATTATCGATTTAGCTCATAAAGATCTGCATACGGGCTTGTCTTTTAGAGCATTCGAGTCTCTAGGATATAACAAAAAAATGATTACTACAAATAAAATTATTAAATCTATGGATTTTTATAATCCACAAAATATTTTTGTTTATGATGATGATAGAGCCGATTTAATTGAATTTGTAAAATCAGAATATATTTCTATTCCGGAAACGATTAAATTGAAATATAGTTTCTCAAATTGGTTTAATTATATGTTTAAAATTGAACCTTTTATTAACATAAATAATTAATAAATTAATTTTATTTAAAATCGATTAACGTTTAATAAGAGTTAAAAAAATGAAAGTATCTGTTGCACTTTGCACTTATAATGGTGAAAAATATATTGTAGAACAATTAGATTCAATATTAAATCAAACAAAACCAGTTGATGAAATTGTTATTTGTGATGATATTTCAACCGATGGAACTCACGATATTATTTACCAGTATTGTAGTAAATTTCCAAATATTATTAAGTTTCATATTAATGATGTAAATTTGAAAAGTGTAAAAAATTTTGAAAAAGCCATTTCATTGTGTACTGGTGATGTAATTTTTCTTTCCGACCAAGATGATATTTGGTTACCAGAAAAAGTTGCAGATATCGTTCATCATTTTGAGTTAAATCCTCAAACAAGTGTGGTGGCAACTAATGGTAATTGTATAGATGAAAACTCTGAATTAATAGAAGATTTTCTTGTTTGGGATGTTCCTCAATTATTTATTGACAAAAAAATACATCTTGATTATTATTATTTAATTTCTTGTTTTTTTAATATTGCCACAGGTGCAACGATGGCTATAAGAAGTAAATTCATAAACGAATGTGTACCTTTTCCGTTAATTCCAAATTTTCATCATGATGAATGGATTGCAAGGGTTGCTTGTTCTAAAGGACAATTTTCATTCTTGCCAAAGAAATATATTTATTACAGGCTTCATGATGCTCAACAAGTTGGTGGGATTATATATGAATCAGATGAGGAAAGTAAAATTGAACTATTAAATTTATTAGATTTAACTAATTATGAAATAACTTTTTTTGAATTTAAAAGAAGAATAAAAAGATTATGTACGGGTTACAATAATAATAAAAAATTAGCTCAATTTGATGTAAGTAGCGACGTTTTTAACAATACATTATCTAAAATTTGTAACTTAGTTGAAAACTACAAATTAAATATGAAGAAAAAATATCCGATATCGGCATTTTTTCTAAATTACACAGATAAAATTTTAAACAAAAGACAATTAAACTAAAAATAAACTTAAAAATCACAAATCATGTTAAAAAAGTTAGCAAAACTTAGATTATTAAAAAATCATTTTTCTCTAAAAGACGCTTTATCTCTTTACTTCGGATTAAAAAATAATAAAGAAGAAATTAATCTTTCTAATTTAGGAAGAAAAATATATTTACGAAAAGATACTAAAGATACAGAAACATTTGAAGAAATATTTTTATCAAGTTTATATAATACTACTTTGCCAATTGTTCCTAAAACAATTGTAGATGCGGGAGCAAATGTTGGTTTAGCGTCATTGTTTTTTAGAATGAAATATCCAAAAGCAAGTATTGTTGCCATTGAAATTGAAGATAATAATATTTTAGCAATACAAAAAAACACGGCAAATTTTACTAATTTCGAAATTAAACACAATGCTCTTTTTAACAAAAAGGCTTTCTTTAAAATTACCGATCACTACAATGCTACAAATAGTTTTCAAATAGTAGAAACAACCAATCCAGAAGAGGCAAATAGTACCTCAATTACTTTAGATGAAATAATGACTTCCAAAAATTGGGAAACAATTGATGTTTTAAAAATTGATATTGAAGGTGCAGAAAAACAATTATTTGAAAGTAATTATGAAAATTGGTTGCCAAAAACTAAAATAATTATGGTTGAAACTCATGACAGAATGATACCAAAATGTTCGTATACAGTAATGAAAACCATTAATGATTATAATTTTATTTTATATACCACAACTGAGGGAACTTTGATTTATTATAATCTAGATTTTATTAAAATTCCATAATGGTATCAATCAACACCGAAATTCACAACGCCTACGAAGTCATTAAAAATGGTGGAATTATATTATATCCAACAGATACCGTTTGGGGAATTGGTTGTGATGCCACTAATGAAGATGCTGTAAAAAAAATCTATACGTTGAAACAAAGAGAAGAAAGCAAAAGTATGATTTGTTTAATGAATGGCGAAAAAATGATGTACCATGTTTTTGCGAAAATTCCAGAAGTAGCTTGGGAAATTTTGGACCATTCTGAACGTCCAACGACTTTAATTTTGGATCAACCAAAAAATGTAGCTAAAAATATAATCGCAGAAGATAACACTTTAGGAATCAGATTAGTAAAAGAACCATTTTGCTTTAAATTAATGGAACGTATGAAAAGACCATTGGTTTCCACCTCTGCAAATATTTCTGGAAACGCCACACCGATGAATTTCAAAGAAATTTCACCAGAAATTATAAAAGGAGTCGACTATGTTGTAAATTTGCATCACGATAAAGTTTGCAAAAAACCATCGGCAATTATCAAATTATCACTAAATAGTCAGGTAAAGGTGATTCGCAAATAAAATGTGCCAATATTTTGATTTGTCAATTAGCTAATAATTTTGTTTGCTATGATATTGGCACATTGGCTAATTGTCAAATTGACTAATTAACAAATGAATTACAAACAACATTTAGAAAATAAAATATTCAAAATCATATCACAAGCAGCACTAGAACTAAACTTGGAATGCTATGTGATTGGTGGTTTTGTACGCGATATTTTATTGAATAGAAATCATAAAAAAGACATCGATATTGTTGCTGTTGGAAGCGGTATTGAATTAGCTTTAAAAGTGTCAGAATTACTTCCAAACCAACCTAAAGTTCAAGTTTTTAAAAACTACGGAACTGCTATGTTACGTTATAAGGAAATGGATATTGAGTTTGTAGGCGCAAGGAAAGAATCATATAAACATGATAGCAGAAATCCTTTAGTTGAAAATGGAACTTTGAAAGATGACCAAGAGCGCAGGGATTTTACCATTAATGCGATGGCTTTTTCTCTAAATTCTGTTGATTTTGGAGACTTAGTGGATCCATTTAATGGGGTTGCCGATTTAGAAAACAAACTATTAAAAACGCCTTTGAATCCAGATATTACTTTTTCTGACGATCCTTTACGAATGATGCGCGCCATTAGATTTGCGACCCAATTAAATTTTGAAATTGAAAGCGAATCGTTAACTTCAATTGCAAAAAATAAAGAGAGAATCAATATTATTTCTGGTGAACGAATTGTAGATGAATTAAACAAAATTTTGTCATCAGAAAAACCATCTATCGGTTTTTTACATTTGTATCAAAGCGGTTTATTAGATTTAATTTTACCTGAATTGACCGCTTTAAACAATGTCGAAGAAGTAGAAGGGCATACACATAAAAATAATTTTTACCACACGTTAGAAGTTGTAGATAATATTTGCCCAAATACGGATGATGTTTGGTTACGCTGGGCGGCATTATTGCACGATATCGGGAAAGCACCCACTAAAAAATTCAACAAAAAGCAAGGTTGGACGTTTCATGGACATGAATTTTTAGGTGGAAAAATGGCAAAAAAAATCTTCGAAAGACTTCATATGCCTTTAAATCAGAAAATGAAGTTTGTGCAAAAAATGGTTATGATGAGTTCAAGACCAATAGTAATAGCTGAAGATATTGTTACCGATTCAGCTGTTCGTCGTTTGGTTTTTGATGCAGGAGAAGATATAGAAAATTTAATGATTCTTTGCGAAGCGGACATCACTACCAAAAACAGTAAAAAATTTCAAAAATATCACAATAATTTTAAAATTGTACGTCAAAAAATAGTTGAAGTAGAGGAGAAGGACAGAGTTCGTGTGTTTCAGCCACCAATTTCTGGAGAGGAAATTATGAAACTATTTGGATTAAAACCAGGTCGTGAAATTGGAGTTTTAAAAGAAGCCGTAAAAGAGGCCATTTTAGAGGGTGAAATTCAGAATGAATACGAAGCTGCAAAAGAATTTGTTCTAAAGCGTGCTGAAAAAATGGGATTAAAAAAAGTATAATTAATACATAATAATCTAAAAACTGCATTATTAACCAATGAAAAAATATTTTCTTACAACAGCAAAAACAGCATTAGTTTTAGTTTATTTAGTAATTCTTGCTGGAGCCTTGGTACGAATGACTGGCTCAGGAATGGGTTGTCCAGATTGGCCAAAGTGTTTTGGATATTACATTCCGCCAACAGAACAAAAAGAACTTGAATTTACACCTAATAAAGTATACGATAAAGGTCAAGTGATTATTAAAGACGAAGGATTACTTGTAGCAAAATCAGATTTCACGGCTGCTGCTTCTTTTTCAGAAACTAATTGGGAAGCTTATACCAAACACGATTATGCTATTTTTAATACAGCACATACTTGGATAGAATACATCAATAGATTGCTTGGTGCTTTGGCTGGAATTGCCTGCTTTGTAACATTTATTTTCGCTTTTGGTTATTGGAAAGAAAACAAAAAAATAGTTGTCTATTCTTTTTTGGTTTGTGTTTTGATGGGTTTTCAAGCTTGGTTAGGAAAAACGGTGGTTGATTCGGTATTAAGTCCCGTTAAAATTACTACTCACATGTTAACTGCCTTTTTAATTGTGGCTTTACAGTTGTATGTTATTTATGTGGTTTCAGCTAAAAATAGCATTAGAAAATATGACAAAAAGTTTAGTATAACGCTTATTATTGTATTGCTTCTTACGATTGTTCAAGTGGTTTTAGGAACTTATGTTCGTGAGTTTATTGATACAATAGAGAAATCGGGAGTTCCAAAATCATTTTGGTTGTTACAACCCGAAATCACATTCTACTTTCACCGCAGTTTTTCAATTGTCGTCTTTTTGGTAAATTTATTTTTACTACTTAGAAATAGAAATCTTCAATTGGGTTTCGAAAAAGTAAATTGGGTGGTTCGGATTTTAATTTTCGAAATTATTTCTGGAGTGATTATGGTGTATGTCGATTTCCCTTTCGGAAGTCAAACCTTACATTTGGTTTTGGCGACATTCTTATTTAGTGTTCAATTTTATTTACTTTTAGAAAACAATAAAATAACAAAAAATTAATATTACTTTTGCAATCCGACTATATTGTCACAGTTCTTTAGATTTGATGAATGTCTAAACTAGCAACTCAAGATAAATTTTTTGATTTATCAGATTACGGAAGATCTTTTGGTACGTTTTTGGCCAATTCTTTAAAAAATACTCGTTTTACACCCATTCATGTTACCTTATTATTCGGACTTTCTGGATTAATTGCAATTTATTGTATGTTAAACCAATATTATATAGCAGCAGCATTTTTCATCATTTTAAAATCAGGAATTGATGCCGCTGATGGAGAATTAGCCCGTTTGAAAAACACACCATCCTATTCTGGAAGATATTTAGATAGTGTTTTTGATATTATCTTAAATTTTATGTTTTTCATGACAATTTGTTACATGTCAAATAGTACAATTTGGTATGCATCACTTGCCTTTATTTGTATTCAATTACAAGGCACCTTATACAATTATTATTACGTGATTTTAAGAAATAAATCGGTTGGAGGCGATACAACCAGTAAAATATTTGAGTACAAAACGCCAAAAGCGTTACCAGGTGAATCGCAAAAATCGGTAACTATTTTATTTGGAATTTATACTGTTGTTTATGGTCTTTTTGATAAAATCATTCATTTATTAGACCCAAATGCGTATAAAATCAAAACGTTTCCCAATTGGTTTATGACTTTAGTTTCTCTATACGGATTGGGATTTCAATTGCTTATTATTGCAATATTATTAACGTTTAACGGTATTGAATTCATTGTACCTTTTTTTATTTTATATTCAGTATTCATACTTGTTTTGATTGGCATCAGAAAAACAGTTATTCATTAGCCAATCCACTCTTTAAAATCGCTAACGCGTTCTCTGGATACAATTACTTCATCATTTTTGAAAGTGGGTAAAATAATTTTTAATCTTGAATTAGAATATATTAGAATTTCTTTAACAGCTTTCAACGGAACAATGAATTTTCGGCTTACGCGATAAAAATCTTTTGGATTAATTTCGGCTTCTACAACTTCTAAAGTGGAATCAATTAAATAATTTCGATTGTCTAATGTATGAATATAAGTGCCTTTATTTTCACTATAAAAACATTCTATTTCGTCAACGGAAATCACTTTTAATTGTTGACCAATTTTCACCGAAAAACGCAATTTGTATTCCTTTTCCAAAGGATTAATTAGCATACGTTTTATCGCATCAAAATCTAAATTAGAAATGGTGTTTTTTTGAAATTGATTTTTGAATTTTAAAATCGCAACTGATAGTTCTTCTTCGTCAATTGGTTTTAATAAATAATCAATACTGTTTAGTTTAAAGGCACGCAACGCATATTCGTCATAAGCAGTAGTAAAAATAACCGCACTTTTAATGTCAATTTGTTCAAATAGTTCAAACGATAAGCCATCAGACAATTGAATGTCGAGAAAAATCAAATCAGGATGCGAATTATTTTGAAACCAAGCAATTGATTCTTCCACAGAATGAAGCATTTTAGTTACTTTTAGTCCAAGTTTTTCCACTTTACGTTGCAATAATCTGGCCGCTGGTTTTTCGTCTTCGATGATGATGATGTTCAGCCCTCTAACCCCCAAAGGGGGAATATTTTCGTTTTTCATAATTTATAAATTTTCAAATTGGCACATTTTCAAATTGACACATTATATTATTCCCACTTATTCGCTTTTTCCTTTTCCATTAATTCTTTAATTTTACGCTCTTCCCAATCTTTTCCTAAAATAATATAAGGTAAAAATGTTGACAAACCATGCGCCAATAAACCAATTCCCCAAAAGAAAGCGGTCATAAAATTCTTAAACTGAAAATAACTTTCACCTTCATTTAAGTTTTGAATATTTAAGATAACTAACATAATATTAATTACCAAATATACCAATGCGTGTGTATAAAATCCTTTTAATTTTTTTACTCGTTTTACCGCTTCCTCATAGCGAATTTGTTCTGAAGTTATATTTTCCATAATTTTTTACTGAATTTGATATTGTTACTGATATTGTTATTGAATTTGTTATTGAAATTGTTATTGAAATTGTTATTGAAATTGTTATTGAAATTGATATTGAAATTGTTATTGATATTGAATTTTTTATTCCCAATTATTATTTTTTCCTCTATTTACAAATTCTTGAATTTTTCGTTCTTCCCATGATTTTCCATATCCGAAAACGCCAAACGCGTGGAATGAAACACCTAATCCCCAACCTAACATCGGGAACCAAAACCATTGAAATCCCCAAAATGTATTGTAATTAATTATTGCCAATGTTGGTATTACGACGCAATAAGCAGTCAAATTTCCGTAAAAGCCTTTCAATTCTTCTACACGTTTTTTGGCTCTTGCGTAAGCAGCATTTTCTGAAAATAGGGTGTTGGTTTCAATAACTGAAATTTGTTTGGTTAATATGGGTAGGCTTATTTTAAATTCATTTTCATTTACTTCTACTAAAACTTTTCTATTGGTTAGAATTCTGTATCGATTTACAATGTTTTCTAATCCAACACCTTTTCTGCCTGATAACACCTCTTTCTTTTGTAAATTATTTGATACTACTAACGCATCATTTTCGATGCTAATTTTTATATGAAGCGGTTTGTTTTCACTTACAACATTATGTTTGATGCAATTTTCAAGTAATAATTGTAAGGATAATGGCACAACTTTTGTTTCGTCATTCTCAATGTTTTCAGGAATTTCAAATGTGATGCTGTTTTCAAATCGCATTAAAAGTAAATTCATATAGGTTTTGGCAAAAGTTAATTCTTCGGTTACCGAAACCAATTCTTTGTCTTTTTGCTCTAAAACATAGCGATATACTTTTGATAATGAAGTAGTAAATTTTTGCGCTGCAATTGAATTTTCCTCAATTAATGAACTCAACACATTTAAACTATTAAACAAAAAATGCGGATCAATTTGATTTTTTAGGCTTTCAAACTGTGCTGAGGCTGTTCCAGCAATGATTTTTTGTTCTTTTAACTTGTTTTCTTGATACGCTTTATAAAAGTATATTAGATGAAATACAATTGATACAATTATAGTGATAAGTAGGCTAAATAGATATTGTGCTTTATTTTCTTTCTCCAAAAAATACTTGTAAGAATTTCCTTCAATTAGTACTTTTATACAAAAACGAATGAAAAATATGCCTAAAATGGTAATAAAAACACTTCCAATAAACCCAATTAGGATTCTATATTTTTTTAAAAATATCAACTTATCCCAATTCAATTTTTTATTTAAAAAATAGAAATAAGTCGAATTGATGATTGATAAAACTACACCATAAATAACATAGTAGGAAAATTCTCTAACTAAATTTGCATTTAATTTTACAATTCTACCTAAAAAATATTGAGTACCAATTATCACTAAAAATATTACTAATGACACTACTAATCCTTTTAAAATAGCTTGAAATAAATAGGAGATTGTTTTCATTTTAGTAAATTATTTACATTTTTTTAATTCAACTGTTGCTCTATCTAAACCCCAACTTGGGTGCAAAGCGGTTTCTGGTTTAAAAGTAGCAAAAAGTTCGATTGCTTTTTCAATTTGGGCACACATTGGTTTTGAATCTTGTCCAAAATATTGTGCCATGCCAATTTCAAACGAAGCTTTTTGAAACACAACTCTAGGATTTTCAGGTGCAATTTTGTACGCTTTATTTAAAATATACATTACATCACCCGATAATTTTTGTCCGTTTGTCATAGGATCATAAACAATATTAGCAGTATGAATCATGGCTTGAATAACTAAAATTTCTGGATTTTCTAGAGCTAAACTATTACAAACATCTTGTGCTTTTTGTGCAGATTCAATCAATAACAACATTTTTGTTTTGTCTTGTTCACTAAAAGCTCGAGTAGTATTTATTAGTGCAATATAATAATTTGGCAACCAATTTGTTTTTTCAACCGAAGCAATTTGTTCAAATTGAGTAACTGCTTCTGCTGGTTTTCCTTGTTTCCATGTTTGTAAAGCTCTGTTCATTTCTTTTTCAAAAGTAGTTTGAGCTGTTAATAATCCACAAATTAAAATTGTGATAAATGTGATGATTTTTGTCATGATAAATTTTATTTAATGTTTACATTGTTTATTTTGATGAAGCAAAGTTGCAACATAGATTGTATTTGTAAAATTATATCTAACCCAACTGTAATTTTTTATGGATGAATTGTAAGTTTGATACTTTTTAAAACAAAAAAAGACTGCAATTAGCAGTCTTTTTAAAGTAATGTATAAAGAATTAAATACTATTCAACTTTTTTAGTTTGTCTTTCCAAGTTTGTAATTCCTCTTTATTTTTTTCAATATTTTTTTGTACTTCTTTCAAAAATGGATTTTCTCCTTTTTTGTTGTTACTAAAAAAGCCAATATTGTTTTCTAATTGGTTGATTTCATTATTCAATTCGTCAATTTTTCTTCTCATAAAAATTTGTTCGTTGGCAATCGCTCTTTGGTCGTTTCCTTCCGAAAGTTGATCTAAACGGTTGCTAAATTTCATCATTTCAAAATCTTTTTTAGATAAGCTCAGTTTTTCAAATAAAGCATCTAAAATTTTGTTGAATTTTCCTTCAATATGACGACGATTTTGAGGTACTTTACCAAATTCTTTCCATGCAGCAATATGAGCTTTAATAGCATCTAAATCTGTTTTATGATCACCAACAAGTTCAAATGCACGAACGATTTCTAAGTATTCTTTTTTCTTTTCAAACGCTTCAACTTCTACGCCGATTTCTTCTTTTCTTGACTCGTGTAATCTATCAAAATAAGCATTACAAGTTTTTTTGAATGTATCCCAAATTTCATCAGAAAGTTTTCTTGGTACATGACCAATTTTTTTCCATTCTTCTTGAATTTGCTTCATTATTGGAGTAGTAGCATCAAAATCTTCGGTATCGATATTCGCTTTTGCTTTCTCAATTAAGGCTAATTTTAATTCTAAATTACGATGTTGTTCATTTTTAATATCTTTATAAAATGAATTTTTCGTAGCATTAAAAGCACGAACGGCATTTTTAAAATTACTCCAAGTAACATCAGTAGCTTCTGCTGGCACACGTCCCGCTTTAAAGAATGTATCGCGTAACGCTTCTAATTTTACAATTTGATTTTGCCACTCACCATGATTAGTAACTTTTTCAGTACTTAATACATTTACTTCAGCAATAATTTCATTTTTACGAGTTAAATTTTCTTGCTCTTTTTCTTTAAATTGTCCTGCTAATGCCTCGCGTTTATCATGAAGAATTTTTGTTATTTCGCTAAATTCTTGCCAAATTTTTTCTCTATTTTCTTTGTCAACAGGTCCAATTTCTTCTTTCCAAACGCGATGTAATAATTGAAGTTCTCTGAAAGCTTTAGTTAAGTCTGGTTCTTCAACTAAAAGTTTTGCTTTTTCAATAATTTCTAACTTCTGCTCTAAATTATTCTTAAAATCAGCATCTCTAATTTCTCTATCTAAATGAACAATTTCGTAAAATCTATCTACATGAAAATGAAAATTATTCCAAACTAAATTGTACTTGTCTTTTGGTATGGCTCCAGAGTTTTTCCAACGTTCTCTAATGTCGTTGAATTTTTTAAACATTTCAGAAATATTAGAATCAGTACTAGCAATTAATGCTTTTAATTCTTCTATTAAGGCTGTTTTCTCTGTAAAATTATTTTTTAATTGATTTTCAATATTTTTAAAATTTGTATTTCTTTTGTTACGAAAAGTATCTAACAATTGATCAAATTTTACTTTTATTGGTGAATGATATTCAAATTCTGTAGACGTTTCATTTTCAGCAAAAAAGGCAACTCTTTTTTCTTCAATTAATTGCTGAAATTGATTTAAAAACGCTTTTTTTACATCTTCAATTTGATTTTTGAAAACTAAGGCTTTTTCATGACCTACAAAATTAGCCAATTCGTCAACTAATTCTTCTAAAGAAAGACGTTCGTAATCTTTTACTTCAATCTCCAAATCAGAATCAATAGAACCATCTTCGCTAGATTCAGCTAAACTGTTGTCTATTTCTTCTTGTGCAGAAACGATTGTTTCTTCTTCTGATTTTTCCGAAATCGATTCATTCTCAGTTACTTCCAAAACTTGACTTTCTAATTCAGTTTCTTCTGAAATAGTTGCGTGGTTTTCAATTGAAGTTGCTTCTTCTTGTCCATCTGCTTGTTGCAGGCTATCATTCAATTCTTCTAACATGTTATAATGCTTAAGTTAAGGCTTCGAAGATACCAAAAGAGGGGGAAAGTACAAAGAAATTGTCCTAAAATATCAAATTAAATGTTATTTGTTCCAGATTAACCAAGCTTTTTCTGCCTGATTAAGTAACATTTCATAACCATTTTTTGTAATTGCACCAGATTTTTTAGCTTTTTTTAAGAAAGTACTTTCTTCTGGGTTATACACCAAATCAAAAGCAATATGTTTAGATGTAAATAAGGAATAATCTAATTTTGGTGATTCAGAAATATTTGGAAATGTTCCAAGTGGTGTGGTGTTTATAATTATTTGATATTCATTAAATATAGCTGCATTTATTTCCTTGTATCCAATTTCATATTCCGAAGCATTTCGAGATGCAAAATCAAATTCGATATTTAGTTTTTTTAAAGCAAAAGCTACCGCTTTACTAGCGCCCCCGGTTCCTAAAATTAATGCTTTTTTGTGATGACTTTTTAATAAAGGTTTAATTGACTTTTTAAAACCATAAAAATCGGTATTATACCCTTTAAGTTTTTTGTTTTTTGAAATAGAAATACAATTTACAGCGCCTATTTTTTTTGCATTTTTTGAAATTTTATCTAAAAAAGGAATGATACTTTCTTTATATGGAATGGTTACATTTAATCCAACTAATCCTTTTGTCTTATCAATAATTTCTGTAATTTCTTTTATATTTTCTATGTCATAATTTTCATATTCGCAGTTGTGAAAATGGTTATTTATAAATTTTTCGGAAAAGTATTTTTTTGAAAATGAATAACTTATGTTTTTACCGATAAGCCCAAACTTGCGCTGTTTTTTTTGTGATTTATAATTCATTTCTGTTACGTTTTATTAAATTTAGATTTAAAAATTTTAATAAAAATTGGTAAAACAGAAATAAGAACTATTCCTAAAACTAGTTTTTCAAAATTGGATTTTACCACCTCAAATTGCCCTAAAAAATAGCCTAAAAGGGTTATTCCAGCTACCCAAAGTACGGCACCCAAAATACAATTTAAAATGTAATTTTTATATTTCATGCTTCCTGCTCCAGCCACAAATGGTGCAATAGTTCTTACAATAGGCACAAAACGAGCCATTATTACTGCTTTTCCACCATTTTTTTCAAAGAAAACCTCTGTTTTTTCAATATATTCTCTTTTAAGAAATAGAATTTTCTTTTTCTCTTTTATTAATTCTCCAAATTTATGACCTACAAAATAGTTTAAATTGTCACCAAGTAACGCAGCTAAAATTAACAATGGAATAATAATCACCAGACTTAATTTTCCGGTAGTTGCAGCAATGACACCAATAGCAAAAAGCATTGAATCTCCTGGCAGTAGTGGCATTATTACAAAACCAGTTTCAACAAAAACAACTAGAAATAAAATAAAATAAATTAGAGTATTGTATTGGTCTATTAATTGTGTAATTACGGTTAAAGGATCTTTTAAGAAGTGCAATAAAAAGTCGATAATTTCCATGAATTGGCTTATAAAGTATGTTTTTTAATACTGTTTTGTACTGTTTCACATTCCCAAACGTGTGGAAATGCATCTTTTAATATATAATTTTTATTAAAATCGGTAGTTAAAGCCGTTTCCAATGCTTCGATGGCGTTTGTTTCCTCTTCGATGTTGTAAAACAAGCCTACTAAACGATATAAAATCTCCGCTTCATTTGGATACAATTCTTTAGCTTGATTTAAGATTTCGAAGGCAGCATTTACTTCACCCAAAACGTATAACACATCACTCCAAAAAAGGAAATTATCTAAAGCTACATCTCCGTTTTCAAAAGCTTTTCTGTATCCTTCTTCTGCTTCTTCAAAGAAATTTAAATACTGATTAATAGAAGCATATCTTCTCCAATATAATGGGTTTTCACCATCAATTCCAATTGCTTTATTTATATAGTATAATGATTTTTGGTAATTCTCTTGTTTGATGTAAAAATCGGTTATGGTTAACCAGGCTTTATCTAACAAGGGATCCTCGTGAACGGTTTTTAAGTAAAAAATTAGTGCTTGTTCTGTATTTCCTAGTTTTTCGTAACATTTTCCAATTCGCAGAAAAGCAAAAGAAGTAGGATCGTCTAATTCAATTGTGACTAAATAACAATCAATGGCTTCTTGATAGTGCTGAAGTTTTTCTAAAGATTTTGCTTTTTCTAAGAATGCACCCAAAAAACCTTCATCTATAATACAAGCATAATCAAAAGCCCAAATGGCTTTCTCATAATTTTTTAAAGCATAAAATTGACGCCCAAGTTGATGCCATGCGACTTCACTGTAAGGGTTTTTGTCAATAAAGTTTTCTAAATACACAATTGCTTCTTGGTTTTGATCTAAAAAATCAAAGCAATATACTACATTATACAAGGCAGAAAAATCATCTTCATCATTCTCTAAACATAAAATAAAGTTTTCTTTGGCCAATTCTAAGCTATCCATAAATAGATATTCCATTCCTATCATTGAATATATATCGGCTTCATCATCTGTATAGCGAAGCGCAATTTGCAGATGCTCAATAGCTTTTTCGTGTTGATCTCTTTTAGAACAAATGTTGGCACGTTGGATGTAAACTTCCTCGTTAGTAGGTTCTAACAAAGCGATTTCGTTTAAGATTTTTTCGGCTTGTTCAATTTTGTCATCATAAATTAATAATTCAACATGTACCAGTTTCAAGCCATTAGATTTTGGATGTTGTTCTAAACCCAATCGTAGCGCTTTTTTTGCTAAATTGATTCGTCCCGTATCCATATAGTGTAAAACAATATCTTCAAATTCTTCCGAATCAAAGAAAAAAACTTTGTTGGTTTTTAGCATCGATTCGAATTTAGAAAGTGACAAACTGTTTTCTTCCTCTTCTTCATTATAGCTCATATTCATAGCAACAACTTTTTAAAAGTTACAGTAATAAAATTACGTAATTTAGTGTTAGCAATTTCTTTGCCAAGTGTATCTTTTGAACAATTTAATTAACAAAATTTAAGTTAAAATACAGTTATCAGTCAAAACAGATTTGAGAAATTATATTAATTTTTAAGATTACTCAAATCTGTGTTTAAAAAAATACTACTTGAATTTTATAGATTCAAAGTTTGAACTTCATCCATAACTTCCAATAATAATTGGCAACCTTCTTCAATTTCTTGATTGGAAATGGTTAGTGGCGGTGTAATTCGGATGGCTGTTCCTTCAAATAATAACCAAAATAATATTAAGCCACGTTTGTGACATCGTAAAATAACTTCGTTTGTAATAGTTGTGTTTTTTGTCATGGCAGCCAACATTAATCCTTTTCCACGAACTTCTGTTATTAAAGGGTGTACCAATAATTTTCTGAAAAGTTTTTCTTTTTCTAGTGTTTCAGCTATTAAATTTGTTTCAGTTATTTCTTGTAATGTTGCCAAACAAGCTGCTGCAATAACAGGATGTCCACCAAATGTGGTGATATGTCCTAACTTCGGATTGTCGTATAATAAATCCATATGTGCTTCAGAAGCTACAAATGCGCCAACTGGCATACCGCCGCCCATTCCTTTTCCGATTACTAAAACATCTGGAATGCAATCGTAATTTTCAAAGCCGAATAATTTTCCAGTTCGACCAAATCCGGGTTGAATTTCATCAATAATTAACATCGCACCAACTTCGGTGCATCGCGCTCTAACTTTTTTAAGAAAATCGTTTTGAGGTTGAATAAAACCTGCGCCACCTTGAATGGATTCTAAGATAATTCCCGCTGTTTTTGTTGTAATTCTCTTGATATCTTCTTCGTTATTAAACGTAATGAAATCGACATCTGGTAGTAATGGTCTAAATACTTGTTTGCGTTCTTCAAAACCCATTACACTTAGACTTCCCATTGTATTTCCGTGATATGCATTGTGACACGAAATAAATTGACTTCTTCCGGTAACTCTTCGGGCTAATTTTAAAGCGCCTTCGGTAGCTTCGGTACCAGAATTTACTAAATATGTTTTTTTTAAGGGATAGGGAAGATGTTCGGCTAATAATTTACAATATTCGGTTGCCGGATGTTGAGCATATTCGCCATACACCATTACGTGAGAATATTTATCTAATTGATCTTTTATAGCCGTATTTACACGTTCATTTTGATGTCCTAAACTACAAGCTGAAACACCTGCAACAAAATCTAAATATTTATTTCCAGAAGTATCATAAATATAAGAACCTTTAGCATAAGAAATTTCCATAGCTAATGGGTGAGGAGAGGTTTGTGCTTGATATTTAAAGAAATCTTTTATCATGGTTTTGGGTTTTAGGTTAAGGGTTTAAGGTGATTGAGTTTTTTGCTTTTTACTTTTCACTTTATCCTTTTTACTTCCTACTTTTTTTCCATAATCCGTAGTTTCTTTTAGCACGGTCATAGGTTTTTTCTCTTCTTTTTCTTTCTTCTTCGTTTCGATTTTTACTTTTTCGTCGATGGCATTTTCTTCATCAGGAAAAATATTCTCTAAAGAAGTAATTTTTTCATCTATTCGCCAAATAAAACCTCTAAGTCGCCTTGCGTTTTTTGGAAATTCTTTATCAGGATAGGTATCGCTTAAAATTTGTTTGAAAGAAGTTAATTCTAAAATTTTATTGTTTTCTAGTTGCATATTTATACTACTTGAAACGCCTTTGTCAATTCCAACCATTTCATTTTCATCGTTATACATAAAATAAATTTTCTCTGTATTTTTGATTAAATCTACTTCGTATAATTTGTTATCTCTAAACTTTCCGTATAAAAATTGCCCTTTCACTTGATTGAAATTGTCTTCACCTATAGTATCTTTTTGAACCAAAAAGGCATTATTGAGTATTTTCAATGAATCTAATTTCTCGGTTTTATTATTTCCTATTAAATGAATAACGTCGCCCGTCATTTGATTGTCGGCATTCCAAACCACAGGTCTTCCGATAAGTTTTGTGAGTTGTGTTTTATTATTTGAATGAATGGAATCGCATTTTCCACTCATGTCTGTTTTAAAAAATCGAACATTGTTAAAAGCTCTTATGGTTCTATCTTCTTGCGGACCCGTAACCAATATTTTTTTTCCGTGTAAATACATAGTATCTTTTTCTACTAATGTTTTTACTAACGCTTTTTTGGTAATATACATCGAATCTTTTTTGGTTCCGCCAATATTTCGATATACTTCTGCGTAATGTCCGGTAGCAATCATGTTGTTAATGGTATCGGTAATTTTTACATTATTGGTAGCTTTTGCGAAATTTTTCTTACGGTCGTAATTGATAATCTCGCCTTCAACTTTCCGATTGTTATAAACGATATTGGATTTATCTAAAAGCCTTCCTACATCATTTTTAGTATCGTAAAAAGCGTTTGTAGTATTAATCACATTTTCTTTGCTTGTAATCGTACTAGGACCGTAAACGTAAGCGTGACCTGAGTTGTCGTAAAATTCTAAATTATTGGTTTTAATAGTTACTTGTGGATTTACAACTGTTACTGCTGTTTTGAAAACGTATTTTTTGTTGTTTATATAGTATCTTCCAGATTTACTTTTTAAGGTATTTTCTTTATTTATTATAGTTCCCCAACTTCTATAAAAAGCCTCTTGCTTATTTCTATCAAAGTAAATGGTATCGGTTGTTAAATTAGAATCGGGCGAACGCAAATTTACATTTCCAGTTGCAAACGCTTGTAACGATTTTCCGTTATATTCCGCATAACGGCTATTCATTACAATAGTATCACCTTGGTTTAATATTACGTTTCCAAACGCTTTTACATAATCTTCATCGGTATAATGATAGGCTTTATTGCAATTAATTAATACGCCATTATGTTGTACTTGAACATTCCCAGTAAAAATAATGGCACCAGGAATTTCATTTTGATTTTTATCGATAAAATCAGAATGTAAAATTTTTATCCCATTAGGATTTGAAGGAGTAATCGGTTGATTTGTAGTTTGAGCATTTCCAACCCATATGGTAAATACCAAAACGACAGCATATAAATATTTTTTCAATTTCTCAATTTTTGTCAAATTTAAGTAAAATGTATAATAATGAATGCGTATTAAGAATATTTTATGGTTTTTTTGATAAGTACACAGATTTTGCGGATTTTAATAGATAAAAAAATAAACCGCAGATTTAAGATTTTGGATCATCTGAGAATCTGCGGTTTTGATTGTGTGAATACTGAAACGAGTTCAGTAAAACAAAATTGTATAAATTATCTTGTAATTGTCTGAGTTCTATCAGGTCCTACAGAAACTACTTTTATTGGCACTTCTAATTCTTTTTCAATGAATTCGATGTAAGTCTTTAATTCTGATGGTAATTCTTCATATGTTGTCATGCCTGTTAAATCCGCTTGCCAGCCCTTCATTTCTTTATAAATTGGTTGTACATTTTCCGGCTCAATGTTAAATGGAAAGTGCTTTAAAACTTCTCCTTTGTATGTATATGCAGTACAAATTTTTAACGTTTCAAATCCTGATAAAACGTCACCTTTCATCATATATAATTCGGTAACACCATTTACTTCAACGGCATATTTTAGTGCTACTAAATCTAACCAGCCACAACGACGAGCACGTCCTGTAACCGATCCGAATTCGTTTCCGATTTTTGCCATATTGGCGCCTACTTCATCAAATAATTCTGTTGGGAAAGGACCGCTTCCTACACGAGTGGTATACGCTTTAAAAATTCCGAAAACTTCTTTTACTCTGTTTGGAGCAATTCCTAATCCTGTACAAGCTCCAGCAGCAGTAGTATTAGAAGAAGTTACAAATGGATATGTTCCAAAATCAACATCTAATAAAGAACCTTGTGCGCCTTCTGCTAAAATGGTTTTACCTGCTTTTAAAGCTTTGTTTAAATACTCTTCAGAATCAATGAAAGTTAATGTTTTTAATTCTTCTACTGCTGCGAAAAATTCAGCTTCCATTTCTGCTAAATTATATTGTAAATCTACATCATAAAAAGCAATCATCGCTTCGTGTTTATCGGCTAAAGCACGGTATCTTTCTTTAAAATCAGCCATTTCTAAATCGCCAATTCGTAAACCATTTCTACCGGTTTTGTCCATATAAGTAGGACCTATTCCTTTTAAAGTAGAACCAATTTTAGCTTTTCCTTTTGAAGCTTCCGAAGCTGCATCAAGTAAACGATGTGTAGGTAAAATTAAATGTGCTTTTCTTGATAAGAATAATTTTGATTTAATATTCAAATTAAATTTTTCTAAACTTTCAATTTCTTTTTGAAAAACAACAGGATCCATTACCACGCCATTTCCAATAATATTTACGTTGTTTTTATGAAAAATTCCAGAAGGAATGGTTCTTAAAACGTGTTTAATTCCATCAAATTCAAGTGTGTGTCCTGCATTCGGACCGCCTTGAAAACGGGCAATAATATCGTATTTTGAAGTTAATACATCGACGATTTTTCCTTTTCCCTCGTCACCCCATTGTAATCCAAGTAGTAAATCTACATTCATTGTGTTGTTTGCTTTGAATGGACAATTGTCCCTATTTATTAATTCTTTTTTGTTCCGTAAAAATATAAGGAATGTGTTTCGATATCAATTCCAAACATTTCTTCCATAGTTTGTTTTATTTGCTGAATACGGGGATCACAAAATTCAATTACTTCTCCTGTATCTGTTAAAATTATATGGTCGTGTTGCTTGTCAAAATAAGATTTTTCGTAATGTGCCTGATTTTGCCCAAATTGATGGCGACGAACTAATTTACAATCTAACAATAATTCGATAGTGTTGTATAAAGTGGCACGAGAAACACGATAATTTTTGTTTTTCATTTTGATATACAATGATTCTATATCAAAATGTTCTTGATTTTCGTATACTTCTTGAAGTATCGCATAACGTTCAGGCGTTTTGCGATGTCCTTTTTCTTCAAGGTATTTTGTAAAAACGTTTTTTACCGTTTCTTGGTTTTGGTTGATACCCATTTTATGTTTAAATGAAAGAAATGCAAATATAGTAAAAAGTGATTAGTGAAAAGTAAAAAAAATAATTTACTCATTTATTTACTTCATAAATTATATAATACTATTTTTATGTATTATAAACTCTTGTTACTTTATCTATGCCTTCGACAGTTTTAATATTCTCAATTAATTTTTTAAGAATAACATTATTTTGGACCAATACTGTAATTTGCCCTTTAAATATTCCCGCTTCAGAACTTAGACTAATACTTTGAATGTTAACATGCATTTGATTTGAAATGACTTTGGTTAGTTGATTGGTTAAACCCATTACATCCATTCCTGTGATTTTTAAAATGGCATTAAATTCCTCTTGAGTGGAATCAATCCACTTGGCTTGAACAATTCGGTAAGCAAAATTAGATTGTAAACTTATGGCATTTGGGCAATCCATTTTATGCACTTTTATTCCTTCGTTTATAGTAACAAAACCAAAAACGAGGTCGCCAGGAATCGGACTGCAACAAGGAGAAAATTTATATTCTATTTTGCTTTGTTCGGCCCCAAAAACTAGTAAATCAAGTTGTTGTTTAGAGTTATTTTTTTGATTTTTATCATTAGTAACACTATTACCTCTTTTGATTGTTTTCTTAAAAAAGTTTACCAAAGTATTACTTTTTTGTGCTGCATAATCACGGAGTTGTTGGTTTTCAATTGCACCAATCCCAACACGATAAAATAAATCTAAACTCGTTTTTAATTTGAAATAATTAACCAATTCATTAATTGAATTTTCGGTTAATGTTATTTTTAAATGGCGTAATTTTCGAGTTAAAATTTCTCGACCTTCTTCGCCAATTTTTTTAATATCTTCATTTAATACATTCTTGATTTTAGTTTTGGCACGAGATGTTGAAACATAATCCAGCCAATGAATAGTTGGCTTTTGATTTTGCGAAGTAATAATTTCTACTTGATCGCCACTGTTTAAGATGTAATTTAAAGGCACTAATTTTCCATTTACTTTTGTACCTCGAGTTTTTACACCAATTTCCGAGTGAATACTAAATGCAAAATCGAGTGTAGTTGCTCCTTTTGGTAAGGATTTTATTTCACCTTTTGGTGTAAAAATGTATATTTCTTTAGCGTATAAATTCAGTTTAAAATCTTCAACAAAATCTACGGCATTATTGTTTGAATTTTCAAGCGCTTCTTTTAGTTGATTTAGCCAAATTTCTAAGCTATTTTCTTCTGTTGTATTATTTTTATATTTATAGTGCGCTGCGTAACCTTTTTCTGCAATTTCATCCATTCGTTCACTTCGAACTTGAATTTCCACCCAACGTCCTAAAGGTCCCATTACAGTAATGTGCAACGCTTCGTAGCCTGTTGATTTTGGTGAGGAAATCCAATCGCGTAAACGACTTGGACTGGGTCTATAATGGTCTGTTACCACAGAATAAATTTTCCAAGCTAAGAATTTTTCATCGTGAAGATTGGATTTGTAAATAATTCTAAGCGCAAATTTATCGTATACTTCATCAAAAGTTACGCCTTGCACTTTCATTTTTCTACGAATTGAATAAATCGATTTTGGTCGGCCTTTTATAATAAAATCGATACCTTCTAAGGCCATGGATTTGCTTAAAATATCTGAAATCGATTTTATATAAGTATCTTGTTCTTCTTTGGTTTCTTTAATTTTACTAACAATATCCGCATAAACTTCTGGTTCTGTGTATTTTAAACCTAAATCTTCTAATTGGGTTTTTATATTATAAAGTCCTAAGCGATGTGCTAATGGTGCGTAAATATATAAGGTTTCCGATGCGATTTTTGCTTGTTTGTAGTCAGACATGCCATCCATAGTTTGCATATTGTGCAATCTATCGGCTAGTTTAATTAAAATTACCCTAACGTCATCATTAAGCGTTAGTAGCATTTTCCTAAAATTTTCAGCTTGAAGCGAAATTTCTTGGTCGTTTTTTACTTTTGGAATTTTGGTTAATCCTTCAACAATTTTGGCAATTTTAGGATTAAACATTTTTTCAATGTCAGAAATAGTAATGTCGGTATCTTCAACCACATCGTGAAGTAGTGCAGAGGCAATACCCGTGGATCCCAAACCAATTTGTGAGGCTACAATTTTAGCCACAGCAATAGGATGAAAAATATAAGCTTCGCCTGATTTTCTTCTTTGATCTTTATGCGCTTCTACGGCAATATCAAAAGCCTTACGAATTATTTTTTTATCTTCAGCTGTTAAACTTTGATAACTAATACGAAGTAACTCTTTATATTCCTGGGCAATAGCTTTGTTTTCCGCTTCTAAATCAATCTCTGTCATATTCAATTTTTGTAGAACATAAAAATAGTGTTTAAAATTTAGATATCAAAAAAGATTTTTAAAAAATTATGGTTGCTGGATTAAAAGTTTTGAAACACAGATTTAAGAAATTTTACAAATTTTACAAATTTTAATAATTTTTTAAATCTGTGTTGTTTTTATTGGCATATCGACACATTGAAAATTGACCAATTAAAACCTACGTTGTCTTTTGGCTTCGAAAAGTAAAATAGCCGCCGCTACCGAAACATTCATAGAATCAATGCTGCCTTGCATTGGGATAATTATATTTTTTGTTGCATTTTTTCGCCAAAACTCTGTAATTCCGGTGGCTTCTGTTCCAACAACTAAAGCGGTGGGTTCGTTATAATTTTGTGAGTGATATGTGGTTGAATCTTGTAAAGTCGCACAATAAATATTTATGTTGTTTTCTTTTAAATAAGCAATTGCTTCCTCTGAAGTCGCCACAGCAATTTGTCTTGTAAATAAACAACCCACACTCGAACGTACAATATTTGGATTATAGATATCCGATTTTGGATTGGCAATAATCACAGCATCAATATTTGCCGCATCTGCAGTTCGTAATAAAGCCCCTAAATTTCCTGGTTTTTCTAATCCTTCTGCGACTAAAATTAAAGGGTTTTTAGATAATTTTAAATCGGATAATTGCAATGATTTCGATTTCGCAATAGCTATAATTCCTTCGGTTGTATCGCGATAAGCCAGTTTTTGATAGACTTCTTTAGAAATTTCTATTTTGAGATGTTCTGCTATTTCAATTTTCAGATTTTCAGATTTTCCAGATAATTCTGGACAAAAAAGTAATGTTTCTATTTCATAACCACCTTTTAAAGCCAATTCAATTTCACGTTGTCCTTCAATAATAAACGTTCCCGATTGTTTTCGTGCTTTGGCTTTGTCTTGCAATACAACTAAGTTTTTTACAAACGGATTTTGAATGGATGTGATTTGTTTCATTTTGAGTGACTAAGTTGCTGAGAATTTAATATTTTTTTATTTTTATAATAATCAAAAATTGAAATAAGCACATAGATAAAAAATAATACTACAAATAGTATTACAGGAATTTTAAAAGATAAATAATTAAATAATTCGATTGATATTGATGATAATCTTTCAATTAATGGCACTAAAAGCATTAAAAATCCTAGAAAATTTACAAAAATACTTTTAAATGTTTCTTCCTCAAAATTCTTTATGATTATGATTAAACCTATAATTCCAATTAATGAAGACACTGATTGATTTATTCCTTCCAAATAAAATATCGAAATACTAGCAGAAATCAAATATAATATAAATGGAATTGCTATAATACTCCCATTAATAATAATTAAGCAATATGATAAAATAGAAAGTGTCTTTACTAAACTTTTGATTTTCATTTTTAGAATATAATTTACAAATAAATATAAAAGTTCAATCAAGTTATTTTGAATGTTGAATCAGATTTTCAATTTCTATTTTTAATTTTGGTAAATGATTAATTAAGATAGACCAAATATTTTCATCGGAAATGTTATCATAAGCGTGAATAACTTGATTTCGCAACCCAATTATAGATTTTGCATTGCTTATCTTTTCAATATAAATTTCATCACGAGTTATGATTCTGTTAATAGCTTCACCAATAATTTCAAGATTTCTTTCAATTGCTCGTTTTAGCATTATGTTATTTCGATATCTGAAAAAATCTTTTTCTTCATTTATAAAATAAATATCAATTTCATCAATTGAAATTTTTATATCATATAACCATTTAAGTATTCTTTCATCCATAAATTAGTTCTTTCGATTTTTCTATTGATTCAATAAGTATTGGGTTTCTTAAGCTTTGTTCTTCAACTAAATCAATATTTCTACCTAATACTATTTTTAAATTTTCTTTAAAATTAATGTAATTGTCAAAATAATATGCTAATTCAATTGGCTTGAATTTGACTAATAAATCGATATCACTTTTGCTATTAAAATTTGAATTTAGGGCAGAACCAAATAGATACATAGTTTCCACATTATACAAAGTACAAAGTTTCTTTACATTTTCTATATTGTTATCAATGATTCTCATAGTACAAATTTAGCATTTTTATTTATTAAAACAAAGTCGCAAAACGATGTGCTTTGCGACTTTGAAAATAATATTCTGTATTTTAGTTTTTTACTTCCGATTTTGAAGAACCTTCACTTTCAAACTTGCCTTTATATCTTTCGTACAATTCGGTTTGATGACTTTCTAAACTAATTTGTCTTCCATCAATAAAAGCGTGAGATAATTTATTGGTTTTCATATCTAATGCATCACCTTCTGAAATAAATAGGGTAGCGCTTTTTCCGGCTTCTAAGGTTCCGTATTTGGCATCAATTCCTAAAATTTTAGCAGTGTTTGATGTAATTAATTTTAATGCTTCTTCTTTATTCATTCCCCAAGCGGCACAAGTACCGGCATAAAACGGTATGTTTCTTGTTTGCATACGTTCCATATCGCCCGCATTTTCTAATCCAACTACGATTCCTTTTTCGGTTAAGATTTTAGCAATTTTGTACGGTAAATTTACATCTTCATCTTCAGAGTTTGGAACGTCGTGCACTCTTCTCAATAAAACAGAAACATTATTTTCTTTTAATAAATCGGCAATTTTATGTGCATTATAGCCACCAATAATGACTAATTTTTTAATATTGTTTTTCTTTTTGAATAAGATAATATCCGTAATTTCTTTTTCACCATTTGCGTTTACAAACAACGTTTTTTCTCCACTTTGTAACCCGTTCATCGCATCGTAAGGAATGTCTTTTGTTTTTTTATCTGAATTTAAATAATTAAACGCATTATCAAAAAACTGTTGAATGCCTTTGGTTTGCTCGTCATATTTTTTATTCGATTCAATGCCGCCTGGTTCAGCCCACCATCCTAATCGTGCATAACTATTTGGCCATCGCATATGAATTCCGTCATTTTCTTTTATCACAGCATCTTCCCAATTCCAAGCATCAAATTGAACCACAGAAGAAGTTCCAGAAATTCTTCCACCACGTGGTGTAATTTGGGCTAAAAGTACGCCGTTTGGTCGAGCGGATTCGGTTAGTTTCGATTCCGCATTATAAGCAATTAAACTTCTAATATGTGGATTGAATTCACCAATTTCACTTTCGTCATCTGAGGCACGAACGGCATCAATTTCTACTAATCCTAAAGTAGAATTTGGTGCGATGAAACCCGGATAAATATGCTTTCCTTCAGCTTGAATCACAATATCGTGTTTGCCGATTTTAGTTACCGTTGCATCTGAAACGGAAGCAATTTTTCCATCAACAATGGATATTAAACTGTTTTCTTGAATTTTCCCGTTCCCTAAATGCGCCGTTCCACCCATTATTAAAATCGATTTTGTTTGCTTTGGCGCTGGTGTTTGTTGTGCAAAACTAATTAAAGTAGTTAATGCTAGTATGTATGTTAATTTTCTCATTTTATATTAATTTTTTTTAACACAGATTTTTAAAATTATTTTAATCTGTGAAATCTGTGTTGAAAAATAGTGTAATACTTATTAATTATTGTATTTAGCGTGAAATTCTCTGCATTTTTCACCAAGGGTATCACAGTGGTAATGTCCGCTCGATTTTTTCTTAGGTTCTTGTGTTTTTAAGCCTTTGTTTTTAGCGTCTAACATTAAATTAATTAATTCGTTTCTTTCTTTTTGAACCGTTTCGTTTTTTGCTTTTTCTTGGTCTAAATCAAAGAAAATAATTCCATCCACAACTGTTTTTTCAACTGTAGCATAAATAGTTAACGGATTGTTTGACCAAAGCACTACGTCGGCATCTTTACCAACCTTTATACTTCCAATTTTGTCATCCACTTGTAATAATTTCGCAGGATTTAAAGTTACAAAATTCCAAGCCGCTTCTTCTGTTACACCACCATATTTTAGTGTTTTTGCCGCTTCTTGATTTAATCTTCTTGACATTTCAGCATCATCGGAATTAATAGAAACCGTTACACCTACATTATTCATAAGTGCTGCATTGTATGGTATGGCATCATTTACTTCATATTTATAACCCCACCAATCTGCGAAAGTAGAACCACCAACTCCGTGTTTAGCCATTTTGTCTGCCACTTTATAACCTTCTAAAATATGAGTGAATGTTTGAATCTTAAAATTATATTTTTCGGCTACTTTTAGTAACATATTTATTTCAGATTGCACGTATGAATGACAAGTGATGAATCGTTTTTTATTTAAAATTTGACTTAAGGTTTCCAATTCTATATCAAAACGAGGTGCAATTTTACTTTTATTTGTATTGTATGTATCCCATTCTTTTTGATACGCCATTGCACGTGAAAAATAGTCTTCATAAACTTGTTCTACACCCATTCTGGATTGTGGGAAACGCAGTCTTTCAATATCGCCCCAATTGGATTGTTTTACATTTTCACCCAAAGCAAATTTGATGTATTTAGGAGCGTCTTTAACTAATATTTCATCTGGATTGTATCCCCATTTCAACTTAATGAATGCAGCACGACCACCAATTGGATTGGCAGATCCGTGTAATAAATTAGCAGAAGTTACACCACCAGCTAAATTTCTGTAAATGTTTATATCTTCTGAATTTACTACATCTTCAATAGTTACTTCAGCAGATGAATTTTGACCGCCTTCATTTACCCCATTTGAAATGGCAATATGTGAATGTTCATCTATAATCCCTGCGGTTAAGTACTTGCCCGTAGCATCAATAACCTTTCCTTTTTGAGGTAAGTTTTTGCCGATTTTAATGATTTTTCCGTTTTCAATTAAGACATCGGTTTCTTTTAAAACACCATCTTTTTCGCCTGTCCAAACTGTAGCATTTTTAAATAATATCGTTTCTTGTTTTGGTTTTGTGTTATTTCCGAAAGCTATATTAGGGAATGTAACTGGGTAAAAAATTGGCGTTTTCTTTTCTTCTTTTTTATCAGTAGTAGCTTCTTTTTTAACTTCTGTAGTTGCTAGTTTTTTAACGGCACTCCAAGACACTTCATTTCCGTTTTCTAAAAAGGCTTTTCCAGATAAACCTGTTTCAGATTTTAATCCAGAAATTCTGATAAATTTCGATGATATAGTATCTTTTCCTCTAACGACCATCGTAATCCAAGGATCGTTGTACGTAATTTTTGTTCCGAACTCTATTTTATCTTGTGAAATTTTAGCTTCTAATTTTGTAATTTCTCCTTCAATCGCTAAATCGTAAGTGTTGGAATCCAGAATTAAATCGTATTTTCCTCTAACATCTGAAGGTTGTATTTTTTCAATTACAAATCTATTTCCTTGAACCCAATTTTCTTGAATAGAAGTTTTTGATTCGAAAATATCTCCACTTACAATTATAAAATTCGCTAAATTTCCTTTCTTTAAAGTTCCAATATTATTTTGATTAGCAATTTTAGCAGGTATTTCAGTTAAAGCCGCTAATGCTTTTTCTTTCGGAAAACCAAATTCTACTGCTTTTCTTAGATTTGTTAAAAAGTCTTTTGAATTTTTTAAATCTGCAGTTGTTAAAGCAAAATTCACATTGTTTTCTGCTAAAACTTTTAAATTATATGGCGCTTGATTCCAAAATTTCATATCAGACAACACTACTTGTTCTGCAAGAAACGAGTCAGAAACATCATAAGCATCAGGGAAATTGATTGGAATAATTAGTGTTGCATTTGTTTTTTTAATTTCATCAATACGTTCTAATTCGTTTCCACTTCCTTTAATAACATAATTTATTCCAAATTCGTCACCAATTTTATCTGCTCTTAGGATATTTAGTTTATCGCCAGCATTAAATATTTGAACCAAATTTTTATTTTGATTAAATACATTTAATGAAATATCTTTCGTTTTTGAACCTCCAGCAGCATACCATTTTGCATCATGATAAAATTGACGAATTAATGCCATACTTCCCATTAAGGAAGAAGGGTAGGATTGACCAGAAAGCGAACTTCTTTTGAGTGTAATGTGTTGTGATATTTTATTATTTAATATTCTAGTTCCATTATTCTCGATATCATTTAATGTCCAAAGCAATCCTGTTCCGGCTACAATTCCATCGTTATTAAAACTTAAAACCGTTCCAAAACCAGTTTCTCTTAAATCTTTCGCCGCTTTTTCATCGTAATTTAAATTTTCAAAAGCATTGAAATCGGCTCTAATATGGTCGTTCCAATAATAGCCATTTCTTTCAGAATCGTATTGTGGCGATCTAGAATTAGAGGATTTTTTTTGTGGTTTTTGAATTCCAAATTCAGTATACAAATCAATAAATGAAGGATAAATAGTTTTTCCTGTAGCATCTATTATTGTCGCATTTTTAGGAATTGAAATTTGCGTTCCGATTTCTAAAATTTTATCGCCATCAAATAAAAGTGTTGCATTTTCAATTTTAACTGTTGAAGAGGAGTAAATTGTAGCATTAGTTATTGCTACTGGATTTTTATAGGTTTGTTTGACGCCATCATTTTTTGGAAAATAATTTTGGCTGAAACCACAGTTAATAGCCAATACCGCTATTAAGACATTAAATATTCGCATAGTTTTTTGTTTTTTGTTTGCTAAAAATATAAAATATATTTGAGAGAATTCGCTTTTATGAATTATTAGTTGCGATTTTATGGTTTGTCTAACTATTTAGAAATTATCTTCTTAAATATAAAAAACCATTTATTGGTCTTGGATAATCAGGGTCATTTAGATATAAAATGTAGTAATACGTTCCACTTGCAGCTTCATTATTTCCCATTGTATTTTCAGAATATCCATTCCAATTAGGTTTGTTGTTGTCTCCTGTCCATAATAATCTTCCCCAGCGGTTGTAAATTTCTAACTTAAAATTGATAAAAATATCTCGTAATCCTTCAATAAAAAAGAAATCATTTTGCCCATCATTATCTGGTGAAACAGCATTATAAACTATCGGTTCGCAATTTTTTGTAAGTAACGCAAACGAAGTTAAACTATAACAACCAATTTGTTCATAGTCAATTCTCACCCAAATGGTTTTTGGTGTTTGTAATGCTTCAAAATTATTTAAAAATAGTATTTGATTTGTAAAATTTAAAGCATCGATTTCTGAATTATAGAAGGTGCTAAGATGTCCAGGATTAGTTTTTACGCTTCCTTCATACTCAGAAAAATCGAAAATACCCTTTGTTAATCCTAAATTACAATTTACAATATCATCAAGTGGATTGAAATTTGGTGAAGCTAAAAGTTGAATTGGTAAAATAAAATCATTATTAGTTTCCGATATTTCATTTACAATACCAGTACCATTTCCAGTATCATCTACTTTAGCTATTAAATTGAATTGCAATGGAATACCTACAGGAATTGTTAACGTGATAGTTCCGATTTCAGTTCCATCAATTGGAATAGTATTTTGTGTAAATGCCGAACCAACCATCACATTATCAGCATAAAAAGTTATAGGTGTATTTGCAGGTAAACTGGCTGTAGAATTGTTATTTGTTACTATGTAATTGATTTGAAGTTGCCTTACATCACAACTTAAAGCTGGTGCTGGAAAAGTAATTCGCGCATCTGGTAACTGGCTGTTTAATTTCGTTACAATAGCATTAATCATTACATAATCTTGACTTGAAGTTAGTTGAATTAACGCCGAAGTATCACCTATATTGATATTATTTTGGATGTTGTAAATATCCAAATCCATATTGTATAATTGATTGGAATTGGTAATCGAATTCGTGCCGTTAAAAGCATTATTAGCAGGATTTAAAGGCGGATTACTAATTATATTTCCATTGATTCGCAACGTTTCATTCACTTGAATTCCAGAATCGCCTTCCCAAGCTAAAAATCCAATTTTTGCATCAACATTATCAATAACATTTAAAGCGTTAAGCGTAACATTTAAATTGTTTTGTAATTGCGATACCACTTGTAATCCATCGTAAATATTTAACTGATTTAATGGTAATGATAGGTTTTTATATACAACTATTAATGCCCAACCTGCAAAATTAGTGCTGTTTTGCGCGTGAAGCGGAACGAAACTACTCACATCTAAATCTGAAAGAGTGTAGGTGCCATTTCCAGTCGATTGAACTTGCGAGGTAACGTTAGCAAATGCACTAAAAAAATTAAAGGATTGACCTTGAGTTAATATATTTGAAAAAGTTCTGGTAGCTAGTACATCTGTACCATTTAATTTGACATTAAAATCACCAGTTCCACAGCCAGCCCAATATAAATAGGCACTTTCAATAATGTCATTGGGGCTAAGTGCTAATGCAGCCGAAGATGTTGTTAAAACTGCCGGAGTGGTTTGAAATGAATTTTCAACAGGATTTAATGTGTTTCCTACAAAAGTAAAGTCATATCTCCCATTAAATTGGCTATATAAACCAATATTTTGAGAAAATGTAAATTGTAAGAAAAACACAAAAAACACAAGTGACTTTTTCATCAATAGGTTTTAAAATTTAATATTTATGCTCAATAATTTTACCAAAGTAATAAATTTTACTAATTTCCCCAAAGATTTATGAAGCGAAATTGCTATTTTTCATAATTAGAACACTCAAAATCAAAAATGAATACTTTTAAAACAATAAAATATACTTCCGAACATTATAATTTATGGAATGACTTTGTAGCAAAAGCTAAAAATGCCACATTTTTGTTTCATAGAGATTTTATGGAATATCATTCTGATAGATTTGAAGATTATTCCTTACTTATTTTTGATAAAAAGGAAAAATTAGTAGCGGTTTTACCAGCAAATAGATTAGGTAACGAAATATATTCGCATCAAGGATTAACTTATGGTGGATTAGTTTTAGATTCAAATTGCAAACTTTCAGAAGTGATACAGTTAAATTATCAGTTATTGCACTATTTATTTGATGCTGAAATTATAAAACTTCATCTTAAGATAATTCCTCCAATTTATAATTCCTTTCCATCGGACGAAATGGAGTACATTTCATTTTTATTACAAGCCAAGCTTATTCGAAGAGATGCCATAGCTATTTTGGAATTAGCAAATAAAATTGTGCCTTCTCGTGTTCGAAAAAGAGGTATAGAAACCGGTGAAAAACATCAGTTAAAAATTGTAGAAGAAACTACTTTTGATTTATTTTGGGAGGAATTATTAATACCAAATTTAGCACAAAAATATCAAACAAAACCCATTCATTCTTTAGAAGAAATAACATATTTAAAGTCTAAATTCCCAAAATTAATAAGACAGTTTAATGTGTATTTTGAAAATAAAATTATCGGTGGTGTAACTGTTTTTATAACAAAAAACGTAATTCATCCTCAATACATCTCAGGAAATATAGCATTCAATACTAAATATGGCGGTTTAGATTTTTTATATAATCACTTAATTAACAATGTTTTTAGTAATTATAAGTATTTTGATTTTGGTATTTCTAACGAAAATAATGGATTACAATTAAACGAGAGTTTACATTATTGGAAAGAATCTTTTGGAGCAAGAACACTTGTTCAAAATTTTTATGAAATTGAGACTAAAAATTACATAAAATTAAATCAAGTTTTGATATGATAAAATTTTTAGATTTACAAAAATTAAACAAGCCATTTGAAGTTCAATTTTTAGATAAAACGGCAGCATTTTTAGATAAAGGTTGGTATATTTTAGGTGATGAAGTAAAACAATTTGAACAAAGTTTTGCCACATTTTCTAAAGCAAAGCATTGTATTGGTGTTGGAAATGGATTAGATGCTTTAGTGTTAATTTTAAAAGCTCATATTCAACTAGGAAATTTACAAAAAGGCGATGAAGTAGTTGTTTCTGCAAACACCTACATAGCTTCAATTTTGGCGATTTTACAAGCCGATTTAATTCCTGTTTTTGTAGAACCAAATATCGAAACATACAATATCGATTCCAATTTAATTGAAGAAAAAATCACTTCAAAAACTAAGGCTATTTTGGTGGTTCATTTATATGGACAATTAGCTGAAATGGATAAAATTAATGCTATTTGTGCGTCTCACAATTTACTTATTATTGAAGATGCTGCTCAAGCTCACGGACTACCTTTTAATGGAAATCACACTAAAGCTTTTAGCTTTTATCCCGGAAAAAATTTAGGTGCTTTAGGCGATGGCGGCGCAATAACAACTAACGATGATGCATTATCAGAAATTTTATTTTCTTTACGTAATTATGGCTCAAATAAGAAATACCATAACGATTTTATTGGATTAAATTCTCGATTAGACGAAATACAAGCCGCTTTTTTAAACATAAAGTTGCCACATTTAAATACCGAAAACGAAACGCGAAAAAAAATAGCAAAACGTTATTTATCTGAAATAAAAAACAATAAAATTCAATTGCCAATTTGCAATAATTTCAATGATCACGTTTTTCATTTATTTGTAATTCGTACAGAAAACAGAGGTACCTTGCAAGAATATTTATATAAAAACGGAATAGAAACGGTAATTCATTATCCAATTCCGCCTCACAAACAAAAAGCATTGCAAGAATTTAATCATTTAAGTTTACCAATTACTGAAAAAATTCATCAAGAGGTGCTGAGTTTACCAATGAGTTCCGTGTTGTCAGATGAAGAAATTACGCATATTATTGCTACTTTAAATTCGTATTAATTGTCTGAAATTAAAAAAATAATGCAACAACCTCTATTCAAAATTACTTCTTTGAATAGTATTCATATTTTGTTGAAATTGATTTTTGGTTTCATAACATCTAAAGCGTTAGCCCTTTTTGTTGGTGCAAACGGAATGGCCTATGTAGGAAATTTTAGAGCTTTTTTAAATGTGTTGGAAAATTTTTCTTTACTTGGAATTCAGAATGCCGTTGTGAAATATGTTTCTGAATATCAACATGATAAATTAAAATTAAAATCGGTTTTAGCTACTTTTGGAATATTACTTTTAACTTCTTCTATTGCAATAAGTTTGTTTCTGATTTTAGGAGCTGATTATTTATCCAAACAAATTTTTAATCACTCAGAAATATATAGTTTTATGTTTTACAGTATAGCGGTTGTATTTCCATTATATGTTTTTTCAACGTTTTGTATTTCAGTAGTTAACGGTTTTCAGGAATATAAAAATGTGATTTATATTCAAATTATTTCAAGTGGAATTGCTTTGATTTTTTCGGTATTTTTTATCTATTATTACTCCACAATTGGCGCATTAGTTTCATTAATTTTCGCACCTATTTTTGTTTTTTTTGTAAGTCTTTTTTACTTAAAGAAACATATCCGTTTTCGGGATGTTTTATCTATTGAATTTTTCGATTTCAAAGTAGTGAAAAATTTGTCAGAATATGTCTTAATGGCACTTGTTTCTGGTGTAATTGGTTCTTTTGTTTTGTTGAAAATCCGAACTGATATTGTTGCTATAACTGGATTACAAAACGCAGGAATTTATGAAGGTTTACAGCGCATCTCGTCTTATTATTTGCTATTTGTTTCATCTATAATGGCGATTTATTTTTATCCAAAATTAGCAGAAGCGAATTCAAATAGTAAAGATATTGTGTTCAATTATTTAAAAACGATTATACCTTTTTTTGCTACTGGTTTATTAATTATTTATTTTTTGCGAAAATATATTATTCAGGTTTTGTTTTCATCTGAATTTGAATCCATGGAATCGTTGTTTTTATGGCAATTAATTGGCGATGTGTTAAAAGCTACTTCACTTATTTTTGGAACCCTATTAATAGCAAAGAAACAGACTAAAGTATTTATAATTACAGAAATAATATCGTTGAGTATTATGTATTTTTCTTCAAATTGGATGTTGCATGCGATTGGAATTAACGGAATTGTTCAGGCATATGCCTTTACATATTTGATTTATTTAGTGGTTTTAGTTATTTATTTTAGAAAACAATTAAAATGAAAATTACAATAATAATTCCGTTTTATAACGAAGAAAAACGAATCGATATTGATTGTTTTCACCAGATTTTCAATAACTATTTACAATATAATTTTATTTTAGTTGATGATGGAAGTACTGACAATTCAAGTATTATTTTAGACGAATTCAAAAACAAATTTTCTGACTTAACTATTTTAAAATTAGATAAAAATGTTGGAAAAGCAGAAGCCATTCGTTCGGCTGTTTTAACTATTTCTAATGCCGATTTTGTTGTGTATTACGATGCTGACTTGGCTACACCTTTTTCGGAATTAGAAAAATTGATTCAATTTTCTGTATTACATCAAAACTACAAAATGGTTATGGGTGCAAGAATTAAACTAATTGGAAACGGAGTAAAAAGATCTTTAACAAGACATTATTTTGGTCGTATTTTCGCCACAATTGTGAGTCAATTTGTACTAAAAGTAGCGGTTTATGATACGCAATGTGGTGCTAAAGTTATTGATTTTGAAACAGCTAAGCTTATTTTTTCGAAACCTTTTCTTTCCAAATGGTTATTTGATGTAGAATTATTGAAACGATTGCAAAAGATTCATAATTTAAAAGAAGTGGTGAAAGAAATTCCATTGGAAAATTGGTCAGAAATAGGAAATTCGAAAATTAAAGTTACCGATTTTTTCAAAGTTCCATTTGAACTTCTTAAAATTTATAGAACATAAAATGAAACAACATATACTTAATAACAAATATATTTACTCGTTGATTTTTTTCCTTTTTACGGCAAAAACAATTTTCTATTTTGGCTACAATACTTTTTCTGAAGCACCGGATAGTTGGGCATTTAATCATTTTGTATTAGAATTGCTAAATAATAATTTTAACGATTATGTAGGGGAAAGAACGCCCGGTTATCCGTATTTGGTTTATTTGCTAAATCACGATAAAATGTTGGTGGTTTTAGTACAAATGTTAATGGGAGTTATCACGAGTATTTTATGGTTTAAAACGTTATTAAACCTTAAAATATCTGAAAAAATTGCTTTTTATTGCACGTTGTTTTTTGCTTTATACCTTCAAAACTTTTTTTATGAAACGTTTATTTTAGGAGAAACATTCATGTTGTTTTTAAATTCGATTATTCTTTATATTTTATTGAACAATTATTTCGAAAAAAAGCAAATTCTTGTTGAAATTTGTATGAGCGTACTACTTGCTATTTTAATTTTAGTAAAGCCATTTTTTCTTTTTTATCCGTTTTTATTTTATGCATTGTATCTAATAAAAAATCCTTTTTTTAAAAAAGTGATTTCTGTCAAACTAATTATTTTTATTTTGCCAGCTTATGCTTATTTTTCCTGGTGTAATTTTGTAGAAGAAAAAACGGGTTACTTTGAACCTACAGCTTATTTAGGTTTAAATTTAGCTCAAAACTGTCTCTTTTTTGCCGAAAAAGGCCCTAAAGAATATGATTTTATAATAAAGCCGTATGTGAAATACAGAGAAGAAATGTCACAAAAAGGTGAAGACGCCTCTATGGCCGTTTGGAAGGTTTGGGGTGGTCAACATTTAGCACCAAAATACACGAAATTTGCAGACGTTACCCATCAGTTTGGAAAATATGCAAAAGCCAATATTGCCAGTAATTTAGGAGATTATTTTTATTATTCAATTACGAATTCTTGGTTTGATTTTTGGAAGGTTTTTGATATGAAACCGTATATGAACTTTAAAGATGGTTCTTTCAATTCTGTGGTTTCTGTGATTAATACCATTCAGATGTTACTACTGCTAATTTTGAAATTTGTTTTTTTGATTTTAAGTTTTTATTACTTTTTTCTATTTATAAAAAACAGAAAAGTTACAAATGTGATGATTCTTTTAGCATTCATTCATGCAGCAGCTATTTTGCAGGCACTTGTAGTCTATGGAACCAATGCTAAATATGCTTTTCCGTATGAATTTTTTATGTTAGTTGTGATACTGTTGTTTTTGAAAGAAAAACTTAATTGGACATCCAAAGCGTCAAATACTTTTGAGCTTGAGTAACATAATGATGTTCTTTGTTTATAAATTGAATGGCATTTTGACCAATTCGATTAATTTCAGAAGGATTTTCTATTAAATACGATAATTTTTCAACTAAATAATTTACATCGGGCAAAGCATTTATAGCTACTTCATCTACTTGTAAACTATAATGATTTAAAAATTCAACTTCTGCACCAGTAAACACTACTTTCCCTTTAGCCATTGCTTCTAGGGCATTGAATCCTTGGTCAAAACCATACACTTGATCTAAAATGATGTGTGCATTTTCAAAATGTTTTTGATATTCTATGTAAGGTATATCTGTAGTAATTTTAACTTCGATCAAATTCGGATATTTTTCTTGAATAATTACTAAAGCTTTTTCAAAAAATGAAGTTCCCTTTGTGAAAGAATTTCCTGAATTTATCCCTAAGAAAATAAAAATTTTTCCGGAAATTGTAGTTTCACTACTTCCAATTTTATCAATATTTATTGGATTTGCAACCATACCTAAATACTTTTCATTTCCAATTAGCGGTGCAACATAATCTAAATCAGATGCAATGACACCTGAACTATTTTTGTATAAAAATTGATGAATTTTTTGATGCGATTTTGTTAAAAAATCAAAATAGTAGTGATATTGTTTTTTAGCTTCTGAAATTCCTTCAAAGTAGGGATTCATTACAGAATATCTATCTTTTTGTTGTAGCATATGAGATACGGTCATATAATCTATGCCACAACATATTGAGAATACTTTTTTATTTTGCTTGAAAATACGTTTCAGTAAAAACAATTCTAATTTAGAAGTAGTTTGAATTGGTCTTTCATTAATTAACTGAACGACATCAAAGTTTTTTAGTTTTTTGGAAATCCACCAAAATCGAATGCCATGTTCCAACAGAGCCAAATCATATTTGAAAATTCTTACCCAAATTTGTCTTGGGATATTGCCTAATTTCGATTTGAAAAAAGCCGCTCGAATACTAATATCTGCAGGATAGTTTTTAAATCCATCGCCATTATTCACTAAAACAACTTCATGACCTAATGCCAAGAGTCCTTCTTTTAATGAATTGTGTAACCGACTAAATTCTCCTACAAGTAGTATTTTCATTATTTAATTTTAATATTTCAAATATAAAGAAAAAACCTATAAGTTTAGTTTCTTATAGGTTTTAGTCTGTTTTCTGAATATCCGAAAATCTAATTTGTCTTTTTAATATCAAAACTTACGGGGTTTTTTACTTTTTCTTTCAAAATAGCAATGTCAATTACCTCTTTCATTGTATCTACGTAATGAAAAGTTAAACCTGTTAAATAATCGGCTTTAATTTCTTCTATATCGCGTTTGTTTTCCTTACACAAGATAATTTCTTTAATATTTGCACGTTTTGCGGCCAATATTTTTTCTTTAATTCCGCCAACTGGTAGTACTTTTCCACGCAAAGTAATCTCGCCAGTCATCGCAATATTTTTCTTAATTCTACTTTGTGTGAAACTTGAAACCATTGAGGTTAACATGGCAATTCCAGCACTTGGACCGTCTTTTGGAGTAGCACCTTCTGGCACGTGGATATGTATATTATATTGACTTAAAACTTCAGATTCAATATTCAATTGTTTTGCATTTGCTTTAATATATTCTAATGCAATTGTTACAGATTCTTTCATTACCGTTCCCAAATTTCCAGTCATCGTCATGGTGCCTTTTCCTTTTGAAACTAACGATTCAATAAATAAAATATCACCGCCAACGGATGTCCAAGCTAAACCTGTAACTACACCAGCAGTATCGTTATTTTCATATTTATCGCGTTCCATTCTTGGCGATTTTAGCACTTCAAGAATGTCAGCATCTGTTACTTTTTTATTGTAGACTTCTTCCATAGCTACAGATTTTGCTGCATATCGCACCATTTGAGCAATCGTTTTATCTAAACCACGAACTCCAGATTCACGCGTATAACCCGTTACGATTTTTTCAAATTGTTTTTTTCCAATTTGTAAATCTTTTGAAGATAATCCGTGTGCTGCCAATTGCTTTGGTAACAAGAAGTTTTTTGCAATTTCAATTTTTTCTTCAATAGTATAACCCGACATGTTTATAATTTCCATTCTATCCAATAAAGCAGGCTGAATGGTTGATAAACTGTTAGATGTAGCAATAAACATTACTTTAGAAAGGTCGTAACCAAGTTCTAAGAAATTATCATGAAAATCGTTATTTTGTTCTGGATCTAAAACCTCCAATAGGGCAGAAGATGGGTCGCCATTATGACTAAATGACAACTTATCAATTTCATCTAATACGAAAACGGGATTAGAGGTTTTTGCCTTTTTTATCGATTGAATAATTCTTCCGGGCATGGCTCCGATATACGTTTTTCTATGTCCACGAATTTCTGCTTCGTCACGCAAACCACCTAATGAAATTCTAACATATTCTCTTCCCAATGCTTCTGCAACCGACTTCCCAATGGATGTTTTTCCCACACCTGGAGGTCCGTATAAACATAAAATTGGTGATTTCATATCGTTTCGTAATTTTAAAACTGCTAAATGTTCTACGATACGTTTTTTAACATCTTCTAAACCAAAATGGTCTCTGTCTAAAATTTGTTGTGCTTTTTTTAGGTCGAACTTATCTTTTGAAAATTCGTTCCAAGGTAATTCTAAAAATAAATCCAAATAATTACGTTGAATTCCAAAATCAGGTGAATTCGGATTGGTGCGTTGCAATTTGTATATTTCTTTATCAAAATGTTCCGCAGTTTTGGCATCCCATTTTTTACTTTTTCCCTTGGTTCGCATTTCTTCAATTTCTGCATCATTTGAAACGCCACCCAATTCTTCTTGAATGGTTTTCATTTGTTGTTGTAAGAAATATTCGCGTTGTTGTTGGTCTAAGTCAAATCGAACTTTAGATTGAATGTCGTTTTTCAACTCCAATTTCTGAAGTTCTAAATTCATATAACGTAAGGTTTCTAAAGCGCGCTCTTTCAAATCTACAATACCTAACAAGTATTGCTTATCTGAAACATTTAAGTTCATATTTGAAGAAACAAAATTGATTAAAAACGGATCACTTTCGATGTTTTTAATCGCAAAAGTAGCCTCTGAAGGTATGTTTGGACTTTCTTTTATGATTTCAATTGCTAAATCTTTTATAGATTCAATAATGGTTGAAAATTCTTCGTCTTTTTTCTTCGGACGCACTTCGTTTACTTCCTTTATTTTGGCTTTGAAGTAAGGTTCGCTTTGGGTAAATTCGCTTATTTCAAAACGTTTTTTTCCTTGAAGAATGATGGTTGTATTTCCGTCGGGCATTTTCAAAACACGCATAATACGAGCAACGGTTCCTACGTGATAAATTTCATCTGAGGTAGGATCTTCGTCAGCTTCATTTTTTTGCGCTACTACACCAATAATTTTACCAGCGGCATTAGCATCGTTAATTAATTTTATCGATTTGTCTCTTCCAGCGGTAATTGGAATAACCACTCCAGGGAATAAAACCGTGTTTCTTAAAGGCAAAATGGGTAAATCTGCAGGTAATTTCTCATTATTCATTTCCTCCTCATCTTCTGGAGTCATTAATGGAATTAATTCTGCTTCTGAATCTAGTTCTTGAAGCGACAAATTGTCAATCGCTACTATTTTATGGTTTGGCATATCTATTTATAAGTCATTTTGTCATTAAAAAAGGGACGTAAATTTACAACTATTTATTTTAATCGACGTAAGTCTCAATAAAACAACAAGTACAGATTAATTTACATTTGTAGTAGTCAAGATGTATGCCATAAATGGGAATACAATATTTGGATTTTTGAATTATTTTTTTATTTTTAGTGTTCTAAAAAGTAAAATAACACCAATCACAAAAAACAACACTAAAAATAAAACAGCATTTCGCATACTTCCTGTAATTTGGTTGATGCTTCCGTAAAGTAACATTCCAATTACAATTCCAATTTTTTCGGCTACGTCATAAAAGCTAAAAAAAGAGGTGGTGTCATTTGTTTCGGGCATTAATTTTGAAAAAGTAGATCGTGAAAGCGATTGTATTCCACCCATAACTAAACCTACAATTCCAGCAACCAAGTAAAACTGAATGGGTTCTGTAACAAAAAAAGCACCGATACAAATAAATATCCAAACAGAATTGATGCCAATTAACGTTTTAATGTTTCCGAATTTTATAGCTAATTTTGAGGTTAAAACAGCTCCAAAAACCGCAACTAATTGAATCATTAATATACTAACAATTAAACCTTGTCTTTTTTCATCATCAGTACCCCAATTTATTTCTTGTTCTCCGAAATAAGTAGCTACAAGCATTACTGTTTGTACCGCCATGCTGTAAACAAAAAAGGCAATTAAAAAGCTTTTTAATTTTGCGTCCTTAAAAAATAATTTTTGAACTTTCTTTAGTTCTTCATATCCATTTAGGACTACCGAAAAAGTTAGCGGATGCTTATTTTTATTTCCTTTTGGTAAATAATAAAAAGTATATTGACTAAATGCAATCCACCAAATTCCTGTAAAAACAAATGATAATTTCATAGCTTGAATGGCTTCTTCATCTGTTCTTCCAATAATTAAATACAAACAAATAACAAGTAAAATAACACTTCCAATATATCCTAATGAAAAACCTTTTGCGCTTAATTTATCGTGTTGTTCTGTAAAAGCGATATCCGATAAATATGAATTGTAGAATACTAAACTTCCCCAAAAACCAACCAATCCAAAATAGAAACAACACATACCAAAAACTATGTTTTCTTTGGTAAACCAATATAATCCTATACAAGAGGCAGCACCTAAGTAACAAAAAAACTGCATAAATCGTTTTTTGTTTCCTAAATAATCTGCAATTCCTGATAAAATAGGAGATAAAACGGCAACTGTTAAGAAAGCAAAAGCGGTAATGAAGAAAACCAGTGATGTAGCTTTAATTGATGTTCCGAATACATCAATATTTGGGTTTTCTTTAGTAAATAAAAATCCAAAATATAATGGAAAAATAGAAGAAGATATAACTAACGAATATACAGAATTTGCCCAATCATAAAATGCCCAAGCATTCATTACTTTGTTATTTCCTTTTTCTAGTTGTTGCATCATATATAAAATAAAAATCCCGATAAATATCGGGACTAATATAAGATAATATTTTTACTATTTAAAAGTAACTCCAAATTTAGCGGCTTCCGCTTTAGCTTGAGGAAGCAATGCAGTTAATTCATCAATTCTTGTTTGGTTACTTGGGTGAGTGCTTAAAAATTCTGGTTGTGATTTTCCTTCGGATTGTGCCGACATTCTTTCCCATACTTTTACTGCATTAATGGGATCGTATCCTGCAATAGCCATAAGCGTTAATCCTATCATATCGGCTTCACTTTCATGTGCTCTGCTAAACGGCAAAATGCCTAATACTTGTGAACCAGCTCCATAAGCCTGCATGGCTTCATTTTGATATTTTGGCACATATTTTTCGGCGGCTACAGCAGCACCAACACCGACAGCTTGTTGTAATAAACCAGCACTCATTCGTTGTTGCCCGTGATTGGCTAATGCATGTGCAACTTCGTGTCCCATAACGGCGGCAATTCCAGCATCGTCTTTACAAACGGGTAAAATTCCAGTATAAAAAACAATTTTACCACCAGGCATACACCAAGCATTTATTTCTTTGCTTTCTACTAAATTGTATTCCCATTTGTAATCATTTAAATAATCGGATTTTCCGTTGGCTGTTAAAAAGCGTTCAGAAGCCGTTTTTATTTTTATACCAATTGTTTCAATTCGTTTGGCATCTGAAGTTCCTTTTAAAACTTTATTTTCAGACAAAAACTGATCGTATTGTTGAAAAGCAGATGGGAAAATCTGACTATTTGGAACAAGCGCCATAGTGCTTTTTCCTGTGAAAGGATTTTTTGCGCAAGAAGCCACAAGAATTCCTGTAACGATAAGTGATTTTAGAAATATTTTCATAATGTAAAATTTAGTCAAACAAAGTTATTCTATTTTTGTTTAGTTCAAAAATCATACCATACTATAATTGACTACTTTTGCATAAAAATATGACAAATGCCGAATAAAAAATCTTCAACCACTACTCAAGTTCCAAAATTCATAGTTTTAATCGGGCGTTTTTTGTATCGAATTTCTCCAAATTTGGCTGAGAAATTTGCTCGAAAATTGTTTATTACGCCAATAAAACATAAAATTCCGAAAAGAGAGTTTCAAATGGAATCCACTTCGCAACAAACCAAATTAGTTGTTCCAACAATTAATAAAGAAATTGTGGTGTATGCTTATGGAAATTCAAGTAAAAAAATACTTTTGGTTCACGGTTGGTCGGGCAGAGGAACCCAATTGGTTAAAATTGCTGATACTTTAATAGAAAACGGGTATTCTATAATTAGCTTTGATGCACCTGCCCATGGAAAATCAGGAACAAAAACCACATTAATGCTCGAGTTTATCGAATCGATTTTGGAAGTTGAAAAACAGTATGGTCCTTTTGAATTTGCAGTCGGACATTCTTTAGGCGGCATGTCAATTTTAAACGCAGTAAAAAAAGGTCTGCAAATAAAAAAAGCTGTTGTAATTGCTAGTGGAAATAGCGTAATTAACATTGTGAATACGTTTACAGAAAAAATTGGTTTACCAAATAAAGTAGCTGTTTTGATGAAAAATAATTTTGAAAAGAAATACCATTTAGAAATGGAAAGTTTTTCTGCTTATGTTGTAGCTAAAGAAGTGAAAATTCCAGTTTTAGTTATTCATGATAATGATGATGAAGATATATCGGTTTCGGAAGCATATCATTTGGTAGAAAACCTTTCCTATAAAGAAATTTTAATCACAAATAATTTAGGGCATAGGAAAATATTAGGCGATTTAAAAGTTATTGAAAAAATTGTTGAATTCTTCTTGATAAAAAAATAAAATCTCATTAGTATAAACAGATTATTAAATTTATTTTTGCAAAAACTTTTTACAATGACACAACAAATTTCAAATTTAGAACAATTTACACAACAAGTTCGAAGAGATATTCTTAGAATGGTTCATGCAGTTAATTCAGGTCATCCAGGTGGTTCTTTAGGCTGTGCAGAGTTCTTAGTAACACTGTACCAACAAGTAATGAAAAGAAACGAAGGTTTTGATATGAATGGAGCAAATGAAGACATTTTCTTTTTATCAAACGGACATATTTCTCCTGTATTTTACAGTGTTTTGGCAAGAAGCGGTTATTTTTCAGTATCGGAATTGGCAACTTTCCGAAAATTAAATACCCGTTTACAAGGGCATCCAACAACACATGAAGGATTAGAAGGTATCAGAATGGCTTCTGGTTCTTTGGGGCAAGGTTTGTCTGTTGCAATTGGTGCTGCACAAGCAAAAAAGTTAAATAAAGACACAAATTTAGTATATGTTTTAACTGGTGATGGCGAATTACAAGAAGGTCAAAACTGGGAAGCTATTATGTATGCATCTGCAAAAAATGTAGACAACTTAATTGCAACTGTGGATTTGAATGGACAACAAATTGATGGTTCCACTACTGATGTTTTAAATATGGGAAATATTAAAGCCAAATTTGAAGCATTTGATTGGGACGTTTTAGAAATTGCTGAAGGAAATAATATTGAAGCCATAATAAACGGAATGGCTGATGCAAAATCTCGCACAGGAAAAGGAAAACCAGTTTGTGTATTATTACATACAGAAATGGGTAACGGTGTAGATTTTATGATGCACACGCACGCTTGGCACGGTAAAGCACCAAGTAATGAGCAATTAGAAAATGCCTTAAACCAAAATCCAGCCACTTTAGGAGATTATTAATAATATGAAAAAGTTATTTTTTTTTCTATTTCTAATAATTTGTTCATTTAAAAAAGATGGTCAAAATTATATTTATAATTTTAATGTTTTTTTGGAATATAAAGGAAATAATAATTCCGTTAGTTATATGTTAGATTCTAAAGATAGTTTATATTACCTTCAAATTTCACAAGTAGATAAAGTATTAATTGGCTTTATAAATGACAAAAAAAAAGCAAAAGGTTTTTCATATCAAGTTGAAAATTTCAACAACTCGTTACATTTTAGATATTTAAATTCACAAGAATTATTTTTAGAAAAATATAAAAAATATAAAAACAATTTTGTTTTTGACAAAAAATTAATAATTATTGATTCCGTTTTTAGCAATTTAAAAATAACGGTTTTTAAAAATAAACATAAAAAAAATATTGTAAGACAGATTGAAATATTATTAAAAAAGGAAGATTTTACTTTAACTAATGATTTTATAAATCATTTTACTCACGGAACGTTTGTTAATAATGAAATTAAATTTCCTGAAAATTATATTCCTAAAAAAATAGTTATTCAATATAAATATTCTAGTACAGAAAATTTTACATATGATTTAATTCAGTTTAAAAAAATTAACACACAGCTTATTACTAAATAAATGAAAAAATACGAAAACACAGGAAGTAAAGATACTCGTTCAGGATTTGGAGCAGGAATGACCGAATTAGGACAAAAAAATGAAAATGTAGTCGCGCTTTGTGCCGATTTAATTGGTTCGTTAAAGTTTGACGATTTCAAGAAAAATCATCCAGAACGTTTTTTTCAAATCGGAATTGCAGAAGCCAATATGATTGGAATTGCCGCTGGTTTAACTATTGGAGGAAAAATTCCTTTTACAGGAACTTTTGCTAACTTCTCTACAGGAAGAGTGTATGACCAAATTCGTCAATCAGTTGCTTATTCAGATAAGAATGTTAAGATTTGTGCTTCACACGCGGGTTTAACTTTAGGTGAAGATGGCGCTACGCACCAAATTTTAGAAGATATTGGTTTAATGAAAATGTTACCTGGCATGACAGTAATCAATACATGCGATTACAACCAAACAAAAGCAGCTACTTTGGCATTAGCAGATCATCATGGTCCTGCATATTTACGTTTTGGTCGTCCGGTAGTGCCTAATTTTACGCCTGCAGATGAACCTTTTGTAATTGGAAAAGCAATTTTATTAAATGAAGGAACAGATGTGACGATTATCGCAACAGGACATTTAGTTTGGGAAGCTTTAATCGCTGCTGAAGAATTAGAAAAACAAGGCATTTCTGCTGAGGTGATTAATATTCACACCATAAAACCTTTAGATGAAGAAGCTATTTTAAAATCGGTTGCTAAAACGGGTTGTGTAGTAACTGCTGAAGAACATAATTTCTTAGGAGGTTTAGGAGAAAGTGTAGCCAGAACGTTAAGTTTAAATACACCAGCTCCTCAGGAATTTGTAGCTACTAATGATACGTTTGGAGAAAGTGGTACACCAGAACAATTGATGGAAAAATACGGATTAAATAGTAAAGCCATTATTGAGAAATCATTAAAAGTGATGGCTAGAAAATAATATTTTTTATAATTAAAAAAATCCCGTCCCGATATAATCGGGATGGAATTTTTTGTTTTAGTCTATAGGTTATAAAATTTCTTCTACATGTTTTTTAATATTGCTTGCAATTTTTGCTGTAGGTAAATCATTTTCATCTCCGCCAAAAGGATCTTCAATTTCCTCGGCAATTAATTCTAAACTCGCCAACACATAAAAGATAAAAACTACTACAGGAATAATATAATATCCTAAGCTAAATACATATCCAAAAGGTAAAGTCATCACGTAAAAGAAAATAAATTTTTTAATAAACGCACTGTAAGAATAGGGTATTGGTGTGTTTTTAATTCGTTCACAAGCACCACAAACATCGGTAAAAGATTGTATTTCTGAATTTAATATAATTAATTGATTACCAGTTATTTTTTTAGATTTATATAAGTCATTGATTTTGCTATAAATCATTTTAGCCACTTGATTGGGTTTGTGTTTGTTTTGGTCAATTTCTAAATCTAAACCTTCAAATAAAACCTTACCAACTTCTTCATTACTTAAATGTTTTGCTAAGATAGAAGCAAAACTTGGAATCACTTTTCTGAAATACACTTTATCCGCTTCATTATCTAAAATAGCGGCCAATTTAATGGCTAAATTTCTAGAATTATTTACCAAACTTCCCCATAATTTTCTTCCTTCCCACCATCTATCATAAGCGGTATTGGTTCGGTAGGCTAAAAGTAATGACAAAACAAATCCAACAGTTGTATGCAATACGGAAATATTTTTAACATGACTATTTTCTTTTAATTTGAAATAATGTATTTCGAAATAACAGATTGCGCCAGAATAAACACCAATTAAAATCATCATTGGAATTAATTGCCGAAAGGTATCCGATTTATGAAATCGAAAAATAAAAGTAATCCAGTCTTTTGGGTTGTATTGTACCATGGTTTTATGTTTTAAATAAATTATTAAATCTATATTCTATACTCTATATTCTTTTTTTCATTACGAAATATAATTCCAAATACTTTTCTTTTTGCTGATTTCCATAAATACCGCTTTTAATCTGGCGTGTTCAGGTAAATTCATACTTGGATCTGCTTTTAGTAGTTTTACAGCTAAATGTCTTGCCACTTGTAAAATATCACGGTCTTTTACTAAATCGGCAATTTGAAGGTTTAATACACCACTTTGTTGTTTTCCCATTATATCTCCGGGACCACGAAGTTTTAAATCGACTTCAGCAATTTCAAATCCGTCATTGGTTCGCACCATCGTTTCCATTCGGGTTTTGCTGTCTTCAGAAAGTTTATAATCCGTCATTAAAATACAATAACTTTGTTCGGCACCACGCCCAACTCGTCCGCGTAACTGATGCAATTGCGACAAGCCAAAACGTTCGGCACTTTCAATTACCATTACGGAGGCGTTTGGAACGTTTACACCCACTTCAATAACTGTTGTGGCTACCATAATATTGGTTTTTCCTTCCGCAAAACGTTTCATTTCTTCATCTTTGTCGGCAGGTTTCATTTTTCCGTGTAAAATAGAAATAGAATACTGTGGTAAAGGAAAATCACGAGAAATACTTTCATAACCATCCATCAAATCTTTAAAATCCATTTTTTCAGATTCCTGAATTAATGGATATACAATATAAATTTGTCTTCCTTTGGCAATTTCATCTTTTATAAATTTCCATACTACTAATCGCTTACTATCAAATCGATGAACAGTTTGAATTGGTTTTCTGCCAGGAGGTAACTCATCTATCACGGAAATATCTAAATCACCATATAAACTCATAGCTAAAGTCCGTGGAATAGGAGTAGCGGTCATTACTAAAACGTGAGGTGGGATTTGGCTTTTCGTCCAAAGTTTGCTTCTTTGTTCTACACCAAAACGATGTTGCTCATCAATTACGGCTAAACCTAAATTTTTAAATTGAACTTTATCTTCCAATAAAGCGTGTGTTCCGATTATAATATCTAACGTGCCGTTTTCTAATTCTTCGTGAATAATTCTTCGTTGTTTAATTTTCGTAGAACCTGTTAATATTCGAATATTAATATTTAAATCTTTAGCTAATTCGGTAATGCCATTAAAATGTTGATTTGCAAGAATTTCTGTAGGCGCCATCAAACAACTTTGAAAGCCGTTATCTTTCGCGATAAGCATACACATTAATGCCACAATGGTTTTACCTGAACCCACATCACCTTGCAATAAACGATTCATTTGTGCGTGACTTCCTAAATCGTTTCGTATTTCTTTTAATACTCGTTTTTGAGCATTGGTGAGTTCAAAAGGCAAATGATTGTTATAAAAATTATTGAAATTTTCGCCAATTATCTCAAATGGAAAACCTTTAATTTTATGTTTACGAATTAAGTTTTTAGTAATTAACTGCAGTTGAATGAAAAACAACTCTTCAAACTTTAATCGAAATTGCGCTTTAGCTAAAAGGTCTTGATTTTTTGGAAAATGAATGTTAAGTAATGCATCTTTCTTTGGAATAAGTTTTAATTCTTCAATTATTGAATTGGGCAACGTTTCTGAAAATAATTGATGCGTTTCCGAAAACAATTGCATCATCATTTTATTGATAACTTTATTCGTAACACCTTTATTATTTAGCTTTTCGGTACTTGGATAAACAGGTTGCATCGCACTTCGTAACGTGGTTTTGTGTTCTTCCAGCAATTCCATTTCTGGATGCGCCATATTGAAAACCGAACCAAATTGTGTTACTTTTCCGAAAATAACATATAAGGTATTAAGTTTCAAACTTTCTTTAACCCATTTTTGTCCCTGAAACCATACCAATTCCATTTGTCCCGTATCATCTAAAAAAGTAGCGACTAATCTCGATTTTCCTTTTCCTTGGTCGATGGTTTTAATATGAACGACTTTTCCAATAATTTGAACTTCTGAATTGCTATTTACCAGTTGGTTAATTTTGAAATAGCGCGTTCTATCGATATATCGATTAGGGTATAAATTGATTAAATCACCATATTTATGAATATTCATTTCTTTGCGAAGTAAGTCGCCACGTTGAGGTCCAACGCCTTTTAAATATTCTATGGGAGTATCGAGTAGGTTCAAAATGAATTACAATATCAATGTCAAATTACAATATCAAAAACGAAAAATAATGAAAATATATTAATTTTTACAATATGTTTTTGAATTTTGTTATAAAGCGAAGATAGTTATTATTTGTTAAATTAGAAATGAGTAAAATTAAAAATAGTTATATTCGTGTCTAATTTTAAATTAATTTATGAAAGCGCTGTATTTTCTGCTTTTTTCCATTTTTTCCTTTTCGCAACAAACAAAATATGTTGATTTTTTGACGTGTACTGCTTCTTTGTATCCGAATTTTGAAGAAAAATCTATTTCTGGAAGTGTAACATACGAATTTAAAGTAAAGCAGATTGTAGATACTATTAAAATCGATGCCAAAAACATTGTGTTTTCTGATGTGATGATTAATGGTAAAACGGTTAAATTTAAAAATTCAGGAAAAACATTGGATTTATTTGATGGGTTTTCTAAAGGTAAACACAAACTAACGTTTCAATACACTGCCATACCGAAACAAACGCTTTATTTCATTGGACAAGACGATAATAGGCAAATCTGGACGCAAGGTCAAGGAAAATATACCAGTCATTGGTTGCCGAGTTTTGACGATGTAAATGAGAAAGTAATTTTCGGGATAACTATTAACTATTATGTTGATATGGATTTATTTGAATCTGATCCTATTGCATTATCAAATGGTAAATTGAATTTCGAGAAAAAAACTATAAGTTGGAGTAGAGGCGTTAACGATATAACAAGAAATTATCAAATGCAAAAACCTATGTCGTCTTATTTGGTAATGTTGGCGTTTGGAAAATTTGGGATGCAAGAAGTCAAAAGTAAATCTGGAACACCTTTAGAATTCTATATAGATAAAAATGATTATTCAAAATTCGAACCCACATATCGCTATTCTAAACAAATTTTCGATTATTTAGAGCAAGAAATTGGTTTGAAATATCCTTGGAAAATTTATCGTCAAGTGCCTGTTCGTGATTTTTTATATGCTGGTATGGAAAATACAACATCGACTATTTTCTCACAAGATTTTGTAGTGGATTCAATAGGTTTTAATGATAAAAATTACATCAATGTAAACGCCCACGAATTGGCGCATCAATGGTTTGGCGATTTAATTACGGCACAATCTGGTAAACATCATTGGCTTCAAGAAGGTTTTGCTACTTATTATGCGCTTTTAGCTGAGAAAGAAATCTTTGGTAACGATTATTTTTATAACGAGTTATATGATTATGCGTTTCAATTGAGAAGTGCAGCTAAAACCGATACCATTCCTGTAATGAATGAAAAAGCCAGTTCGCTATCATTTTACAAAAAAGGCGCTTGGTCATTGCATACCTTACGTGAAGATATCGGTGCAAAAAATTTTCAAAAGGCAGTAAAAAAGTATTTAAAAAAATATCGATACAAAAATGTAAATACTGATTTGTTTTTAGCTGAGATAAAAAACATTGCTAAAGATTTTAATGTAGAAAATTTCAAAAAGAAATGGTTGGAAACGGCAGGTTTTGATATGGTTTTAGCGGAAAGTTATTTAAAAAAAAATAAATCGGTTGCGGCGTATATTCAACTAACAAAAGAGAAAAAAGATATTGATAACTACAAAGCAATTTTGCAATCTGAAACGTATTTTCCAATCAAACAGTATATTTTTTATAAGTTAGTAAACACACCTTTTGAAGGCAAAAAAGAATTGATTGAAATTGGTATGAGACAAAACGTATATGTTCGCCAATCCATTGCCGAAACGGTGAGTGAAATACCTGTTGAATTTAAATCGAAATATGAAACGTTTTTAGATGATGATTCATATAAAACAAAAGAAATTGCCTTGATAAATTTATGTAATTCTTTTCCAAATCAAGCAAATGAATATTTAGAGAAATCAAAAAATTTGCAAGGAATCAATGATAAAAGTTTACGTATTACTTGGTTAAAAATCGCATTAAATTTAAATAAAAATACGGAATATAAAGAATTGTATTTAAATGAATTATTAAATTACACTTCAAGTAACAATGAAAGTTCAGTCAGGCAAAATGCTTTGGAGGTTTTGTTGGAATTATATCCTGAAAACGAACAAGTAATTCGTGCTTTATTTCAAGCAACCACACATCACAAATGGCAATTCACTCTCTTCGCAAGAGAGAAAATTCGAAATTTGTTAAAACTACCAGATTTTAGAAATCAAGTTGAAAATTTAGTAAAAACTGTTGATGAAAATTCGGCTGCTTTGTATTTAAAATTTTTGAAGGAGTAACAAAATTAAACCTGTCAGGTTTTTGAAACCTGACAGGTTTAATTTTTAAAATACCCTTTTCAATTCTTCTTTGATAAAACTTATCGCTACAGCACTTGCGCTTTCTGTTTGTGTAAGTTCTTGAAGTAGTTTCGTCCGTAATTCTTCACCAGAAGCCACTTCGCCTTCAATCGAAAATCGTCTAATTTGTGTAATAATGCTATTTTTTGCTTTTAAAATAATTTCCCAACTTTCTTGAGTGAAATATATTTGTTGCGCAATATTGTGTTCGTATTCAGTTTGAATAGTGTGTACGAGAAGTGTTGCGTAACTTTGAGGGTCTAAACTGTTAGGCTCTACACGCATCATTAAGTTAATTGGATTAATGCGTTCTAAAAACAATACAATACGCTCGTATGCTTGCAATCTAATTGGCAACCCTAAGCGCTGATTTTCTCTTAATAGTTCAAATTTTCGTTTGTTTTCTTCGTTTTTAAAAAATTTATGTAGCAAACCAAATGTTACTCCTCCAGTAATAATAGCTGGTAAAGTGTAAGTGGCAATTTCAAGTAATTTTGCTTCTATGTTCATTGGATTTTTTTTACAAATCTAAAATATTTTTTTAAAAGTCTATGCAATATTTAATTCTTATGTTATGTTATTACTTTTTATCAAAAAATTGTTGATAATTTACAGTTAAAAGAAAATTAAAAACAGGTAAAATCACTTCATAATCTGTATTTTTGCTTTCCTATTTATTCTTTTTTAGCCATGCAACAATACATAAATCAATTAAATGAGGCACAACGTGCGCCAGTTTTGCAAAAAGACGGTGCTATGATTGTTATTGCGGGTGCTGGCTCAGGAAAAACACGTGTGCTTACCGTTCGAATTGCTAACCTGATGCATCAAGGTGTAGATGCGTTTAATATTTTAGCTCTAACATTTACGAATAAAGCAGCACGTGAAATGAAAAAACGTATTGCTGAAATTGTGGGAAATAATGAAGCTAAAAACCTTTGGATGGGTACATTTCACTCTGTTTTTGCTAAAATTTTACGAAGTGAAGCTGAAAAATTAGGCTATCCTTCCAATTTTACAATTTACGATTCACAAGATTCGTTACGTTGTTTGGGCGGTATTATTAAGGAAATGCAATTGGATAAGGACATTTATAAACCCAAACAAATTTTAGGAAGAATTTCACAATATAAAAACTCGTTAATTACAGTCCGGGCGTATTATAATAATCCCGAATTACAAGAAGCCGATGCGATGAGTAAAAAGCCAAGAATGGGTGAAATTTATAATAATTATGTAGAACGTTGTTTCAAATCGGGTGCAATGGATTTTGATGATTTGTTATTGAAAACTAACGAGTTATTAAATCGTTTTCCTGATGTTTTAGCTAAATATCAAGACAGATTTAGATATATTTTAGTCGATGAGTACCAAGACACCAATCATTCTCAATATCTAATTGTAAAAGCACTTTCAGATCGATTTCAGAATATTTGTGTGGTAGGTGATGATGCACAAAGTATTTATGCGTTTCGTGGGGCAAATATCAATAATATTATAAACTTTCAAAAAGATTACGATGGGGTCAAGATGTATCGATTGGAACAAAATTATCGTTCATCTAAAAATATTGTTGAAGCAGCAAATAATGTTATCGATAAGAACAAAACCAAGTTGGATAAAATTGTTTGGACAGCGAATGATGACGGTCCGAAAATTAAAGTACATCGAAGTCTTACAGATGGTGAAGAAGGTCGTTTTGTAGCAGGAACTATTTTTGAACAAAAAATGCAAAATCAATTACCAAATTCACATTTTGCTATTTTATATCGTACCAATGCGCAATCTCGTGCTATGGAAGATGCGTTGCGAAAAAGAGATATTCCGTATCGAATTTATGGCGGATTATCGTTTTATCAACGTAAAGAAATTAAAGATGTATTGTCTTATTTACGATTGGTAATCAATCCGAAAGACGAAGAAGCGTTGGTTCGAGTTATAAATTATCCAGCAAGAGGAATTGGCGATACAACTGTAGAAAAACTTACAGTTGCAGCCAACCATTATAAACGTTCCATTTTTGAAGTGATGGAACACATTGATAAAATCGATTTAAAATTAAATTCGGGGACGAAAACCAAGTTGCAAGATTTTGTAACTATGATTAAAAGTTTTCAAGTTATTAATGAACAGCAAGATGCGTTTACTTTAACTGACCACGTTACTAAAAAAACTGGTTTAGTACAAGAATTAAAAAAAGACGGCACACCTGAAGGAATTGCCAGAATCGAAAATATAGAAGAATTATTAAACGGTATTAAAGATTTTACTGAAGGTCAGAAAGAAATTGATGGTGCTCGTGGTGCTTTAGCAGAATTTATGGAAGATGTGGCTTTAGCTACAGATTTAGATAAAGACACAGGCGATGATGATAGAGTGGCATTAATGACGATTCACTTAGCAAAAGGATTAGAGTTTCCACACGTTTTTGTGGTGGGAATGGAAGAAGATTTGTTTCCAAGTGCGATGAGTATGAATACACGAAGCGAATTGGAAGAAGAACGCCGTTTGTTTTACGTTGCTTTAACTCGAGCTGAACACCAAGCATATTTAACGTATGCGCAATCGCGTTACCGTTGGGGAAAATTAGTAGATAGTGAACCTTCTCGTTTTATAGAAGAAATTAATGGCGAATATTTAGAATATATGAATCCAATAGATTCGGGTTATCGTTATAAACCTTCTATGGATATTGATATTTTTGGTGATGTGGATAAATCTAAATTACGATTAGCGAAACCAACAGCAGGAACACCACCCGAATACATTACCAAAAACGAACCTGTTTCGTCTTTAAATATTAGAAGATTAAAACCATTAAATAGTGGTGCAAGTGCATCGAAAAACAATGTTACAGATGCTAATTTAGCTGTTGGAAATATTGTAATGCACGAACGTTTTGGAAAAGGCGAAATTGTAGGATTAGAAGGCGTTGGAGCAGACAAAAAAGCAGAAATTCGTTTTGATGTTGGTGGCTTGAAGAAGTTATTGTTACGATTTGCAAAGTTAAATGTGATTGGGTAACGCTGTAAGCATTAAGCTTACGGCATAAAGCAAAAAAAATATGGCAGAATTCATAAAAATATACGAAGACAAACCAAGTGAAACTGCTATTAAAAAAGTGGTTGAGGTCTTAAAAAATGGTGGATTAGTTATTTATCCGACCGATACGGTTTATGGTTTAGGTTGCGATATTACCAATTCTCGTGCGTTGGAAAAACTAGCAAAAATTAAAGGTGTTAAACTGGAAAAAGCGAATTTTTCTTTTGTTTGTAGCAGTTTAAGTAATATTTCCGATTATGTAAAACAAATCGATACAGCTACTTTTAAAATTTTAAAACGAGCGTTACCTGGCGCCTACACATTTATTTTACCAGGAAATAACGACTTACCAAAAGACTTCCGCAAGAAAAAAACAGTGGGAATTCGAGTGCCAGATAATAATATTGCCATTCAAATTGTGGAAATGTTGGGAAATCCAATTGTTTCTTCATCTATTCACGATGAAGATGAGGTAATAGAATATTCCACCGATCCTGAATTAATCTTTGAGAAATGGCAAAACCAAGTCGATTTAGTTATTGATGGCGGTTACGGTGAAAACATCGCATCAACCATTATCGATTTAACAGGTCACGAACCAATTATTGTTAGAGAAGGTAAAGGTGATGTAAATGTGATTTAAATTTCAAATTCCATATTTTAAATCGTAAATCGTAAATCCCAAATCGTAAATTACTTCGGGCTTATAATTTCCACATCACTAAACGCAATTGCGCCTCTAACTACACCCTGAATGGTTGTTTTTAACGCATCAATAATATGAATTTTTAATTCGTTTTTAGAGAAAATTAAACTCACTTCTCTTGATGGTTTTGGGTTGACAAACTGTTTTAGTTTGGATTTGTTTTTGTCGTTTAAATCTAACGTATGTAAATAGGGAAGAAGCGTTGTTCCTAAACCTTCATCAGATAATTTAATTAAGGTTTCAAAACTACCACTTTCCAATTGAAAATGATTTTCGCCTATAAAATTATTGTTTTTACATAGATTCAAAACACTGTTTCTAAAACAATGTCCGTCTTGTAAAAGCAATATTTTCTCTACATCTAAATCAGCAACTTCAATTTCTTTTTTTGCTTTATTAAGACTGTTTTCTGGTATATAGGCTACAAAAGGTTCGTAATACAATACAATTTCCTTAAGTTTTTCTTCATCTAAAGGCGTAGCGGCAATAGCACAATCTAAATGACCATTTTTTAGTTTAGTAATAATATCCGAAGTATTTAATTCTTCTACAATTAAGTTTACTTTTGGATACTTTTTAATAAATGTATTTAAAAACATGGGTAACAAAGTTGGCATTACGGTTGGAATCATTCCAATTCGGAAGTCGCCACCAATAAATCCCTTTTGTTGATCTACAATATCTTTAATTCTATTGGCTTCGTTTACTATGTTTTTAGCCTGAGTTACGATTTTGCTTCCTACTTCGGTTAAACCTATTGGTTTTTTCGTTCTATCAAAAATTTGAATCCCTAATTCATCTTCTAACTTTTGAATTTGCATACTTAATGTGGGCTGCGTCACAAAACATTTTTCGGCAGCTAATGTAAAATTTTTGTTTTCAGCAACAGCTAAAACGTAATATAATTGGGTAATGGTCATCGTATCAATATTTGTGATAAAAGTAAAAATTTCTATTGTAAAAAACTATTGTTTAAGAAAAGTTTATAAAAAAAAACTCTGAAAATAGTCCAGAGTTTTTATAAATCGTAAATCTAAAATTTCAAATCGTAAATCTTAATATACTTCCGACTCTTTTAATTTTTCAGTATTGGCAACCAATTGTAATTCGTCAATAAATTTGTGAATTTTTCCAGACATTACTCCGTCCATATCAAAAACGTCAACACCAATTCTATGGTCGGTTACACGGCCTTGAGGGTAATTATAAGTTCTAATTTTAGCCGATCGGTCACCTGAACTAACTTGAGAAGTTCGCGTTATAGCATCTTCAGCTTGCTTTTTAGCCAATTCTTGTTCGTACAAACGAGAACGTAAAACCGTTAAGGCTTTATCTTTATTTTTATGTTGCGATTTTTGATCCTGACATTGCGCTACTAATCCAGAAGGAATGTGAGTCAATCGTACTGCCGATTTAGTAGTATTTACAGATTGTCCTCCAGGTCCTGAAGAACAAAAGAAATCTACACGAACATCATTCATATCAATTTGTACATCAAATTCTTCCGCTTCTGGTAAAACCATTACAGTAGCAGCTGAAGTATGCACACGACCTTGTGTTTCTGTTTGTGGCACACGTTGTACACGATGTACACCAGCTTCGTATTTTAAGGCGCCATAAACATCTTCTCCGGTAACTTCAAAAATCACCTCTTTAAATCCACCTGAAGTTCCGTCACTCATATCAACTACAGAACATTTCCAACCGCGTCCTTCGCAATATTTAGTGTACATTCTGTATAAATCACCTGCGAAAATAGAGGCTTCATCGCCACCTGTGCCGGCACGAATTTCAACCATTACGTTTTTCGCATCTTCTGGATCTTTTGGAATCAACATAAATTTGATTTCTTCTTCCAATTGAGGCAAACGTTCTTTGGCTTCTTCTAATTGCATTTTTGCCATTTCAACCATTTCGGCATCAGAACCATCTGCAATTATTTCTTGCGCTTCTTTTACGTTAGCATCCAGACTTATATATTCTTCACGTTTTTGAACTAACGCATTTAAGCTTTTGTATTCTTGGTTTAATTGCACATAACGCTTCTGATCGGCAATAACATCAGGTTGAATAATTAAATCTGATATTTCGTCGAAACGTTGTTTTACATATTGTAATCTGTCTAACATGTCTTCATTATTTTGGAATGCAAAGTTACAATTTTACTTTATAGTTTTAAAATAATCCATTCAAAACTTTTTCTTTTTGATAATCAAATAGTTAGAAATATTATTCTTATTTATTCTAAATAAACTTGTTTTTTATTGATTTGCGTTTTACATTTGCACTATTATTTTAATTTATTCTAAATAAAAAATGAAGAAATATATTTTACTTTTTGTAATGTTTGTTGGAGTTCAATTCGTGTTTGGACAAGTTGAAAATAAAATTTCTAATGATTTTGCCTTTGATTTTGAGAATGATACCATTAAGAAAAAAAGCAAAGCAATTGAACAAGTTGTAATTGTAAAAAAAATACAAAAGGGTGCTGTAACTGCTGGAAAGTTGCCAATAAAAGCATTGGATTTGCCACAAGCAGTAGCGATTATTGATAGAACGACAATAGAACAACAACAAATTTTAAGAGTTTCGGATGCGTTAAGAAATACAAATGGCGTGTATGTGTCGGGCGCAAATAATGCTTCTGGAAACAATCAGGAAGAATATGGCTCCAGAGGATTTACCTTTAGTGGAGCAAATACGTTTAAAAATGGTATTCGTTTTAATGGTTCATTAATTCCAGAAACCGCTTCTTTGGAAAGTATAGAAATTTTAAAAGGTAGTTCGGCTTTATTATACGGAAATGTCGCACCAGGCGGAATTTTGAATTTAGAAACAAAAAAACCTAAATTTCAACAAGGTGGTGAAGTAAGTTTTCGAGCATCAGAATTTGATTTTTATAAACCAATTATTGATATTTATGGAAGTTTAGATGAAAATCAAACAGCTGCATATCGATTAGTAACTAGTTATGAAACAGGAAATAGTTTTAGAGATGTTGTAAATAGCGAACGATTTTATATCAATCCGTCTTTCTTATTTAATCTGACAAAAAAGACTACTTTATTAGTAGAAGCGGATTACTTAAAAGATAGCAGAACACCTGATTTCGGTTTAACAACAATTGATTATAAAGTGGTTGCGTTGCCACGAAGTACTTTTTTAAATTTTGATTGGGCTACATTTGATAGTAAACAAGAAAGTGTTGCAGCTACATTAAATCATAAGATTAATACAAATTGGCAGTTGAAAGGAATCCTATCGTATCAAGGTTTTTCCACCAATTTATTATCAAGTTCAAGACCAAACTCTGGAAATCTAACTCCAACATCACCTAACAATAATTTAGTTCAAGCTAATGGAGATTGGGTAAGAGGCGTTCAAAAAGCATATACAGAACAAGATTATACTTTTGCTGAAATAGATGTAACAGGAAATTTTAATACAGGAACAATTAAACATACAATGCTTTTAGGTGCAGATGCAGACAGGTCAAATACAGGAACACTAAATTATGCAACTATAAATTATTTTGATAAAATTAATATTTTTAATCCCAGTGAAGTAATTGGTAAAAATCCAATTTATAATGGCGCAACTATTCCAATTTTAAATCAAAACACGTTTGCTAATGCAGAAATTAAGCGAGCTGGATTTTATATTCAAGATTTTATAGAATTAACTTCTAAATTAAAAGTTTTAACAGGTTTACGCTATAGTTATTTGGAAGGCACTACCAATACAACTACTTTTTCAACTAATAGTGATGTAGAAACTAAAACTAATGACAATATTATTTCATCAAAGTTGGGAATAGTATTTCAGCCTACAAAAACCAATTCAATTTTTGCAAGCTATTCAGATTCATTTGTTTTAAATACGGGAACAGATAAAAATTTTCAAGTATTACCTCATTCGACTATTGATCAATATGAAGTTGGTGTGAAAAACGAATTCTTTAATGGTCGATTAACTGCTAATGTAACCGGTTATGTTATCAATTTTGGAAATTTAGCGCAAACTGATTTTTCAAATGGAAATATAAATACAAATATTAAAGAATTAGCGGGTTCTTATACAAGTAAGGGAATTGAAATTGACATTACGGGTAATTTTAAAAATATAAGAGCGATGGCTGGTTATAGTTTTAACGAAACAAAATATACAAAAAGTAATATTTTCGATAAAGGAACTCAGTTGCGTTTTGCACCGAAAAATACGGCAAATGCAAGTTTGTTTTATACGTTTGTAAATTCAAAATTAAAAGGGTTTGAAATGGGAGTTCAATCCGTTTATATTGGAGAAATTTTAGGTGGAAGATTGCGTCCAAATAACGCATCAACTCCGGCAGAATTAGCAAGAAAGCCAATTCAAGTTGACGGTTTTTTACAATTTGATGCTTCAGTTGGTTACACAACTAATGCTTTCTCAATACGAGCAAAATTATCGAATATTGGAAATGTTACGAGTTATTATGTTTACGATGATAATACGGTTACGCCTATTGCACCAAGAATGATTTCAACAACAGTTTCGTATAAATTTTAAGAAAAATAAATAAAATGAATTAAAAGCAGCAGCATTTTAAATTGATTTAATTATTTCCTTTGCATTTTAGTTCTTTCTTACGAATCAAGAAATGCATTTTCTTACTAAAAAATAAAATTACATTAAAAAAAAGATATTATTTGTTAAAAATAAATTTATGATTTATCTTTGACAAGAATTCACAAATAAAATTCCGGAAAATATGTTTGAATTTGACCAGTATTTAGGCTTTATTCTCTTCTTAACCATTTTAACTATAGGTTTTTGGTTAATGTTTTTTCTTGTAGGATTTGTTCAATATTGGATTGGCGGATCGTTAATAGAATTATACAAAGAAAAGAAAGCAAGAAAATTAGCTGAACAAGAAAAGTAATTTTCTTAGTCATAAAAAATCCCGATTCGTACGAATCGGGATTTTTTTATTTTGTATTAGAATTCTCCGCCACCGCCTTCTTGTTGGTCAAGGCTCTTTGGTCTTATTTCTTTTTCGTTTTTCAATTTATTAAATCTGTATGTAAATGAAATCGTCACTTGTCGAACTCTCCATTGCATTTCGCTGTAAGAATTTACAGTTGGTAATCTTAAATCTTGAATTCTTTTTCTGGAATTAAAAACATCATTCACGTTAAGTGAAATGGTAGCTTTATCTTTAAGTACATCTTTACTAAAAGCTAAATTCATACTTGCAATTCCTAATGTTTTTCCTTGTGCTGTTTTTTGTCCAGCATTATAAGTTCCATTAGTTTGCCAATCAATTTTGTAAGGTAAATTTATTTTAGACGTTAGTCGAGCTGTCCAAGTGCTTGATTTATAATCGAAATTTTGATTTACTACTAAATTATTAGAATTTATAAATTGATAATTTCCTTTTGTTTCATTATAAAAATAATTCACGTTTGAATTTAATTTCCACCATTTTTTTACGGTATAATTTAAGGTAACTTCCATTCCAATTCTATTGTCTTCACCTAAATTAAAAGGTGTGTTTTCAATAACAGGAATTCCATTTATAAACCTTCCACTTTCTTTTCTTACCGTTTGAAAAGCATCTGTTGTGTGATTATAATACGCGGAAGTACTAATTGTGGTTTTATCCCATTTTCTTAAATAACCAATATCAAATGCGTCTGTAAAGGATGGGTTTAATTTTGGATCTCCAATAAATAAATTGATATTACTGGTGTACGAAGAAAACGGATTAATAAATCGATCTCTTGGTCGAGTAATTCTTTTACTGTAGTTTAAGGAAATGTTCGAATCGTTATTTAATTCATACGTTAAAAACAAACTAGGAAAAAAGTTATTGTAATTTCTAGAGTTTAAATCGTTTGTCAGTAATTGATTGATTTCTAAATTGGTATTCTCCAATCGTAAACCTCCTAAAATAGATAATTTATTAAAAAATTTAGTACCTAATTGTGTATAAATGGCACTTACATTTTCAATATATTGAAAATTATTTGTAAAACCAGGAATATTCGTATAAAGACTGTTCTGATTTACGCGTTCCAATACTTCATAATTACTAGTAGAATTTGTGTAACTTCCTCTATATCCTGCCTCAAATTGTAAGTCTTTGGTAATGGGTAAAACGTAATCAGCTTGAATTAAATTTCTTGTTTGTCTACCAATTTTTGAGGTTTTTTCATCTGAAATGAAAGTGCTTGTTTCTAAAATACTTCCATAAATAGTTGAAAATTCATCTTCTTCATTTAAAGAAAAAGAAGCATCTATAGTTAATTTGTGACCTTCTTTTTTAAATTTCTTTAAATAATTTGATGTAAATTCTATAGCTTCATTTCTGCTAATCGATTGATTGTCTCTGAAACGCGTAAACAAAAAGTTGGTCCTATCTAGCGTGTAATTTTTGTAGGTGACATCTTCAAAATTTTTACCATCGTTATTTCTATAATTGATACTATTGGTCCAAGTTGCCGATTTGTCTTTGTTTAAAAATACTTCTATTCCAAAATTACCATTGAATCCATTGCTAAATCTATTGGCTTTTCTACGTTCCTCAATATAAGTATTGGCACCAAAATTTTCTTGATTAATTTTTGTAGCTCCTGGATTGTTTCTATCATTATAAGCCAATGTTGCAAATAAATTATAAGTTTCTGATTTTGAATTTATATTTGCAGAAATACCTTGGTTTTTTGGATCTCCGGCCGTTGTAATTAAAGTTCCGTTGATTCCTTTATTTTTTCCTTTTTTAAGAATAATATTCAAAATTCCACCACCACCTTCGGCATCGTATCGTGCGGACGGATTGGTAATCACTTCAACTTTTTCAATAGCATCTGCAGGTAGCATTCGTAAGGCATCGGCAACATTTATGGCAGTTGAAGGTTTTCCATCAATTAAAACACGTACACTTTCGTTACCACGTAAACTAATATTTCCTTCTACATCAACCGCAACACTTGGTATGTTATCTAAAACATCACTTACCGTTCCGCCCTTTACCATTAAATCTTGTCCAACATTATATACTTTCTTATCTAATTTAATATCAACCGACGTTTTTTCACTTCGAATCACGACTGTCTCAATTTGGTTAGAATCAGATTCTAAGGCGATATTTCCCAAATTTGTATCTGAAGTAATAGTTTGGTTTACTTTTTCTTGAGTTTTAAAACCAGGAAATTCGTATTTAAAATTATAGGTTCCGTTGTTTAATTCGATGCTAAAGTTTCCATTTGCATCTGAAGTGCCTCCAGTGATAATTTTTTTAGTATCTGATTTTGAAATCGTAATGACAGCGAATTCTATTGGTTTTGTAGTTTCTTTATCGATAATTTTTCCAGTAATAATTATTTTTTTTAACGAAATTTGAGAAATTGCAGTAGTACTAACGAATAAGAACGTAAGTAATAGCATTGATTTTTTTAATAACATATAGTTTGACATTTTACAGTACAAACGTAGTGTTATGTATTTAAAACATGTATTAAATCTATGTTAAAAGATTTAATTACATAAATTTAATAAATATTATTTTCGAGTAAGCTTTATCATTAGAAGTGTATATTTTTGTATATTTATACTTATTTTAACCGATATGTTTAGCCACAAAGGAAATACTAGAAATATTAATCACAATATCGGAATTGCTTCTTTGTTATCTTTTGTAGCTGGTATAGTAAATGTTATAGGGCTTTTGTCAATTCAAAAACTAACTACAAATGTAACGGGTCATTTTGCATACATGGTAGAAGAAGCAACCTTATCAGATTTTAACCAGTCAATATTTTATTTCATTTATATTTTTTCCTTTTTTTTAGGCGCTTTTTTTTCTAATTTTATTATAGAAATTACTCAAAAGGTAACGGTAAAACATATCTATGTTATTCCTGTTTTAGTAGAAACTTTTTTATTACTTTTTGTTTCTTTTTTAAACTTCAGTTTTATTCTGAAAAATCCAAATTTAATAGCTTGTTTGTTATTATTTGCAATGGGTTTACAAAACTCTTTAGTGACTACAATTTCTAATTCAGTAGTAAGAACTACACATTTGACAGGTTTATTTACAGATTTAGGAATTGAAATTTCCCAGTTGTTTTTTTATAAATCATCAGACCAACGATTAAAATTATATTCAATAATTAAATTAAGGTTAACTATTATAACTACTTTTTTTATTGGTGGGATTTTGGCTGGTTTGTTTTTTTCAACTTATAAAATGAAAACCCTCTTGATTGCCTCACTTGTTTTAATTTTTGGATTGGTTATAGACTATATTAATGTTAAATTAAACGAAACGAAATAATTACAAAATTGTATTTATTAATTCAGTAGGTCTTGCAATTACTGCTTTTTCGTTATTAATTACGATAGGTCTTTCTATTAGTTTTGGAAATTGCAACATCGCTTCAATAATTTCTTTATCAGTTAAAATTTTGCCTTTAAAATATTCAATCCAATCTTTTTCCTTAACTCTTACCAATTCAATTGGCTTAATTTTTAATTTTTTTAATATCGTTTCTAACTCAGTGTAAGTAAGCGATTTTTCAAGATAATGTATGGTTTCAAAGGGTATTTTAAGGTTTTCTAAAAAACAAACACCTTCTCTGGATTTTGAACATCTTTTGTTGTGATAAATGGTTAACATAAATATTTTTTTTACAAAGGTAATAATTGTAATTTAGTGGACTTAAAAATTCGTAATATGTATATAGAACAATTGCAAAAGTTTAAAATTAATTTATGGTCTTATACTATAATTCCATTTCTTTTTTTAGCTTTAATGGTAACAAATTTTATTTCATCAGAAGGCGTTGATACAAATGAAGTGATAAAAAAAACGATTGAAAAGTATGGAATAAATGGTACGTTTGTAATGCTAGTAGCGCCATTATCATTTTTGTTATTTATAGTTTTATTTTATAACAAATTCATTCAAAATAATTCCTTACGCATTTTGACTACATCTCGTCCAAAAATCGATTGGTCAAGAGTTTTTTTCTCATTTGGAGTTTGGGGAGGCATTACGATAATTACAACTATTATAGGTTATTATACCGCTCCAGAAGATTTTGTAATTCAATTTAATCCTGAAAAATTTGCTGTTTTTGTTGTATTGGCTGTCGTTTTAATTCCTTTACAAGCTAGTTTTGAAGAATATTTATTTCGGGGGCACATGCTACAAGGTTTAGGTTTAGCTACAAAAACAAGATGGGTGCCATTATTAGTAACTTCATTTTTATTTGGAATAATGCATATTGGCAACCCAGAAGTAGATAAATTGGGTATGATTATTATGTTTTATTATATTGGAACGGGTTTGTTTTTAGGAATTTTAACATTAATGGATGAAGGTTTAGAATTGGCATTAGGATTTCACGCTGCAAATAATTTAATTGGGGCTTTGTTGGTCACTTCAGATTGGTCGGCATTTCAAACGCATTCTATTTTAAAAGACGTTTCCTTGCCAAGTGCGAGTATGCAAACTTTTATACCAATTTTGGTGTTTTTTCCTATATTATTATTTGTTTTTTCAGTAAAATACAAATGGAGCAATTGGAAAGAAAAACTTTTCGGAACCATAAAACCAATTTAAGTATCAGAATAATGAATCAAATTATTCATCCCGATTTTAAATTAAACGGAAAAAGTTTTACGTTTATAGAACTTTTAGCCGAAGCTTTATATTTAAAAGAAACCGGGCAATTATTTGAAAAAGAAATCGGAAAATTCCTTTTAGATTGGCTAAATAATGAATCCTTTATTATGGTTCAAACTTCTGGTTCTACTGGAAAACCAAAGCAAATTTTGTTGCAAAAATCGGCTATGATCGCTTCTGCCAATGCAACAGGGTTGTTTTTTGACTTGCAACCAAAAAACACCGCTTTGTTATGTTTGTCAGCCAATTATATTGCTGGAAAAATGATGTTGGTACGTGCAATTACTTTAGGATTACATTTAGATACAATCAATCCGAATAGTGCTCCTTTGCAAACGAAAAAGTATCATTTTGCAGCAATGGTTCCTTTGCAAGTGCAAAAATCGTTATCAAAATTACATTTGGTTGATATTGTATTAATTGGCGGCACAAAAGTGAGTTATAGTTTGTCAGAAAGTATTCTAAAAACCAATTGCAATGCTTTTGAATCCTACGGAATGACAGAAACCATTTCGCATATTGCTATAAAGAAAATAGGCGAGTTGTCATTTACTGTTTTGCCAAATATAACTGTATCTGTAGATGAAAGAAGTTGTTTAGTAATTGAAGCAGTAGAACTTTCTAAGGAAAAAGTCATCACAAATGACATCGTAGAAATCCTAAATGCAACTCAATTTATTTTGAAAGGACGAATTGACAATGTAATTAATTCTGGTGGTATTAAAATTTTTCCAGAAGAAGTAGAAGAAATTCTTGCTAAATTCATTTCAGTTCCATTTTTTGTTGCCAGAAAACCAGATGAAATTTTAGGCGAAAAAGTAATTCTTGTGCTTGAAGCCACTCCGTTTGCTATTGATAATAGCGTGTTTTCAGAATTATCAAAATATCAAATACCTAAAGAAATTCTTTTTTTAGAGTCATTTGAAAGAACAGAAACGCAAAAAATAAATAGAAAGAAATCTTTAGAAAAATTAGTATAAACAATTACTTCTCAATAAATTATTTTCTTTCTACCTTAATATAAAACTGATTGGTTTTTACAGAAACATCATCCAAAACTACCTTTTTATCTACTTTTAGTTCTTGATTTTCAGTATTGGCTTGTAAACGTATTGTTTTTTTGTTAATGATAATATCAACGGGCATTTTAAAATCGGTAGTTACATTTTCCCATTTGTAATTCAGTTTGTTGCCAGATTTTGATAATACCAATTTCGGAATTTTTGTAGTGGTTAAATAGTTCTGAAATACCGAAGTTAAATCGATACCGCTTTCTTTATTAAAGAAATCAATTACTGTTTTTGTGTCAATAATTTGTTTTTTATACGTTTCAGAATAATCATAAAGTAATTTCCACCATTTTACATCATCATTAATAATATGTCTAATGGTATTCAGCATTAAGGCGCCTTTGTAATACATATCGCCACTACCTTCTCGGTTTACACCAAATTGACCAATAATTGGACGGTCGTTATTAACGTTTCTAGCTTGACCGTTAATGTATCTCATTGCTTGGTCATATCCTTTAATACATTCAATAAAAACGGTTTCTGTATAGGTTGTAAAGCCTTCGTGAATCCACATATCGGCGATGTCTTTACTTGTAATGCTGTTACCAAACCATTCGTGTCCGGTTTCGTGAATCGTAATATAATCGAAAAACATTCCAGCACCCGTTCCTGATAAGTCCATTCCAAGATACCCTTTTTTGTACTTATTTCCATATGCGACAGCACTTTGGTGTTCCATACCTAAATAAGGCGTTTCCACTAATTTATAACCATCTTCAAAAAACGGATATTTCCCAAATTTCGATTGAAAGCAATTCATCATCGGTTTTACATCATTGTCAAAATGTTTACGAGCTGTTTCTTCGTTGTATCGCAACACATAATAATCTAAGTCTAAACCTTCGTGATTATCGTGAATATGCACATAATCGCCAATGTTTACTGTGATATCATAATTATTAATTGGGTTTTTCACTTCCCAATCCCATCGCGTATAGCCGTCTTTTAAATCGGTTGAACCTAAAAATCTTCCGTTGGAAACATTCATTAATCCGTTTGGTACGGCTACTTTTATGCTGGCGCCATTATCAGGTTCATCCGTTTGCGAATCTTTACAAGGGTACCATAAACTCGCACCGGTTCCTTGCACTGCCACACCAATCCAAGGGTTTTGTTTTTTGTCTTTTGTAAATACAAAACCACCATCCCAAGGTGCATTTTTAGCTATGATAGGATTTCCACGATAATAAATTATTAATTTATGGGTTTTACCTTTTTTTAAGACTTCTTTAAAATGAACAAAGACGGCATTAAATTCTCTTGTAAAATTAATTTTTGGGAGACCATCTAATTGTATATCATCAATTATCATATTTTCAAACAAATCTACTTGGATTTTATTTGTATCATCGTCTACTTTAAATGTTATCGTGTTGGAACCAAATAGACATTTTTTTTCAGGATCAATTCTGATGTCTAAATCGTATCGCAACACATCATAACAGGTTCTTTCTTCACGAAGTCCACCTTGTAGCGAATCTTTACGAGAAAATTCTTGCGCTTTCATTTGATTGAAACCCAATAGGAAAAGGGTAAATAGAAGTATTTTTTTCATAGTAAAGAAAGTAAAATTAAAATATGAAACATAATTATTAAATTATAAAGATGCTTTCAGCAATACAAGTTTGTGTTTTTTTACTGATTACTTATAACTGAACATTGCCAACTAAACCTGTATCACACCTAAATTAAATTTCTTTTCAATAGGCGAGTGGTTGGCGGCTTCAATTCCCATAGAAATCCAAGTTCTGGTATCTAATGGGTCAATGATAGCATCTGTCCATAATCTGGAAGCGGCGTAAAAGGGCGACACTTGCGCATCATATTTGGCTTTAATTTTATCAAATAATTCTTTTTCAACTGCTTCATCTACAACTTCTCCTTTGTTTTTTAAGGAAGCGGCTTCAATTTGTGCGAGTACTTTTGCGGCTTGCGTACCACCCATAACGGCTAACTCAGCACTTGGCCAAGCAAAAATTAATCGTGGATCATAAGCTTTTCCACACATAGCATAATTTCCTGCACCGTATGAATTTCCAACTACAACTGTAAATTTAGGCACAACAGAATTGGCTACAGCATTTACCATTTTGGCACCATCTTTAATGATTCCACCGTGTTCCGATTTGCTTCCTACCATAAATCCTGTCACGTCTTGTAAAAACACTAATGGAATTTTCTTTTGGTTGCAATTCGCAATAAATCGAGTGGCTTTATCCGCACTTTCCGAATAAATTACCCCACCAAACTGAATTTCACCTTTTTTAGTTTTTGAAACCAAACGCTGATTGGCAACTATTCCTACTGCCCAACCCTCAATTCTGGCATATCCAGTAATGATGGTTTGTCCGTAACCAGCTTTGTATTCATCAAACTCTGAATTATCCACCAAACGTTTGATAATTTCGTTCATATCATATTGATCCGTACGTAATTTTGGTAAAATTCCGTAAATATCTTTTGGTTCTAAAGCGGGTTTTGCAGGAGTTTCTCTGTTAAATCCGGCTTTGTCATAATCGCCAATTTTTGAAACAATACTTTTAATTCTGTCTAAAGCGGCTGCATCATCTTTGGCTTTAAAATCGGTAACGCCTGAAATTTCGCAGTGTGTTGTTGCACCACCAAGTGTTTCATTATCAATAGTTTCACCAATTGCGGCTTTCACTAAATAACTACCTGCTAAGAAAATACTTCCTGTTTTGTCAACAATTAAAGCTTCATCACTCATAATTGGCAAATACGCCCCACCAGCAACACAACTTCCCATAACGGCAGCAATTTGGGTAATTCCCATACTGCTCATAATGGCGTTATTACGAAAAATACGCCCGAAATGTTCTTTGTCAGGAAAAATTTCATCTTGTAGAGGCAAATACACCCCTGCAGAATCTACCAAGTAAATAATTGGTAAGCGGTTTTCCATCGCAATTTCTTGTGCTCTTAAATTCTTTTTACCAGTAATAGGAAACCAGGCACCTGCTTTTACAGTTGCGTCATTGGCTACTACTATGCATTGTTTCCCTTTAATGTATCCTATTTTTACGACCACACCTCCAGATGGGCATCCGCCGTGTTCTTCGTACATGCCATCTCCAACAAAGCCCCCAATTTCAATACTTTTGGCATTGTTGTCCAATAAATAATCGATACGCTCTCTGGCTGTCATTTTGCCTTCGGCGTGCAATTTATCAATACGTTTTTGTCCACCACCTAATTTTACTTTCGTAAATTTTTGCAGCATATCTGACACCAAAAGTTTGTTGTGGTCTTCGTTTTTATTGAAATTAATATCCATTTTTTTATAAGTCTAATTCGAATGTTTGTCTAAATAATTCAATGTTAGGATTTAACTCCTTAAAATGTTTGTATTTTTCTTCGTTGGTATAAATTACTTTAGGTTTGTAGGTTTCAATTACCGTTATTTTAATTTTCAAATCGTAATTTCGTAAATTTGTTTTTAGGTAACTTACTAATTCAGAATTCGTATTTTCAAAATCTTCTTTAGAACCTTGATTTGGAAATTCTAACAATATATTGGTGCCCATTAATACAGGTTTGCTCAATCGCATATAACTTGCAAATAATTTTTTCCCTTTATTTTCTAAAATATCTATAAAATCATTCCAATGTTTTATGGCATCTTCCTGTGTGAATGGATCGGCTAAATGTTCACCTACAGATAAAGTTTCTGATTTTGCTAAATTAGAAACATCTGCTTTTTGTTTTAATCCTTTAATAGACAAAGAAGAAATTCGATTACTAGTATCTAGAATAGGAGTGAAATTTTGTTGAATTTGTTCAATTTTTGCTTCAATTTTTTCTTCCGCTTTTGGAAATTCTTCTTGAATTACTTCTATTATTTCAGGTGCTGAAACAATTTGTGGCTGAATTGATATTTGTGGCGATTGACTTTTTTGAGTTGAATCAAAGAAAGTAGAAGGTATTATATAGTATTTAACTTTTTTTTTTCGGCATCATGTGTTAATGAAGCCAATTGCATAAGCGTAAGTTCAACAAATAATCGTTGGTTTTGACTAACTTTATATTTTAAATCACATTCATTGGCAATAGAAATTCCTTGTAATAAAAACTCTTGAGACGCTTTTTGTGCCTGAACTGCAAATTCTTGTTGGGTTTGTTCGCTGACTTCTAATAACGAAAGCGTTACAGGATTTTTACTAACTAATAAATCTCTAAAGTGCGAAGCTAAACCTGCAACAAAGTGATGTCCGTCAAATCCTTTCGCTAAAATATCGTTATACGTTAAAAGTAATTGAGGAATATTGTTCTCTAAAATTAAATCGGTAACTTTTAAATAATAATCGTAATCTAATACGTTAAGGTTTTCAGCAACAGCTTGACGCGTTAAATTATTTCCACAATACGAAACCACTCTGTCAAATATAGACAACGCATCACGCATGGCACCATCTGCTTTTTGCGAAATGATACGCAAAGCTTCTTCTTCAAACTGCACATTTTGATTTTGAGCAATTTCCATTAAATATTCTTTTGTGTCGTTTATGGTAATTCGTTTAAAATCGAATATTTGACAACGCGACAAAATAGTAGGAAGAATTTTATGTTTTTCAGTCGTAGCTAAAATAAAAATAGCGTGCTTTGGTGGTTCTTCTAATGTTTTTAAAAACGCATTAAATGCAGAAGGAGAAAGCATGTGTACTTCATCAATAATGTACACTTTATATTTACCAGTTTGTGGAGGTATTCTGACTTGGTCAATAATACTTCTAATATCATCAACACCATTATTAGACGCGGCATCTAATTCGAAAACATTGAAAGAAAAATCTTCATTTGGATCATCATACCCTTCTTGGTTGATTTTTCTAGCTAATATTCTGGCACAAGTTGTTTTTCCAACACCACGAGGTCCTGTAAAAAGTAATGCTTGAGCCAAATGGTTGTTTTCAATGGCATGCAACAAAGTAGTAGTAATAGCAAGTTGCCCAATAACATCTTTAAATGTTTGAGGTCTGTACTTTCTTGCTGATACTATAAATTGTTCCATATTAAAATATTGATAGCAAATATAGATTTAAAAAGTGAAAAGTCAAAAGTGAAAAGTGAAAAGTTATTAAGAATTTGTACCACAACTGTTTTATAACATAGATTAAAAAATTATATAAATTTTTAAATTTTTTTTAATCTGTGTTTCTAAATATAATTCAGAAAATCAATTTAATTATTAAAAAACGCTCAATTTAAATTATATTTGCAGTGCAGACCGCCTTATCGCTCCGATTTATCGGGGAGGAAAGTCCGGACACCAAAGGGAAGCATAGCGGGTAACGCCCGTCTGCCGATATGTATCGGTAAGGACAAGTGCAACAGAAAGTATGTACAGGTGAAGCTGTAGTGAAACCAGGTAAACTCTATGCGGTGAAATTTCAAGTATATCAGCATGTAAGGGCTTCTCGTCCGTTGTTGAAGGGTAGAAAGATGGATTCCGCGAGTAATTTCGGAACTAGATAAATGATAAGGCTCCGATTTTATCGGAGACAGAATCCGGCTTACAGGTCTGCTTTTTTTATTAAATGAATTAAAAATTTATTAATATCTTTTTATGACTTAACTTTAAGTTAATATTAGAGTGTTAGTTTTGCAACGAATTTTAATAACAATAAAAATGGCTTTAAAAGATATTTTAAATTTTTTCTCTCCTAAGGACAAAACTTTCTTCCCTTTATTTGATCAAGCAACTCATAAATTAACAAAACTTTCCGAGTTTTTACACGAAGCAACTAATGCTACAAAAGAAGAAAGAGAAGTTTATTTCAATAAAATTGATGAATTAGAAGAGCATATTGAAAAAATATCTCATACTATGAATTTAGAGTTGAGCAAAAATTTTATTACTCCTTTTGATAGGGAAGATATACATGCTTTAATGAGTGCTATTGAAGATGTTTCTAGTAATTTACAAGAAGCATCTAACAGAATTAGAATGTATCAGGTGGAGAAAATCAGTAAATCTATTCGAAAAATCACGGAAATCAATTTAGAAGCTTGTCAACTTATTACAGAATCTGTAAAAGAGTTAAAAGAAATGAAAGATTTTAAAAACGTATTTGAATGCGTGAAAAAAATCAACAAATTAGATAGAAAATCAGATTCTGTATTCGAAAAAGCCATTTCAGATATTTTTGAAAACGAAACAGATGTTAAAAATATTATTAAATATAAAGAAGTATTAGCATCCCTAGATAAAGCTACAGACAAATGTAAATCTGTGGCAAGAGTTCTAGAAGCGGTTGCAGTAAAACATTCTTAATTAAGTACTATGTTTGCACTTTTAATAGTAATTATAATAATTGCTTTGTTATTTGATTTGGTAAACGGATTTCATGATGCGGCCAATTCAATAGCAACAGTTGTTTCTACAAAAGTATTATCTCCAACTCAAGCAGTGGTTTGGGCAGCTTTTTTCAACTTGGTCGCCTATTGGGTATTTGATATGAGTGTAGGAAATACGGTTGCTAAAACAGTTGATAATTCTGCAATTACATTATGGGTTATCTTAGCCGGACTTATAGCCGCAACGCTTTGGAATTTATTAACTTGGAAATTAGGTATTCCATCTTCTTCTTCTCATACACTTATTGGTGGATTTGGAGGTGCTGCAGTGGCTCACGCTGGTTTTGATGTTTTAAATTCAACCGAAATTTTAAAAACAGTTGCATTTATATTTTTAGCTCCTGTTATTGGAGGTCTGATTTCTTATTTGATTGCAATGGTTACCATCCAAAGGAAATTTGTGATAAAAATTACAATTTCAACTTTACTATCACTACTTACTGTTTATATTACCTATAGTTTAAAAGATGCTTTAGATATTAAGCCAATTATGATTTGGATTATTGGAGTACTACTAGGACTTTTCTTAGTGGTGTATTGTTGGTACGAAATAGTACATGGTAAAAATCCTTCGCATACAAAAGAAGGAAACATGTACAAAAAATTACAATTACTTTCTTCAGCTGCTTTCTCTCTAGGACATGGTGGTGCCGATTCTCAAAAAGTAATGGGTATTATTTGTGCTGCTTGTATTGTTTATGCAAATTCATATAGAGGCGGAACAGATACGGATATGCCTAATTTCGTTAAAGAATATAACTTATTAAATACCACCGAAATTTTACAAATAAAATACAGCAATGAAGAAGGGAATTTGAAAAAATTTAAACCTTCTGTTGGTGTTTTTGGAAGTGATATAATTTACTTAGATGGTAAGAAAATAGTAGATGTTTCCTCGAACGAAACTATTTATTCCGATGAAAAGTTAAATACTGGAGTTTCCAAAACAAATCCATTTTTAATGGCATTGGAAAACGAAAAAGTAAATACAAACAATTTTGAAAAAGCTTCCAAAAAACTGGCAAAACTTGAAGTATATTCAGATAAAAAGGAAGTTAAAGATGTTGTTACTAATGAAGTGATTTTTAGTGACAATAAAATTAATCCGAAATACAAATACGCTAAAATTTTTGCTAAGTATATTGATGAAGATGGAAAATTATTAGAAGGACACAAGTTAGAAACGAAAGTTACTAAAGAAACTATGCCAACTTGGATTGCTTTTGGTTGTTATTTAATGATTGGTACAGGTACTTTAATGGGTGGTTGGAAAATTGTTAAAACGATGGGAACCAAAATTACCAAAGTAACTCCTCTTGAAGGCGTTTGTTCTGAAACCGCTGGTGCTTTAACCTTATTTACTGTTTCACAAATGGGAGTGCCAGTATCAACAACACATACTATTACAGGTTCTATTATTGGAGTAGGAGCGACCAAACGTTTAAGTGCGGTAAGATGGGGCGTAACCATTAGCTTGTTATGGGCTTGGATACTAACTATCCCTGTATCTGCAATTATTGGGGCGTTACTTTATTATGTTACTACCTTCTTTTCGTAAAAATAAAATTTTAATAAAAAAGCCGATTTTCAAAATAGAAAATCGGCTTTTTTTATGTTTCATCATTTGTTAAAATTAGCATAATTTTTTTAGAATTTAAGTAACATAAATGTATATTTAGTGTCTTATATAATAACTAACCAAAAATAATATCATTATGTTGAAAAAATCAATACAAATTTTATTTTGCTTTTTGCTTTTAGGCACCTTTGATAGTGTGGCACAAAAGAAAGACCAAAAAAGTAAAAATGCACCACCACCACCACCAGCAGCAGAAGCAAAAAAACCAGAGGCTAAAAAAGAACCAAAACCGTACAAAAAAGTAATTGACTCTACAGCCGTTACGCAAAAAGGTCTAATTGATGTGCATAAAGTGGCAGATAAATATTTATTTGAAATTTCTGAATCATTAATCGGAAAAGAAATAATGACGATAACCCGATATTCTAAAACGCCAGCTGGAGGAGGAATTTTTGGTGGAGAAGAAATTAACAGACAAGTTGTTCGTTTTGAAAAAGGGCAAAATAATACCATCATTTTACGTTCAATTACGTATGTAATTACGACTCCAGATGAAGATAAACCAATTACAAAGTCAGTAAAAAATTCTAGTGCCGACCCAATTATCGGTATTTATGATATTTTGGCTTATAAAAAAGACGAAACTGGAAAAAACAATATTGCAAGCGTAATCGATATGAACGCGGCTTTTGATTCTGATTTACAAACGTTTTCTTTGAATTCAATTAACAAGCAAATGTTAAGCATTCAGGCATTTCAAAAAGACAAATCATTTATTCAGTTTATAAAAAGTTTTCCAATCAACACGGAAATTAGAACTACAAAAACGTTTACAACTGTAGCGCCTCAAATTTCAAGAACGCCAATGCCTAAAATTGGTGTTGATTTCCCAGCAGCTCTTGATGCGGGTGTAGTTACAATGGAATTAAATACATCGTTTATTTTATTACCAGAAAATCCAATGCGTAAAAGAACCTTCGATAAAAGAGTAGGATATTTTGCAAACGGATATGATGTTTTTGAAGAAGATTCTCAAAAAGCAGATACAGATGTTTTTGCTGTTAGATGGCGTTTAGAACCAAAAAATGAAGAAGACGCTCAAAAACAAAAAAGAGGCGAATTAATTGAACCTAAAAAACCAATCGTTTATTATTTAGACCCTGCTACGCCAGATAAATGGAAACCGTTTATCAAACAAGGTATTGACGATTGGCAAGCTGCATTTGAATTTGCAGGATGGAAAAACGCCATTCGTGGTGAATATTGGCCAGAAAACGATCCAACTATGAGTTTAGAAGATGCTCGTTTTTCTGTATTAAGATATTTTGCTGCAGAAATTCAAAATGCATACGGACCTAATGTTCACGACCCAAGAACGGGTGAAATTATGGAAAGTCATATTGGTTGGTACCACAATATTATGAGTTTATTACGCGATTGGTATTTAATTCAAACGGCTGCAGTAGACCCAAATGCAAGACATAAAAAATTGGATGACAAATTAATGGGTGAATTAATTCGTTTTGTGGCGGCTCACGAAGTAGGTCACACGCTAGGATTACGTCATAATATGGGCGCAAGTAATGCCACTCCAGTAGAAATGTTGAGAAATCCAGAGTTCCAAAAGAAAAACGGACATACATCATCAATTATGGATTATGCACGTTTCAATTATGTAGCACAACCTGAAGATAATGTAAAAGATTTATTTCCAAGAATTGGCGATTATGATAAGTGGGCTATCAAATGGGGGTATTCCTATTTTAAAGATGCTGCCGATGAAAAAGTGGAAAAAGCATTGTTAAATGAAATGACAAAAGACGCTTACAAAGATAGAAGACTATGGTTTGGTACAGAAACAAATCCATACGATCCACGTTATCAAACTGAAGATTTAGGAGATAATTCTATGAAAGCGTCTGCTTATGGAATTAAAAATTTGAAAAGAATTTTGCCTAATCTAACGGAATGGAGTAAAGAAAACGGTGAAGATTATTCAGAATTAGAAGGATTATATAATTCGTTAGTAGGACAGTTTAGAAGATATATGGGGCACGTAACTAAAAACGTAGGTGGTGTTTATGAAAATCCAAAAACCTATGATATGGCAGGAAATGCATACGAAGTTACACCTTCTGTAATTCAAAATGAAGCAGTAGCCTTCTTAAATGAGCAATTGTTTAAAACGCCAACTTGGTTATTAAATCAAAATATTATTTCTAAAATAAAAGGCGATGTTGGTGTAGATGCCATTAAGAGTATGCAAGATGCAACACTTTCAAGTTTATTATCAAATGATAGATTGGTTCGGTTAATTGAAACATCATCTTTAAACAAAGCCAATTATTCAGTTGATGAATTAATTTCAGATTTAAGAAGAGGTATTTTTTCAGAATTAAAATCGAATGCTGCTATTGATATGTATAGAAGAAATCTTCAAAAAGTATTTGTAAGTAGAGTTATTGATGTTGCCTTAGCTGATAAAACGGCTACTGGAAATTTTGATGGAAAAAGAATTAGTGTTTTAGATACCGATATTCCTTCTATTGCTAAAGGACAATTGGTGGAATTGAAAGCACAATTGAAAAAAGCAAGTGCTGTTTCTACAGATCGTTTAACTAAATTTCACTTAAATGATTTGGTTGCGCGTATTGAAAATGCTATGAAACCAAAGTAATAAATTTCGATCTGTTAAACTTTTAAACTCGACCTGTCGAGTTGTTTAATTCGACCTGTTAAGTTTTACAACTCGACAGGTCGAATTTTTTTGTCTAATTTGTTAGTCTTCTTTTTGTCCCATCATCATTAAATAGGCCTTTAAAAACCCATCAATTTCACCGTTTAATATGGCTTCAGAATCAGAAGTTTCAAATCCGGAACGCACATCTTTAATTAGTTTATACGGATGTAAAACGTAATTTCTAATTTGCGAACCCCATTCAATTTTCATTTTACCGGCTTCAATATCATCACGTTGTGCCAATTGTTTTTTTAATTCAATTTCGTATAATTGCGATTTTAACATTTGTAACGCACGCGACCTATTGTCGTGTTGCGAACGCGTTTCCGAACATTGAATCTGTATTCCAGATGGCTTGTGATACAGTTGAACCTTAGTTTCTACTTTATTTACATTTTGACCACCAGCACCACTTGAACGAGCGGTAGTGATTTCAATATCTGCAGGATTAATTTCAATTTCAATGGTATCATCCACTAATGGATACACATATACGGAAGCAAATGAAGTATGACGCTTGGCATTACTGTCAAATGGAGAAATTCGTACCAAACGATGCACGCCGTTTTCACCTTTTAAATATCCAAAAGCAAAATCGCCTTCAATTTCTAATGTTACGGTTTTTATTCCAGCAGCATCGCCTTCTTGATAATTTAATTCTTTTACTTTATACCCTTGTTTTTCTGCCCACATTAAGTACATCCGCATCATCATACTTGCCCAATCGCAACTTTCAGTTCCACCTGCACCAGCAGTAATTTGAAGCACAGCACTTAAATTATCACCTTCTTCCGAAAGCATATTTCTAAATTCTAAATCTTCAATATGGTTGATTGTTTTCTCAAAAATGGCATCTAATTCTTCTTCCGAAACGGCTTCTTCTTTATAAAAATCATAAGTCAGTTGCAATTCTTCAGCTAAATCTTCACAATTGGTGTAGTCGTCTACCCATTTCTTTTTCGAACGTAAATTTCTAACTACAATTTCTGCTTGTTTGGCATTGTTCCAAAAGTCGGGAGCAAAGGTTTTCTCTTCTTCGTTAGATATTTCTACAAGCTTGGCATCAACGTCAAAGATACCTCCTTAACGCACCAAGGCGATTAATAATGTCTTTTATTTGTTCGGTATTTACCATTTTATTTGTAATTTTACAGAACAAAAATAGACTATTTATACGATTTATGGAAATTAATTTATTCAGCGATACAGTTACCAAGCCCACTCCAGAAATGTTACAATTTATGTTTAACGCGAAAGTGGGTGATGATGTTTTTAAACAAGATCCGACAGTTAATGAATTGGAAGCATCTTTAGCTGATTTATTTGGTAAAGAAGCCGCTTTGTTTTTTCCTTCCGGAACGATGGCAAATCAAACCGCTATAAAATTACACACTAATCCAGGTGACGAATTAATTTGTGATAAATGGGGACACGTTTTTTTATATGAAGCGGGAGGAGTAGCTTTTAACAGCGGTGTTTCGTGCAATTTAATTGACGGAAATCGAGGTATGATTACCGCCGAACAAGTAGAAAACGCTATAAATGATCCTGAGTTTTATCACGCGCCAATGACGAAATTAGTTTGTGTAGAAAATACTACAAACAAAGGCGGCGGCGCTTGTTATGATATAGAAGAATTAAAAAAAATAAAAGAAGTTTGCACAAAACACAATTTAAAATATCATTTAGACGGCGCCCGACTTTGGAATGCTTTAGTTGCCAAAAAACAACATCCAAAAGTATATGGCGAATTGTTTGATACCATTTCTCTTTGCTTGTCAAAAGGCTTAGGTGCGCCCGTTGGGTCGGTTTTGTTAGGTACAAAAGAAGATATGAAACGAGCACTCCGAATTCGTAAAATATTTGGGGGTGGTATGCGTCAAGCGGGTTATTTAGCTGCAGCTGGAATGTATGCGTTACAAAATAATATTACTCGCTTAGAAGAAGACCATAAAAAAGCTAAAGAATTAGGAAGTGTTTTAGAAACCCTGCCTTTTATTTATAAAGTGGAGCCAATTGAAACCAATATTATTATTTTTAAACTAAAAAGTGATGTGAACGAGACTCAATTTATTGATATACTAAAAGCCAAAAACATCAATATCAGCAATATGGGGCAAGGCAAATTACGAATGGTTACTCACTTGGATTACAAACAAGTAATGCACGATTATGTAATGGAAACATTACGTAAAATAAATTTTTAGTGAGGTACGCAGTTTTTACAGATTTTGTAGATTTACACAAATTAATATAAATAAATCTTTTTAATCCGTTAAATCTGTGTTGCCATCATTTTAAATCTCAATCTCTAAAGCAAAACAGCTTTTTCCCTCTTTAGTAATTAAGAATGAATTTTCAATATGATGAATTTCAATAACATCATTATAATTTAATTCTTGTAAGTAGTTTAAATTTAATGCTTTAATTGAATTACTTAATACCATTTCTACGTTTGCAACATCCAAACACCATTCTAAATACTTTACATTGTTGGCATGATTTACAATATCAATATCAGATAAAATAATTTTTCTTTCGTTTTTATATGTAAATACTTCTGGGATATTTATTTTCTGTATTGGTTGTAAAATACTATCGGTATCATATTTTTCAAAATGAGTATGTGGTAATGCTAAATTATCTGGTCGTCTGGTTTTGGTATTAATAACCACCCAAAATGTTTCGCAACCTATTAGTTTTTCTTCATTCAAATACATTTCTAAACATCGAACGGAACGCGAATTATCTAAGGTTTTAATCCAGGTTTTAATAGTAATAACATCTTTCCATTTTGGTAATTTTGATATTTCAATTCGCATTCTACTCAACACCCAAGCTTGTTGATGTTGTTGCATATCTAAATAACTAATACCACCTAAGTCGGCGTGAATGCCCGCAACTATTTGAAATAAATTACAAATTTCGGTATGTTTTAAAAAGCCGTTAGGGTAGCAATGTTGAAAACCAATTTCAAAATTTTGTTTGTAAATAGAGGTAAAGTTAGAAGAAATTGGCATAATTAATTAAATTCAAATCCAAGAGTTAGTTGAATAGCATTTGAATTTCCAAAAAATTTCTGGTCAGCATCATTCGCATTTAAACTATTAAAATATTTTATGTAGTTTATACCAAAATAAGCAGTATAAGTCGAATTAAAATTATAATCTAAATAGGATCCAATTTTTATTTCATTACCGTTTTGTTTTGCAATAGTTTTTCGTTCTTCATTTTTAAATTTAATATTTGCTGCTGCAAATTGTATAAATGGAACTATTGAAAATTTAGTATTTAATGTTATATTATGCGAAGCTTCTATAAAATAACAATGTTTCTTCATGTATTCAAAATTACCAATTACATCTTTATTTTTTAGTTTGAATTGATTGTATTCATATCCAAATGATAAATTGGTTTGATATACTTTAATAAATGTGAAATTAGAACTAAAACCTATGCCACCGCTAAAATCTTTGGCAAAAAAATTAGTTCCAAAATAAATGGGTGAGTTGACACCAAGTCTTAAACTAGGTTCTAAATTAATAATTTTAGTTTCTTTTTTAGTTTGTGAAAAGGATGAAACTGAAAATAATACAAGTACAATTATTTTTTTCATTAGTAAGTTATAATATGATATAATGTATTATTAGCGATACTCAAATTTTCAATAAAATTTTGTTTTGAATTATTATTTAAGTCTTTAATTGTATACTTTAATGTGAAATTTTGATTTTTCTTTAAAGAATAGTTAAAAGTTGGATAATATACTTCAGGTGTTGAAAAGTCAATTATATTGTTGTATTTTACTGCGACAACTTCAATTTTATCAATTATTTTATTAGAATTTATTTGATTTGGAGTAATGTTAAAATCAGCTAAATCTTCTAATTTAAACATTGTGATTGTACCAAAATCAAAATTATAATTTTGAATTGTATCAGCGGTTATATTAATAATGTCATATGATAGATATGAAGAACTATTTATGTGTATTGCAAAAGTTGAAACGGGTTTAAACATTTTTAATTGCAGTCTTCCATTTTCATCTGATTTTTTATTATACACATCATCATCAACATTATACACAACATAAGAGTTGAAATCAGAGCTAATACTGGTTTCTATATTTGGAGTGGGTATCGCGTTTTTATCTTCAAATTTAAAAGAAAGATTTATTATAGTCTCTCCATCATAAGGGATACCACAAGAGGACAAAATAAAAACCAATAAGATTATTATTTTTTTCATTTTTTTCTTTCAAAAATAATTAAAATTAGATTTTCAACCCTTAAATTACTGTTAATTTATCAATATCATTAATAATGGGTTCTATTTTAGTTTCATAATCAAACCAAATGGCATTTTCTGTAAGCTTAAACCAAGTCATTTGTCGTTTTGCAAATCGGCGTGTGTTTTGTTTGATTTGTGCTGTAGCAAATTCAAGTGTGCTTTTGCCTTCAAAATAATCAAATAATTCTCTGTATCCAACGGTTTGTAAGGCATTTCTTTCTTTATGAGGAAGTAATTGTTTTACTTCTTCAACCAAACCTGCTTCAAACATTAGGTCTACACGTTGGTTAATTCTTTCGTACATAATTTCTCTATCTGATTTTAAACCAATAATAATAGGTGTGAAATTGCGTTTGATGTTTCTTTTTCCAATAAAATCTGAATAGGGTAGACCACTTCCAATACAAACCTCTACAAAACGTTTCATACGTTGCGGATTTTGTAAGGTTTGCGGATTTTCTATTTCCAGTTTTTTATAATAATCGGGGTCTAAATTTTGTAATTGTTCTTGAAGAAATGTGATGCCTAAAGTATCAAATTTGATGTTAATTTCTGTGCGAACACTTTCTTCAATATCTGGAAATTCATCGAAACCTTTTAAAACGGCATCTACATACAAACCAGAACCGCCCACCATAATTTGTATGTTGTTTTTTTCGAAAAGTTCATCTAATTTTTCAAGCGCTTCTTTTTCAAAATCACCCACAGAATACTTCTCAAAAATCGATTTATTTTGAATAAAATGATGAGGTGCAGCGGCTAATTCATCATCCGACGGCACTGCTGTACCAATTTTCATTTCTTTAAAAAATTGCCTACTATCGCACGAAATGATTTCGCAACCAAAATGTTGTGCCAAAGCAATACTTAAGGATGTTTTTCCAATAGCAGTGGGTCCGATTATAGTAATGAGATAGTTCAATTTTTAAGAAAAAAAATTTATTTAAACATATCCATTCCAGGAATACTTGGCATCCCTGACTGGGCTACTGCTGCCATTTCTGCTTCGTTTACATTTGTTGCTTTTGCAATTGCTTTGTTTAAAACAGTTACCAAATAATCTTTTAACATTTCTTTATCTTGAAGTAATTCATCGGAAATTTTGAAGTTTTTAATTTCTCTGTTGGCTGTTAAAGTTACTTGTAATAAACCGTCGTTACTTTGTTCGTCCACTAAAACGCTGTTTAATCTGTTTTTAGTTTCTTCCATTTTTTGTTGGGTTTCTTTTAATTTACCCATCATTCCCATTAAGTCCATTTTGTATGTATTTTTGTTAAATCTATTTTCTTTTTTATTAATTTCTATTTTTTATGAATATCTAAATCATCATTAACATTTTCTTCATTTGAAGTTGGAAACATTCTTTGTAATTTTCTTATTTGATTCTGTCTATTAAAATATTCATCATAATAATAGGCTATTGGAAAACATATTAGCCAAAGTATTATAGAGTTGTCTGAAAGATGAAGAAAATTACCGATAAATGTGGTGATTGCGAAGGTTATGAAACCAAACCAAGAATAATAATTTGCTTGTATTAATTTAAGTTCAGCTTCATCATCTAAAAATCTTCTTTTAATAAAAAAAGTTATATAGGGAATCCAAATAAAGAAAAAAATGTTTTTTTGAAAAAGTGATAAATCGTCAAAAATATTTTTTTTAATTAATTCATTAAATTGAATGATTTTTTTTTCTTTAAATTGTATGATGTCTTCTTCTGTAATTTTTCTTTCAGAAATTTCTTCAATTGCAACAATAACTGCTATTTCAGTATAACTAAACTTGTTTTCTATAATTTCTAATAATTCTTCATTAGATAAATTACTATATCTTTTTTTAAGATCTTCTTTTGTTACCATAGCAATTTTATTACAATTCTTTTATAAACGTACAACGTTTTTTATGATATTCTGGATCAAAATTTTTCCATAAATTATGAACGGCGTGATTATCCTCTAATTCCGGAGTTCGAATGCAATTTACTACTCCTATTTTCTTAAAACTGATGTGATTTTCATTAAATAAAATAGCAGTTACGCCTTTACTTTGGTATTCGGGTAAAACGCCAATTAAATAAAATACCGCAGTTTTACATTTGTTTTTCGCTTTTAATAAATGTAAAAATCCTGTTGGAAATAGTTTTCCTTTTGCTTTTTGTAACGCTTCAGCAAAATCTGGCATTACAATACTAAAAGCTACCATTTTGCCTTCTTTATCCATCACGAATTTTATAAATTCCGGATTGATAAACGAAATGTATTTCTTTTTAAAATACTCAATTTGAATATCGTTAATAGGCACAAATGATTGTAAAGACGCATAACTTCCGTTAAATAACGTAAACATTTTGTCTACATACGGCATAATGTCTTTGGTTTTTGTAAAATTCAAATGGGTTAAATCGTATCTTTTTTCAATCATATCTGCCACGCGCTGAAAATTTGTAGCATCAATATTTGAAAAAGGAAACTTACTTTCTAAATATACTTTTTCTTTAGCAAAACCCAATTGTTCAAAATGTGTCGCGTAATAAGAAAAATTATACCAAGTAATCATTAAACCTCTTTCTTCGAAACCATCAATTAAGCATCCCACTTTATCCAAATTTGAAAACCCCATAGGACCTTCGATATTTTCTAAATTATGTTCCTTTCCAAAAGCAATTACTTTATCTAAAAGTGCTTTCGTAACGTCGATATCATCTACGACATCAAACCAACCAAAACGCACTTTCTTTTTGCCTAAAATATTCACTTCATCCCAGTTGATAATTGCCACCACACGACCTACAATTTTATTGTTCTTATAAGCCAAATAAAAATGAGTATCAGCGGTTTTAAAAACAGGATTTTTGGTTTTGTCAAACGTCTCTAATTCTTCTTGAATAAGTGGCGGCACCCAATTTTTATTATTTTTATACAACTCGAAAGGAAAGGTTACAAATGCTTTCAGTTCTTGTTTCGAGAAAATTTCTTTAATTTCTATCATTATTCCACGCCGTCTTTTCTTTTGTTTTTCGCTGCTTTTTTATCCATTTTCTTGTCCATTTTACTTCTTGTTCCTGGTTTGGCCATTTTAACTTCTTTGTAATTTTTAGTAAAACGCCAAGTGAAGCCCACACCACCATAAAATATACCTGGAGTATTTTTAATACTGGTACCAATAGAAGCATCAAATTGCATATCTTTTTTATGTAAATATGCTGCACCTAATCTGAAAATACCATCACTGTAATATTTGCCATTGTAACCTTGATTTTCAAGAAATACCGATAAATTTTGGTTGATTCCGTGTGTTACGGTTAAAATATAATCGATACTGGCAAAATCAGTTCCTATTTTGTTGTAAATTAAGTTGGTTACTAAAACCGTTCTGTCTCCAAAATGATTTTGTGCAATAGCCATAACTTTCGGACTAAATTTTGCTTCTACCACGGACGTATTTGCAAACAAATTATTTTCAGAAAAATTTAAATTGGCTCCTGCATAAGCAGAAAATGCAGAAATAAATTGTTTCCATTTGAAACGATGATTGGCTTTCCAACTGTAGATACTTGGTTTTTCGGGTCCTTTTTTAAACGGATCATAAATTAAATATTTTGCACCAAAAGTGGTTTGACGTAAGGCACTTCTGTTTGAAGCAACATCAAATTTTTGATACGAATCTTTTTGGTATTGAATTTCGGCAATAAGCTCCAATTCTTCTTTAAATAATCCCCAACGTAAAGCTAAATCGGCAAAATATCCTTTAGCGTTATAGTTCAGTTTATCGTGGTTTTCACTAATATAATTTACACCAGTTTCTGTTTGAATGACACTTTTACCAACCGCAAAGGCCATCATAGATTTTCCAGGACGGTTTGAGTTGACTTCATCGGTATATTGAGCCGCGCAAATAGATGAAATTAGTAATGTTGTAATTAAAACAACTTTTGAGGAAAACGTCATAATGATTCATTTAAAACCCAAATGTAAATATTTTATCATAATTTTAAGTATTAGATTTGATATATTCCTTATTTTTGACAAAAAAAATACAATTATGGATACAGCAAGTGTGCCGGGATTTATTAGAACCATTTTCTACATCATTTTGTTTTATTATTTATTTAAGTTCGCAATGAGGCTATTAGCGCCATATTTGATGCAAAAAGTGGCTAAAAAAGCAGAAGAACATATTAAAAGACAGTTTGAGCAACAGCAACAAAACTATGAGTCAACAGCAGATAACAATAAGGAAGTTCCAAAAAAAGATAAAAAAGTAGTTGGTGATTACATCGATTATGAAGAAGTTGAATAATAATTTCCCCCATTTGGGGATTTTTTTATTTTTGTAGGATATTAATTTAAGAAATAAAATGAAGAAATTAGAAAAATTTGCACCACATTTATATGCCATTTTTGGTTTTATAGTAATTGCTATTATTTATTTTTATCCTGTATTGTCTGGGAAACAAATAATGCAATCGGATATTGCACAATATACCGGAATGGCAAAAGAACAAAACGACTTTAGAAATGAATTTCATCAAGAGCCGTATTGGACAAATAGCGCATTTGGTGGTATGCCAACGTATCAATTAGGTGCGAAGTATCCTCATAATTATATTAAAAGTTTAGATAGTGCATTACGATTTTTACCACGTCCTGCCGATTATTTATTTTTATATTTCTTAGGTTTTTATATCTTATTAATGAGTTTAAGAGTGAAACCCTTGCAAGCTTTTTTTGGTGCTTTAGCGTTTGGTTTTTCTACCTATTTGATTATTATTTTAGGAGTAGGGCATAATGCAAAAGCGCACGCGATTGCATATATTCCAATGGTTTTAGCAGGAATTATCTTTGTTTTTAGTAAACGATATTTGATTGGAGGTATTGTAACGATGCTTGCTGCTGGATTAGAAATTCAGGCGAATCACTTCCAAATGACGTATTATTTCTTGTTCTTATTTGCTTTCGTAATTGGGTTTTATATCTACGAAATTGTTAAAGAAAAGGATTTAAAACATTTATATAAATCATTTGCAATTTTAGGTTTAGGTGCCGTTTTAGCTATTGGTGCGAATGCTACCAACTTGTTAGCCACTGCCGAATACGCTAAGTATTCTACGAGAAGTAATAGTAATTTAACTTTAGATGAAAACGGCAAAAAGAAAACCGATACGAATGCAATGAGTTACGACTATATTACACAATATAGTTATGGTGTTGCTGAAAGTTTAAACTTAATTGCACCTAAGTTATTTGGAGGATCCAATGCTGAAGATTTAGGAGATAAATCATCAATGTATCAGTTTATTGTGGGGCAAAATGTGCCTGAAACTGAGGCAAGAGATTTGGTAAAACATATGCCAACGTACTGGGGTAATCAACCCATTGTTGCTGCACCAGCATATATAGGAATTGTGGTATTATTCTTAGCAATTTTGGCACTATTTTTAGAAAAAAGAAAAATTAAATATGCTTTTGCCGGAGCAATCGTGCTATCTTTATTGCTTTCATACGGTAAAAATCTTTCTGTACTAACAGACTTCTTTATTAATTATATGCCTATGTATAATAAATTTAGAGCAGTTTCTTCCATTCAAGTTATTTTAGAATTATGTATGCCTGTGTTAGCCATTTTAGGGTTGTCGGCATTTTTAAATGCTGATGAAGCTGAGAGAAAAAAACCTTTATTATATTCATTAGGGATTGTAGGTGGAATTTTAATACTATTGTTCTTTGGAAGCGGTATGTTTGATTTTACTTGTGAAAACGATAAAATGTATGCCCAACAATACGGTCCTGAATTTATGAAAGTCTTAAAAGAAGACAGAGCGAATATGTATATGTCTACCATTTATCGTTCATTAGGATTTTTAGCAGTAGCATTTGGAATATTATTTTTCTATACGAAAAAAACGTTTTCACACTTAACTACAGTTATACTAATTGGATTAGTAATGGTGTTAGATTTATTTGTTGTCGCAAAAAACTATGTAAAAGCAGACGATTTTGTTTCGAAAAGCCAAATAGAACGACCATTTGGCGAACCTACTGAAGCTGATGCAATTATATTAGAAGACACCACTCATTTTAGAGTTTTTGATGTAGATGGGAATATGAATAGTGCAAGAACGTCTTTTTATCACCAATCTATCGGAGGATATCACGCAGCGAAACCTAAGAAAATGCAAGAAGTATTCGATTATCAAATTGCAAAAAACAATTTTGAAGTCTTGAATATGTTAAATGCGAAATATATTTTAAAAACTAATGAAGAAGGCAATCCACAATCGTTAGAAAATCCAAATGCGAATGGAAGTGCTTGGTTTGTTTCAAAAGTGAAAGTGGTAAATTCTGCTGATGAAGAAATGAAAGCTTTAGATAAGTTGAAAACGAATGATGAAGCTGTTATTAGTTTTGCATCAAATGATGCAATGTCGATTAAATCAATGGGTAAAATTTCAAAAGATTCCACTTCAATTATTGAGCTGATGTCATACAAACCAAATCATTTAAAATATGTTTCTAATAACTCTAAAAATGGTTTTGGGGTGTTTTCTGAAATGTATTACGAAAAAGGTTGGAAAGCTACAATTGATGGAAAAGATACTGAAATATTAAATGTAAATTACGTATTACGTGGTTTAAAAATTCCAGCAGGAAAACATAAAATCGAGTTTAAATTTGAACCAGAAGTTGTAAAAACAGGAAGCATAATTGCTTTGATATCCACTCTTTTAATGCTTATCGCTATAGGATTAGGGATTTTTTATTGGAGAAAACAAAATAAACAATTAGCTGAAATAAAATAAATTCATATTAAACCTGACAGGTTTCAAAAACCTGTCAGGTTTACATTATAAACAAAACATTTTGAATACAAATAAAGTTTTAATCATCACGTATTATTGGCCGCCAGCTGGTGGGCCTGGCGTACAGCGTTGGTTGAAATTCGTAAAATATTTGCCCGATTTTGGTATAGAACCCATTGTATATATTCCAGAAAATCCAAGTTATCCGTTACTTGATGAAAAATTACTTTCTGATGTTTCTGAGAATACGATAATTCTAAAAAAAAAAATATTCGAACCTTATGCTTTGGCTTCATTTTTATCCAAAAACAAAACAAAGAAATTAGGAGCAGGTATCATTACTCAAAAGAAAAAGCAATCGATTATTGAAAAAATAATGCTTTGGATTCGTGGAAATGTTTTCATACCAGATGCTCGCGTTTTTTGGGTAAAACCTTCGGTAAAATATCTTAAAAAATACATTCAAGAAAACAATATTGAGACCATAATTACTTCAGGTCCGCCACATAGTTTACATTTAATAGGCTTGGATTTGAAAAAGCAACTTAATGTAAATTGGATTGCTGATTTTCGAGATCCGTGGACGACCATTGGCTATCATAAAGAGCTTAAATTGTCAAAGTGGGCGAGTGCCAAGCACAAAGCATTAGAAAAAGAAGTAATGACAACTTGCGATACGATTTTAGTAACTTCACCCACTACAAAAACCGAATTTGAACGAATTACAAATCAACCTATTGTAGTCATTACAAATGGTTATGATGTGGAGCAAATTGAAAAAAAGCCATTAGATAAAAACTTTACTTTAGCGCATATTGGTTCGTTTTTATCGGAAAGAAATCCGCAAATTTTATGGGAATCTTTATCAGAATTAATTCAAGAAAATGAAGCATTTGCAACTCATTTTAAATTAAAATTAATTGGAGCGGTTAGTAAAGAAGTTATACAATCAATTTCAGATTATAAATTAGATAATTTTGTGCAAAATTTAGGTTATGTTTCGCACGAAGAAGCATTAGTACATCAAAGAAGTTCGCAAGTTTTATTGTTAATTGAAATTGATTCTGAAGCTACCAAATGTATCATTCCAGGAAAACTTTTTGAATATTTGGTTTCAGAAAGACCTATTTTAGCCATCGGACCGAAAAACTCCGATTTTGAAAATATCATAAAACAGACAAATACAGGTGTTTTTTATCTATATAACGAGAAAAACGAGCTAAAAAGTCAAATTTTAAGCTATTTTAATCAATATTTGGATAACAGCTTAAAAGTAAATGCAGTCGGTTTACAAAAATATAGCAGAAAAAGTTTGACTGAACAATTAGCAATTACAATATCAAAATTCAATAATAAATAGTGTAAAATGATGTTCTTTGTTTCTAAAATTTATTATCTTATATATTCCGTCATAGGATTTGTAATTTCTATCGTTTTTATTTTTTCACTTTGGAACGAAATAATTTACAGAAAGAAAGGTTATCAAATTATTATTTTTATTTCATTAGTTTTTTTATCAATTAGTATTTATTTTTATTTAAAATCTATAAGTAAGAAAGCACTGCTAATAATTGATGATGAAAAAATTTCAATTATTAGTAAATCAAAAAAATATTATTTTGAAGATTTGTGTTTTTACAGGAAAGAAAAGATTTTAGCCAGAAGTTCATTTGAATTTATTCATTTTTATGATAATCAAAAAAATAGAGTTTTTTATTTTAATTTAGATGAAATAGGTAATAAAGAATTGCTATTAGCTTTAATTGATGAAAAATTAATAAAACTTTAATAAATTCAATAACAATGTCAAAATTTAACAGCAAAAAACAATATTAACAACACAAATCTAACAATCCAAAAATCCAAAAATCTAAAAATGGGTATCGTAATCAAACAATCTATTAAAAACACCATCATTACTTTCATTGGTTTTGTAATTGGTGCGGTTAATTTTTTGTACATGTATCCTGTTTTTTTAGGTAAAGAATATTTAGGGTTGACCAATTACATCTTATCTGCAGCAAGTATTTTGTATCCAATAATGTCATTCGGTATTCAGAATACATTAATTAAATTTTTTGATGAAAATAATAAATCGGAAGCAGAGTTAAGTAGGTATATTAGTTACATGCTTTTGTTGCCATTGCTCATAATTATTCCGTTTTTTGCTTTGTTTTATTTTTATTATGAAAACATTGCATTATACGAATCTGCAAAGAATAGTATTGTTTATGATTTTGTGTGGGAAATTCCAATAATCGCTTTGTTTATTGGTTATTTTGAAATTTTTTATGCTTGGTTACGTGCGCACATGAAATCAGTTTTTGGTTCATTTGTAAAAGAAGTTTTTGTCAGAATTTTAGTAACTATTTCGCTGTTTTTGGTATACTTTAAATGGATAACTTTACCACAATTTGTTCATTCTTTGGTTTTGGTTTATGGAATTAGTTTATTAGTAATAATTTATTATGCAAATAAGGTTAAACGCATTCAACTTAATAAAAAATTTCCAAAAAATATAAAGTCCATTTTTGTATTCACTATTTTAATTCTTTTTTCCGCTAGTGTGGCCAATATGTTATTAGATATTGATAAATATATGATAAATCAGTTTTTAAAAATTGATAATATTGCATTTTATTCAATGGCGGTTTATTTGGCAATGGTAATTTCGGTTCCTCAAAGGGCGATGCATCAAATTACCTATCCAATTACGGCCAAATTAATTAGCGAAAATAAATGGCAGGAATTAAATGAATTGTATAAAAAATCGTCTGTAACACTTCAAGTAATTGGTGGTTTAATTTATATTGGTATTCTAGTAAACATCAATCAAGTTTATAAAATTTTGCCTAATGAAGGTTATGATCAAGGATTGTTTGTTGTTTTTACAATTGGTTTATCAAAATATTTTGATGTGATTTTAGGTAATAATAATGCTATTATTTTTAATTCAAAATATTATAAAACGGTTTTACTTTTGGGTGTTTTATTGGTTTTTGTAATCGTAGGATTAAATTTAATTTTCATACCAAAATACGGAATAAACGGCGCTGCTTTAGCGACTTTAATCGCAATTGGAATGTACAGTTTAGCCAAGCTATTATTCGTGGTTTTTAAAATGAATTTATTTCCGTTTACTAAAAAAACTTTTATTTCAATCGCAATTACATTAGCGTTGTTTTTCGGTTTTTACTATTGGGAATTTCCTTTTCACCCAATTATTAATATTGGTTTAAAATCGGTACTCCTTTCAGTTTTATATTTGGCTTTACATTACTATTTCAAGGTTTCAAGTGATATTAATTTTGTGATTAAAAATGTATTCAATAAGGTTTTTAATAAAAAATAAAAAATCCCGCTTCGTAAATACGGAACGGGACTTTTAACAAACTAACATTTAATTTCTTTTTCGTTCTTCGGTATCTTTTTTAATTTCGTCAATGTCTTCTTTTTTCATTTTTTCTTTGCTACCATCTTTTTTGTAGTAGTAATAATCGTCATCGTTTCCAACATCATCATTATGATAGTTTCCACCATTATATCCTGCTGGGCAAGGATTGTAGGTATAACCATAACTCATTCTGTTAACAAAACCCACAACTCCAACAATTTGTCCGTGGTAATTATAAAATAGACGCATACCTCCAATTCTGGTTAAAGCAAAACTGTTATAAGTCATAAATACACTTCCAATTCGTTTAATTCTTCCATAATAGTCATAATTCACGAATACCGTTCCAATTCTTCTGATTCTACCATAATAGTCGTACTCAATTTTAATTCCTCTACTACTTCTTTCGTCAATATTTGTTGTAGCTGGAATGCCTCCACGTCTTGCTAAATAATTGTTGTTTCCAATATTGAAATCGAAATCGCCACTTGGAAAAACATAAAACAAAATGCCTCTTTCAAAAAACTCAATTGGCTCGGCATCCCTGTAATCAATTGCGTAATAATTAGGATACCCATTTTGATGTTCATTTCTGCTTCCACGTCTTTCGGTGCTATCTTGTTGAGCATGAGCTGCGTTTAACAGGATTAAAAAACTGCCGACTAAAAATGTAATTTTTCTCATGATTTCTAAGTTTTAAAGGTTCTACATTTTCTAATTGTTATTGTTATTTAGTTATTTTCAATTGTTATGCCAAAAGAAAAAATGTATATGATAACGATTTGATAATAACTTGTTAATGATTTCTAATGAATTGATATATAGCGTTTTAATTTGAATGTTTAAAAAAAATCAACCAATTTTTCATCTGTTATTTACAACACAGATTATACTAATTTTAAAAATTTCTAAAATCGGTGTTTCAAAAAAGTAAAAAATTAGAACGAAATTGAATTTAGTTTTTGCTGTTGCCTCTGAATTTACTATTTTAGCACAAATCAGAATCAGTATGCGGAAGTTATTCTTTTTATTATTTTTTATAAGCCACTTAGTTTTTGCGCAATATCCAACGGATTACTTTCGTTCTCCTTTAGATATTTCTATAAATTTATCAGGTACTTTTGGTGAATTACGCTCCAATCATTTTCATTCAGGGTTAGATATTCGCACCAATAATATTGAAGGATTACCTGTTTATGCTGCAGCTGACGGAATGGTTGTACGAATTAAAGTATCGCCATTTGGTTATGGAAAAGCTTTATATATTGCCCATCCTAATGGATATACAACTGTTTATGCACATTTGCAGAAGTTTAACGATAAAATTGAAGCGTACGTAAAAGAACAACAATACCGTCAGAAAAGTTTTGAAGTAGAATTATATCCCAGCAACATAAAAGTATCACAATCAGAAATTATTGCTTTGACAGGTAATTCTGGCGGCAGTGGCGGACCCCATTTACATTTTGAATTTAGAAATACGGCTACTGAAAAGATTATCAATCCAATGGCTTTTGGAATGAATAAATTGATTAAAGATCAAACAAATCCAGTAATTTCCAGTTTAATGGTGTATCCTGCAAACGATTCAATATCAGTAAATAAAAGTAGAAATCCAGTTAGTTTGTCGTTACAAAAACAAGTGGACGGTACTTTTTTGGCTACAAAAGTCGTAGCCAGTGGAAAAATTGGTTTTGCACTGAATTCGTATGATATATCAACCAATAATTACAATAAAAACGGTGTATATAAAGTAGAAAGTTATTTAAATGGTTCGCCAAATTTTAAATACGAATTTGAAACGTTTGCTTTTGACGAATCGAAACATATAAATTATTTTATCGATTTTAAAACGTTTAAAAAACTAAAGCAACGCTTTCAAAAATTATTTATTAAAGAAAATTATCCTTTATCTATTGTTAACGGGAATACTAAAAATGGTTTTATTGATATTAAACCCTATGTAAATTATACTTATAAAATTGTAGTTTCTGATTTTCACGGAAATACTACTGTGGTAAATGTTCCAATTTCTTATGAAAAAGCAATTCAATTTTCTGAAACATCAAAACCAGTAGCAAAAGAAAACTATTTTATAAAACACAAATCGGAATATAATTTTGAATTTGATAAAACGGCAGTGTACTTTCCACCGAATGCTTTGTATGAAAATGCTAATTTAAATATTTTAGAGAAAGATGGCGTTTTAGATATAGAAAATAATTTTGAAGCCATTCAAAATGCGTTTACTGTAACTTTAGATATGTCAGATTTATCTGAAGAAGAAAGAAAAAAAGCATTTATTGGTACCGTTTCGGGGTATAAGTTAGAGTACAATTCTTCTTTCAAAAAAGGAACAAAAATAGCAGCTAAAGTAAAAGCATTTGAAAAATATAAAGTTGGTATTGATAATGTGGCACCTCGAATTTATAATCCTAATTTTATTGAAAACAGCAATATTTCTAAATTAAAAACGTTAAGTGTATCTATTAACGATTTACTTTCAGGCATAGATAGTTACAATGCTTATTTAAATGATCAATGGATTTTAATGGAATACGATTATAAAACTAAAAAATTAATTCATAATTTTGAAGATGGTAAAGTGATTACGGGAAACAATATCATTAAAATTGTGGTTACAGATAAATTTGATAATACAGCCACATTTACATCAAATTTTATATATTAAGTATGCCTATAAATAGTAAGTTATTTCAAATTATTCTGTTTTTTATATTTATTTCTACCTTTTCGTTTGCTCAAAAAGCCAGAATTAAAGGTGTGGTTTTAAACGAAAATCAGTTACCTATTGAAAATGTTTCAGTAAGTTCACCTACTTCGAATACCATCACCAACAAAAACGGATTTTATGAATTAGAAATTTCTGCGAATGTGGAAGTTACAATTTCGTATTATAATTCGTCATTTAAAAAATCAACGTATAAAGTCAATTTAAAACCGAATGAAGATTTTGAATGGAATCCTATTTTAGGAACTTTTACAGAAACTATTGAAACCGTAGTAATTTCCGGTAAAAACAGAAAAATCAATGGAGCGACAGCGCTTTCGCCCGTTTTATTAAGACGAATTCCTGGAGGAAATGCGGGTGTTGAAAATTTAATAAAAACCCTTCCAGGAGTGTATTCAAATAATGAATTAAGTACTTCGTATGCCGTTCGTGGCGGAAATTACGATGAAAATTTAGTATATGTAAACGAAATTGAAGTCTATCGTCCGTTTTTAGTTCGTTCTGGACAACAAGAAGGTTTGAGTTTTACCAATACCGATATGGTACAAAATATCGATTTTTACGCAGGTGGATTTCAAGCCAAATATGGCGATAAATTGTCTTCTGTTTTAGATATTGCGTATCGAAATCCAAAAACATTTCACGCCGGTTTTGAAGCCAGTTTTTTAGGTGGAAGTATTTTTGCAGAAGGCGTATCAAAAAATCAAAAGTGGAGTAATATAACTGGAGTTCGCTATAGAAATAATGCACTTTTAGTAAAAAGTCAGGAAACTCAAACCAATTATAAACCTTCATTTTTAGATGTACAATCGCTATTTAATTTCAATTTAAACACCAAATGGAATTTTAGTTTTTTAGGAAATATCGCACAAAATAATTATAATTATCAGCCGACTTCTCGTCAAACGAATTTTGGTACAATTAGCGAGCCAATTGCTTTATTAATTCAGTATGAAGGACAAGAAAAAGATTCGTATACTACCTTTTTTGGCGCTTTAAAATCTGTTTTTGAACCTAATAAAAATAATATATACAAACATATTTCATCAGTTTATCATACTGTAGAACAAGAATATTATGATATTTTAGCACAGTATCGATTGGGTCAAGTAGACGCAAATATTGGTTCTGAAACTTTTGGAAATGTTGTTTTTTCCCGCGGAATTGGTTCGCAACTAAATCACGCAAGAAATAATTTAGATGCTTTAATTGTAACCAATGAAATAAAGGGAAATCATAAATTAAATGATGACAACGCGATTGAGTGGAGTTTTAAACATAATTTCGAAAATATTAGAGATAGGGTAGTAGAGTGGGAAGTTATAGATTCTGCAGGATTTTCATTACCAAATCCAGAATTAGAATATATAAATGACCAACCTTATAACCCATATTTTGGACCTTTAGCACCATACCAAAACGTACGAGCTAAAAATAATACCACAATAAATCGATTCAATTCATATTTAAATTGGAATTATGAAGGGATGATTGGTTCGCATACGTATTATGTAAATGCTGGAGTTCGTGGGCAAAGTTGGATGGCTTCAAATAATGGAATTTCTGGAAATAATCAATTTACATTTTCGCCAAGAGCGCAATTTATTTTAAAACCAAATTGGGACAAGGAAATGGTTTTTCGCTTTTCGGTCGGTGTTTATAATCAGCCTCCTTTTTACAGAGAATTACGAGCCAGTGATGGTTCTTTAAAGCCAAATGTAAAAGATCAAAAATCAATACATTTTGTTTTTGGACACGATTATAGTTTTCAAATGTGGAACAGACCTTTTAAATTGGTGAGTGAAGCCTATTACAAAACGATGACAGATGTAAATGCGTATACAATTGATAATGTACGAATTAGATATGAAGCAAATAACGACGCAACGGCATATGTATATGGAATTGATGGAAGACTTAATGGTGAGTTTGTTCCTGGCGTAGAATCTTGGTTTACGTTTGGGTATTTAAAAACAGAAGAAAATCAGGGTGGTAAAGGTTTTATCGCACGTCCAACAGACCAACGATTAAAATTTGCTATTTTATTTCAAGATTATATGCCAAATATTCCAAGTTTAAAAATGTACTTAAATTTAGTATATAATACAGGTTTACCAGGTGGTTCGCCTGCTTATGCAGATCCCTATTTATATCAAACACGATTAAACGATTACAGAAGAGCCGATACCGGATTTTCTTATGTTTTTAAAGATGCAAAATTAGGTGGACACAGAAAATGGTTAGCTAATTTTTCTGAATTTAGTGTAGGTTTTGAAATTTATAATATGTTTAATAATCAAAACTCCATAACCAATACTTGGGTGCGAGATGTCTATACCAAAACACAATACGGTGTACCAAATTACTTAACCACACGAACGTTTAATTTGAAATTAAGTATGAGAATTTAAGTTTGGGAACACAGATTTGATAGATGTAACGTTTTTTGTATATTTTGTAAATGTTTAATTCAAGAAAATAAAAACAAAGAATAATTGTATTTTTTAAGTATATTTGATACTCAATATAAAAACTATGAAAAATTATATATATATCCTTTTAGCTTCAAGTGTGATGATTTTTTCTTGTCAGGAAGAAAAAGCCAAACCAAAAGTAAAATATACTGGTAAAGTATCCAAATCATTACAAAAAGACACCACCAAGTTAGAAGTAGTTGATTTACCCATTCAGTTTGAAGGAAGTAATGTGTTGTTATATGCTATTGGAAATTTAACCGTTGGCGATATAAATAAAAAAGGAAATTATGAAAGTGCTTCTGCGTATGAAGGTGTTTCAGGTTTTCAAGTTTCTAATTCAATGGAAAATGAAATTACAGGTTATTTGCAAAATCTAAAATTTCAAGAAATTGGTACCGATTCTTTGCATATATTAACAGATAAAGTAATGCTAATTGAGCGTGTTTCTTATGTAAAGAGTAATAAAACGTTAGTATATGTTTTGTCTGATGCCGATACCAATCAAGATGGTCTTATTGATTCTAATGATATTAAATCGCTTTATATTAGTACAGAATTAGGTAAAAATTTCACTAAAATTTCTACAGAATTACAAGAATTAATTGATTGGAAACATATAGAATCTGCAAATAAAATTTACTTTAGAACTATTGAAGACGCGAATAAAAATGGCGAATTTGATAAAAAAGACACCATTCATTATCACGTTGTAAATTTAAAAGACAATAAAGTTTCAGAATATTTTCCTTTATAAAATTATTCTAAACTCTGTAAGGCTACTAACCTAGCATACATTCCGTTTTTTGCAATTAATTCTGCGTGTTTACCTTGTTCTACAATTTCACCTTTTTGCATTACAATTATATTGTCTGCTTTTTGAATGGTCGATAAACGGTGTGCAATTACAATAGATGTTCGGTTTTGCATCATTTTTTCTAAAGCATCTTGAACTAATTTTTCACTTTCAGTATCTAATGCAGAAGTAGCTTCATCTAAAATCATAATTGGTGGATTTTTCAACACGGCTCTTGCAATAGATAAACGTTGTTTTTGTCCACCCGATAATTTTCCACCAGCATCACCAATATTGGTATCAATTCCATTTGGTAATGCAGCTACAAACTCATAAGCATTAGCAATTTTTAAGGCTTCAATAATTTCTTCATCAGTAGCATTTGGCTTTCCAATAAGTAAGTTGTTTTTTATGGACTCGTTAAATAAAATCGAATCTTGAGTAACCAATCCGATTAAACCACGTAAAGCGTGCATATCCCAATCTCTAACTTCTACACCATCCACTTTAATTGAACCATCTTGTATGTCGTAAAAACGGGTTAATAAATTAGCAATCGTACTTTTTCCAGAACCCGATTGACCAACTAAGGCAATTGTTTTTCCTTTTTCTACCTCAAATGAAAAGTTTTTCAGTACATTATCATCTTGGTAAGCAAAGTTGATATTTTTTACAGAAATTTTATTTTCAAAAGTATGTTTTACAAAGGCATTTGGTTTGTTAATTACAATATTATCTTGTTCTAACAACTCAAAAACTCTTTCAGCCGCAGCTAAACCACTTTTCACTTGGTATGACGCTTTAGAAATTGCTTTGGCAGGAGTTAGAATTGCGTAAGCTAAACCAATATATGCAAGAAATTGTGGACCCTTTAGAGTTCCTTCCTCCAAAACCATAATTCCACCAACCCAAAGTAAAACTGCAATTGTAACGATACCTAAAAATTCGCTAACTGGTGAAGCAAGATTATTTTTGTTGGCAATACTGGTTGATAGTTTCAATAATCTTTCTAGCGAATCGTTAAATTTTTGTATAAAAGAGTTTTCTGCATTAAAACTTTTAACGACTTTTAATCCCGTTAAAGTTTCATCTAATGTAGAAATAAAAATACCTTGTTCTTGTTGAGCTCTTGTTGATTTTGCTTTTAAATTTTTACCAATTCTTGAAATAATAAAACCTGAAATTGGAATGAATACAAAAACGAATAAAGTTAATTTTACACTTATAGATAACATCAAAAAAATTGAAAAAATAATCGTCATTGGTTCTCTAACAATTAATTCTAAAATTTGGAAAAAGGAATTTTGAACTTCACCTACATCGCCTAACATTTTCGTCATTACATCCCCTTTTCTTTGGTCAGAATAGAAGGATATTGGTAAATGGATAATTTTAGCATATAACTTTTCACGTAAGTCTTTCAAAACACCATTTCTAAGAATTGTAATTTGAAAAGAGGCCAAATAATTAAAAATATTCTTTAATAGTGCAGTTACAATTACTATTCCAACTACCAACATTAAAGCATATTTTGCTCCATAATCGTCGTTTAATTTTGTAATGTAGAATCCTAAATATTCTTGAGCATAATTATTAATATCTAAAATTCCTGTAAACTTGGGTTTTTCAAAAACTTCTTCTGTTTGTTTGAATAGTACGTTTAATATGGGAATTAAAGTTATCATTAACATAGATGAGAAAAACGCATAAAAAACGTTGAATACAACATTTAAAATGGCATTTCTTTTATACTTTAATGCAAAAGGTATTATTTTTTTTAAATTTTGATCCATTAGTTTAATTTCATTTCAGTGATTATATTCTGAATTTTGTTGTCTAAAAATGTATTGGCTTCTTGGAAATCAGTAGCATCTTCTAAAATGGCGTTGACGCTAAAATAGAATTTAATTTTCGGTTCGGTTCCACTTGGTCTGGCGCAAATTTTGGTGCCATCTTCTAAATAATAAATCAACACATTCGATTTTGGAATGTCTAAATTAAACGTTTCATTATTTATTAAATCACGAGCCGTTGTGTTTTGGTAATCTTCAATACAAACTACGCGTTGTCCGTTGATGGTTTCCATTGGATTGTCTCGTAAATTTATCATCATTTGGTTGATTTCTACCAAACCTTCTTTGCCTTTTTTGGTTAAAGATATTAAATGTTCTTTATAAAAACCGAAATCTAAGTATAAGTTAATCAGTTCTTTAAACAAACTACTTCCTGAAGCTTTGGCTTGTGCGGCAATTTCACAAACTAATAAACTCGCTGCAACGGCATCTTTATCTCTAACGGCATCACCCACCATATATCCGAAACTTTCTTCGCCACCACCAATAAATTTTTGATTTGGAAAGTCTTTAATAAATTTTGCAATCCATTTAAAGCCTGTTAATCCTACTTTACATTCAATTCCGTAAGCACTTGCTAAATCTAACATCATTGGTGTAGAAACAATTGTAGAACCAATAAATTCTGTTCCAGTAATTTTATCGGCACGTTTCCATTGTTCAAGTAAAAATGCTGTCATAACCACCATAGTTTGATTTCCGTTTAACAACATCATTTTACCATTTGTGTCTCTTACCGCTACGCCCAATCTATCCGAATCAGGATCCGTACCAATAACGATATCCGCATTTACTTCGTCTGCTAACGCTAAAGCCATAGCTAACGCTTCTGGTTCTTCTGGATTTGGCGATTTTACAGTTGGAAAGTTTCCATCTGGAATTTCTTGTGCTGCAACAATGTTTACATTCGTATAACCTGCTTTTGCTAAAACAGCAGGAATTGATTTTACAGATGTTCCGTGTAACGGTGTAAAAACAATATTTAAATTTTCTTTAGCTAATTTTGGGGTATTAAAACTGGCATTTTCAATGGTCGAATTAATAAAGGCTTCATCAACAGCTTCATCAATATATTCAATTAAACTTTCATTTGCTGAAAACAGAATATCACTATATTTTAATGCTTCAATTTCTGCGATAATTTCGCCATCTTGCGGAGGTACAATTTGTCCGCCATCTTGCCAATATACTTTGTATCCGTTGTATTCTGGTGGATTATGTGAAGCCGTTAATACAATTCCAGCGTGACAATTTAGGTGTTTTAAGGCAAATGATAATTCTGGAGTAGGGCGTAATTCAGAAAATAAATACACTTTTATATTATTTGCTGAAAAAATATCCGCTACTATTTTCGCTAATGTATCGCTATTTTTTCTACAGTCATAGGCTATTGCGACTTTTAAATCTTCATTTGGAAAGCATTTTTTTAAATAATTAGACAAGCCTTGTGTGTTTTTCCCCAAAGTATATTTGTTTATACGATTGTTTCCAACACCCATAACGCCGCGCATTCCACCTGTTCCAAATTCTAAATTTTTATAAAAAGCATCTTCTAAACCTTTTGGATCGGATGTCATTAATGCTTCAATTTCAGTTTGTGTATTTTGGTCGAAAGTAGGCGTAAGCCATTCGTTTACTTGATTTAATATGTTTTGGTCCATGTGCATTATTTTATTTTTTTTAAACCGCAGATTCGCAGATTTTTGTTTAAATTTTAATTCATTTTATTATTCACAATCTAAACCCAAACTTTTCATGCTGAAAGCATCTCTTATAAACATCGTTGAGACGCTTTCAGCGTGACAAATGTTGTGGGTAATTTATTTTTTAATACCGCAGATTCGCAGATTTTTGTTTATATTTTAATTTATTATTCACAATCTAAACCCAAACTTGTCATGCTGAAAGCATTTTTCGAAAACTATGTTTAGACGCTTTCAGCGTGACAAACGTTTTGGGTAATTTATTTTTTGTAACCAATTTTTGGTCGGTCTTCTTGTTCAATTTTTAATTCTTGTTTATCCATTAAATAATTCAAAATCTTATAAATTTCAGGAAATTGATTTTCAATTTCCTTTACTTTTGAAGTTATTTCTTCTAAATTTAGTAATGAATTTCTCAAAATTACAAAAGTTCGCATAATGGCAATATTTATTTTTATTGCTTTATCTGATTTTAAAACCCCTGAAAGCATTGCTACTCCTTGCTCTGTGAAAGCGAAAGGCAAATATCTCATTCCTCCATAACTTGAGGTCACAATTTGTGACCTCAAGTCGTCAAATTCAACTTTTGTCAATTCAAACATAAAATCTTCTGGGAATCTTTCAATGTTTCTTTTAACAGATTGTTTTAAAACTTTAGTTTCAATTTCATAAAGTGTTGCTAAATCATAATCTAACATCACTTTTTGATTTCGAATAATGTGAATCTTATTCGTAATAATCTCTAAATTGTTCATTTTGGCGTATATTTGAGTTATTCATTAATCTTGAGGTCACAAATTGTAATCTTTATTATTTTTTAAAACCGCAGATTCGCAGATTTTTATTTGAATTACTTAATTAATCTGTGAATCTGTGGTAATTTTTAATTGTTGGTATCACATTTTGTGATTCCATAGAATTATAATGTTTCCGAAATTTTATATCGTTCTTCGTTGCTTTTGGTGCGTAAAATAATTTCGCCTAAAAAACCGGCTAAAAATAATTGTGTTCCAATAATCATAGTGGTTAAGGCGATATAAAATTCGGGTCTGTTTGTAATTAAACGTGCTGTTTTGTTAATAAAAAGCTTGTCGATTCCTAAATATATTGCTAAAACAAATCCTATGAAAAACATCAAACTACCAAGTAATCCAAAGAAATGCATAGGACGTTTTCCAAATTTTGAAATAAACCAAATAGTAATTAAATCTAAAAACCCGTTGACAAATCTATCGATACCAAATTTCGAAGTTCCGTATTTTCTGGCTTGATGAATAACTACTTTTTCTCCAATTTTTGAAAATCCAGCATTTTTGGCTAAAACAGGAATGTATCGGTGCATTTCACCAGAAACTTCTATGTTTTTAATTACTACATTTTTGTAAGCTTTTAATCCGCAATTGAAATCGTTAAGTTGTACACCCGAAATTCTTCTTGCTGCCCAATTGAATAGTTTTGAGGGAATGTTTTTAAAAACTACAGAATCGTAGCGTTTTTTCTTCCAACCAGAAATTAAATCAAATCCTTGGTTCTGAACTAAATCGTATAATTCTGAAATTTCATCTGGACTATCTTGTAGATCCGCATCCATAGTAATAACAACATCACCTAACGCTTTTGCAAAACCAGCATGTAGGGCTTGACTTTTACCATAATTCCGTAAAAATTTAATTCCTTTTATGTTAGAATTGGTTTTTTGTAAGTCTAAAATAGTTTGCCAAGACGCGTCAGTACTACCATCATCTATAAACAATACTTCATAAGAAAAGTTATGACTCGTCATAACTTTCTCAATCCATTTTGATAATTCGTGTAACGATTCTTGTTCGTTTAATAAGGGAATTACTAATGATATATTCATTTATTCGTTTAATGGGTTTGTTTTTGATTTAAAAATGGCTGCTAGTATAAGGTTGAAGATCGAGCTAACAATTATAGAAAATATTGATGCAAAACCAATTTCTGCAATTGAAAAGTTATCTGTTGTTGCAACTTCTTTTAATTCACTTGATGATTTCCCCATTGCTTTATATAATTCTAACTTTGATAAATTTAAAAAAGTATTAAATTCATCCTTGTAACTAGATTCAACAATAAAATTTAAAAAGACATAATTAAATATTGAAGAAATTGAAATACCAATTAAAATACAAATAAACAGAGTTGTAAAACTCTCTTTGAAAGTAATTATTCCGTTCATTTGTTTTTTTGTATCGATAGATTGAAAAATTCTAACAATCCAATAAATTATTGAAATAACTACCCCAATTATCGGACTTTTATAACTTTCATTTCCTATAATATACAATAAAACTTGGGCTAACACTGCAATTATTCCAATAATCACTCCAAATTTAATTCCGTTTTTTTTAATAGCTTCGTTCATAATTTATAAGATTTAGGTTTTTTTATTTATTAGTATCTATTTTTAAAAATTTGTTACACTGCTTTTTGAACGACTTCATATACTTTTCCGTCTTCAAATTTTAAAGTTTTTGATGGATACTTCAATAATAAGGCATAGTCGTGTGTAGCAATTACTACTGTTTTTCCGTTGGCATTAATATTTCTTAAAACTTCCATAATTTCTATACTCGTTTGAGGATCTAAATTCCCTGAAGGTTCGTCGGCTAATATTAATTCAGGATCATTTAGTAAGGCTCTTGCAATGGCAACACGCTGTTGTTCGCCACCAGATAATTGGTGTGGCATTTTTGAAGCAAAATTTGCCATTCCAACCTTTTCCAAAACTTCATTAATTTGTGCATCCATTTCAGATTTGTCTTTCCAGCCAGTAGCTTTTAAAACAAACAATAAATTTTCTTTTATGCTTCGGTCAGATAATAATTTGAAATCCTGAAACACAATTCCTATTTTTCTTCTTAAAAACGGAATGTCTTTTTCTTTTAAAGTATTTAAATTATAATCAACAATGGTTCCTTCGCCTTCTTTTAATGGTAAATCGGCGTAAAGCACTTTCATTAAACTACTTTTTCCAGAACCCGTTTTTCCAATAAAATATAAAAATTCACCTTTTTGAACTTCTAAATTTATATCGGACAGTATTAAATTGTTTTCTTGGTATATAGAAACGTTTTTTAAAGATAAAATCGTTTGACTCATAATGATATAATTTATTCTGTAAAAATATAAACATTTCATCGCTAAACAAAATTATTCAACTAAATTATTATGATTGCAATATTTAAGATAATATTTGCGTTTATAATCATATCCTTTTGATATATTTGGAACTTAAAATGAATTCAATTATGAACGGTATTAAAACGCTTTTTTTAGCATTACTTTTTATTTCGCAAAGCAGTACAGCTCAGCAATCTGCCATATATTTAAATCAAAATCCAGAATATCATAAAGCTATTCAATTGTATAAAGAAAAGCAATTTCAAGCGGCTCAAATTTTATTTGAAAGAGTAAAAAATGTAGTTCAATCTGAAGAAATTATTTCTGATTGCGATTATTTTATTGCCAATTGTGCTATTAAAACCAATCAACAAGATGCGGATGCTTTAATGGAATCATTTATAGAAAATCATCCAACAAGTACGAAAAGAAATTTGGCTTATTTTGAAGTCGCACAATATTATTTTACTGAAGGAAATTATAAGCAATCATTAAAATGGTATGAAAATAGTTATGAACCTGAGTTAACGGATTCCGATGTAGATAAAGCTAATTTTCAAAGAGGTTATGCCAATTTTTCAATTAAAAAAAACAAAGATGCTTCAAATTATTTAAATAAAGTAATTCAGTCGACAGAATATGGAAATCAGGCCAAATATTATTTAGGATATTTAGCTTATCAAGGCGATAATTATAAAGAAGCTAACGAATTATTCGGACAAGTTGAAAATCAGGATAAGTACAAAGAAAAAATGGGGTACTTTCAAGCGGATATGAATTTTAAATTAGGAAACTTTCAGAAAGCAATTGATTTAGGCGAACCGCAATTGAAAAAATCATCGGCAATTGAAAAAAGTGAATTGTCTAAAATTATAGGAGAAAGTTATTTTAATTTAAAACAATATGATAAAGCAATTCCATATTTACAAGCCTATAAAGGAAAAAACGGCAAATGGAATCACACCGATTTTTACCAATTAGGATATGCTTTTTACCAACAGAAAAATTATGAAAGCGCCATTTTACAATTCAATAAAATTATTGAAGGCAATGATTTTTTAGCACAAAACGCCTATTATCATTTAGCAGAAAGTTATCTGAATACCAATAAAAAACAACAAGCGTTAAATGCTTTTAAAACCGCTTCGGAAATGGATTTTGATGCTAAAATTCAAGAAGATGCCGCATTAAATTATACTAAGTTGAGTTACGAAATTGGAAATCCATACGTCTCAACTCCTGAAGTTTTAAAATTTTTTTTAGAAAAATATCCGGCGAATCCTAATAATCAAGAGTTAAAAAATTTACTAATAAATTCATTCATCACTTCTAAAAATTATACAGAAGCTTTAATTTTATTAGAAAAAAATAAAACGCCTGAAAATAAATTGGCATACCAAAAAGTTACTTTTTACAGGGGGCTAGAAGTCTATACAGATGGAAAGTATCAAGAAGCTTACATTTTATTTAAAAAATCATTAACCGAAAATAAAGAGGCAAAAATTACTGCTCGTGCTACTTTTTGGAAAGCAGAATGTGAGTATAGTTTAGACCAATTTTCAGAAGCGGTTTTAACCTATAAACAATTTTTAAATGATGCGGCAGCTTCTGAAACTCCAGAAAGTAAAACTGCGGAATATAATTTGGCATACGCTTATTTTAAAATTAAAGAATATAAAAATGCCATTTCGTACTTTAATGCCTTTATTTTAAAAGGGAAAGACGATAAAGTTCGATTAACAAACGCTTATTTAAGAATGGCAGATTGCAATTATATTTCCTCAAAATATTGGCCAGCTATGGATGCTTATAACAAAGCAATTGAGTTAAAGTGTGTAGATTCTGATTATGCCGCATTTCAAAAAGGAATGAGTTACGGATTTGTAAATAAAAACGAAAAGAAAATTGAAGATTTAAACAAATTTGTTTCTACTTACAAAACCTCACAATTTATGGATGATGCGTTATATGAATTGGCCAATACCTATACAGTTGAAGAGCAAAATGATAAAGCAATTGCCACGTTTGATAATTTAATTAATCAACATAAAAACAGTGCTTATATAGCAAAATCGATTTTAAAGCAAGGCTTAATTTTTTATAATACAGATAAAGACGACGCCGCAATTACTAAGTTTAAAAAAGTAGTTGCAGAATTTCCAAATTCGCCAGAATCATTAGAAGCAGTTTCTACGGCAAAAAATATTTACAAAGCCAACGGAAATATTCCTGAATATGCAGCTTGGGTAAAAACACTTTCTTTTGTGGAAGTTTCCGATGCAGAATTGGATAACGACATGTACGAATCGGCAGAAAAAAAATATTTGACAAATAATGCCAAACAAGCCATATCTGGATTTACAAGTTATTTGACACAGTTTCCAAACGGATTACACGCTTTGAAAGTCCATTTTTACTTGGCTCAATTGTATTTTGCGGATGCATTAGAAAAAAATGCAATTCCGCATTACGAGTACGTAATTGCACAATCCAGAAACGAATTTACAGAGCAAGCTTTGGTTCGCTTATCCGAAATACATCTGAAAGAAAAAAATTGTGATGCAGCGATTGTAGTTTTAAAACAATTAGAAACAGATGCAGAATATCCGCAAAACATCACGTTTGCTCAAGCTAACTTAATGAAGTGTTATTATGAAAAACAAGATTTTACTAACTCTGAATTGTATTCAGATAAGGTTTTAAATAATCAAAAAATAGATGATAAGATTAAAAGTGATGCACAAATTATTATAGCACGTTCAGCAATAAAAACAAATAACGACGCAAAAGCAAAAGATGCTTATGCTAAATTACAAAAAATAGCAAAAGGCGAATTGGCAGCTGAAGCATTGTATTACGACGCTTATTTTAAGAATAAAGATCAAAAATTTGAAACATCAAATAAATCGGTTGAAAAATATTCGAGTACCTATTCAGGTTATAAATATTTTGGAGCAAAAAGTTTGGTTTTAATGGCAAAAAACTATTACGGATTAAACGATAGCTTTCAGGCTACTGAGATTTTACAAAGTATCATCGATAATTTTGCTGAATTTCCTGATGTAGTTTCAGAATGTCAAACAGAATTAGAAACCATAAAAGTAGCAGAAGCGAAGACGAATTCGTCAGTTACGAAGTAAGTTTAAGAGTTTATTGAGGTTTATAAGTTTAAAAGGTTTAGCGGAATGTTTTCATTAATAGTAAATTGAAAATTTTTCCATTATCTAAAATTAATATAGAAGTAAAATAATAAAATAATTTTTGCGAAGCTTAGCGATATCTCTGTGAAGCTTTGCGAAATAATTCAAAATATATGAAATCGAAGATTCACGAACACCAAAAAAACAAGACAAATTGCGTGAGTAAAAAGTTAATTTTTAGTATCATCGCCATTGCTGCCATTCAAATTAGTTTTTCTCAAAAGAAAGACGAAAACATTGGAAGTGAAGTGGTAAATATTGTAAAACCCTATACACCAACCATTTCGGATGCGTTTAAAGTAAAACAAACCCCAGCTGTGGAACAAGAAGTTGTAGAGCCAAAAATTCCTATAAAATTCCAAATTTTTTCATTTCCAGTAGCCTCAACATTTATTCCTTCTAAAGGAAAAGCCGCCGACGTAGATAAAGAAATTTTAGAAAAAGGATTTTCAAATTACGTTTCTTTAGGCGCGGGAACTTATGGTACAGCAAATGCTGAAGTATTTTTAACACATCAAATAAGTAAAACCGATTATATCGGAGGAATGTTACAGCATCTGTCATCTCAAGGTGGAATTGGTGGTGTAATTTTAGACAATAATTTTTATTCGAATGCATTGGACGCAACTTATGGTAGCAGAAACAAAAAAATAAGTTGGAATGCCGACTTAGGAATTAAAAATCAAGGAATTAATTGGTATGGTTTACCAAATTATTCGTTTTTTGATGCTTCAGTAGTGAATAAAATTGATGAAAAACAAGTATTTAATACCATTGCAATAGGTGGAAAAATCACAGCAAAAGACGGTTTTTTCAAACAAGCTTCTATACAATTTAAACGATTTTCGGATGCTTTTGGTTCGGCTGAAAATAGATTTTTTGTGAAACCAAATTTTGATTTTGAAATTATGGATAGTAAAATTCAGGCTTCTTTTGTAGTAGATTATGTTGGAGGGAATTTTAAGAAAGATTACAATAACGTAACCGAAATGAAATATAGCAATATGATTTTCGGAACAAAACCTAGTTTTTTATATCAACAAGATGATTTTTCATTACATTTAGGAGCAGGATTATTTTATACTACGAATAAATTTAATGGAGCTTCTGATGGAAAATTCTTCGTTTATCCAAATATAAAAGCTTCGTATCGTTTAGTCGGAGATTTAATGATTGCTTACGCAGGTGCAGAAGGAAATTTGCAGCAAAATTCGTACGCGGATTTGGTTGATGAAAACCCGTTTGTGTCGCCAACTTTATTTGTATCGCCAACGGATAATTCGTTTGATGTATATGTTGGAATGAAGGGAAAATTAGCCAATGCTGTCTCGTTCAACGTTCGTGGAGGAATGAATAATGAAAAAAATAAACCGTTTTTTGTTTCGAATATTTATGATGCAACAATTGTGGAAAAACAAGGTTATCATTACGGAAATTCATTTAATGTAGTGTACGATAATTTAAATACATTTAGTCTTTTCGGAGAAATTAAAGCCGATTTTTCAAAGAAAACTTCATTGGCTTTAAGCGGAACATATAATACTTTCAAAGTATCAAATTTGCAAGAAGCGTGGAATTTACCGCAATTAAAAGTTGAATCAACTCTGAGTATCGATTTAACAGAAAAATGGTATGGTGGTATGCAGTTGTTCTTCGTCGGAGAAAGAGTGGATTTTGTAACTGGTCAAGATAAAACAATCGTTATTCCAACTTTCAATCAACAAAAAGTAACCTTAGATAGTTATTTTGATTTGAATGCCCATGTAGGATATAAATTCAGTAAAAGATTAAATTTCTTTTTAAAAGGAAATAATTTAGCCAATCAACAATATAACAGATGGGCAAATTTCCCTGTACAAGGATTGCAGATTTTAGGTGGCGCTACTTATAAATTTGATTTCTAATAAATAACAGGTACATAGATTATACAGATTGAATGGATTTACACAAATTTTTTCGTAATTTTGACTTGCTTTGAGCATCTTACTTTTCGAAATAGAAATCATTAAAAAAACAAATAAGTGAATAAAATTTTAGTCATATTTTTGTTACCGCTATTTGTTTTTTCGCAAAACATTAAAGGAAAAATTACAGATGCTAATCAACAACCAATTGAAGGTGCCTCTGTTTATCTGGACGGAACTACTATTGGAACAGTTTCGGATGCGAAGGGTTTGTTTGAAATTACTTCAAAAAACAAATACAACACCTTGTTAATTGTTAAGTATTTGGGTTATGAAGATATTTATGTGTCAAATCCATATGAAAAAGAATTTTTCACCTTCGTTTTAGTTCCAAAACAAAATGAAATTGAAACGGTTTTAGTTGTTAAAGATGGCTTTACCAGAAAACAAAAATTACAACTCTTTAGAGAACAATTTTTAGGACTTACAAAATATGGAAAAGCGTGTAAAATTCTAAACGAAGATGCGATTGACTTTAATTACGATTTAAAAACCTTTATTTTCACTGCGTCTTGCTCAGAACCCATAAATGTGGAAAATCCATTATTGGGCTATCTTATTGATTTCGATCTGAAAGATTTTTATGTGAAATTTAATTTTAAAACCATTAAATCCTCAAATGTGGTTAAAAGTTTATTTTTAGGCACTGCAAAATATACAGAAAATAGTATTGATGAAAAAATTAAGAAAAACAGAAACGATGTTTATTTTGGTTCAGCAGTTGATTTTTTTAAGGGCATAATTGATAATTCTTGGTCTGAAAAAAAAATCATTTTATTTAAAGGAAAATTTAGCGTTAATCCAAATGATTACTTTAAAGTATTGAAAAAAGAGGATTTATATGAAGTTACAGTTACTTCAACAAATAAAGTATCATTGTCAATTAATGGTGTTAAAAAAACTAATTTTTATGCCGATTTTAATCTTTTGTATCGAAAAAAAAGACAATCACAAGTAATTTTTAAAACCGAAACTTTTTTTGTAGATAGCTTTGGAAATAACTCACATAAAGATCAAATTATTTTTGGTGGCGATATCGGACAACAAAAAGCAGGAAATACTTTACCTTTAGATTTTGAACCAGAGTTGGTTTTGGAGAAAAAGAATTGACTAGAATTCTTTCAAAAGAAAATTATCTTTCAGACACAATAACATTTATTAATAATGAACAAAAACGTATTAAGTTAGAAAAAATAAAAAAGTAAATCTATAAAAATCTGTCAAATCCGCGTACCCAATACTCTTATCAATGCCAAACTTCAAGCAAAAAATACTTTCTCATTATCAAATACTACTTCAAGATAAAATTGATATTTATCAAGATTTAATTCATTCTTTAACTGAAGATGCGCAAAATGATGCTAAATCTTCGGCAGGTGATAAGCACGAAACTACGCTTTCAAAATTACATATCGAACAAGAAAAAATAGCCAATAAATTAAAAGAAGCAATTGAACAACAAGCCATTTTATCAAAATTAGATATCGAACAACCTTCAAATAAAGCCATTTTAGGAAGTGTTGTTGTTACAAATCATTTGACAGTTTTTATCAGTACCGCTTTACCTAAAATCACAATTGATAATCGAGTTGTTTTTGCCATTTCTCCGCAATCTCCTTTAGGCATACAATTGATGCATAAACCTGTACAAACTGAATTTTTGGTAAATCAAGTGAAGTATAAAATTTTAGAAATTCTGTAAGCTTTTACTTTTTTCTCTCTCATTTAGGTGGATTATAGAAAAACACACATTTTTTAAAACCTTTTATTTTGCGTTTTAAGACGTTTTTTTATTTTTAACTGTTTTGTTAAGATTAAAAAAACTCAGAAACTTCATTTTTGACCCTTTTTAGCGCTTTTTAGAAAAGATTTCAGAAATTAACAATTGTTGATAACTTAAGGTGTTTTGCTGTTGTTATATCTTGGCTTTTTTTAATCCATTCGTTATATTTGTTTGTTATGAAAATGTTTATTTAAGGACAATTATTATGAGTGAAGAAAATAAAAAAGGTAGTTATTCAGCCGACAGTATTCAGGCATTAGAAGGAATGGAGCATGTAAGAATGCGTCCATCAATGTATATTGGAGATGTTGGGGTTAGAGGATTACATCATTTAGTTTATGAAGTTGTAGATAACTCTATTGATGAGGCAATGGGCGGCCATTGTGATACGATTCGAGTTGATATTAATGAAGATGGTTCTATTTCGGTAGAAGATAATGGACGTGGAATTCCAGTTGGGATTCACAAAAAAGAAGGCGTTTCGGCTTTAGAGGTTGTAATGACTAAAATTGGTGCTGGAGGGAAATTCGATAAAGATTCCTATAAAGTTTCTGGAGGACTTCACGGTGTTGGGGTTTCTGTAGTAAATGCATTGTCTAATCATTTAAGGGCTACCGTTCATAGTAGTGATGGGAAAGTGTACGAACAAGAATATGAAAAAGGAAAAGCACTTTATCCTGTTAAACAAATTGGAGAAACTACAAAAAGAGGTACAATTGTAACTTTTTATCCAGACCCATCTATTTTTACTCAAACAATAGAATATTCTTACGATACTTTATCGGCGCGTATGCGAGAATTGTCTTACCTTAATAAAGGAATTACAATCACTTTTACAGATAAAAGAGAGTTAGATAAGGATGGAAATTTTGTTTCTGAAATTTTTCATTCCGATGAAGGGTTAAAAGAATACATTCGTTATTTAGATGGAAACCGCGAGCCAATTATTGCGCACGTAATTTCTATGGATAATGAAAAAGGAGAAATTCCAGTTGAAGTGGCGTTAATTTACAACACAAGTTATACGGAAAATATTTTTTCTTACGTAAATAATATCAACACACACGAAGGAGGAACGCACTTGCAAGGTTTCAGAACGGGTTTAACAAGGTCGTTAAAGAAATATGCAGATGCTTCTGGAATGTTAGACAAATTGAAGTTTGATATTTCTGGAGACGACTTCCGTGAAGGATTAACAGCCATTATTTCTGTAAAAGTTGCCGAACCACAATTTGAAGGACAAACCAAAACCAAATTAGGAAACAGAGAAGTTGTTTCACCTGTAAGTCAAGCTGTTGGCGATATGATTGAAAACTATTTGGAAGAAAATCCAAATGATGCTCGTATCATCGTTCAAAAAGTTATTCTTGCAGCTCAAGCCCGACACGCTGCCAAAAAAGCTCGTGAAATGGTGCAACGTAAAACCGTTATGGGTGGTGGCGGATTGCCTGGAAAATTGTCAGATTGTTCTGAACAAGATCCTGAAAAATGTGAGATTTACTTAGTAGAGGGAGACTCTGCAGGTGGAACCGCAAAACAAGGTCGTGATAGATTTTTCCAAGCCATTTTACCATTAAGAGGTAAGATTTTGAATGTAGAAAAAGCCATGCAACATAAGGTTTTTGAAAACGAAGAGATTAGAAATATTTTCACTGCTTTAGGCGTTACCGTTGGAACAGAAGAAGATAGTAAAGCTTTAAATATAACAAAATTACGTTATCATAAAGTAGTGATTATGTGTGATGCTGATGTTGATGGTTCTCACATTTCTACGTTAATTCTTACGTTCTTCTTTAGATATATGAAAGAATTAATTGAAGGCGGACACGTATACATAGCTGCCCCGCCTTTATATCAGGTCAAAAAAGGAAACAAAAAACAATATGCTTGGAATGATGACCAACGAGATAGAATTTCTATGGAAATGGGCGGGAGTACAAGTATTCAGCGTTATAAAGGTTTAGGAGAGATGAATGCAGAACAATTATGGGAAACTACAATGAATCCTGAATTTAGAACTTTTCGTAAAATAACTATTGATAATTTAGGTGAAGCCGATAGAGTTTTCTCTATGTTAATGGGTGATGAAGTACCACCTCGTAGAGAATTTATTGAGAAAAATGCTGCTTACGCTAAAATTGATGCTTAATTGAAAAAGGTTAGTGTTTTATCAGGTCTTTTTGTTTTTGGATTTTTAAATTTTGGATTTTCACAAACTGCCACACAATTTCAACAAATAGGGTATCTTTTAGAAGATGCCCTTCTGTATTCCAAGCAATATTTGGTTCCTGCAACGGATGCTGCTGTGTATCAAGCATCATCAGCATGGATGAATTCGGCTAAGAAAAAAGAAAATTGGGAAGTTAATGTAGGGATTCATGGAAATATGTTTTTTGTTCCAAAATCGGATAGAAGTTTTACAATTGCAAATTCTGATTTTCAATTTTTACAGTTAGAAGGTACGCAAACAACAGCCGTAGTTCCAACAGCCATTGGAAATGATGACACCTATTATTTAGTAGGTGATTTAGACGGACAACAAGTTCGATTAAAAACACCAAAAGGAGTAAATCAAGAAACTATAAACTATCCTTACTTAGATATTTCAATTGCTTTGCCAAGTGGTACTGAGCTTACTGGACGTTTTTCTACTAAAACCAATTTAAAACGAGGTTATTATCAAGTGTATGGTGTTGGTTTAAAGCACAATATCAGTCAATATTTTCCGAGTTTAGAACCTAAAAATATTCATATTTCTGCCATGTCATTTTATTCTAAAGAAGACATTAGTTTTGATTTTTTAGATGTAAATACTTCGTTTGGAAATTTAGGTATTAATAATTTAAACGGAATTGTTGATACATTTCATTATCAATTAGCAGTATCTAAAGAAATTAATAAATTTGAAATATTAGGAAGCTTTATTGTCAATAGTAGTATGTTTAATTATATAGTTAGTGGAGAAAAAGGTGCTATTGAAGATATAATTCCAGCCCAACAAATAATAAACCAATTACTGGATACTATTGAAAAAAGAAAAACCAATTATATTGGCGAAATTGCTGTAAATTATAGCTTAAATAAATTTAACTTTCTAAGCGCCTTCTCTTTCGGAAAGTTTTTTAATTATAATTTAGGTATTTCGTATAAAATAAATTAAAAAAAGTCTCACCTTTTGTAGATGAGACTTTTTTATATTACTTCAACATTTAACTGAAGTTCTCGAAACTTGTAGCTGAGGTTATCGAAGCTAGAAGTTAGGTGATAATTCGTATTTTTTATAGAAATTATCTAAAGCTTCCACCACCTCATCTTCGTTATCTACTATTTTAAATAATTTTAAATCTTCAGGTGACGCATTCTTAAATTTGTCTATCATTACAGATTGAATCCAATCCATCAATCCCGTCCAGAATTCAGTTCCCACTAAAATAATTGGAAATTTAGCTATTTTTTTTGTTTGAATTAAAGTAATGGCTTCAAACATTTCATCTAAGGTTCCAAAACCACCGGGCATTACTACAAAACCTTGAGAATATTTTACAAACATTACTTTTCTCACGAAAAAGTAATCAAAATTTAAGTTTTTATCTCGGTCAATGTAAGGATTATAATGTTGTTCAAAAGGCAATTCTATATTTAAACCCACTGATGTTCCACCACCAAGATGTGCACCTTTGTTACCAGCTTCCATAATTCCAGGTCCACCACCTGTAATAACTCCGTAGCCCGCTTTTGAAATTTTATAAGCGATTTTTTCGGCAAGTAAATAATATTTATCTTCTGGTTTTGTTCTCGCAGAACCAAAAATAGATACACAGGGACCTATTCGTCCCATAGTTTCATATCCATTTACAAATTCCGACATAATTTTAAAAATAGCCCAAGAATCGTTTGCTCTTACTTCGTTCCAAGTTTTTTGTTTTAATTTGTCTTGAATTCTTTCTTCTTCATTTTGGTATATTCCACTCATATTTTCAATTTTTATTTTAAAAATGTAATCTAAGATAATTCTTTTTTCAAAAATTGTGCCGTATAACTTTTTTTATTTTTCATAATTTCTTCTGGTGTGCCTTTACATAATACTTCTCCGCCACCTTTCCCGCCTTCTAAGCCAATGTCAATAATGTAATCTGCTAGTTTTATTACATCTAAATTATGTTCAATAATTAAAACCGTATTTCCTTTGTCTACTAATTTATGAATCACATCCATTAAAATACGAATGTCTTCAAAATGCAAACCAGTAGTAGGTTCATCTAAAATATAAAAGGTATTTCCTGTATCTTTTTTAGATAATTCTCCAGCTAATTTAATTCGTTGTGCTTCACCACCAGAAAGTGTGGTACTTTGTTGACCTAATGTGATGTATCCCAAACCAACATCTTGAATGGTTTTTACTTTTCGATATATTTTTGGAATCATCTCAAAGAAATCTACGGCTTCATCAACCGTCATATTCAAAATATCTGAAATTGATTTTCCTTTAAAACGAATTTCTAAAGTTTCTCTGTTAAATCGTTTTCCTTGACATGTTTCGCATTCTACATACACATCGGGTAAAAAACTCATTTCAATAGTTCTTACTCCAGAACCTTCACAAGTTTCACATCTTCCGCCTTTTACATTAAAACTAAAACGTCCTGGTTTATACCCACGAATTTGCGCTTCAGATGTCAGCGTAAATAAACTTCTTATTTCCGAAAAAACATCGGTATAAGTTGCTGGATTGCTTCGCGGTGTTCTACCAATCGGACTTTGGTCAATGTCAATAACCTTATCTAAATGTTCTAATCCTTCAATTTTTTTATAAGGTTGAGGTTTTTTAACAGCGTTATAAAAATGTGCATTTAAAATAGGGTAGAGCGTTTCATTAATTAAGGTTGATTTTCCACTTCCAGAAACGCCAGAAACACAAATTAATTGCGCTAAAGGAATTTCTATAGAAACATTTTTTAGGTTATTTCCAGTCGCACCCGTTAGTTTTAAAAACTTTCCATTTCCTTTTCTTCGTGTTTTTGGCACTTCAATTTTCATTTTACCATTCAAATATTGCGCAGTAATTGTATTTTCTTTTAATAATTCAGCTGGTGTGCCTTGACTTATAATTTGTCCGCCATATTTCCCTGCTTTCGGTCCAATATCAATAACATGATCGGCTCGAACTATCATATCTTTGTCGTGTTCTACAACCAAAACCGAGTTGCCAATATCGCGTAAGCTTTCTAATGATTTTATTAATCTTTCGTTATCTCGTTGGTGCAATCCGATACTGGGTTCGTCTAAAATATATAAAACGCCAACCAATTGCGAACCAATTTGTGTTGCCAATCGAATACGTTGTGCTTCTCCACCAGAAAGGGTTTTGGAGCTTCTATTCAAGCATAAATAATCTAAACCAACATCTAGTAAAAAATTGATTCTAGCAGTAATTTCTTTTAAAATTTCGTGTGAGATGGTTTGTTGTTTGTCAGATAAATGATTCGGTAAATCTGAAAACCATTGTTGTAATTCTACAATATCCATTTGAACCAAATCGCCAATACTTTTTCCATTGATTTTAAAGTACAAAACTTCTTTACGTAAACGTGTGCCGTGACATTCCGAACATTCGTTTTCGTCCATAAATTCTTTTGCCCAACGTTTAATACTTGCCGATTCGGATTGTTCAAACTGATTTTTTATGAAATTTGATATGCCTTCAAAGTCAATTTTATAATCTTTAGTAATGCCCATCACTTTCGATACGACTGAAAATTTTTCATTTCCACCATATAAAATCATTTCCATAGCTTCCTTAGGAATGGTTTCTATGTTATCCGTAATCTTAAAGCCGTATTTTTCACCAATAAATTCTAATTGTTTAAAAATCCAAGTGCTTTTATATTCACCTAATGGTGCAAAACCACCTGATTTTATAGATAATTTTGGATTAGGAATAATTTTTTGCAAATTAATTTCATTTACAACTCCTAAACCATTACAGTTAGAGCAAGCCCCTTTTGGTGAATTGAATGAGAAATTATTAGGTTCTGGATTGGGATACGAAATACCAGATGTAGGACACATTAAACTTCTACTATAAAAACGAACTTCTTGCGCATCTTGTTCAATAACCATTAAAATATCATCTCCATGATGCATGGCTACTTTGATACTTTCGGTTAATCTTTTATCGGTGTCTTCGTCTTGTTTTACAGCCACTCTATCAATTACAATTTCAATATCGTGGGTTTTGTAACGATCTACTTTCATGCCGTATTCCAAATCTTTTATCACTCCGTTTACACGAACTTTTAAAAAACCTTGTTTGGCAATTTGCTCGAACAACTCTCTGTAATGTCCTTTTCGGGAACGAATTACGGGTGCTAAAATATTAATTCTTTTTCCGTCAAATTCTTGATAAATCAACGCTTTTATTTGATCATCTGAATAAGAAACCATTTTTTCGCCCGTGTTGTAACTGTATGCATCAGCGGCACGCGCAAATAATAATCTGAGAAAATCGTATATTTCTGTTATAGTACCAACGGTTGAACGTGGACTTTTATTGGTTGTTTTTTGCTCAATGGCAATCACTGGTGAAAGTCCGTCTATTTTATCTACATCAGGACGTTCTAAGCCACCTAAAAACTGACGCGCATAAGCAGAAAACGTTTCAATATACCTACGCTGACCTTCTGCATAAATAGTATCAAATGCAAGTGAAGACTTTCCAGAACCAGATAAACCCGTAATTACGACTAATTTTTCGCGAGGAATGGTAACGTCAATATTTTTTAAATTATGAGTACGAGCCCCAATAATTTCAATAGAATTTTCTGTGTGTTGCATACAATTTTTATCAAAACGCAAAATTACAATTTTTTACTTCAATTGTAAGACAGAAATAGGTTTTGTTTTTATTAAGTTTTTATTTTTTTAGGATTTTTTCTTCTACAAAATTGGCAATGAAACCTAATTTCATTTTATTCAACATTTTCTTTTCAAAGTTCCAGAAAAATGTAAATTGTCCAAACAGAAAACCAATAAAAACAAGTAATACTTGATAAAAAGGAAAAATTAAAACCAAACGTAAAATACGATACAGCCAATGTGGTTCAAAGGTTTCAGGAATTCCAATAAGCGTCAGGAAAGGTTTTGCTACTTGTAATGAGCTAAAACCTGTAATTGCAAAAACAATTAAAATGCTTGCTAATTGCCAGTTGCTTGAAATATTCCAACGTTTTTTTAACCTATTCATTTTTTTAAAATTTATCGGTATAAAGATAAAAAAAAGTCCAGAAAAATTGGGACTGATTTTTATTTTTGGTAAATGTAAGTGCTTTTTTAATTATTTATTTTTCAATAAACTAATAATTTGTTCCGCTAATTCAGTACCAATTCTGTCTTGCGCTTCTAAAGTAGCCGCACCAATATGTGGTGTTAATGAAATTTTTGGTTGCATTAATATTTGAATTTCTGGAGTGGGTTCGTTTTCAAATACATCTAAACCTGCAAATAATACTTTTCCGTTTTCGATTGCTTCAAGTAAAGCGACTTCATTAATCACGCCACCACGAGCACAATTTACAATTCCTACTTCGTTTTTCATTATTTCAAATTCGGCTTTGTCTAAAACATAACCGTCTTGTGCAGGTACGTGAAGGGTAATAAAATCAGAGTGTTTCAAAACATCTTCTAACGGTTCTGTAATAATATCAACATTTATAAATTGCCCATTATAAAAATCAACTCTAATTACAGCTTCGTTAATATATTTATCCACTGCAATTACTCTCATTCCAACACCTAAGGCTAATTTCGCAACCGCTTGACCAATTCTACCAAATCCAATAATACCAATAGTTTTTCCTCTTAATTCTAAACCGTTAGCATATGCTTTTTTTAATCCATCGAAATTGGTATCCCCTTCTAAAGGCATATTTCTATTCGCATCATGCAAAAAACGAACGCCAGAAAATAAATGTGCAAAAACCAATTCTGCCACACTTTCAGATGAAGATGCTGGCGTATTGATAACATGAATTCCTTTTGAACGTGCATATTCTACATCTATATTATCCATTCCAACTCCGCCACGACCAATAATTTTTAATCCTGGACAAGCATCAATAATGTCTTGTTTTACTTTTGTAGCACTTCTAACTAAAATAACTTGTACATCATTTGTGTTGATGTAATTGGCTACTTGTTCTTGTGCTACTTTTGTAGTGATGACTTCAAATCCTGCTTGTTCTAATGTAGTGATACCACTTTTTGAAATTCCGTCGTTTGCTAATACTTTCATATTTGAGTTTATATGTTTAAAAGTATATGAGTTTAAAAGTAAAACTCAACTATAATTTATATTCTATTTTTCTGAACACTAAATACTGATTACTCAATACTAACTTCTAATTCTTTCATTACGTCTACCAATACTTGAACGCTTTCCAATGGCAATGCATTGTACATAGAAGCACGATAGCCTCCAACAGATCGGTGTCCAGTTAAACCAGATATACCTGCTTCTTTCCACATCGCATCAAACTTTTCTGCTAAACTTTCGTCAGTTAAAACAAATGTAGCGTTCATAATACTTCTATCTTCAGTAGCAGCTGTTCCTTTAAATAATGGATTTCTGTCAATTTCTGAATATAATAAGGCTGCTTTTTCATTATTTATTTTTTCAATAGCTGTAATTCCACCTAAATTTTTCAGCCATTGTAAAGTTAATAACGAAGCGTAAACAGGAAATACCGGCGGCGTATTGTACATGCTTTCTGCTTTAATATGTTTTTCATAATCCAACATACTTGGTATATAACGACCTGTTCTTCCTAAGATTTCTTCTTTTATTACTACCAATGTAGTTCCAGCTGGTCCCATATTTTTTTGTGCTCCAGCATAAATGATATCAAATTTTGAAAAATCTAATGTTCTTGAAAAAATATCCGAACTCATATCGCAAACTACAGGCACATTTGTTTTTGGAAATGATTTCATTTGTGTTCCAAAAATGGTATTATTACTTGTACAGTGAAAATAGCTTGCGTCTGAAGGAATTTCTATGTTTTTTGGGATATAATTATAGTTGGCTTCTTTTGAAGAACCAACAACAATAGTTTCACCAAAATGTTTGGCTTCTTTTATAGCGTTGTTTGCCCAAGTTCCTGTATCTAAATAAGCTGCTTTTCCATCAACTTTCATTAAGTTGTAAGGAACCATTAAGAATTCTAAACTTGCACCACCAGCTAAAAATAACGCTTGATATCCTTTATTTTCTAAGCCTAAAAGCTCTAAAACTAAAGCTCGGGCATCATCCATAACAGCAACAAAGTCTTTACTTCTGTGTGAAATTTCTAATAATGATAAATCGGAATTATTAAAATTTAAAATGGCTTGAGCTGATTTTTCAAATACTTCTTGTGGCAAAATACAAGGACCTGCACTATAATTGTGTTTTTTCATGATGTTAGTTGTAGTTTGGTGCAAATTTCAGGTTTTTAGAAAAACTGCCCAAAATTAAATAATTGAAATCGTATCGACTTATTAACAATATCGATTTCGAAAAATATTATTTTTCTTTTTTTGATGCTTTTCGATTGGAGTTTACTTTTGCTTCCAAATTGAATTTGGGTTGGTGTTTGTGTACGTCTTTTTCTTTTTGTGTTTTAATTATCGTACTAATTTTAGAAACTGTCATTTTATAAATTAATTAGAAACCGCATTGTATCTACATTATCGGCATAATCCCATAAATTTGGTTTTTGAGTATTTCCAAAATAGACTGAATTTTCAATACTTCCATTTGCAACAACACATTGAATCATTTCTGCATCTTGTTTTAAACGAATTTTTACTTCATTTACATCTTCATAAAATTCATAAAACACAGAAGAAATAGGCGAGGCGTGACTGATATCTTCTTTAATGGTTAAAAATTCATTATCTAATAATTGAAAATTACTCATTAAAAAAACCGCTTTGTTATAGTCGTAATTATTGGCATATTTTTCATAATAAATTACATCTTTTTGAGCATACATTCCATTAAAAAACGCATCGAAATTATAATTTTTCGGAACAAAAATTTTAGAAACATTTCGGCAGCCTAACCCGAAATATCTAAATACATCTTCGCTTAATAACGTCATCTCTTCTGGCGTTTCCTCTCCGGTTAAAACTGCAATGGAATTTCTACTTTTTCTAATAATCGAAGGTTTATCTTTAAAGTAATATTCAAAATATCTTGCTGTATTGTTGCTACCAGTGGCAATAACGGCATCGTAATTTTCTAATTTATCTTCAACAAACGTTATTTTTTCATTAAATCGATTATCCAACGAAATTAAATATTTGGCTAAAAATTTAATTAAATAATCGTCTTTACTTGACGTTTTAACTAAGACATTATTTCCAGAAATTAAAACCGTTAAAAAATCGTGAAAACCTACTAATGGAATATTTCCTGCTAATATTAAACCCACATTTTTAGGTGCTTTATCAATAAAAGTATATGCAGAAAGCCATTGATTTATGTTGTTTTCAGTTAAAGCTTCTGCCCAACTTGAAATGCTAAAATGAACATTGTCAGGTGTAAACCAATTATTGTGAGATTGGGATAACGCAATTAAATCTACAAATGAATTATAAAAAACGTCATTATGTTTCAAGTGCTCATTTTGTTGATTATTGTTTAATGAAAACTGATTTAAAAATTTTCCTAATTCAACAAAATTATTTTTTATTTCAATTTGTAACATATGTAACTTGTTTATATTTAGTTTACGTTGTATTTTTGCACAAAATTAATATAATATGTCGAAAGTCTAACGTCTTAAAGTAAAAAGATTTGCGGCACTTGACATTATGACTTTTCAACATTAAGACAAAATAAAATGGCAATTATAATAACAGACGAATGTATTAATTGTGGGGCTTGTGAACCAGAATGTCCAAATACTGCAATATATGAAGGTGCGGATGATTGGCGTTGGAAAGACGGTACCAAACTTTCAGGAAAAATAATTTTACCAGACGGAACAGAAATCGATGCAGATGCGGCTCAAACGCCAGTTTCAGATGATTTATATTACATCGTTCCAGGAAAATGTACCGAATGTAAAGGATTCCACGACGAACCTCAATGTGCGGCTGTTTGTCCTGTTGATTGTTGTGTGCCAGATGATAATCACGTAGAAAGTGAAGAAACGCTTTTAAACAGACAAGCGTTTTTGCATAATGAATAAAAAAAAATCCTGAAATTTAATTTCAGGATTTTTTTTGTTTTTAGAATTTGAAACCAAGTCTGGTGTAGTAATAAGCTCCACCAAATCCCATTTGTACGGAATCCCAGTATCCACCAGCCTCAACCCAATCATCTTGTTGATCAGGATAAATGTTTAATAAATTATTTGCACCTACAGTAAGTTTAAATGATTTGTTTAATTTAAATCCTAAAGTTAAATCGGTAACAATTTTTACACCATAAGTATCAGTTGCTGCATTAATTTGGTTGTCAAAAGAACCGCCATAATCTGCAACATCTTCATATACTTGATAATCTAATAATTTTACTTCACTGAATCTAGTAAATGCTAAACCACCGTCAAACCAGCTGCGTCCATAATTTAAGTTTAATCCAAATTTGTTGGCTGGAGCAGATGCTAATAAGAAAGCTTTGTCTCTTTCACCAAAAAAAGTTTGTTCATCTAAACCATTGTTTTTTACATTAGTGATTTCCATATCGTTAATATTTCCAATTAACGCTGCTCCAAATCTATTTCCGTTTGTGTTTTTCTTCCAAGCTAAAACAACATCAATTCCTTTAGTTTTTGTGTCAACACCATTTGTAAAAAATTGTGCTGCATCAACATTTAATCCTAATGAAGATGCATCAAAATATCCTGTTAATACAATTCTATCTTTCACATTAATTAAATAACCATCAACTGTAGCCGTAAAGTTTCCAAAACTTCCTGTTAGACCTAAAGAGGCATTAACTGCTTTTTCTTCATTTAATTTTCCAATTCCAAATGCTTTTGTAACAGGACTTTCATTTCCAGACAATAAAACTTCTGTTGCACCAGAACTACTAAAGTTAGTAAAACTTGTATTGTAGTAAATTTGAGCTAAAGATGGAGCTCTAAATCCGGTACTTATAGAACCTCTTAAATTTATTTGATTTGTTAGTTTTAGTCTTGAAGCTAATTTTCCGTTTAAGGTACTTCCAAAATCGCTATAGTTTTCAAAACGAACTGCTGTACTAACCATAAATGATTTAGTAACATCTAATTCTGTATCTGCATAAAGTGAAAAGTTTGTACGAGTTTCATTAACTTCATTAGTAGGACTGTAACCTGGGAAACCTTGAGAACCTCCTGGTCGTGGATCTCCAGAATTTGGATCGGTAGGAATAGTTTGTGTTGTTGGGTCTGTCACTACATTTCCAAATATGTCATAAGTTGCATAGGAACCTATTTCTCCAGCAAAAATACTGAATTTCTCCAGTCTAAATTCTGAACCAAGTGCTAAATTAAAACCTTCTAAAACGGTTGAATAGTTTTTTGTGAAATCTAAATTTGTAGTATTTTGCAATAATTTATGTCCACCAGCATCAAATTCTGTAGGCGATGCAGCTCCTAAAGACGCATTTAATGTTCCTTTAATATTATAATGAAAAGAGTTATTACCCAATGAATTACTAATATCCATTTTCCATCCGTTATTAAACTTAGTTTTAATTCCAAAGGCTAATGAATTATCTAAAATAACAGAAGTAATTCTTGGAGTAAATCCTCCAGGATAAATTGACTCAACAACTCTTGCTCCATCATTTCTTGTAAAAGCATAGGCGTCAGTATCTCTAAAATTTGAACCTGCAAAAGCATAAAAATCTGTTTTTGTTGAAATTGGAACAGATAAATTAGCCATAAAATTTAAACCTCTAACAGCTGCTTCACCAAATCCTTTTCTAAAATCAAATCCAGGACGTAGTGTTTTTTCTTTATTTAAAAATTCTCCTGTAAAATTTACATAACCGCCTTTTTTACCTAAAGCAACACCATAATTTAAACCTACTTTTAAAGAGTTTCCGTCAAGATTTTTGTTTTTTCCAAATGTGTTTCCATTTCCGTTTTCATCTAATCTAAAACCTTTTGTATTTGCAGTTCCTAAAGGAAAATCGCCTTTAGCGTTGGTGTTAAAAGCACCATAAGTTACGGCTCCAGTTAATTCGTTAATATTGTCATTTAAAACGATATTAATTACACCAGCAATAGCGTCTGAGCCATATTGAGCAGCTGCGCCATCACGTAAAATTTCTATTCTTTTAATTGAAGATGCTGGAATCGCGTTTAAGTCTGTTCCAGTATTTCCTCGACCTCTAGTTCCAAATAAATTAATTAATGACGATTGGTGTCTTCTTTTTCCATTAATCAAAACTAAAGTCTGATCAGGTCCCATTCCTCTTAAAGATGCTGGATCAACGTGGTCTGCACCATCAGATCCAGATTGTTTATTTGCATTAAAAGATGGAGCGGCATATTGAAGTAATTCATTAATTTCAATTTTACCACTTTGAGTTGTAATACTTTTAATATCAATAACATCAATAGCAACGGCAGAATTTACTACTGTACGCTTTACGTTTCTTGATCCTACAATTTGAACTTCTTGTATTTCGTTTACTTTAGTAGAATCTGATGTCTTTTTTACAGGTACTTCTTGAGCTAAAGAAGAAGCGCACTGAATTAAAAACAAAAATAATGTTAATTTTTTCATATTAGTTAGGTTTTTTGTTAGTTAAGCAAATATATGTATTATTTTTCTTATTTATATTGTCAATATTTAATTTAAAATAATTGGGGTTAAAATTCTTTAAATATTTAATTTTATATTTGTAGACTTTTTAAAATAAAAAAAATAATGAAAGCAGGAATTGTAGGCTTACCAAACGTAGGAAAATCAACATTATTTAATTGTTTATCTAATGCAAAAGCGCAAAGTGCTAACTTTCCGTTTTGTACTATTGAACCAAATATAGGTGTAGTTAACGTACCTGATCCAAGAATTAATCGTTTAGAGGAATTAGTAAAACCAGAACGTGTACAAATGGCAACTGTTGATATTGTAGATATTGCAGGTTTAGTTAAAGGTGCAAGTAAAGGGGAAGGATTAGGAAATCAGTTTTTAGGAAATATTAGAGAATGTAATGCGATTATTCACGTTTTACGTTGTTTTGATAACGATAATATTGTTCACGTAGATGGAAATGTAAACCCAATCCGTGATAAAGAAACCATTGACATCGAATTGCAATTAAAAGATTTAGAAACGGTTGAAAAACGTTTAGAAAAAGCAAATAAAGGAGCTAAAACCGGTAATGCTGAGGCTAAAATAGAAAAAGGAATTTTAGATAGAATTAGAGAATCTTTATTGCAAGGAAAATCCGCAAGAACGGTTGAACCAAATGGAATTGAAGAAGCCGCTTTATTTGATGCCTTTCAGTTAATTACAGCTAAACCTGTTTTATATGTTTGTAACGTTGACGAAGCATCGGCAGTAATTGGAAACAAATATGTTGATTTAGTTAGAGAATTAGTAAAAGATGAAGATGCAGAAGTTATTATACTTTCTGTAGGTGCAGAAGCTGATATCACTGAATTAGAAAGCTACGAAGAACGTCAGGTTTTTTTAGAGGATATGGGATTATCTGAACCAGGTTCGGCGGTTTTAATTCGCGCGGCTTATAAATTATTGAATTTACAAACCTACTTTACAGCGGGTGTAAAAGAAGTTAGAGCTTGGACAATCCAAGTTGGCGATACGGCACCACAAGCAGCAGGTGTAATTCATTCTGATTTTGAAAAAGGATTTATTCGTGCAGAAGTAATTGCTTTTGAAGATTATTCAAATTTAGGAACAGAAGCAAAATGTAAAGAAGCTGGAAAATTAAGAGTTGAAGGAAAAGAATACATTGTAAAAGATGGTGATGTGATGCATTTCCGTTTTAATGTGTAATTATAGTTTATAGAATAAAGAATATAGAGAATAGAATATAGAAAAAACCGTTGCAGAAATGTAACGGTTTTTTATTGGCTTGTATTTAAGAAATCAAATTTAATTGCAGTTTTATGTCTACATTCTGTATTCTATTCTCTATATTCTAAAACTGAAAACTTCTTAATAACTTCTTTAAAAACCATTTTTATTTTTTAATGAAATCCTTTATCTTGCAAAAAATACAAATTCCGATTTATGCAAGAGCAACAAGATCAATATAACGAAGATAATATACGTTCACTCGACTGGAAAGAGCATATTCGTATGCGTCCTGGTATGTATATTGGTAAGTTAGGCGATGGTTCATCACCAGATGATGGTATTTATATTTTGTTAAAAGAAGTGCTCGACAATTGTATCGACGAATTTGTAATGGGCGCTGGAAAAATAATTGAAGTTACCTTAAAAGATAAAATGATGACGGTGCGCGATTACGGTCGTGGTATTCCTTTAGGAAAAGTGGTGGATGTTGTTTCTAAAATGAACACCGGTGGTAAATACGATTCTAAAGCGTTTAAAAAATCAGTAGGACTTAATGGAGTAGGAACAAAAGCAGTTAATGCGTTGTCAAATTACTTCCGAGTAGAATCAGTTCGTGATAATCAGCAAAAAGCGGCCGAATTTTCTGCAGGAAATTTAACGCTTGAAGAAGATGTTATAGAATCTACCAAACGAAAAGGTACAAAAGTGTCTTTCGTTGCTGATGAAGCTATTTTTAAAAATTACAAGTATCGTAACGAGTACATTATTAAAATGCTAAAAAATTATTGTTACCTAAATACAGGTTTAACAATATATTATAACGGCGAGAAATATTTTTCAGACAATGGTTTAAAAGATTTATTAGAAGAAACCATTGCAGAAGAAGATATGGTGTATCCAATTATTCACCTTTTAGGTGATGATATTGAAGTCGCCATCACGCACAGTAAAACCCAATATTCAGAAGAATATTATTCTTTTGTAAACGGACAAAACACCACGCAAGGTGGAACGCATTTAGGTGCATTCAGAGAAGCATTAGTAAAAACCATAAAAGAGTTTTATAACAAACCTTTTGAAGCGTCAGATATTCGTAAATCTATTGTTTCAGCAATTGTGGTTCGTGTAGAAGAACCTGTTTTTGAAAGTCAGACGAAAACCAAATTGGGTTCAACTGATATGGGTCCAAATGCCCCATCAGTTCGTACGTTTGTTAACGATTTTATGAAAACGAAGTTAGATAACTTTTTACATAAAAATCCAGAAGTTGCCGATGCTTTACTTCGCAAAATTCTTCAAGCCGAGCGCGAGCGTAAAGAATTATCAGGTATTCGAAAATTAGCGAAAGACAGAGCAAAGAAAGCCAACTTACACAACAAAAAATTACGCGATTGTAGAGTACATTTAACAGATTCTAAAAACCCAAGAAGTTTAGAAAGCACGCTTTTTATTACCGAGGGTGATTCGGCTTCTGGTTCGATTACTAAAAGTCGTGATGTCAATACACAAGCCGTATTTAGTTTACGTGGTAAGCCATTAAACTCGTTCGGAATGAGTAAGAAAATTGTGTACGAAAATGAGGAATTCAATTTATTGCAAGCAGCCTTAAATATTGAAGAAAGTATGGAAGATTTACGATACAATAATATCGTAATTGCTACCGATGCCGATGTCGATGGTATGCACATTCGTTTGTTGTTGATTACATTCTTTTTGCAGTTTTTTCCTGAAATGATAAAAGAAGGACATTTGTATATTTTACAAACACCATTATTCAGAATTCGAAATAAAAGAGAAACTATTTATTGCTATTCGGAAGAAGAACGAAAAGCGGCGATGGAAAAACTAAAACCAAAACCAGAAATTACCCGATTTAAAGGATTAGGAGAAATTTCGCCCGATGAGTTTAAAAATTTCATTGGTGAAACCATTCGTCTTGATCCTGTAATGTTGGATAAAGCTACGTCTATTGAGAAATTATTAGAATTCTATATGGGTAAAAACACACCCGACCGTCAAGAGTTTATAATAAACAACTTGAAGGTAGAATTGGATGTGGTGGAAGAGTAATTTGAAAAATATCAAATATGAAAAATATCAAATTTTATATAATTTCACTTTTAGTTGGCACATTATTTTGTACGATTCATTATTTTATAAAAGTTAATAATGACCATTTAGAATGTGAAACAATTATTTCGACTAAAGTTGATAAAAACGGAAACGAAATGGTTAAGAAATCACATTTATGTAAAGAAAAATATGCGTTTTAAATAATAATGACAAAACAAGTCCAAAACAAACTACTTTTTCTTCAAGTTGCCGAGTTATTGCAAAATGCCCGACAACAAGTTTTACGTACCGTAAATTCAACCATGACTTTTACTTATTTTGAAATAGGTAGAATGATTGTTGAGGAAGAACAAAACGGAAATGATAGAGCAGAATATGGAAAACAAGTTTTAAAAGGACTTTCAGAACAGTTGACAAGTGAGTTTGGTAAGGGATTTTCTATAGATATTTTAGAAAGAATAAGGAAGTTTTATTTGGTTTATTCAAAATCCGAGACATTGTTGCGGATATTGAACATACAAAATTCCGAGACACTGTTGCGGATTTCTGAAGATAAAAAATCGCAATCACTGATTACGGAATTGCAAAATGAAAAAACACAGACATTATCTATAGAATTTAAAAGTATGGATTCTGCTACATTAATTTCATTTTTCAAGTTAACTTGGTCACATTACACTTTTTTAATGCGAATTGACGATGAAAAAGAACGAAGCTTCTACGAAATTGAATCTAAAAAATACAATTGGAGTGTTCGAGAATTAAAAAGACAATATGATTCGGCATTATACACCAGATTGGCATTAAGCAGAGACAAAGAAGGTGTTTTAAAATTGTCTGAAGAAGGACAAATTATTGAAAAACCAAAAGACCTTATTAAAGATCCGTACATTTTAGAATTTTTAGGTTTACCCGAATTGCATCACTATTCAGAATCTCAATTAGAACAAGAAATAATTAACAAATTAGAACATTTTTTGTTAGAATTAGGTCACGGTTTTGCATTTGTCGCAAGACAACAACGAATTTCTTTCGATGACAAACATTTCTATATTGATTTGGTTTTTTACAACAGGGTTTTACGAAGTTTTGTTTTAATTGATTTAAAAATTGGCGAATTAAAACATCAAGATTTAGGACAAATGCAAATGTATGTAAATTATTATGACAGAGAAATGCGATTGGAAGGCGAAAATAAAACCATCGGATTAGTACTTTGTCAAAATAAAAGTGATTTTGTGGTTGAATATACATTGCCCGAAAACAACGAACAAATTTTTGCAAGTAAATACAAAACAATTTTACCAAGTAAAGAGGATTTAATAAAAATACTAAAAGGATGATGATGAGATTTTTTATAGTTATTTTGTTTTTAGGTTTATTTTCTTGTAAAAAAGAAAATGATTTCTTTGAGTCAATTGATAAAGTTAGATTGATTTCTTACACAACTAGAACGGGTTGGAATCCAAACGAAAAATTTGATTACAATAGCAAAAAAGAAATCATAATTCCAGATGATAAAATTATTGATGATGTAATTTTAAAAAAAGAAGATTTTAATTCTATTTTAAAAATTTTAAAAAACAATGAAGATACTTGTGATATAGCTGCTTGTTATGATCCAAGACATAAATTTCAATTTTATAAAAATGGTAAAGTTATAGCTTATTATGAAGTTTGTTTAGAATGTGGCGGTCATCAAAATTCTAAAAATTTGGATTTTTTACCACCATTTTGTGTGCAAAAAGGTGAAGAGCTAAAGCAAGTATTTATAAAAATGAAATTGAAAAATTCAGGTGAAGGAAGTTCAATTTTGGATAAATTAGAGAATTAAAATACTGAAATAAATTCAGCATAAATGAAAGACGAAGAAGAAAACATTAACCCAGAAGAGGAAAATACTGAACACAATTCAGAAGAAAATTCTATTGACGACAATCAAGAAGAAGAACTTTCTGAAGAAATTATTGAAGTAGACGCCAAACACTTCGAAGGACAACATTTTTACGAAAACGACGAAAATCCGGAAGACACCATTACCAAAGTAACAGGAATGTACAAAGATTGGTTTTTAGACTATGCTTCGTATGTAATTTTAGAGCGTGCTGTTCCTGCTATTGAAGATGGTTTCAAACCCGTACAGCGTCGTATTATGCACTCGCTTAAAGAGTTGGATGATGGTCGTTATAACAAAGTGGCAAATGTAGTTGGACATACGATGCAGTATCATCCTCACGGAGATGCGAGTATTGGTGATGCTATGGTGCAAATCGGGCAACGTGAATTGCTAATCGATTGTCAAGGAAACTGGGGAAATATTTTAACAGGCGATAGTGCGGCAGCTTCTCGTTACATTGAAGCGCGTTTGTCAAAATTTGCTTTAGAAGTATTGTATTCTCCAAAAATTACAGATTGGGGTGTTTCTTACGATGGTCGTAGAGCAGAACCAAACAATTTACCCGTTAAATTCCCATTATTATTAGCCTCTGGAGCCGAAGGAATTGCGGTTGGTTTATCAACAAAAGTGTTACCTCACAATTTTAATGAATTAATTGACGCTTCGATAAATATTTTAAAAGGAAAACCATTTACCATTTATCCCGATTTCCAAACAGCAGGAATCGCAGACGTTTCAAATTATAATGACGGAATGCGAGGTGGTAGAGTTCGAGTTCGTGCTAAAATTTCGCAATTAGACAAGCAAACGTTAGTGATTACTCAAATTCCATTTTCAACCAATACGTCAACCTTGATTGATAGTATTTTGAAAGCCAATGAAAAAGGAAAAATAAAAATTAAAAAGATTGAAGATAATACGGCTGCTGAGGTAGAAATATTAATTCATCTTTTCCCAGGCGTTTCGCCAGATAAATCTATTGATGCTTTGTATGCTTTTACGGCTTGTGAAACTTCTGTAGCGCCTTTAGGTTGTGTAATTGAAGATAATAAACCACTTTTTGTTGGTGTGTCTCATATGCTGAAAATTTCGACAGAAAGAACGGTTGTTTTACTTCGGAAAGAATTAGAAATTCAATTAGAAGAACTAAAAACAAAATGGCATTTTTCAACATTAGAAAAAATCTTCATTCGTGAAGAAATGTATATCGATTTCAAATTGTATTCGGACAGAGAAACACTTTACGAGTATTTATACAAACAATTTGAACCATTTAAAAAGTCGTTTGTTCGTGAAATTGTAGATGAAGATTTACAGAAATTAACGCAAATTCCAATGATTCGTATCACGCGTTTCGACTCGGATAAAGCGGATGATTTTATTGCAAAATTAGAAGACGAAATGAAAGAAGTACAACATCATTTAGACAATCTAATTGATTTTGCTATTGATTATTTCGCCAAACTAAAAGAAAAATACGGAAAAGGAAGAGAGCGTCAAACGGAATTAAGAAGTTTCGATACGATTGAAGCTACGAAAGTGGTGTTGCGTAACACGAAATTATACGTAAACAAAGAAGAAGGTTTCTTTGGAACAGGTTTAAAGAAAGACGAATATGTTGCCGATTGTTCCGATATTGATGATGTAATTGTGTTCCTGAGAGATGGAAGAATAATGATTGCCAAAGTGGACGATAAAAAGTTCGTAGGCAAAGACATTATTCATATTGCGGTTTTCGATAAAAACGACAAACGTACCATTTATAATATGATTTATCGTGATGGTAAAAATGGTTCTACATTTATTAAACGATTTAATGTCTCTGGAGTAACACGTGATAAATTTTACGATTTAACACAAGAAAAACCAGGTTCGCAAGTTTTGTATTTCTCTGCCAATCCAAATGGAGAAGCTGAGGTAGTTACGATTTTATTACGCCAAGTGGGAAGTATTAAGAAACTGAAATGGGATCAAGATTTTTCAAATATCGCAATCAAAGGCCGAGCAAGTAAAGGAAATACGGTTACAAAATATCCTATCAAGAAAATAGAATTAAAAGAAAAAGGAATTTCAACACTTCGTCCAAGAAAAATATGGTTTGATGATACGGTACACCGTTTGAACGTTGATGGAAGAGGTGAATTGTTGGGCGAATTTAAGCCTAATGATAGATTGCTTATTGCTAATCAATCGGGAAAAATTAAAACCATTATTCCAGAATTGACCACTCATTTTGATGAAGATATGATTGTGATGGAAAAATGGAATCCAAAAAAACCAATTTCTGCTATTTATTACGATGGTGAAAAAGACCGTTATTTTATCAAACGTTTCTTAATTGAAAATGAAAATAAGGAAGAAAATTTTATCACCGAACACGAAAAATCGCAATTAGAAATAATTTCAACAGATTGGTTGCCAATTGCCGAGATAGTTTACGCTAAAGTAAAAGGTGTACAAAAAGACAATCAGATTGTGAATTTAGACGAGTTTATTGCTGTTAAAGGAATTAAAGCACTTGGAAACCAGTTGACTACAGATAAAATAAAACAGATAAATATATTAGAATCATTACCTTATGAAGAAATTCTAGACGAACCAGAAGCTATGGTTTCTGAAGAGTCTAATTATGAAACAGAAGATTTTAATATTGAATCAGACGACGACGGACAAATAACGTTGAGTTTAGAGTAAATTTAGAACACAAACCTGACAAGATTTCGAAACTTGTCAGGTTTTTATATTACTTAATTCGTTACATCTGCATCTTTTAATTTTTCATCTATAATTTTATTATTGTATAAAACCACGGGTTTCTTGTTGTTTTTCTTCATTTTTAGGTTTAAAAACTCTACAAATAAAGAGAAGAAAATAGAGAAGTATAAATATCCTTTTGGAATGCTATGTACGGTTTCGCCACCAAAGAATTTAAAATTGGCTAAATGTGAACCTTCTGCTAATAGCATCACTCCAATTAATATTAAAAATGATAATCCTAAAATTTGAATAGTAGGGTGATTGTTTACAAATTTACTCACAGGTCCTGCAAAAATCATCATAATTATAATTGAAATAATAATTGCCATAATCATAATTTCTATGGCACCAGCTGGACCAAAACCTATTGGAGGCTCAGCAGCACTTACTAAACCAATAGCCGTTAAAATACTATCAAAAGAGAAAACAATATTTAATAAAGCAATTTGTAAAATAGCAGCTCCTAATGAGTTACTGGCTTTTCCATTAGTTCCTTCTTCTTCGCCTTCAAGTTTGTGATGTATTTCGGAAACGGATTTGTATAATAAAAATAAACCTCCACCAAAAATAATTAAACTTTGCCCAGAAATACCACCTGATAAAAATCCTAAATCAAAATCGTAGAATGATTTTTTTAAGCTCATAACCCAAGAAATTCCAAAAAGTAATACAATTCTGAAAGCCATTGCTAACAGCAATCCAATTCTTCTGGCTTTGGGTTGGTCTTTTTCTTTTAGTTTACCAGACACAATTGATAAAAAAACAATATTATCAATTCCGAGAATGATTTCTAAAAAAGTTAAGGTTAATAGGGCAATCCAAGCGTCTGGGTTGTTTAATATTTCCATATAGTTGTTATAAATTATTTGAATATTGGTTGTAAAAAAAACATGCCTTTTATTTTACGTAGAAAATTACAATTTAGTTACAGAACCAAATTGTTTTTTTGCATCGCCAACAAATGAATATTCAAAATTATATTTTAAGTCTTTGGTGTTTAATATTTTTACGTGAATAGCTTTTTTTTCTGCTCTATTTTTTGGTTTTACATTTTCTAAAATATATTCACAGTCATTTATCCAACGAATTGTGAAAGTGTCAATGATAGCATTGTAATTTTCAATTTGAATAGAATCATTTCTTTCAAATGTACTGCTTAGTTTTTTGCCATCAAAAGTGGTTTCTGAGGTAAATTTACCTGTTTTAAAGTCTTTACAAGTTCTTTCTTGATTGTAACAAGAAACAAGTGTTAATGCGAATAGTAATATTATTTTTTTCATTTTATGTTTTATATCAATTCTGATAATTATTGTGGAAAATTCTTTTTACTTTTGACTTTTGCCTTTTTTTTAATCAAATAAGTTATGTAAGGAAGTTTAAGCAATACGTAATATACTTTTTACTTTCGACTTTTTACTTTTCACTTTTACTTCTCAAACATACTTTTCATTATCGTATTTATGCCCTTAAACATTAAATAAACGGAAAAACCACAAATTAAAACGCCTAAAATCGCCACATAAATAAATAAAGGATGTTTTTGATTTTTAAAACTACTATTTAAAATAAACACACCTACAAAAAGTGTGGGCAGTGAACCTAATAATATACGAAGTCCTTTGTTTAATATTATTTTATTTACAGACATACTATTTTTATTTTTGGCTAGTATAATAATCAACAGCTTTTCTTACACTGCCATACTCTTGCAATAATTTGGCACCTATTTCATACGACACTGGAATTTCGTCCATTATCATTCGTATTCCTCTGTCAATTAGTTTATCGTTACTTAATTGCATATCTACCATTTTATTGCCCTTTACTTTGCCTAAAGCAATCATAGTGGACGTAGAAATCATATTTAATACTAATTTCTGCGCTGTTCCTGCTTTCATTCTGCTGCTACCAGTTACAAATTCAGGTCCTACAATTACATCAATAGGATATTTTGCTGTTTTCGAAAGCGGACTTCCCGCATTACAACTGATACTTCCGGTAACAATATTATTTTCATTACATTTTTGCAATCCGCCAATCACATACGGAGTCGTTCCAGAAGCAGCAATACCAATTACAACATCATTTTCATTAATTTTCCATGCTTGTAGGTCTTTCCAAGCTTGTTCTTTATCATCTTCAGCAAATTCAACGGCTTTTCTAATTGCGGTATCACCACCTGCAATAATTCCAATAACGGTATCAAAATCAACACCAAATGTTGGTGGACATTCACTTGCATCAACTACGCCTAATCTACCAGAAGTCCCAGCGCCAATATAGAATAATCGTCCACCTATTTTCATTTTAGCAATAATTTGTTCAATTAATACTTCAATATTTGGTAACGCTTTTTCAACTGCTAATGGAACTGTTTTGTCTTCTGTATTGATGTGAGTAAGCAATTCGTTTACAGACATTTTTTCTAAATGTTCGTATTTTGATGCCATCTCTGTAGTTTTAATAAATGTCATATATTTAGGCCTATTATTGTTGTTCAAATATACAAAGTATTTATAAATTTAAAGAATGACAACCATAGTTTATTGAATATTTTTATATTTGTTAAAAACTATAACTTTTGACTCTAAAATCTCACAGATTGAAAATTTGCTTGGTTACCGTAACGCTTTCTGATGGAGGTGCCGAACGCTGTGCAGTATTATTATCAAACTATTTTGAAAATCAAGACATAGAGGTTTATCACGTAGTGTTTTCAGGAAAAGTAGACTATAATTATTCTGGTAAATTATTTCATTTAGAGCATTTAAAAGATAAAAGAAATAGTTGGTGGAGTAGAAGTAAACGATTTTTTGCCTTGAAGCAATTTTTTGACTCCAATCATTTCGATTATGTAATTGACTTTCGAACCAAAGAGTATTTATTACAAGAAATGATTATTCACAATTTTGTGTTTCCAAAATTCATTCAAACCATACACAGTTATAAGCTTAAGTCGTATGTGCCAAAAAACAAATTTTTAGCGAAATTATTATATAGAAATTGTGAGCAATTTATTACTGTTTCGAAAGGAATTTATGAGAAAGTAAGTAGTAAATATAATTTTTTGCCTACAAAATTAATTTATAACCCTATTGATTTTGAGTTGATTTCAAAGCAATCAAAACAAGAAATAGCTGACGATTTTCAATATGTTTTATCTGCTGGAAGTATGAATAAAAACATTAAGCAGTTTAATAAATTAATTGAATGTTATGCTAATTCAATGTTACCTTCTAAAAATATTAAGTTGATTATTTTGGGCGAAGGCAAACTGAAAAACAAATGGATAAAATTAGCAGAACGTCTTGATTTACAAGATTTGGTTGTCTTTAAGGGTAATGTTAAAAATCCGTTTCGATATTATAAAAACGCATTATTTACAATTTCAACCAGTAAATATGAAGGTATGCCAATGGTTTTATTGGAATCTTTAGCTTGCGAAACCCCAGTAATTTCTTGGGATTATGCATCAGGACCTAATGAAATTATTAATAATAAAAGCAACGGATTGTTAGTTGAAAATCAACATCAAGAAAAACTTATTGAGGCAATGAATCTGTTCGTAACAGATAATAATTTATATTTACATTGTAAAGAAAACGCGGTATCAAGTGTGAAACACTTTAGTATAGAAAATATTGGTAACGAATGGTTAATTTTTTTTAAAAAATAAATGTAAATGAATTATAAAATCATAGATATTCCAAAAATAAACAACATAAAAGGAAATATTGGTGTTGTTGAAAATGATACGATTCCTTTTGATATAAAACGCGTATATTATTTGTTTGATGTGCCAAGTGGTGCAAAACGAGGAGGTCACGCACATAAAAAACTCAAACAAGTTATACTTGCTATTTCGGGAAGTTTTGATGTGGTTTTGAAGGATGGAAAATCGAAAGAAATTGTTACTTTAAACAAACCTGATAAAGGGTTGCTAATTGAAAATAACATTTGGCGCGAATTAGAAAATTTTTCTTCAGGTTCGGTTTGTTTGGTGTTGGCTTCAGAAGAATTTTCAGAAAACGATTATATTAGAAGTTATAAGGATTATTTGAGCTTTGTAAAAGAGTAATTATTTACTCCAGTATAACAAGAAATATCAATATGTACTTGTTTTTATACCTAACTTTAATAAAAACAACTTCAATTTATCAAGTATGTTTAAAATAAAACGGGGCATTTTTAGAAGAACATTTTGTTTCCAATTTAAGTTTCTTGAATCAATAGTTGCAATCATCTTTTTCCAACGCAAATCGTTATTTTTCTTTAAGCGTTTTCCTAAAACATATCGTTCAAAATCGAGATATTTTTTTAAATCCGAATTGTTTGTCGCCCAATTTTCATAACTATTAAAGTCAGGAATGGTTTTGTTAAGCAATGAACTCTGTGTAATTTGGTTTTGGGTTTGCATAAAATAACTCATTTGTACCGAGTTATCATACGCTAATTTAAAATTGTAATTGGCTCTGATGTTAAAATCTAAATCTTCAGAAAAACCAATATCTTCGTTATAATATCCAATTTTTTCAAACACTTCTTTATGAAAACATACAGAACCGTGTGTGTAAATTCCTTGCTTTACATTTATTTTGAAAAAATTAATATAACCTGTAAAATCTATCGGTAAAATTTCAGAACCATTGTGAGAATTTTTAATTACAGTACCCCAAATTTCTTCATAATTTGTCCCAAAAATTCGCGCTTCCGGAAAATTTTGAATTAATAGAAAGATCCTTTCTAAAAATGTAGGTTTCCATAAATCATCAGCATCCAAATAGGTGATGTAATTGCTATTGGAGTTTTTAATTCCAGAATTTCTTGCGGCAGCCAACCCAGCATTTTTTTTATGATGAATAATTTCAACCGTATCTGAAATATATTTAGAGGCAATTTCTACACTTTTATCAGAAGAACAATCGTTTACAATTACTAAATTAAAGTCCGTAAACGTTTGATTAAGAACACTTTTTATCGCGTTTTCAATATACTTTTCTTTATTATAAAGCGGAATTATTACGGTAAAAAATGCCATATTAGTCAGTTAAAATATATTGGAATACTTTTTTCCAGTTGTGTAAATCTTTACTTGTGTCAAAAGGCGAAGTATTTCCTTGAAACATAAGTTTTTCTTCTACAAATTCAGTAATTAGTTTTGCCAACTCAGTAGCATTATTTTCATCAAAAAACGATACCTTTTCATAATTCCCACAAGCTTCTTTGGCATAAGGTAAATTTGCTAAAAACATGGGTTTTTTGTATGCTTTTGCTTCAGAAATTGGTAAGCCCCAAGTTTCTATTTTTGATGGAAAAAGTAAACAATCCATAGCTTTATACATTGAAAGTAACTGACTTCTTTTTACTTTCCCATAAAAATGCACATTTTCTAAAAAACCATATTCTTTCACTAAAAATTGCGCGTATTTTTCTTTTGAATCTTTAATCGTTGTAAAATGAAATTGCGTCTGTTCTGAAATGTTTTTAGGCAATAATTTCATGGCTTCTAAAATAACTTCATGATTTTTATAACTTCTTGGAAAACTTGGATAAAAAAAGTGAATTTTATTTGGTTCAAATGGAAAAAAATCAGTCGAAATTTCTTCTATATATTCTGGAATTGCCACTTTAATATTTGTAATTTTAAAACGCTTTTCAAATACTTTTTTTATCCAATGTTGTTGAACAAAAACCGTGTGGTTTTTAGAAATGTTTATTTTAAATAGGAAATCATATAAAACGGAAAAAACACCAATCTTATAATCAAATTTCCAATCTTTCCAGGTGGGTTTAAAAAGTGTTGTAGGGTGATGGCAATACACAAATTGTTTTTTAGCTACTACATTGGGTGTCGTATCATGTAATGAAAACCAAATGTCAGGTTGTAATTGTTTAGATAGTTTTTTAAAATAAAAATATTCGTAATATAAACGAAACCACCAAGATTTTTTTGAAAGAGGTATTTCAATAACAGTAATATTTGAAAATTGAAATTTAGAGGCATCATGAACCAAAGCGATAATTTCAACTTCTTCATTCTTAACAAAATTAGAAAGTTCTTGTAACGCATTATGAAGGATAGTGAAAATACCACCTTCAACCATGTTAATACCTGAAATTACAATTTTTTTTCTTTTCAAGGCAATTAAATTATTTATCCAAAAGCATTTTTCCTGCAATGGCTAATAACACTACAGCAAAAATTTTCTTCAACATTTTTTGATCTAATGTTAAGGCAAGTTTGCTTCCAAATATACTTCCAATAACAAAAAAACCAGCAATTATAGCAGCATATTTTATATTAATCTGACCTTCTTTATAATATGTAAAAACAGCTACTGCGGTTACTGGAACTGCTAATACGGCCAGACTTGTACCTTGTGCTTGGTGCTGATTAAATCCGAAAAACATCACTAATAAAGGCACCATAATTATGCCGCCACCAACGCCAACCAATCCGCTTAGTACTCCTGCTAAAATTCCAATAAGAATTAAAGACAATATTATTTGTAGGGTCATTTTACTTTTCATTTTATTTATTATATCCTTCCAGTGGAATTTCAATTTCGTATATTTTTTTTGTTGGATTATCTAATTTTTTATCACGCAACCATTGGTTATGTGTTTTTAAAATTTTATAGTTAATCCCTTGACGTATAGCAAATGTAGACAAATTTGTGATAGTAGAGTCAACCATTATTTTTTTTGTATTAATTTTTGGGTATAGGGCTTCTTTTGGAATTAAATAACCATATTTTTCTGGATTTTTCATGATTTCTTTCAAAGCTAAAATTCTAAAGATATAGCGAGCTGTTTCGTCGGTTAACCATAAATTATAATAATCTGAAGTTTGTTGAAAATCAATGTGATTTTGTAAACCTGTTATACCGCCATTGTAAGATGCGGCAGCTACTGTCCAATTTCCAAATTTGTTTTTGGCTTTAATTAAATATTCACAAGCAGCTTGCGTAGATTTTTCAATATGATAACGTTCGTCTACTTGGTCTGTTATTTCTAATTTGCTTTCCTTCGCAGTTCCGGGCATAAATTGCCAAACACCTTTTGCACCAGATGGAGAAATTACATTAATTAAGCCGCTCTCAATAACTGCCAAATATTTAAAATCATCTGGAACATTATATTTTGCAAGTATAGGTTCAATAATTGGAAACACTTTATTTGCTCTTTTAATAAGAATGGCTGTTGAAGCATTTAAATTAATATTCACTAACATTTCTCTGTCCAAACGTTCTTTTACATCTGCTTGATCAGTAGGTACTTTCTCACCACAAAAATCCATATCAGTAGGATATTCTACATGATTTTTTTTTGGCACGTTTTGGTATGAAGTAGCATAAATTAAAAATCCACAAATAATAAACAAAGGGATTAAAATTAGTGTTTTATATAAGTTTTTCATTTATAAAGAGGTTATTTGACAGTTTTAATAACAACAAAGATATTCATTTTAGGATGAGTTTGGGCAAATTTTCATTTAACCATTTATACTTATTTACAATCATAATATGTGTACCACCTTTTACAACAATACAATTTTTAATATTAGAAATTGGAAATACCATATCTTCATCACCGTGGATGTGAATTACTTTTTCATCAGGAATGCTTCTTTGCCAAAGTAATACATTTTCAATTGCCCAATCCAAATATTTTGTTTGTTTCATAAATAAATAGCGGTTATATAATTTTACGCGTTTTGCCAATAACCCCCTGCCTTTTATATATCTTGATAAATAATTTACTTGACTTAAAAGACTGGTAGGAAGTGCTTTGTATAATTTTGTAGCCTTGGCTAATTTCATATGAATTGGCAATTCCTGGTTGCTTTTTACACTTGAAATAATAATAACTTTTTGGGTTTTAATGATTTCAGACATTTCTTGTACCATTATTCCGCCAAATGAAACACCTATTAACACACAATTTTCATGTGTAATTCCTTTGCACATTCTTTTAGCATAATTCTCTATGGTTTCATGATGTAGAGGTAAAATCCACTCTAAATAATGCATTTCAAACTGTTCTTTGGGTAATTTTATATTTTCAAATATTTCTATACTTGCTGCTAAACCCGGAACAAAGTAAACGTGTGTTTTCGACATTAGTTTGATGATTTTGTGCCTTAAAATTATAATTTTAATTTTAAATGGGTTTCTTTTTTAGATAGAAAAATAAAAATTTAACAAATAATTTTCTATTGTTATGATTTTCATTTGTTTACTACTTGATTTGTCTTTATTTTTTTGTAAATTTGCAGACATTTTAACAAACAATTAAGATTTGTTAGTATTTAAAACCCAGATTTATGCTAGTTGAGGAAATTAAAGACAATGAATTATTAAGACAATTTGAAACGAAAACCGCTTGCGGACTTTTAACGATTGAATATGCCATTCAGGAGCGAAAAATATTTTTAACGAAGCTTTGCGCGAATGAAAACGAACAAGAAGAAAAAGTAAATCAATTTATAACTTCTGTTTTAGATATTGCTGAAGAACGAAAGTTTAAAGTAGTGCCAACCAACACAAAAATTGTTTCTTTTTTTAGAAAAAATAAAAAATTTCAACAATTATTACCTCCAGGTATTAAAATATAATTTCAGAATTAAAACTATACTTACAGCATTAAAACTCGTTTTGATGCTGTTTTTGTTTTAGAATTTTCTTCAAAAAACTGAAAATTACGGATTGAATAAATGTTATATTTTCATCAAATTTTGTTAAATATCATTGAAAACAATACCTTTATACCTAAATTTGGTAGTACATATTTTTAGTTTAAATTAATTGTAAAACCATTATTTTAGACACTATTACGTCTAAATAAACAGAACAAACAAAAAGAATGAATCCATACATTGATAGAGAAAAGAGCTGGTTAGCATTTAACGCAAGAGTGTTGCAAGAAGCCGCAGACGAAAATGTGCCGTTATTAGACAGATTAAGATTTTTAGGTATTTTTTCAAATAATTTAGATGAGTTTTTTCGTGTTCGTTATGCTGCAATTCGCAGAATGACATTAGAAAAAATTGATACTAAACCAATGTTAGGCGATATTTCTGCAGAACAATTATTGAAAGATATTACAGAAATTGTAATTGAACATCAATCAGAAAGTTTACGAATTTTAAATGACATCGAAAAAAAACTTGAAAAACAAGGAATTTATATTATTAATGAAATGCAAATTAATAAAGATCAAGAAACCTTTATTAAAGACTTTTTTACACAAAAAGTAAGTCCTGAATTAGTTACCATTATGTTAAATGATTTGGTTGAATTTCCTTTAATTAAAGATACTTCAGGATATTTAGCAGTAAAATTAGTAATGAATAAAAACAAATCTGGATTAATTTCTCAATTATTAAACGATAAAGAAATTAGATATGCCATTGTTGAAATTCCAAAAACAATTAACAGATTTGTAGTTTTACCTTCTACTTCAGATAAACAATATATTATTTTATTAGACGATGTAATTCGATATAGTTTAGATCATATTTTTAATATTTTTGATTATGAAAGTATTGATGCACATATGATAAAAATAACTCGAGATGCCCAATTGGAATTCGATTCGGACTTGAGTAAAAGTTTAATTGAAAAAATATCATACAGTGTTAAAGAACGAAGAGTAGGCGAGCCCGTTCGTTTTGTTTATGACCAAGCAATTGAAAAAGACACGTTAGAATTTTTTCTAAACAGAATGAAAATTGATAGTTCCGATTCTATTATTCCTGGTGGAAGATATCATAATAGAAGAGATTATATGGATTTTCCAAATCTTGGTCGATACGATTTGCTGTACAAACAAAACGTGCCGTTACCCGTTCAAGGTTTAAGTTTGGATGGAAGTATGTTGCAAAGTATTAAAGATAAAGATTATTTGTTACACGCCCCTTATCAATCTTTCTCTTATGTCATTAGATTTTTAAGAGAAGCGGCTTTGGATCCTAAAGTGCAATCTATAAAAATTACTTTGTATCGTTTGTCTAAAAATTCACAAATAGTAAGTTCGCTTATTAATGCTGCTAAAAACGGAAAGAAAGTTACGGTACAAATTGAATTACAAGCCCGTTTTGACGAAGCAAGTAATATTTCCTACGCCGAACAAATGCAAGAAGAAGGCATTAACTTAATTTTTGGTGTAAAAGGACTAAAAGTACATAGCAAAATTTGTTTAGTAGAACGTTTGGAAGACGATGAAATTAAGAAATACGGATTTGTTTCTACAGGAAATTTTAGTGAAGCATCAGCTAAAATTTATACTGATGTTACTTTATTTACTAGTGATTCAAAAATTTTGAAAGATATGTCTAAAGTTTTTGAGTTTTTTGAAGTGAATTATAGAGTACATCGTTACAAACATTTAATTGTTTCGCCACATTATACCCGTTCTCGTTTTGTTAAATTGATTGATAGAGAAATAAAAAATGCTTCAGAAGGCAAGCCAGCTTGCATTAATTTGAAAATGAATAGTTTATCAGATTATAAAATGATAGACAAATTATACGATGCTAGCAATGTTGGGGTTAAGATTAAATTGATAATAAGAGGTATTTGTTGTTTAGTGCCGGGTTTAAAAAATTATAGTGAAAACATTGAAGCAATTAGTATTGTCGATAACTATTTAGAACACACACGTGTGTTTATTTTTGGAAATAATAATAATCCTGAAGTGTATATTTCATCAGCTGATTTTATGACCAGAAATATTGATGCTCGAGTTGAAGTAACTTGTCCTATTTATGATGAAGAAATTAAACAAGACTTAATTGATACTTTTGAAATTGGTTGGAAAGCAAACGTAAAAGCACGTTTACATTCAGATAAATTTGAAAATTTATACAGAAAACGTGGTGAAGATAAAGTATTTAGAGCCCAGCAAGAAATGTACAAACACTATCAGAACAAACTGGAAGTAATACTTCCAGAAATTATATAAAAACATTAATGATTCAAATAAAAAAATATGCTGCAATAGATATTGGTTCCAATGCGATGCGATTGTTAATTACTAATATTATTGAGCAAAAAGGTAAAGAAGTACAATTTAATAAAAGTGCCTTAATTCGTGTACCTATTCGTTTGGGTCAAGATGCTTTTACAGTAGGTGAAATTTCAGATGAAAATATCGACAGAATGATTGATGCAATACACGCATTTAAATTATTAATGAAAGTATATAAAGTCGAAAAATTTATGGCTTGTGCCACTTCTGCTATGCGTGAAGCCTATAATGGTAAAGAAGTTGCTGCTCTAATAAAGAAAAAAACCGACATAAAAATTGATATTATTGATGGCAAAAATGAAGCCGCAATTATTGCTTCATCTGACTTACATCATTTTATAAATACAAATGAAAATTATCTTTATGTAGATGTAGGCGGAGGAAGTACCGAATTTTCTTTGTTTTCTGATGGAAAAATGTTGGTTTCAAAATCATTCAAAAATGGTACGGTTCGTATGCTGAATAATATGGTAAACGAAGTAGTTTGGCAAGAAATTGAAAAATGGATTAAAACTCATACGGAAGGCTTAGATAATATAATTATGATTGGTTCCGGTGGTAATATCAATAAGGCATTTAAATTGTCGGGTAAAACACAAGATAAACCTTTGACATACAAGTATTTAAAATCGCAATTTGACCACATAAACGCATTAACATACGAACAAAGAATTTCCGAATTAGGTTTAAATACCGACCGTGCCGACGTAATTATTCCAGCTCTTTCTATATATTTATGTGCAATGAGATGGAGTGGTGCCAACCATATTTACGTTCCAAAAATTGGATTGGCTGACGGCATAGTAAAAGCTATGTATCACGAAAGAATTTAAATAAAAAAAACGCTCAAATAGAGCGTTTTTTTATTTATCAATAGCACCTAAAACCCGTTTCATAAAATCATTTAGAGCCGTTTTTTTATCTTTTCCGTCTTTAATCATTTTATTTACTTCAATGGCTCCATACATATTTGAAATTAACTCACCAATAACATCTAATTCTTCATCTTTTAAAGATTCTAATTCAGTTAAATGTTCTAAAACAGCTATTGTTTCAAGTATATAATCGGCATCATTTTCTTCAACAAATTGTGTCAAGTGTTTTATTACAGGTAATTTCATATTTTTAGATTGTTAGATTGTTAGAGTTTAGACATTTTAGATTTGTAGACTTTCTAATTTTATAAGAAGTCTAACTCGTTTCAATTTATAGTACTTCAGCTACTAATTCCGCCAAAACTTCCGCTTTATTAGTTTGTGTTTGATTTACTAAAACACCATTTTTGAATGCAGCAAATGTTGGTAAATTATCCACATTAGCTAATTTTCTTGATTCTGTAAACTGTTCGGCATCTACCAATAAAAATGGAATGCTTTCATTTTCTGAAGCCATTTTTTTAAATTTTGGTTTCATTATACGACAATTACCACACCAAGATGCAGAAAATTGTACCAATACTACTTCATTATTAGCTACAATTTCAGCTAAATTATCTTTTTCGATTTCTTGAAACATAACTTCTTAATTTTTATTAGACAATATGTCAATGTGCCAATTATTCTCTAATTGACACATTGATTATTGAAATATTATTTTAGTGTGAAGCTAAATAACTTGCTGTACTATTTCTGTCAGCACTCATAGCATCTTTTCCTTCTTCCCAGTTTGCAGGACAAACCTCACCTTTAGTTTGTACGTGTGTGTAGGCATCAACTAAACGTAAATATTCGTTTACATTTCTACCTAATGGCATATCGTTTACACTTTCGTGGAAAATTTTACCAGTTTCGTCTATTAAGTAAGTGGCACGGAAAGTAACATTTGATCCAGTCAATAAATAATCACCAGTTTCTTCGTTAAATTCATCTGCTACATCTAAAATATCTAAAGCGTTTGCTAAATTACGAGTTGTATCTGCTAATAAAGGATAGGTAACACCTTCAATACCGCCATTATTTTTGGCTGTGTTTAACCAAGCAAAGTGTACTTCGTTTGTATCGCAAGAAGCACCAATTACTATTGTATTTCTTTTTTCAAATTCTGGTAAAGCCGCCTGAAAAGCGTGTAATTCAGTTGGACAAACAAATGTAAAATCTTTTGGGTACCAAAATAAAATTACTTTTTTGTTGTTTTTTGTTGCTTCTTCTAAAACGTTAATTCTTAAGTTGTCGCCCATATCTGAGATTGCGTCAACGGTAATGTTTGGGAATTGTTTTCCTACTAATGCCATAATTATTTATTTTTAATTAATTTTCTAATGCAAATTTACGGCATTTTTACAACTAAACAATATGTTTTGATTATATAAATTTATTTAATAATAGATTTTGATTATCAATTTTTCATATCAATAACTCAAAACAATTACAATTTTAATTCTATATTTGCTTTGCTAACCAAAATACTTAATAAAATGAAAATTTTCAGAAAGAAATCAATTACAACAATATTGAAACAAGGCGGAGATGGTGATCATTCAGGTTTAAATAAAGTATTGTCAGTAAAAGATTTAACTTTTTTTGGAATAGCAGCTATTATTGGTGGAGGGACGTTTAGTGCTATCGGAAACGCGTGTTTTTCAGGCGGACCTGCCGTAGTACTTTTGTATATTATGTGTGCCTTTGCTTGTGGTTTTACAGCAATGTGTTACGCCGAATTTGCTTCTCGTGTGCCTGTTTCTGGTAGTGCATACACGTATGCTTACGTTTCTTTTGGAGAACTTTTTGCTTGGATAATTGGTTGGGCATTAATTATGGAGTATTCTATAGGTAATATTTATATTGCTTTTTCTTGGAGCGGTTATTTCACTAATTTATTAGAAAGTTTTGGAATTCATTTGCCAGAATGGTTAACAATTAACTATAAATCAGCACACGCCGCTTTTATAGCAAGTAAAGGCGACGAAGGATTAGCAGCGTGGAAAAACGCACCTATGTTAGGCAATTTGAAAGTAATTTTCGATTTACCAGCGGTGGTTATTAATATTTTAATTACCTATTTGGTCTACAGAGGCACAAAAGAATCTAAAAACTTTAGCAATGCTATGGTATATATAAAATTAGCAATAATTGTTTTAGTAATAATTGTAGGTGCTTTTTATGTAGATATTGATAATTGGACGCCTTTTATGCCAAATGGTTTTAGCGGAGTAATGGGCGGCGTTTCTGCTGTTTTCTTTGCTTATATTGGGTTTGATGCGGTTTCTACTTTAGCAGAAGAAAGTAAAAATCCACAACGCGATTTACCAAAAGGTATGATTTATTCTTTAGTAATTTGTACCGTAGTTTTTATAGTTTTAGCGCTTGTTATCACGGGTATGGTGTCTTATGAATTGTTAGGCGTAAGTGATCCATTAGCTGAAATATTTGCTTTAAAAGGCGTAAAATGGATGTTGTTTGTGGTTTCAATTGCTGCTGTTGTAGCTATGACAAGTGTGTTATTGGTATTTCAAATGGGACAACCAAGAATTTGGATGACGATGAGTCGTGATGGTTTAATGCCAAAACGTTTTTCAAAAATTCATCCAAAATACAAAACACCGAGTTTTGCTACTCTTGTTACGGGTTTAGTTGTTGGAATTCCAATCTTTTTTACTGATGAAAATTTTGTATTAGATTTTACAAGTATTGGAACTTTATTTGCTTTCGTATTAGTTTGTGGTGGCGTTTTAATGCTTTCTCCACAAAGTGAAGCCGAAATCGCAGAACGTGAAACCAAAGGAAAATTCAGAATTCCGTATGTGAATTCAAAGTTCATTTTTCCAGTATTAGTTGCTATTGCTACTATTTTAATCGTTAAATATGTACCGGATTTCTTTACTAATCTTTTCGATTTTTCTATTGATAAATTAGCTACAAATATTCCAATGTTGGTTTTTATACTTGTTTGTATAGTAATGACAATTTTATCGTTCACTAAAAACTTATCTTTAATTCCATTATTAGGGTTAATTTCTTGTAGTTATTTATTAACAGGAATGGCGGTTTCTAATTGGATGTGGTTTGGCGTTTGGTTGGTTATCGGATTGGTAATTTATTTTGCCTTCAGTTATAAAAACAGTAAACTAAACGATTCAATTTAATTTATAACGCCAACTTATGTTAACAAAATCAACTTTTGAATTTTTAGAGTTACTAAGCAAAAACAATAACCGCGATTGGTTTACCGAAAATAAAAAACGCTTTGAAACCGAAAATAATTTGGCAAAAGCTTTTTTTACAGAAGTCTTTACCGATTTAGAAAAGATAGATAGTTTAGAAAAAATGCAAGTGTTTAGAATTTATAGAGATGTGCGTTTTTCAAAAAATAAACTACCTTATAAAAATCATTTTTCTGTTGGATTTTCCAGAACTAAACCAATGCTTCGAGGTGGAATGTATTTACATATTGAAAACGAAGCAAGTTTTATAGGTGGCGGATTTTGGGAACCTAGCAACGAAGATTTATTGCGATTTAGAAAAGAATTAGAATTGGATGCTTCTGATTTAAGAGAAATTATCGCTGATGCAACTTTCAAAAAAATGTTTGGAACTTTGGAAGGTGAAGAGTTAAAAACCGCTCCAAAAAACTTTGACAAAACACATCCAAATATTGATTTAATTAGAAAAAAACAATATTTATTAACCAGAAAATTTTCAAACAAAGAAGTGATGTCACCAAATTTTAAAGAAGAAGTAATCGCCACTTTTGCAGCGATGCGACCTTTTTTCAATTATATGAGCGATGTGTTAACGACTGATTTAAATGGCGAGAGTTTATATTAATTTACCAACAGGTAAATTAATTCAAATATTGGCGCATTGACTAATTGTCAAATTGACACATTAACTAGGTTGTACGTATTCTAAACTTTCTAAATTAGTTTTTGAAATAAAAACACCATAGTTCACTGAAACTTTATTTTTTTCAATTTTTTCGATAGTTCCAATCGCTTTTCCGTCTTTCATACGAACTCTATCGCCAACTTTTAAAACTACAACAGGCTTTTCAGGAACCAATTTGGCTTTAATTTTATTTTCTTTTTTCTCGGTACGAATTTCTTCTACCTTAACGTTTACTTCAGCAATCACTTGTTTTACAACAACTTCTTTGATTTTTTTCTCTTTAGCTGATATTTTTTTACGTTTCGAATTTTCAATTTCAACTACTTTTAAAAATTCGCCAATTAATGTCTTTTTGTCTTTATTATTAAAATATTTTTCAGCAATATCATCAATTTTTTGTCCCATATAAATCAAACGCTGATTGGCGTCGTACAATTCCTGATAGCGTTCTAGTTTGTCCTGAATTTTAACATTTATGGTTTCCATTTTCTTGCTTTCCTCACGTGCTTTTGTTTCTTCTTCTTTTAAGGAAACAGACGTTTTCTCCATTTTCGAGCGTTCTTTTTGTAAAGTGGCAATAGTTTTATCAAATCGTACTTTTGTATTTTCAATTTTCTTTTTCGCACGATTAATTAATCCGTAAGGAATCCCATTTTTCTGAGCTACTTCAAAGGTAAACGAACTTCCTGGCTGTCCTAAATGTAATTTATACATCGGTTCCAATGATTTTTCATCAAATAACATATTGGCATTGCTGGCAAAAGGCAATTCGCTGGCTAATATTTTTAAATTGGTATAATGCGTCGTAATAATACCGTACGCTTCTCTGTCGTAAAATTCTTCTAAGAAAATTTCTGCTAAAGCACCACCCAATTCTGGATCAGAACCTGTACCAAATTCATCAATTAAAAACAAGGTTTTATCGTTACATTTTTTTAAGAAATAGTTCATATTCTTTAAACGATAACTGTATGTACTTAAATGATTCTCAATAGATTGGTTGTCACCAATATCGGTTAAAATTCTATCGAATAAAAACGTTTCACTACGTTCGTGAACTGGAATTAGCATACCGCATTGCAACATCAATTGCAATAAACCTATTGTTTTTAAGGAGATGGTTTTTCCACCAGCATTGGGACCTGAAATCACAATAATTCTATTTGTACTTTCTAATTCAATGGATTGAGGAAATGTGGGTTTGTTCTCTGCTTTATTATTTAAAAGCAAAATAGGATGGAAGGCTTCTCTAAAAAACAATCGCTTTTCTTCATTTATTTTGGGAAGTATTCCGTTAATTCGGTTGGCATATTTTGCTTTTGCAGCAATCACATCCATATCAGAAAGAAAATCCTGATACTGAGAAATTAAAGCTGCATAAGGACGAATGGTAGCGGAAAGCATACGTAATATGCGCATAATTTCTTCACGCTCTTCAAACTCTAAAACATTCAATTCTCGAGAATATTTTAACGTGGTTTCTGGTTCAATGTAGGCGATACTTCCAGTCTTTGAATTCCCTAAAATAGAACCTTTTACTTTTTTTCGATACATCGCTTGAACCGCCAAAACCCTACGATTATCAACAACGGTTTCCTTTATATCATCTAAATAGCCTAATGAATTGAAGTGCGATAAGGCCAATCCAAAACTTTGGTTGATTTTTCCTCGAACCACATTAATGCTTCGTCTAATATTCACTAAATCGGGCGACGCATCATCTTTAATTTCTCCAAATTTATTTACAATTTCTTCAATAGATTTTGTGATATATGGTGTAAATTCAATTTGAGTAGATTTTTTGAATAATTCTGGATAATAATCTGAAAATTTCTTTAAAAATTTTAAATACTCATTGGTAGATTTACTTAAATCTAATATTTTTTTAATAGCGACTAACTCCAAGAAACTATCTTCGATTGCTAATAGTTTTAAATCTGATGTAACCGTTTCAAAACCGTGATTTGGCAAAGCATTGTTATTACTAAAAGAAGCTACATATTCGTTGGTATAGGACAATTCTGCAAACAAAATTTCTTTGCTTTTAAATGGCTGAATCTGAAGCGCTTTTTCCATTCCAATTTCTGTATTGCAACGGTCAGAAATGGTTTGTAAAATAGTATGAAACTCTAAATCTTTTAGTGTTTTTTCAGTTATTGAAATCATTTTGAAATTCTATGATGATTGCAAAGTTACAAAAGATAAAGTTTTATATTTGTAAAAACTATAAATATGCTCTATGACAATATTGTTTTATCTTGGAAATCATTTTTCAATGATGAGATTCAAAAAGATTATTTTCAAAAACTAATGCAAGAAGTTGAAGATGAATATGAAACTTCTATTTGTTTTCCGCCAAAAGATTTAATTTTTAATGCATTTGAAAAATGTAATTTGAATGATTTAAAAGTTGTTATTATTGGTCAAGATCCATATCACGGAGATGGCGAAGCAAATGGCTTATGTTTTTCCGTAAATGATGGTATTAACATTCCACCTTCTTTAAAGAATATTTTCGCAGAAATTAATTCCGATTTTGATTCTATATTTTTACCAACAAACGGCAATTTAGAGCGTTGGGCACAACAAGGAATTTTACTTTTAAATGCCAGTTTAACAGTAAGAAAAGACGAAGCAAATAGTCACAAACACTTAAAGTGGAATATTTTTACAGATAGTTTAATTAATTATATATTAAATAATTGCGAAAATATTGTTTTTTTACTTTGGGGAAGTTTTGCACAAAAAAAAGGAATTAAAATTAACAGGGATAAACACCTTGTTTTGGAATGTGGACATCCATCGCCATTAAGTGCCAACAGAGGATTTTGGTTTGGAAATAAACATTTTAGTCAAACCAATTCGTATTTAAAATCTATTGGAAAAAACCAGATTGATTGGTAAGTTCAGGTTGTTGTAAATCTAAAATACTTAACACTTCTTCTCCTAAAAAGGGACCTCCAGGATAATGGGCGGTATAATCTAAATTTAACCAAATTTTTCCTTTTTCATAACGATGAAAATAAATTGTTTTTCCTTTTGAAATATCTTTAAAAATCTCATTACTAATTAGATACATGGCATTTTCTAGTTCTTTTTCAGTTCCTAATAAAACTTCTGGATACATGTGTTTTCCTGTATGAATTAGTCGCATACTTCCTCCAATAGATTTAATTGCGGCGCACATCAAAATGGCATGGTCATCACAATCACCTGAAAAATATAATAAACTTTCGCTTCCACTTGCAAAATATTCTTGTCCTTTCGGGTCGTTTACATAATTCCATCGGGAATTTATTTCTTTAAAAACTGCAAAATATTGAATCAGTTTTCGATTAATCGGATAATTAGGTGTGTCTTTAAAATGTGAATTAACAGCAAAAAGCGCAAAATTTCTGACTTTAGAACTGGAAAAATCAACACTTTCATACACGCGAGTTTTATTTGGAAATGGCTTTAATGTTTTTGATTCTAAATAGGTTTCTTCTTTTTGCATTTCATCACTTAAAAAAGCGATTTTATATGCTGTTAAAACTTGAAATAAAGAATAGTTTCCTTGTACAGAAGCAATCGAAAAAATGAGAAAATAAATTAAAATTGAATAGATGATCTTTTTACGTAACCATTTTAAAATCAGAATAAAGACAGTTATAAGAAATATAAAAACTGAAATTTTATCGTAGGGTATTTCTGCATCAAAATAATAAATATTTTTTCTAAAATAAATAAAAACAGGAATGCTAATTAAAAAAGATAAAATAAAGAATATAACATTTTCTCTAAGCCTATTTGCAATAAGCCAAGCGGATATTTTATCAAAAAAAGATTTTAGAAAAAATGTCATTTTTGTAATTCGTAAATTCGATTTTGTTTTGTATTCAAAAGTAGTTAAAAATGCGGTATCAAAATAAATTGATTCTTCTTTTTATATGTTTTTAACAAGTTGATGGAATGGTACTTTATTAGAAATAATACCTAAATCAAATAGTTTATTTTGAACGATTTGATAGGTTTTTTCATCTAAATTTTTTTGACTCCACTGGGTTTGTTGCAACCATTGTTGGATATCTTCTAATTTTTGATGATATCTTGTAGCAAGCGTTCTATCGATGCTTGGAATGTATTTGAATTCTTCTGTTGTGGTGTTAATTATTTTTAAAATTAAAGCAATTACAGCTTTGTTTTCCGCTAAAAATTCGTTTCTAACAGCTATTAAAAAACAAGGCCAAGGGGAGGGACATTCGCCCACACGTTTAAAAGTGCCATTGTCAACTAAAGGTTTTGTGGTAAATTTTTCCCACATAAAATAATCTGATTTCCCTTCAGAAAGACTTGCAACGGCACCATCTAAATTATTTACAATCTCAAAAGGTATATTTTTTGTATTCCAATTATTTTTTTCGGCATTTACAAAACACATTAAATGTGAACCAGAACCCATTCTGCTTATGGCGGAAACTTTATGTTCTAAATCAGCAACCGTAGTATATTCGGCTTTTCCATCTACATGAATTCCCCAAATTAAGGGTGATTTCACGAAAACTTGCACAATTGAACTGTGCGGATTTTCAGTTAGTTCTTTAATAATTCCTTCCGTTAAAATAATGGCAATATCCGTTTCATTATTTCGAAGCATTTGACACATTTTTCCTGTTCCTTCAGGTACCTCTGTCCATTGCAAATCGATTCCAGCTTCATTGAATTCACCATTTTCAATGCACATGTGCCATGGTAAATTAAAATGTTCGGGAACGCCAACTATTTTTACTTCTTTCATGTTTTGGGTATGGGGTTTTGGATGATGGGTTTAAGGGTTTATTTAATTTGGGCTGTTTTATCCTACCAATTTATCCAATGTATAAGCAATCAAGTCATTCACCGTTTTTTCTGGGTTCGAACTAAATTCGCCTACCGCTCTGTTTGCAATAATTGCATTTAATGACAAACAATTATGGCCTAATAATTTGCCTAAACCATATATTGCAGACGTTTCCATTTCTAAATTCGTCATGCGAGTACCGTTATAGTTGAACGTATCCATTTTATGATTTAATTTAGGATCCTGAATATTTAATCGGACTACACGACCTTGAGGTCCGTAAAATCCGCCAACAGTTCCAGTAAATCCTTTATAAAATTTTTCTGAATAGATTTTGTTCTCTAAGATTGCATCACACGATACCACAGTTGGTCTACCTTTTCTATTATCCCAATTGGTATGTAAAATAAAAGCATCTTCTAATTCCGAATCAGAATGTTCTTCAATTAAATAGGAGCGAAGCATGTTATCCAAACCAATTGCGTATTTACTCATTACCCAACTATCCACAGGGATATCAGCTTGTAACGAGCCAGAAGTTCCAATTCGAACGATATTTAATGCGGTATGGTTTGGTTTAAGTTCTCTTGTGTTTAAATCAATATTAACTAAGGCATCTAATTCATTCATGACTATATCAATATTGTCAGGACCTATTCCAGTTGATTGCACCGTAATACGTTTTCCTTTGTAAATACCTGTTTCGGTTTTAAATTCTCTTTTTTGTGTTGAAAATTCGACAGTTTCAAAGTGTTTCGTAATTTTTGATACACGTTCTGGATCGCCTACAAAAATAATATCAGCAGCAATATGTTCTGGCTTCAAATTTAAGTGATATACACTTCCGTCTGGATTTAATATTAATTCTGATGATTTTATCATGATTTTTTGTTTAAACTTGAAACAAATCTAACCTCCAACACGTTTGGTTTTAAAGCCTTTGTCTTGAAGCATTTTCATTATTTTATCTCTGTAATCGCCTTGAAGGATAATCGCACCGTCTTTAAAACTTCCACCCACACTTAATTTTGTTTTGATTTCTTTAGCAAGAACTTTAAAATCTTCGTCCGTTCCTTCGTAGCCTTCAATGATAGTGGTGGCTTTTCCTTTTCGTTTTTCATATTTACAAATCATAGGTTCTTTTTGAACATACAATTCATGTGGCATAACCTCTGTTTCTTCTGGTTCATTTGAAGGGACATGGTTTGGAAATAAGTTTTTTAGTTGGTCTTGTAAATCCATTTTTTTTTACGCAGATTAAACCGTATAGCAATAGCGAAACGTTAATTAAAACTGGTTTTTTTTATTTCTTAATCAATCCTAATTCTACCAAACGTTCGTGCAAAAATTCGCCAGCAGTAATGTTTTCAAAAAATTTTGGATTTTTTTCATCAACACATTCTGGTAAACAATCTAATTTCATATCACTTACCGGATGCATGAAAAAAGGAATGGAATATCGTGAAGTTCCCCATGATTCTCTTGGTGGATTTACCACTTGATGAATCGTAGATTTTAATCGGTTATTGGTATGACGTGCTAACATGTCTCCAACATTTATCATTAATTCATCCGGTTGTGCCATAGCATCAATCCATTGCCCATCGTGGTTTTGAACCTGAAGTCCTTTTCCTTGAGCACCCATTAATAAAGTAATCAGATTGATATCTCCATGCGCAGCAGCACGAACAGCACCATCTTTAGGCTCATCAGTAATTGGTGGATAATGTATTGGTCTTAATATGCTATTGCCTTCAGAAATGTAAGCATCAAAATAAAATTCATCCAATCCTATAAATAACGCCAAAGCGCGAAGTACGTATATTCCTGTTTTTTCTAACATTTGATACGCTTCTTTACCTGTGTCATTAAAATTAGGTAATTCTGAAACCGTTACATTTTCAGGGTATTCATTAGCGTATTTTGAATCCGAATCTACATATTGTCCAAAATGCCAAAATTCTTTTAAATCTCCAGCAGAACGACCTTTTGCATGTTCTTTTCCAAACGACACATAACCTCTTTGGCCTCCGATTCTTGGAATTTCATATTTTTCTTTTGCTTCAACAGGTAGAGTAAAGAAATTTCTAACTTCACTGTACAAATTTTCAACTAATTTGTCATCTAAAAAATGACCTTTTAACGCTACGAAACCAATTTCTTCGTAGGCTTTTCCGATTTCATCTACAAATTTTTGTTTACGTGTCGGGTCTTCCGACAGGAAATCACGTAAGTCTACACTAGGAATTTTTTGCATAATAAAAAGTTATTTGTTTTACGATTCAGATATTGAACAGAATTCTGGCTCTTACAAATATAAAAAAAAATTAGTTAGAAAACACATAATTTAGAATATTTGCGCCCATTTTTAAAGCTTTTTCTCTAACGTTTATTGGGTCGTTGTGCACTTCTTGATTTTCCCAACCGTCACCCAAATCACATTCAAAAGTGTATAAAAGCGCCAATCTATTTTCAATAAAAATACCAAACGCTTGCGGTTGTTTGTTGTCGTGTTCATGAATTTTTGGCAATCCGTTTGGAAAAGAATAAGGTGTTTGAAAAATAGGATGTGCTTTTGGGATTTCAACTAAAGCAGTATTTGGGAAGAGTTTTTTAATTTCTTTTCTAATATACTCGTCCATTCCGTAATTGTCATCAATGTGTAAAAAACCACCTGAATTTAAATAATTTTGAAGATTTTGAACATCGTTACTGCTGAAAACTACATTTCCGTGACCTGTCATGTGAACAAAAGGATACAAGTACAATTCAGCACTTCCAACATCAACGGAATTAACTTTAGGATTTAATTTAGTGTTGATATTTTGATTACAAAACTTCACTAAATTAGGTAAAGATGTAGGATTGGCATACCAATCGCCACCGCCAGAATATTTTAAAACAGCAATTTCTTGGGAAAATCCCAAGTTCCAAACTAGTAAAATTCCAAAAGTTATTAGTTTATTCATTTTGAATTACAATTGTATGACAAGCTACTAAAGCTGCAGTTTCCGTTCTTAATCTTGTGTTCCCCAAAGTTACAGGAATAAATTCATTTTCAATAGCCATTTTAATTTCTTTTGTAGAAAAATCACCTTCAGGTCCAATTAAAATTGTAACTTTTTCTTCTTTTTTAATTTCTTTACCAAAAGATTTTTTATCTGATTCTTCACAATGGGCAATAAATTTTTGACCTGAATGATTTTTTTTAAGAAATTCAGATAAAGTAATGGCTTCGTTTATTTTGGGTAAATAATACTGATTGGATTGTTTCGTTGCAGCTTGAATAATTTTTTCAGCTCTATCTATTTTATAGATTTTTCGTTCTGAATGTTCACAAATGATTGGCGTAATTTCATGAATACCAATCTCGGTAGCTTTTTCTAAAAACCATTCCATTCTGTCGAGCATTTTAGTTGGAGCTACAGCAATGTGTGTGTGAAATTTAGTGGGTTTAAAAAAGTGTTCTTCGTTGATTTTTACTTCACATTTTTTTTCTAATCCTAAAATTATTTCAGAAATAAATAAATAGCCTAATCCATTAGTAATATGTATTTTATGACCTTCTTGTTTTCGTAATACTTTGATAATATGTTTGCTTTCTTCTTTGTCAAAAGTAAACGTTTTATCTCCAGATTTTATTTCGGAATTATAGAATAATTGCATAGTTTTAAAATTCAATTCTTGCTTTAGAAACGACGTCAGCTGTACTGAAATTTTCTTCTAAAAAGTTATAATAACCTACAATTCCAATCATTGCAGCGTTATCTGTTGTGTATTCAAATTTTGGAATATATGTTTTCCAACCGTATTTTGATTCCGCTTCTTTTAACGTATTTCTTATACCTGAATTTGCTGAAACCCCACCTCCAATAGTAATTTGTGTAATACCAGTTTCAGACACAGCTAATTTTAACTTATCCATTAAAATTTCAATAATCGTATGTTGTATAGATGCACAAATGTCGTTTAAATTTTCAATAATAAAATGTTCGTTTTCTGCTAATTTTTTCTGAATAAAATATAAAATTTGTGTTTTGAGACCACTAAAACTAAAATTTAAACCTGCCACTTTTGGTTTGGTAAAAGCAAAGGCTTTCGGATTGCCTAATTGCGCGTATTTATCTATCAAAGGTCCGCCAGGATAGGGTAGACCTAATGTTTTAGCGCTTTTATCAAATGCTTCTCCAACGGCATCATCAGTAGTTTCGCCTATAATCTCCATTTCAAAAAAACTGGAAACTTTTACTATTTGTGTATGACCTCCAGATATGGTTAAAGCAATAAAAGGAAAAGCAGGTTTTTCATAGCCTTCTTCATCAATAAAATGCGCTAAAATATGGGCTTTCATGTGGTTAATTGCCACTAATGGAATACTTAAACCTAAACTTAACGATTTAGCAAAACTACCACCCACTAATAGTGAACCCATTAATCCAGGACCCTGAGTAAATGCAATGCAGTTTAAGTTTTCTTTTGTAATTCCAGCTTTTTTAATAGCCATTTCTACAACAGGAACAATATTTTGCTGGTGCGCTCTTGAAGCTAATTCGGGAACTACACCACCATATTCTTCATGTATTTTTTGTCCTGCCACAATATTGGTTAGTACTTTATCATTACATAAAACCGCCGCAGAGGTATCATCGCAAGAACTTTCAATAGCTAAAGTGTAAATGTTTTTCAAATTTGTGATACTAGGCATGAATTTTGGTATAAAAGTATAGTAAATGTCTTACAAAATTGCTTATTTTTGTTGCTATAAGCAAATAATAACAGATTTGTTTTGCAAAATTAAATAAATTAAATATTAAATCTATAAAAAAAATAGCGGTTCGTTCCTTAATTGGAATTTTGCTTTTTGTGCTTTTAGTAGCCATACTATTGGCCTTACCTTTTGTACAAACAAGGCTGGGAAAAATCGCTACTGATCAACTTAAAGAAGATTTTGGTGTAACTATTACTATTGAAAAAGTAGCGATTAATCCGTTTGGAGGGGTGAAATTAAAAGGTGTTTTAGCAAAGGATCATCATAACGACACGTTGTTACATTTTAATCGCATAAACACTTCAATTTTAAGTTATAAAAAATTATACGAAAACGGACATCCCTATTTAGGTGATTTACAAGCGGATGGATTAAATCTAAAAATCATTCAGTACAAGGGAGAAAAAGACACTAATTTAGATAAATTTGTTGCAGCTTTTGAAGACAATCCTCCAAAACCTTCTACTGGAAAATTTAGATTAAAAATAAATTCTATTTCTTTACAAAATAGCCGATTTAGATACATCGATAAAAATCTTACAAAACCTAAAGTTTTAGATTTTTCTAATTTAAATGGGCAATTAGACGATTTTTATGTAAAAGGCGCAAATGTTTTTGCCTATGTGTATAAAATGTCATTTAAAGATCATAGGGGTTTGATAATGAAAAACTTAACTTCAGATTTTACCTACACCAAAAAGAATATTTTATTAAATGAATTAATTTTAGAAACGGAAAACTCTTCGTTTAAAGGAAAAACAGAATTACGTTACGATAGAAAAGATTTTAAAGATTTCAATAATAAAGTAATTTTTGATTTGGATATCAAAGAAGGTAAAATTTCAAGTAACGACTTAAATTTTTTCTATCCTGAATTTGGTAAAAATCAGAAATTTTATATCGATTCTCATATTTTAGGAACACTAAACGACTTAAAATTTAATAACTTAGAGTTTAATGATTTAAATGACAGTGAAGTAGTTGGAAATCTTCAGTTAAAAAATATTTTTGGAAAAGGCAATCAGAAATTTTACTTAAAAGGAAGTTTCGACAGATTATCAGCCAGTCAAGCAAGTGTTAGTAAGCTTTTACCTAATCTGTTAGGGAAAAATTTACCTAAACAATTACAAAAACTGGGTAAAGTTGATTTGAAAGGGAAAGTAGAGCTTACTGAAAAATGGATTATTGCCGATGTGGATTTGTTTTCGAAATTAGGTCATGCACTGGGCGATTTTAAAATGGATAATATTGACACAATTGACCGTGCGACTTATATTGGGAAATTTCAGTTGGATAATTTTGATTTAGGTATATTTTTAGATGAAAAAGACTTAGGTCGTACATCTGTTAATGTTGATGTTGATGGAACCGGATTTTCTAAAAAATATTTGAATACCAAACTAAAAGGAAATGTAGGACAGTTTAAATATAATGGTTACACATATAAAAATATTGATATAAATGGTACGATGAAGATGCCATATTTTAAAGGACATTTTCATAGTAAAGATCCTAATTTATTGCTTACCTTCGATGGTTTAGTAGATTTAAGTAACAGAAAAAAAATATATGATTTTGATATCGATATTGAATACGCTAATCTTAAAAAAATAAATCTGTATACTAAAGATGCTACCTCTATTTTGGCTGGGTCAATAGTAATGCAGGCACAAGGAAATTCGTTAGATGATTTAGCCGGTACAATAAATTTGGAAAACATTTCCTACATCAACCCAATAAATAAGTATTATTTCGATTCGGCTTCAGTTACTTCAACTTTTGATAATCAAAACATTAGAACGGTTTCCTTTCTTTCGGCTGATATTATTGAGGGTCAAGTTGTAGGTAAATATCAAACAAAGCAACTTATAAAAATAGTTGAAAATGCTGTGGGTAGTTTGTATGCAAATTATTCATCACATAAATTATCCAAAAACCAATTTATAGATTTTGATTTTAAATTTTATAATAAAGCTTTAGAAGTATTTTATCCTGAAATTTCTATTGGAGAAAATACACGATTAAAAGGGAAAATAAATGCGGATGAAGGTTTGTTTCAGTTTGACTTTAATTCTCTATTTGTCAATGCTTTTGAAAATAAATTTAATGGTATTAAAATCGATATTGACAACAAAAACCCACTTTATAATACCTATATTGAATTAGATAGTTTAAATACTAAAAACTATAAAATATCCGAATTTAGTTTGATAAATTTGACGTTAAATGACACTTTGTATGCCAGAACCGAATTTAAAGGTGGTGAAAAAGGAGAAGATAAATTTGACTTAAACTTATATCATACCATTGATGAAAATAAACAATCTGTAGTTGGATTTAAAAAATCAGACATTACCTTCAAAAATTTCCAATGGTTTATTAACGAAAAGGAAACAACTGAAAACACTATTGTTTTTGATAAACAGTTTAAAAACTTTAATTTCAATCAATTAACCTTATCTCATAATAATCAATTCATTGATTTTAATGGAGAAATGAAAGGGGATACCTACAAAGATTTTAATTTTACTTTTAACGATGTTGATATTTCCAAAATCACACCCGATATTAAGAATTTAAGTCTTGGTGGTAAGCTAAATGGAAATTTAAAATACAAGCAAGATAACCTAATTTATGAACCGTCAACAAACTTAACGATAGACGGGTTAGTACTTAATGATAGTGAATTAGGCGATTTAAAATTAAAAGTTTTTGGAGATGAAACTTTTAAGATTTTTAATGTCGATGCTTCTATAATTAATGAAGATGAAGTAACATTTTCAACAACAGGAACTGTAGATATTGTTAACAATCAGACCGTTTTAAATTTAGAGGCAGTTTTTGATAACTTTAATATTAAACCAATTGGTGGCTTTTTAACGGGTATTTTGGATAATGTACGAGGAATGGCTAAAGGTAAAATTAATATTGTTGGAACTTTTGATAATCCCGAAGTAGATGGCGTTTTGTATCTAAATGACGCAGGTATACAAGTACCTTATTTAAATGTAGATTATGATTTCGATAAAGATTCAAAAATTGATTTAACCCAAGAAAAATTTATATTTAGAGATATTGATATTATCGATGTAAATGAAAAAACCAAAGGAATTTTAAGCGGAATCATTTCTCACGAAAAATTTGCAAATTGGGAAATGGATTTAAAAATAGCATCTGATAAACTATTGGTATTAGACACCAAAGATTCGGATGATGCTTATTATTTTGGAAAAGCATATTTTGATGGTTTTGCAACAATTGAAGGCCCTGTTGAAGCCTTAGTAATTAATGCAGAAGGAAAAACTGCCAAAGGAACTTCAATTAAAATTCCTGTAAACAGTTCGGAAAGCGTTAGCGAAAATGGCTTGGTACATTTTATTACTAGAGAAGAAAAATTCGGTACAAAAAACAGCATAATCAAACCAACCAAAACGTATAGAAGTATCGATTTGAATTTTAATTTTGCCATTACACCAAATGCAGAAATAGAAGTTATTTTAAATCGTGAAACCGGGCATTCTATGAAAGGAACGGGTAACGGATCGATGTTTATGAATATCAATACTTTAGGTAAATTTCAAATGACCGGCGACTTTATTGTCAACAAAGGAGAATATTTATTTAGATATGGGAGTTTAATTGATAAAAAATTTAGTGTAAAAAACGGCGGAACTATTAGTTGGGAGGGTGATCCTATGGGTGCTAAGTTAAATTTAGAAGCTGTAACTACAAATATTACAGCAAATCCAAATGTTTTGTTAGAAAACACCACTTTTAATAAAAAAATTCCAACAGAAGTAAGTATTTTAATTACTGGCGAACTAAACGCGCCTCAATCCGATTTCAATATCAATTTCCCAAATGTAAGTTCAGTTTTAAAAAGTGATTTGGATTATAAATTACAAGACAAAGATTTCAGACAAAGACAAGCTTTTGCATTATTAGCCACTGGAGGTTTTTTCGCGGATAAGGAAACTAATTATTTTGGTTCTTTATTTGAAAAAGCGAGTAGTATATTTGGAGATGTATTGTCTGATGGTGAAAATAAATTACAATTGGGCGTAAATTATCAATTAGGAAACAGACAACAAGAAATTTCTGATAGAGCGCTTGTTACTTTAACTACCCAAATTAATGATAAAATTAGTATTAACGGAAATGTAGGTGTCCCGTTAGGTGGTATTAATCAATCGTATGTTGTAGGAAATGTAGAAGTTGAAATGCGTTTAAATACAGATGGTACGTTAACCGCACACGTATTTAATAGAGAAAATGATTTAAATTCCAATACGATTGGGCAAAATATAGGTTATACGCAAGGTTTAGGGTTGTCGTATCGTGTAGATTTTGACGATTTTAAAGAGTTGTTACACAAGTTATTCAAATCCCAAAAAGTGAAAGATAATTTAAATAAACCTGCAAGTGAATCTGATGATTCAGAAACCAATCTAGAGTTTATTAACTTTATCGATGAAACCCGAAGACGACAAATTAAAGAAGAGAAAAAACTCGATCCTAAGAATCGAGTTCCAGATAGTAACGATATGAATTAAATCAAGATTTTTTGTTAATTATTTAAAATTTATTAACGAAAACGTTTGAAAATAACATTATGATAAAAAATAAGTCATTTTTTAGTAAAATATGTAATTTCCTTTTTTAATTTTACAAATAATACAGTATTAAATATGTCAACAGCGATTAAAAAAATTGGAGTATTAACTTCAGGCGGAGATTCGCCAGGAATGAATGCAGCTATTAGAGCCGTTGTTCGTGCTTGTGCTTATTATAATATTGAGTGTGTTGGAATTTACCGTGGCTACCAAGGTATGATTGAAGGCGACTTTAAACCTATGGGACCCCGAGATGTAAAAAACATCATCAATAAAGGTGGCACTATTTTAAAAACAGCGCGTTCAAAAGATTTTATGACTATTGAAGGAAGAAAAAAGGCATACAATAATTTAAAAGCCAATGGCGTAGATTCACTAGTTGTAATTGGTGGCGATGGAACGTTTACAGGTGCTGAAAAGTTTAATGAAGAATTTGGTTTTTCTGTAATTGGAATTCCAGGTACAATTGACAATGATATTTTTGGAACCAGTCATACTTTAGGATATGATACCGCATTGAATACAGTTGTGGATTGTATTGATAAAATTCGTGATACAGCCAATTCACACAACCGTTTGTTTTTTGTTGAAGTAATGGGTAGAGATGCCGGACATATTGCGTTAAATGCTGGAATTGGAGCAGGAGCAGAGGAAATATTAATTCCAGAAGAAGCTTTTGGTTTAGACCGATTGGTAGATTCTTTGAAAAAAAGTAAAGAATCAGGAAAAACGTCAAGTATAGTAGTAGTTTCTGAAGGTGATAAAATTGGTAAAAACGTTTTTGAACTTAAAGATTTTGTGGAAGAAAATATGCCAGAATATGACGTACGTGTTTCGGTGCTTGGACATATGCAACGAGGAGGATCACCTTCTTGTTTTGATAGGGTTTTAGCTTCTAGATTAGGAGTAAAAGCTGTGGAAAGTTTATTGGAAGGTAAATCTAATTATATGGTTGGAATACAATACGACAAAATTTGTCTAACACCTTTAGAACAAGCCATTAAAGGACAAAGTGAAATAGATTTAGAACTTGTTAAAGTTTCGGACATTGTTTCATCATAAGTAAAATAGAAAAATATATTCCATAGGAATAAAACATTTATAATCATTAACTAACAACTGGTTCCTACGGAATCAAATATTTAAAAGAATATGTCAACAGTAAAAATAGGAATTAACGGATTTGGTAGAATTGGTAGAATTGTTTTCAGAGAAACATACAACAGAGACAATGTTGAAGTTGTAGCCATTAACGATTTATTAGACGTAGATCATTTGGCGTATTTATTAAAATACGATTCTGTACATGGTCGTTTTTCTGGAAAAGTAGAAGTTAAAGATGGAAAATTATACGTTAATGATAAATACATTCGTGTAACTGCAGAAAGAGATCCAGCTCAAATTAAATGGGATGAAGCTGGAGTAAACGCCGATGTGGTGGCAGAATGTACTGGTTTTTTTACAACTAAAGAAACAGCAAACGCACATATTGTAGGTGGTGCAAAAAAAGTAATTATTTCAGCACCTTCAGCAGACGCACCAATGTTTGTAATGGGAGTAAACCATGAAAAAGCAACTGCTGCAGATACTGTTGTTTCTAATGCATCATGTACTACCAACTGTTTGGCTCCTTTAGCAAAAGTAATTCACGATAATTTCGGAATTGTAGAAGGGTTAATGACAACAGTTCATGCTTCTACTTCAACTCAAATGGTAGCAGACGGTCCTTCCAAAAAAGATTGGCGAGGTGGTCGTGCCGCTTCGGTGAATATAATTCCATCTTCAACAGGAGCTGCAAAAGCAGTAGGACAGGTAATTCCAGATTTAAATGGAAAATTAACAGGAATGTCTATGCGTGTGCCAACTGTTGATGTTTCTGTAGTAGATTTAACAGTAAAATTAGCTAAGGAAACTACGTATGCAGAAATTATGAGTGTATTGAAACATGCTTCTGAAACGTCAATGAAAGGTATTTTAGGATATACAGAAGATTTAGTTGTTTCTCAAGATTTCGTATCAGATACACGTACTTCAATCGTAGATGCTAATGCTGGAATTGGTTTAAATTCAACTTTCTTTAAATTGGTTTCTTGGTACGATAACGAATACGGATATTCTTCTAAATTAATCGATTTAGCAGTACATATCAATGCTATAAAATAAAAATAAAATAAATACTCGAGTATAGAGAATAGAAATCAAAATCTATTCTCTATTTTATATACTCAATATTCTAAAAATCATGAAATTACTTGTAGATAGTGGTTCCACTAAAGCTGATTGGATTGCCATAGACACAAACGGAAAAGTATTATTTACTACACAATCTTTAGGATTAAATCCGGAAGTGTTAACTAAAGAAGAAATAATTTCTCGTTTAGACGATAAATTTGATATTTCACACAACAAAGATAAAGCCGCTCATTTATTCTTTTATGGTGCAGGATGTGGAACGGATAGAATGAAAAACTTTTTAACAGGGGTTTTTCAAGAATATTTTAAAAACGCTGCTGTAGCTGTTTTCGAAGATACCTATGCTGCTGTTTTTGCTACTACACCAAAAAATGAGCAAGCGATTGTTTGTATTTTAGGCACAGGTTCAAATTGTAGTTATTTTGATGGGCACGTTTTACATCAAAAAGTACAATCATTAGGTTATATTGCTATGGATGATTGTAGTGGAAACCGTTTTGGTCGTCATTTATTGCGAGGCTATTATTTTAATAAAATGCCTGCAGATTTGGCAGTTAAATTTGAAAAAGAATTTGATGTAGAGCCCGATGCAGTTAAAGAAAATTTATATAAAAAACCAAATCCTAATGCATATTTGGCAACCTATGCTAAGTTTTTAATTAAGCATAAAAATACTGAATTCTGTCAGAAATATATTAGAGAAGAATTAGTTGCATTTGTTGAAAATTACATTATGCAGTATGAAAATTGTAAAGAAGTTCCTGTTCATTTTGTAGGCTCTATTGCTTTTTATTTAAAAGAGGAATTAGAAGTCGTTTTAAATGAATACGGAATCAAAATAGGGAATGTATTAAGACGTCCAATAGACGGATTAATAGAATTTCATGTCGCTAATAGTTAATAAATATTAGCAAAAGTTAATTTGTTTTAAAAGCCCGAGTATCGAAAGTTACTTGGGCTTTTTGTTTTTTAATAATATGATTTCAATTATCTACTATTCTATACGAGTAAAATTGAGTATTTTTGCAGTATAAATAGCAAGAATGAAACTAACACAATTATTTAAAAATTTTTTTGAAAGCGAAAAAGTGGGTGGTTTGATATTATTGGTTTGCACAATAATCTCGTTGGTACTTGCTAATTCTGCTTTTGGCGAAAGTTACCATCATTTTTGGTTAACCGAGTTTTCAGGGAAATCCATAGAATATTGGATTAACGATGGCTTAATGACCATTTTCTTTTTATTAATTGGATTAGAGTTGGAAAGAGAAATTTATCAAGGCGAATTGTCTAACATTAAAGATGCCTTGTTACCTATATTTGCTGCAATTGGTGGAATGGCAATTCCTGCTGGAATATATTTAGCATTTAATTTTGGTACAGCTACACAATCAGGTGCTGGTATTCCAATGGCTACGGATATTGCTTTTGCTATTGGTATTTTATCGTTGTTAGGAAATCGTGTGCCTTTGTCACTAAAAATATTTTTAACTGCATTAGCTGTCATTGACGATTTAGGTGCCATTTTAATTATCGCCATTTTTTATACGAAAACCATTTTGTGGAGCAATTTAGCCATCGCTTTAGGCATATTTGTGTTGCTTTATGTCTTGGGTAAATATTTTAAAGTTAAAAATCTACTTCCTTATTTAATTGGTGGGGTTTTTATGTGGTATTTTATGTTGCATTCTGGTGTACACGCAACTATTACTGGTGTTTTATTAGCTTTTGCTATTCCGTTTGGAAATGGTGGAACTAAATCTACATCCTACATTTTGCAGCATATTTTACATAAACCCGTCGCATTTATAATCTTACCTATTTTTGCTTTGGCAAATACAGCTATCGTAATGAATGGTAATTTAGCAGAAGTTATTACCGAAAACTATAGTTTGGGCGTAGCCTTGGGCCTAGTTGTAGGAAAACCATTAGGTATTTTTATTCTTACTTTTCTGGTTGTAAAAATTGGTTGGTGTCAACTTCCAAGTGATATGAATTGGAAATCCGTTTTAGGAGTTGGGTTTTTAGGCGGAATTGGCTTTACCATGTCTATTTTTATTACACTTTTAGCTTTTGATAACCTAGTAATTATAAATAATACCAAACTAATAATTGTGCTTTCTTCTTTAATTGCAGGAGTAATTGGATTTTTATTTTTAAAATATACATTAAAACAACAACAAGAAGCTTAATTTTAATTAGATACCCAAGCACTTTAAGTTATTTATAAAATAAGTATCAGGATTAGAAGTGTCTTTATAAATTTCAGAGTTTAGTTCTGGTTTAATTACAAAATTTACATCGCCAGTTGCTGCAGCAATTTTAATTAAATACACTTTTGATGTTTTTAAATCTTCAAAATTTTCAGGTGTGAAATAGAAAAAACCAGACAAAATTCGTAGATTATTTTTTTCTACAGCGTCGTATTGCAATTCGTTACACGTTTCAACATCTGAAGAATTAATAAGCTTAACTTGTTTTCCATTCGCCAATTCTAAAAATATTTTCGTGCTTTTGTCGATGCAAATAGGAGTTAAGAAGTCTTTACTCTTTTGTAAATACTGAAAATTCAAACCTATAAAACCATCCACATTAAAAAGCTTAAAAGTCAAAAAAGAAGTGGTGGTTCCAAATACACTTTCATCAATGATTCTATCTTTTAAAACCCGAGTGCTACTGGTATCTGTAGCGACATCAATTTCATATTCGCAAGGTTTATCTTGTGAAAACGTAAATTGGGTTAAAAAAAGTAAAACAGTTATTTTTAAAGTTTTCATATCTAAATTTTTGTGCAAATTAATACAATTTTTTCGTTATTTATGTTGGTGGTAAAAAAAGCATAAACACCGCCACCGTCTGCAATTTTATATTTTTTTCTAATTTCTTCAACTGTTAAAGGGAAATTACGGGTTGTAATATTCATTTTTTTACCTTCAAGATGTTTTTTTAGATGCTCTTTGTTAAACGGAATCACTTCATTAATTATAAATCTTCTTCCCGGAAAATCTACTAATTCCGAATGGGTAAATAAATGTGAATGCGGATGTATTTTCGATATATGCAGTACATCGCACAAATAATCTACACCTCCAGATTTAAGTAAAGGTGCATTTGGTTCATACAAAAATTCTTGAGGTAAACTAAAGCGAGCTGGCGTATGGTTACCTAAAATAAAAGTATTACAATCTGTTTTTTCCTTTTGAATGTTTACGGCATATAGTTCAATTGCATCATCATATCCATTTTCTAAAAGCCAAAGTATTTCTTTTACTTCGTTTTCAATGGCTACGATATGAATGGCTTTTATGTTTTCCAATTCCATACATCCAGCCGTAATATCTAATATTGGTGCAGTTTTTATTAAAATTGAATTACTTTTAGAAAAATACAAACTCAAATTTTCAGGAACATTTGGCAAGCAATCTTTTAATAAAAACACTTTTCCTTTCACGTCACTTCGTCTGCTTGGATCAATATAAATCCAATCGAAAGAATTTTCAGATTGTTCTAGTACTTCTGTACTATTTTGTGCCAAACAAGTAATGTTATTTACTTTCAATACACCATAATTATGTTGCACCATTTCTGAAAGTGCCACGTTTTTTTCGCAATGAATTACGTGTTTAAATTGTTTCGAAAAATAATAATCATCTACGCCAAAACCACCGGTTAAGTCAATTAATGAGGAGCCAGAAATTAATTCCGATTTGTATTTAGCAGTTGTCTCAGAAGAGGTTTGCTCTATGGAAATGCTGGGCGGATAGTAAATGTTATCCGTGTTAAACCAAGTTGGAACTTTGTGTTGCGATTTGTTTTTAGATACAATTTGATTGATAATTTCTTTCCAATCTACTTCAGGAAAAGGGTTTTTGGATAGCGCTAATTTTGAAATATTAGCTTGTAAAGACGAATTAATAAATTCTTGAATATCAGTAGCGAGAAGAGAAAGCTGCATTATAAACCTTTGGTTACTATTTGAATAAAAGTATTTTTAGGATAAAACTCTTTAAGTACCACTTTTAAAGCCGTGTAAACCGGAATGGCAATAATCATACCTAATATACCCAACAGCGCACCTGAAATTAAAATTACTAAAAAAATTTCTAAAGGATGTGAATTGGTACTTTTAGAAAAAATAATGGGTTGGCTTACATTATTATCAATAAGTTGCACAATAAAATAGCCAATGATAACATATAAAGTGTTTGGTAAAACTACCAATTGAAAATCTTCGTGAATATGCCCTAACATAGTTAAAAAAGCGGTCATTACTAAGGCTATTATAGGACCTATGTAAGGAATAATGTTTAAAATAGCACCTAAAAAAGCAATAATAAACGCATTTTCTACTCCAAAAAATAATAATACAATTAAGTACATTACAAATACCAGTAAAAGCTGTATCAATAAGCCAATGGTATATTTGGATAACATATTTTTTATACGCAAAAGCGAAGCCAAAATTCGCCATCTGCTAGTGGCAGGTAAAATGGCTCGTAAATTTGTTGTAATGAGTTTTTGATCTTTCAATAAGAAGAAACAAATGAAAAATATTGAAAAAATAGCCATTCCAAAATTCCCTATAGAACCAATTATCGAATTCAATATATCGGTAATAAAATTAAAATTGAACGATTGTGTAATCTTCTGAATGTCTATTAATTTTTTATATTGAATGTCATAGGTTTGCAGCCAAACATCGACTTGATTGATGAATAATACAGAATTTTTTTCTAACGCCACCATATCAAGTAACGCTAAATTTTTACTCTGACTAACTATTAAAGGCACAAACAATAACAAGATACCAAATGCTAAACCAATAAAAAGAGTTAAAGAAACAATTATGGCTAAAATAGGAGAAAGGCGTAACTTTTTTTGTAAAAAATTAGAAATGGGTTGTGCCACAAAACTTAATAAAATCCCTACAATAACATAAATTAGTACTGACGAAATTACTCCAATAATATAGCCCAAAAACACAATGCCTGCAAGAATAAACAGCGTGCGAAGTAAAGCATTGGAAATGTTTTTAGATGTCATTTTGTAATTGGTAATTGAATTAAAAAACAATTAAATTGATGTCTCTATGCTCTAAATTAAACCAATCCGCAATAGATTTATTGGTTAAAATTCCGTGGTAAAAATAAATTCCGTTTTTCAATCCTTTGTTGCAACGAATAGCCGTTTCAATACCACCATCTTCAGCAATATTAATTAGCGTTGGTGTGATAATATTACTAATAGAAATACTTGCTGTTTTAGAATAACGTGAAGGAATATTCGGCACGCAATAATGAATAACGTTGTTTTTTATAAAGGTTGGGTGTTCGTGCGTAGTAACTTCTGAGGTTTCAAAACAACCACCGGTATCAATACTTACATCAACAATTACGGCTCCTTTTTTCATATGTTCAACCATTGTCTCTGTAACTACAATGGGTGTTCTGTTTTCCCCTTTTAAGGCGCCAATAGCCACATCACATCTTCGTAACGCTTTTAATAAGGCTTTATCGTGAATGGTAGAAGTAAATATTCTTTGATTTAATGTATTTTGTAATCGTCGTAATTTTGTAATAGAATTATCAAATACTTTTACGTTGGCGCCTAAACTTAATGCGGTTCTTACAGCATATTCAGCAACCGTTCCTGCGCCTAAAATAACAACTTCTGTGGGAGGTACGCCTGTTATGTTTCCAAATAACAACCCTTTACCATCATTATTATTAATCATTAATTCGGCTGCAATTAATACTGACGCTGTTCCTGCAATTTCACTTAACGATTTTACTGCTGGATACGAACCGTCGCTATCTTTAATAAACTCGAAGGCTAATGAGGTGATTTTCTTTTTGGTAAGCGCTTCAAAATAGTCTTTTTTCTGTGTTTTTAATTGAATGGCTGAAATCAGAATGGCTTCTAAGTTCATCATTTCTATTTCTTCTAAAGTAGGCGGTTCTACTTTTAAAAGTATCGGACAAGAAAATACTTTTTTAGTATCTTGTGTGACTTCAGCGCCTGCGTCTGAATATTCTTTATCTGTAAAACTGGCGTTTTTTCCTGCACCGCTTTCAATCATCACACGGTGTCCGTGACTTACCAATGAGCTCACCGCATCGGGTGTTAAACAAATACGACGTTCTTGGTAAGACGTTTCTTTCGGAATACCGATAAATAATTCACTTTTGTGTTTGCCAATTTCTAATTTTTCTTCTTGCGGAAGCAATTGTTTGGCTGAAAACGGAGAATAAATGGACATACTTGTTTTATTTTGTAGCCAAATTAAGTAATTTTCTATAAAGTTACAAGTGAGCGGCTAAATAATACAGAAAACCAATGGTTTGAGATGCTAAAAAATTCATAATGAGAGGTTTAGTATATCGTATTAGATATGTTTTAATTGACGGTTTTGTGGCTTGGCGAAGTGGTGATGAACCAAGACCAAGCCATTACAAATATAGACAAAAATTTAAATTAAAACCTTTCCAATTTCTGATAAATCCCGAGCCTCGCCATTTCTTGAAACAGCTGTTGGTAGAAGTTTTTTATTTTCCGTAGAATATTTTTGTCTTATTTAATTTTGATGCAGATATTTTTTTAATTGGAGTGTATTCGTAATGAGTTGTACTAATTCCTGGTAGATTTTTTGAAATTGTTCCATCGGGATTTTGGTAAGTGAACCTCATATTTTTTGATAATTCTCCAAATATTTCGATTGACTTAATTGAATCTTTATCTGTTTTGATACTTACTGAACCAAGTGGAAAACTTCTAATATTTTTATTTTTTTCGTTATAAACAAATCGAATGTAAATATTTTTATTATTTGTCCAAACAGAATCGAATTTATATCTATTTGTGCCTCCTGAGTTTGATTTATAGTTAATTGTTTTGACAACAAAATCTCCAATATTTTTGTATAAAGTTTTTATAGGTAATGTATCTTTCGGTTGTTTTAATTTTGAACGAAAATCATAAACTAGCAGTGTGTCTTCAGAAATCCATTGTTTAATTGCACCTTCTATTTTTATTCCTTTCCCTTCTTCAAATTTTTTTTCGATTGGAAATAATTCAGTTACGCTTATTCCAGAACTAAATGACATATCTCCATTTCTTGTATATTCATAAATTGCAAATTTTTCGCTTGGAGTAATCTGCTTAATAAATTTAGAATATTCAATTGTTTCTTCTTTGTTATTACAAGAGTAAAAAGAAAAAAAAATTAATATAAAAAAAGTTATTTTGGTCATTATTTTCTGCGTTTTTCTAAAATTTCTGCCAATTCGTTTATATGCGAAACTTTTGACGACTTACATGCCGTATTGGAAAGATTGGCGAAAGTTTTGTTTCGCATTATTAAAATCAAATATAATAAATTATTTTAAAACTTTTACAGTGACAACCCTATTTTAATCATTTTTTAATAACAATTCTCTTTTCCCATTAGGTAACGTTCTAATTACAATTGAGGCGTGGTCTAAAGGCAATAAATGTGGTACTTTTTCAGGCCATTCAATAAAACACCAATTTCCCGAATAAAAATACTCGTCAATTCCCATGTCGTATGCTTCCATTTCAGTATTTAATCTATATAAATCGAAATGATAAATGGTTTCACCAGTTTTAGATTCATACTCGTTAACCAATGAAAAAGTAGGACTACTTGAATTTCCTGTAACGCCTAATTCTTTTACTATTTCCTTAATTAAAGTGGTTTTGCCCACTCCCATAGTAGCGTGAAAAGTAATTACTTTTTTTAAACTCGGTGTTGCAAGTATCTCTTTAGCTACTTTATTTATTTCTTCTAATGTGAATGTTGTAGTCATTTTTTCTTTTAATTAATGTTGACTGAGGCTGTCAATGGAGACTGAGGCACTCGAAGTCACCATTTATTTTCTATTTAGGATTTAAAACTATACAAGGAATAATCATTTCTTCTAATGAAACACCTCCGTGCTGATACGTATTTCTGTAATAGCTAACATAATGATTAAAATTGTTTACATATGCCAAAAAGAAATCGCTTTTTGCAAAAATATAAGAACTGGTCATATTTATGCTTGGTAAACCAATTTTTTTAGGATCTTTTACCGCATATACATCTTTGTTTTCGTAAGTTAAGCTTCTACCGGTTTTGTAACGTAAGTTTAAACTGGTGTTTTTATCACCAATAACTTTCGATGGATTTTTGCAATTAATCGTACCGTGGTCGGTAGTAATAATAAGTTTAAAACCCATTTGTTGTGCCTGCTGAATCATTTCCAACAAAGGCGAATTTTTAAACCAACTTAGCGTTAAAGAACGATACGCTTTGTCGTTAGATGCTAATTCTTTTACCACATCCATTTCGGTTTTAGCGTGCGATAACATATCTACAAAATTGTACACAATAGTAGTCAAATCGTTGTTTTTGCACGATTTAAAATTATCTACCAACTTCTTACCATCACGTAAATTGGTAATTTTATAGTATTCACTCTTGATGTTTAAACCCAAATGTTTTAGTTGTTCGTTTAAAAAATCAGCTTCGTGCATATTTTTCCCACCTTCTTCGGTGTCGTTTTTCCAATATTGTGGGTATTTTTTTTCCATTTCTAACGGCAACAATCCTGCGAAAATAGCATTTCGGGCATATTGAGTAGCGGTTGGTAAAATAGAGTAGTAGTTCACTTCCTTTTCAGTCTTGTAATGATTGAATACAATGTTTTCGAAAATTTTCCATTGGTCCAAACGCAAATTATCAATAACTACAAAAAGAATCGGTTTGTCTTTCTTACGAATTTCAGGCGCTACTAATTCACCAAATAATTTATGAGATAAAATCGGTTTATCTGCTTTTTCGTCGAACCAATCTTCGTAATTGCGTTCAATAAATTTTCCAAATTGCAAATTAGCTTCCGCTTTTTGGCTTTCTAATATTTGAATTAAATTATGGTCTTCAATGGTTTCCAATTCTATTTCCCAATACACTAATTTTCTGTAGAATTCCGCCCATTCATCAAACGAATTTACCATTGCCATTTCCATCGCAATTTTTCTAAACTCTTTCTGATAATCTAACGTAGTTTTCTCAGATATCAAACGCGAATGGTCTAAGTTTTTCTTTAAACTTAATAAAATTTGATTCGGATTTACGGGTTTTATTAAGTAATCGGCAATTTTACTACCAATGGCTTCTTCCATAATATATTCTTCTTCACTTTTTGTAATCATAATTACAGGTGTGGAAGATTTAAACTCTTTCATTTCCGAAAGCGTTTCTAAACCCGAAAGTCCTGGCATATTTTCATCTAAAAACACCACATCAAAAGCGGTTTCTTTGTGTAAGTCAATCGCGTCTTGGCCGTTGTTACAAGTAGTAACGGTATAGTTTTTCTTTTCTAAAAATAAAATATGCGGTTTTAATAAGTCAATTTCATCGTCTACCCAAAGTATTTTTATGTTGTTCATCGTATGTTTGATTTAAAAGTGCAAGTTACTATATGTTAAACGTAAATTTTCTTAAAAATTGTGTAAATTTTCGAAAATTTTTAGTTCGATTTTAAAATTTGATGAATCAAAAGTTAGTAGAAACCTTCCTTTTAAAATAAACTTCCCATCATATTAAGATAATACGACGCAACATCTTAAACTGAAACTTAAAAAACATATTCAATTTTTTCTTACATTTGTTACACAAAAACTTATTCTGTGAGCCAAATCAACAAATTAAAACTACTAAACGATCCTATTTATGGTTTTATAGCCATTCCCAATACGCTAATTTACGATTTAATTCAGCATCCTTATTTTCAGCGATTACGACGTATTTCTCAAATGGGATTGTCTTATTTGGTATATCCAGGGGCACATCATACCCGTTTTCATCACGCTTTAGGCTGTATGCATATTATGCAAAAAGCGGTTCAAACTCTTAAATTTAAAGGTGTAACTATTTCCGATGAGGAAGAAAATGCATTATATGGTGCTATTTTATTACACGATATAGGACACGGACCTTTTAGTCATGCTTTGGAAAATAGCGTATTGGAAGAAGTGCATCACGAAGAGCTGTCGTTATTGTTTATGCAGCAATTAAATACTGAATTTGATGGAAAATTAGCGTTAGCCATTCAGGTTTTTAAAGGCGAATACCATAGAAAATTTATGTTGGAGTTGATTTCTAGTCAGTTAGATATGGACCGAATGGATTACTTGAAACGCGATAGTTTTTATACAGGTGTCAATGAAGGAAACGTAAATAGCGAACGATTAATTCAAATGTTAAACGTACAAGACGATGTTTTGGTAATGGAAGAAAAAGGAATTTATTCTATCGAAAAGTTTCTTATGGCGCGTCGATTGATGTATTGGCAAGCGTATTTACATAAAACCAGCGTAGTAGCTGAGTTAACATTGACAAAGATATTAAAACGAGCAAAAGAGCTTACATCAAGAGGTGAAGTACTTTTTGGAAGTCCGTTTTTATTATTCTTTTTAAATCATAAAATTGAATTACAACAAATAGATAAAACTATCTTGGACACGTTTTCTAATTTAGATGATTACGATGTGTTAGGTGCGATTAAACAATGGCAATTTCACGATGATTTTGTGCTGAGTTCTTTAAGTAAAATGGTCATTAATAGAAATCTATTAAAGATTGAATTAACAGAAGTTAAAGTGAACAAAATCAAGTTATTAGAACTTAAAGAAAAATACATAAAACTATATAATCTTTCCGATAAAGATGTTGACTATTTTGTATTCAAAGGGAAAATAAAAAATGAAGCTTATAGCAAATCTTCTGAGCCAATTAGGATATTAAAAAAGGATAAAACAATTGAAAATGTGGTAGAAGCTTCAGATCAAATGCATTTAAAAGCATTGTCTAAAACCATCGTCAAATATTTTATTTGTTATCCGAAAGCGGTAGATTAAGGTTAATTTTTATATTTTTGCAAAGATGAAATTTACAGCAGCACAAATAGCAGGCATATTGGATGGAGAAGTTTTGGGTAATCCAGAAGCTGAAGTATTTAAATTAGCTAAAATAGAGGAAGGAACAGAAGGTTCACTAACTTTTTTGGCTAATACTAAGTATTCCAATTATTTATATAACACAAACGCCACAATAGTTATTGTAAATAAATCGTATGAGCTTGAAAATGAAGTAAAAGCCACATTAATTAAAGTTGATGATGCGTATAGTTCTTTTTCAAAACTATTAGAATATTATAATCAAATTAAACTAATGAAATCGGGTATAGAGCAACCTTCAGTAATTTCTGAAGGCGTAATTTATGGTGACGATTTATATTTAGGCAGTTTTTGCTACATAGGTAAAAATGTACGTATTGGAAATAATGTAAAAATATATCCAAATAGTTTTATTGGCGACAATGTTACGATTGGCGATAATTGTGTGTTTTTTGCCGGAGTACGAATTTATTCCGAAACAGAAATAGGCAACTATGTGACCATTCACTCCGGAACTATTATTGGTTCAGATGGATTTGGATTTGCACCACAAGAAGATGGTTCGTTTACAAAAATTCCACAAATTGGAAATGTTGTAATTGAAGATGATGTTGAAATTGGTTCTTGTTCAACTGTAGATAGAGCCACATTAGGTACAACGTATATCCGAAAAGGGGCGAAGCTAGACAACCAAATTCAAGTGGCACATAATGTAGAAATTGGTGAAAATACCGTAATTGCTGCTCAAACCGGCATTGCAGGTTCTACTAAAATTGGTAAAAATTGTATGATTGGCGGACAAGTAGGTATTGCTGGTCATATTACGATAGGTGATAAAGTAAAAATTCAAGCGCAATCAGGTATAGGAAAAAGTTTAAACGATGGAGAAGTAGTACAAGGAAGTCCGGCATTTAATTATGGCGATTTTGCGAAGTCTTTTGTACATTTTAGAAACCTACCAAAAATTGTAAATGAAATTGAAGAATTAAAAAAGAATAATAAATAAAATCATGTTAAAACAAACAACTCTTAAAAACGAAATTTCTTTAAAAGGTGTCGGACTTCATACAGGTCAGGAAGTAATAATTACTTTCAAACCCGCACCCATAAATAATGGTTTCACATTTGTACGTGTGGATTTAGAAGGAAGTCCAATAATTGAAGCAGATGCAAATTATGTAGTTAACACACAACGTGGTACTAATTTAGAGAAATTAGGTGTAATGATTCAAACTCCTGAACATGTACTGGCAGCTTTAGTAGGTTGCGATTTAGACAATGTGATAATTGAATTAAATTCATCAGAATTACCAATTATGGATGGTTCTTCAAAATATTTTGTAGAAGCACTAGAAAAAGCCGGTACTTTTGAGCAAGAAGCAGAGCGTAAAGTTTATGTTGTTAAAGATGTTATCTCATATTTAGATGAAGCTACAGGTAGCGAAATTACAATAATACCAAGCGATGGTTATTGTGTAACTGCAATGGTTGATTTTGGTACAAAAGTATTAGGAACACAAAATGCAAACATGAAAAATATTTCTGATTTTAAATCGGAAATAGCAGAATGTAGAACATTTAGTTTCTTACATGAATTAGAAGCGTTATTAAATAACGGATTAATTAAAGGTGGCGATTTAAATAATGCCATAGTTTACGTAGATAAAGAAATTTCTGACGAAACTATGGGTAATTTAAAGAAGGCCTTCAACAAAGATCATATTTCAGTTAAAGAAAACGGAATTTTAGATAACTTAACCTTACATCATCCAAATGAAGCAGCTCGTCATAAACTATTAGATGTAGTTGGCGATTTGTCATTAATTGGAAGAAGAATTCAAGGAAAGGTAATTGCCAATAAACCAGGACATTTTGTAAACACTCAATTTGCCAAAAAAGTTTCAAAAATTATTAAAATGGAAGAGAAAAATCAAATTCCAGTTTACGATTTGCATAAAGATCCGGTACTAGATATCCATGGAATTATGGATTTACTACCTCACAGACCACCGTTTTTATTGGTAGATAAAATTTTAGAATTATCCAAAACACATGTAGTAGGTTTAAAGAATGTAACTATGAATGAACCTTTCTTTACAGGTCATTTTCCTGGTGCACCAGTTATGCCAGGAGTGTTGCAAGTAGAAGCTATGGCACAAACGGGAGGTATTTTAATTTTAAGTACGGTGCCAGATCCAGAAAATTATCTTACGTTTTTTATGAAAATAGATAATGTGAAATTCAAACAAAAAGTATTACCAGGTGACACCTTAATTTTTAAATGTGAATTAATAACACCTATTAGAAGAGGAATTTGCCACATGCAAGCGTATGCGTATGCCAACGGTAAATTGGTTTCGGAAGCCGAATTAATGGCACAAATTGTAAAAGTAAAAAACGATTAAATAAAGAACCCATTGTTTAGATGTGTTACAAATACCTTTAAACAATCGGACATAAAATAAAATAAATATATGAATCAACCATTAGCATATGTTCATCCAGGAGCAAAAATAGCTAGAAATGTAGTTATCGATCCGTTTACTACCATTCATAATAATGTGGAAATTGGAGAAGGAACTTGGATAGGCTCTAACGTAACCATTATGGAAGGCGCAAGAATTGGTAAAAATTGTAATATTTTTCCAGGAGCAGTTATTTCTGCCGTACCACAGGATTTAAAGTTTGGTGGTGAAGATTCTTTAGCAGTAATAGGTGATAATACTACAATTAGAGAATGTGTAACCATAAACAGAGGTACCGTTGCATCAGGAAAAACAGTAATTGGTAAAAATTGTTTAATTATGGCAACGGCTCATATTGCGCACGATTGCATGATTGGCGACAATGCTATTATTGTAAATGGTGTGGCATTAGCAGGCCATGTTACAGTTGGACAATATGCTGTAATTGGTGGTTTGGCTGCAGTACATCAATTTATCTCCATTGGCGACCACGCGATGGTTTCTGGCGGAAGTTTGGTAAGAAAAGATGTGCCTCCTTTTTCAAAAGCAGCAAAAGAACCTTTATCTTATGTTGGAATTAATTCTGTAGGATTAAGAAGAAGAGGGTTTACTACAGATAAAATTAGAGAAATTCAAGATATATACCGAATTTTATATCAGAAAAATTACAATACCTCTCAAGCAATGAGTATTATTGAAGCCGAAATGGAAGCAACTCCAGAAAGAGATGAAATTTTAGATTTCATTAGAAATTCTTCTCGTGGAATCATGAAAGGCTATACAGGAAGCGTTTAAAAAAATAAAAACATAATAAAAAAACAAACAAAATGGCAAGTACTTCAGATATTAGAAATGGTTTATGTATTAAATTTAACCACGATATTTATAAAATTATCGAATTCTTACACGTAAAACCAGGTAAAGGTCCTGCTTTTGTTAGAACTAAATTAAGATCTTTAACTAACGGAAAAGTATTAGACAATACGTTTTCTGCAGGACATAAAATAGATGTAGTCCGTGTTGAGACACAAACGTATCAGTTTTTATATCCAGAAGGAAATGATTTTCACTTTATGAATATCGAATCTTTTGAGCAAATTACTTTAAATAAGAACATTTTAGATGCACCAGATTTATTAAAAGAAGGTACAAATGTAATGGTTCAAATTAATACAGAAACAGACCTGCCTTTATCAGTAGATATGCCTGCATCAATTGTTTTAGAAGTAACTTATACCGAACCAGGTTTAAAAGGAAATACCGCTACAAATGCTACCAAACCAGCGACTGTAGAAACGGGTGCTACCATTAATGTTCCTTTATTTATTAATGAAGGCGATAAAATTAAAATTGATACAACTTCTAGTTCTTATATGGAACGTGTAAAAGAGTAATTGAAATAGATGAAATTTAACAAAACATATACTTTAAAACAAATTTCTGAAATCATCAAGTCTAACTATGTTGGATCTGATGATTTTCCAGTTTATGGTATGAATGAAATTCATGTGGTAACACCTGGAGATATTGTTTTTGTAGACCATCCAAAATATTATGATAAAGCGTTGAAATCTGCAGCTACAATTGTACTTATTAATAAAGAAGTAGCATGCCCAGAAGGAAAAGCATTATTAATTTCGGATGATCCTTTTAGAGATTTTAATGTATTGACAAAATATTTTAGACCTTTTCAATTTTCAAATGTTTCTATTTCTGATTCAGCATCAATAGGTGATGGCACAATAATACAACCCAATTGTTTTATTGGACATCAGGTTCAAATTGGTAAAAATTGTTTGATTCATTCCAATGTTTCCATTTACGATAACACAGTAATTGGAGATAACGTAATTATTCATGCAGGAACTATATTAGGTGCCGATGCTTTTTATTATAAAAAACGTGCAGAAGGTTTTGATCAATTGCTTTCTGGAGGACGAGTTGTTATAGAAAACAATGTAGGAATTGGTGCACTTTGTACTATTGATAAAGGCGTAACAGGAGATACTACTATTGGAGAAGGTACTAAAATTGACAATCAGGTTCATGTAGGACATGACACCATTATTGGTAAAAAATGTTTAATTGCTTCCCAAACAGGAATTGCAGGTTGTGTAATAATTGAAGATGAGGTAACACTTTGGGGACAAGTAGGTACCACCAGCGGTATAACTATTGGCGCGAAAGCTGTAATTATGGGGCAAACTGGAGTTACAAAGTCTGTTGAAGGTGGTAAATCTTATTTTGGAACACCAATTGAGGAATCACGAGAAAAATTAAAACAATTGGCTAACATTAAGCGTATCCCTGAAATAGTAGAGAAACTAAAAGGGATGTAGTTTATTGTATTTTATCCATTACTTTAAAAGTCAAATGGATACCAAATTAGCAAATTAGTATAAAAAAAGTCTCAAAAAATTAATTTATTACTAGCAAAAAAACTACTTTTGCTCAACTTTAAAAAAATCAAATAACATCATGAGTGTTTTAGTAAATAAAAATTCAAAAATTATAGTTCAAGGATTTACAGGGAGTGAAGGAACGTTTCACGCGTCTCAAATGATTGAATACGGTACAAATGTAGTAGGTGGTGTAACGCCAGGTAAAGGTGGTACGTCACATTTAGATAGACCTGTTTTTAATACGGTTAAAGATGCTGTTAAAACTACCGGAGCAGATACTTCAATTATTTTTGTTCCGCCAGCATTTGCTGCAGATGCGATTATGGAAGCTGCTGATGCAGGAATTAAAGTTATTATTTGTATTACAGAAGGAATTCCAGTAGCAGATATGATTAAAGCATACGATTTTATTCAAGGTAAAGACTGTCGTTTAGTTGGTCCTAACTGTCCAGGAGTGATTACTCCAGGTGAAGCTAAAGTTGGTATTATGCCAGGTTTCGTATTCAAAAAAGGAACCGTTGGTATTGTTTCTAAATCAGGAACATTAACGTATGAAGCAGCAGACCAAGTTGTAAAACAAGGTTTAGGAATTACAACTGCAATTGGTATTGGTGGAGATCCAATTATTGGAACGACTACTAAACAAGCTGTTGAATTATTAATGAACGACCCTGAAACGGAATGTATCATTATGATTGGTGAAATCGGAGGTCAATTAGAAGCTGATGCTGCTAAATGGGTAAAAGCTGATGGAAATCGTAAACCAGTTGTTGGTTTTATCGCTGGTGAAACTGCTCCAAAAGGAAGAACAATGGGGCATGCAGGTGCAATTGTTGGTGGTGCAGATGATACGGCTGAAGCTAAAAAACGCATTATGAGAGAATGTGGAATTCACGTTGTAGATTCTCCAGCAGAAATTGGAAAAAAAGTAAAAGAAATTATGGGATAATTACTTTAATTAGAATTAAAGTTTTAATCTTAAAATATTTTAAAACTCCATCAAGATTTTATCAAGATGGAGTTTTTGTTTAATACTACACGAAGCACAATAAAGCTTTCGTGACAAATAAAATAAAAATGGAAAAAGAATTAAAGAAATACAAATCAACAAATAGTTTTTTATTTACAACCGATTTAAATTTAGAAGAAGTATGTAATGCTCCAGATGGTGCAAGCGGTGTTTTCTTGGTATTTGATGCCAGTAATGAAGAAAAACAATTAATTATGGTAGGTTCAACAGGTACGGTTCAGAATGACGGTACGTTGAAAGTAAAAAGCGGCGGTTTATATGATAAAATTGTAAACGGACATCAATTTGCTAAAACTGGGAGAAAATATTCTTGGCCTGCACAAATGAAAAAAGAAGAAATTACAGCTTTAGAAGTAGTTTGGTATGAAACTTTTACAGGAAAAACAAAAAGCATTCCAACATTTGTTGAAGCTACTGTTTTACAAAGTTTTCTAAAAGACAATGGTACACTTCCGAAATGGAATGTAGCTTTCTAAATAATAATTAGCATTAAAAAAAATCCCGCTTCGATAATTACGAAGCGGGATTTTTTTTGTTTTAATTAAATGGGTTAGACCATTTGGTATTGGTATACACATCTGTACCAGATAAGGTTCTTAAAAAGGCAATAACTGCATTTACTTCTGTATTTGTTAAATTTAATTGTTGTCCAACACCATTGGGTCTTAATCTTGGATCTAAGTTAGTATTTCCAGGTGCAATATTTATCGTACCATAATGACCAATAGCCTGTTGAAGTGTAGTTATTACTCCTGTGTGCATCATTTGTCCGTTTGTTGTACCATCTACTTTTACTAAATCTCTTAATGAAGGCGCTCTGGTATTTGTAATGTCAATACCCGTTCCAGTTAAGCTACCAATTATACCATTGTTTCTTGAGTTCGGATCAATGTCAAATTCTGGTGCGGCATGGCAACCCGCACATCCTAAACCACCAGCAGTTCTGACACCTGACGCATTAAATGTTGGAGGTGTTAAAAACAAGTTTTTTCCTTGATTTTCTAGTGTAGTGAAATTCGCAAAATTGGCTCCATCGTTTGGTGCAGCTGCTCTTCCAATATCGTATTTTGAATCGAACGATTGAATACTTCTAATAAATTGCGCTAAAGCAAATTGAATTTTAGTTTCTGTAATTTCTTCTGAGCCATATGCAAATTTAAACAACTCTTTGTAATAATTTATAGTACTTAATTTTGTAATTAAAGCGTTAAAATTTAAATCGCCATTAGTACCACTAAATCCCATTTCTCCGTGGTCTTTAATCGGCATAGTAGTTTGAATTTCTAAAGATGCAGCACGTTCATCCCAAAAGAATTTAGATTCTGTGGCAAAACGTGTATTTATTAATCGCATAGAATGACGTCCAGTGGTTCCGTTAACTCCGGTACTTGCTACGTTATCATCTCCAAAAGCTACTGCTTGTTTGTGACAACTTGAACAAGAAATAGTATTATTTGAGGATAATTTTTTATCGTAAAACAAAACTCTTCCTAAAGTAGCGCCTTTATTTGAGATAGGGTTTAAGGTACTATTGTCTTTAGTAATGTAGGTTGGAACGGTTTGGTTTGCATAATTGGCTAAATTATTTAAATCAACTGAATTTCCAAATTCTGCTTGAACAGCAGGATAAGTTTCGGTAATAGCAGTGTAACTTTCTTCATTATTGTCGCTACAAGACATAACTGAAAAAGCAATTGCTAAAAGGGGTAGGATTTTGAAGGGCTTCATAGGCTTTTTGTTTGGGTTTATATTTTTTAGACTTTTAAAATTAAAAAAGGTTTAATTGAAAATCTAATTTAATTTGTTTTTTTTAATTATTTAGCAATAATAACTTTAAAACTTTTACTCTGATTTCCATTTGAAATTCTAATAAAATAAATGCCATTATATACCGAATCCGTATCAATTATTGCTAATGTGCTACCTTGTAAAATTTTATTTACTTTTACAATTTGACCTAATTCGTTAATTAATTCCACTTTTAAATCATTTTCCGTCATTTGAGTTTGAATGGCAATGAATTCTGACGCAGGATTTGGCGCTATAGTTATTTTAAAATCAAAATTTTCAAATGTATTTGAAGTTAGTGTAGTTGTTCCTCCAGGTACTGAAGGTACTGTTGTAACTACTTTATTTCCGTAAAATGTAGGCCCAACCACGTAGGGATAAGCAGAATTATGATTGGCATCAACTGTAGTGAAATAGCAATAAATTCCATTTGGATATTCTGGAGTTATACAAAAACGACCATTGTGTATATCCAAATAATCTTGGCCTGAATTTGCAATAAATTGATAATCTTCACGATAAAGTCCTAATGGAAAAGTAGTACTTACAGCGGGTCCATCAGTGACATCTACACCTGTATATAAATATGTTCTAGTAGTAATATTTCGTAAACTAAAACTAGATTTCATTCGAGTTATGCCTCCAGTTCCATTCGTATTGGCATAACCATATGCACCATAAATTGGAAAACCATCATAAGCAAACCCTAATAACGGTGTATGTTGAGATGGGTTTATAACATATAGCCCATCAGCAGGATAAGTATTGCAAACTGAGGATAGTACAGTTAAATCTAAATTAAAAGCACTAGGATTTTGATGATGGTGATAATTTCCATTTGCAGGATGGGCTTTTGCGCAATCAAATCCTCCGCGTTCTGCTAAAACAGCATCTCTATTCCAAACACCATCACCCATGCCACCCAATGGACCTCCGGCATTTGCACCTGTTGATAATTTGTACGAAACACCATCCCTATAATCAAATAAAGCCACACCATTTATAAACACACCAATATTACCACCAGTTGTAGCGGTAGGTGTTCCTGTGTTTTGCGTTGGTGTTAATGGAAATTTAAAAATTTTATTTTGTGCGGTCGCTATTGTTGGATTTCCATCTAAAAAAGGTCCCGTTATGTAAGCTGGAATTCCTGTTGCAGAAACATAAACATCTGTTGTGTTATATTGAACCGTTTGTACGTTTGCAGCAACGGCATCAACTATAGGTGTTGAATTTCCAGAAACATAATGGCGACCCGTAATTCCTGTAAAATTTCTCATCCAACTTGTGATTGTTGGATTTGTTTGTGCAAAAGTTGAAAAACTTGCAAAAAATAGTAAGATAACTTGTTTTTTCATTTTTGATTGATTTAGTTAATTTGAGATTTTAAAAATTATTTTCTTTGGGATAAGCATATTTTGAATTAAATAGAAAGGTTTTATCGGTCAAGGTTTTTAAAAAAGCAACCAATTCTGTTCTTTCATTGTCAGATAAATTCATTGGTTGTTGTAGCTCTTTGGATAACGTTTTACTCTTGTGAATGCCAGAATTATAATGTTTAATTACTTCAGTTAGCGTTTTAAATCTGCCATCATGCATATAAGGAAATGTAAATTCAATATTTCGTAATGTTGGAACTTTAAAAAGTAACGAATCTTTACTGTTTTGTGTGATTTTCATTCGTCCTAAATCCTTTAAATCTGGATCCATTGATAACCCATTATTTTTAAATTCATTATTAGTTAACAGCGGCTCTTTATGGCAAGAAGCACATTTTTCTTGAAATACAGTATATCCTTTTTGTTCCATTTCGGTAAATTTTTCTTCATTTCTTTTAACTTTATCATATTTCGAGTTTGTTGTTGTTAAAGAAACAATAAATTGGGATATTGCTTTTAAAGTTAATTGACCTGTAATTTTTTTAGTTCCAAAAGCTTTTTCAAATTGACCAACATATTTTTCTGAATTTTGAAGCTTCTTAACAACATTTTCTAAGGTTTCATTCATTTCAACCTCACTAGTAATAGGAGCTAAAGCTTGTACATCTAAATGATTAACACCGCCATCCCACATAAAATGTTTGTTCCAAGCTAAATTTTGTAATGTTAATGAATTTCGTGTACCAATTTTTCCTTCAATTCCATGACTCAACTCGTGGTCAACATGAGTAAATCCAGTTGCTTGTAGATGACAGCTTGCACACGAAATTGTATTGTCTTTTGATAAAATAGGATCATAAAATAATTGCCTTCCTAATTGAAAACCTTCTTCAGTTAATGGATTTTTCTTAAAATCATAAACAGGTTTTGGCCAATTTTCAGGAATTTCAATATAAATAGGAGTAAAGTAACTTTTGGAAAAAGATATTAATCCAAAAGTTAAAAAACCAAACACCACTATTAAAACTATTTTTCTCATTCTATATAAAACATTTTCGAACTTAAATTGGCTAATTCCATGGCGTCATTTCCTGGAATCATTACAGAATTTATTTCTTTTAAATTTATTTCACTAAAAAATTGCTCCAAATCTAATGTCAAATTTATTTGATTTTGAATTTTATTTACAGGAATTTCAATTTTTTGCATCGCATTATAAGGTTTTAAATAACCCCCAATATGAAAATTAAAACTATTTTTTCGGGTTTTACAACTTGAACTATTCCCTTCAATTTTCATATTAATATAACCGCTTTGCCATGCCCAATACATTCCATTAGATGGGTCTAAATCTCCTGAAAGCGCTCCTGATACAGACGCTAAACTATCAATTCCAATGCAGAAGTTTATACTTTTGATATTCTTTTTATAGTTTTTAGCAATATTTAAAAAAGAAGTATTTGTTTTCTCAAAATCAATTAAATGTGAATTTTTATCTGATAAAATCGTGTTATCATTATATTTAACTTGAAAATCAGATATGTAAAATTTTAATTGTGTAATCTTTATCGTATCCTTTTGTTTTGAAATGTATGAAGAATTCAAATTCAAAATTTTTCCACTCCATTTGGTAGTTATTTTCAAAGACAAAGAATCTCTTTCGTTTTGTCCAAATAGAGAAAATGATGATAAAAATAAAAATAAAATTATGTAAACTATTTTATTCATTTTAAGAGCTTCTATTTCTAGAAAATAATTTATTAAAGTCTAATGATTGTTAATTTTTTTTAGACTTTAAATAAACAAAAAGGTTTAATGTAAAAGAAATTTTTATTGCTTTAAATTATTATTATATTTGACTTTTATAAGAACGTATATCATTTAATTAGAAAAGTATGAAATTATTAGAAGGAAAAGTAGCCATTATTACTGGTGCAAGTAGAGGAATTGGAAGTGGAATTGCAAAAGTATTTGCTCTAAACGGAGCAAATGTTGCCTTCACATATAGTTCATCTGCAGAATCTGCCTTGGCATTGGAAAATGAATTAAATGCTTTAGGTATAAAATCTAAAGGATATAAATCAAATGCGGCAGATTTTAACGAAGCGCAAAAATTAGTAGATGATGTAATGGCTGATTTTGGAAATATCGACATTTTAATAAATAACGCCGGGATTACAAAAGATAATTTGTTAATGCGTATGTCTGAAGAAGATTTTGATGCGGTAATGAATATCAACTTAAAATCGGTATTTAATATGACTAAAGCGGTACAAAAAGTAATGCTAAAAAACCGTGCTGGCTCTATTGTTAATATGAGTAGTGTAGTAGGAGTGAAAGGAAATGCAGGTCAAGCAAATTACGCCGCATCTAAAGCAGGTATGATTGGTTTTACAAAATCTATCGCTTTAGAATTAGGTTCAAGAAATATCAGATGTAATGCTATCGCTCCGGGTTTCATTGAAACTGAAATGACAGCCAAACTTAACGAAGATGTTGTAAAAGGTTGGAGAGAATCTATTCCATTAAAACGTGGCGGAACACCTGAAGACGTTGCAAATGTATGCGTTTTCTTAAGTTCGGAAATGAGTGCTTATGTTACAGGACAAGTTATTAATGTAGATGGGGGAATGTTGACTTAAAAGTAACCAGTGATAAGTAAATAGCAATTAGCCTATTTCTCGTTCACTATTTACTAATTACTTATCACTAATCACTTAAACTCAAAATGACATCAAGCACCATTCTCTTAATACTACTTTCGGTTATTATTTCTGGAGTTGTTGCGTTTTATCAATATGTATTTAAAGCCAATATCCAAAAGAAAACAAATTGGATATTGGCTTTTTTGCGTTTTATTTCGGTTTTCGCGTTATTATTATTGCTAATTAATCCAATAATAGCCAGAAAATCAATAGAAACAAATAAAATTCCTTTAGCTATTGTAGCAGATAATTCTCGTTCAATAAAAGAATTAAAAGCTGTTTATGTTGAAAAAGAATGGGTTGAAAAATTGACTTCAAATACAGCTTTAAAGGAAAAATTCGACATTCAAACGTATACTTTTGATGCTGCTTTTTTCGCTGAAAAACCATTGGATTTTAAGGGAAATCAATCGAACATTGATGATGTAGCTATTAATTTGAAGCAATTACATAAAAACACGTTTTATCCTGTTGTTTTATTAACCGATGGAAATCAAACTATTGGAAATGATTATGTGTATAGTTTTCAAGAATCAACTACAGTTTTTCCTGTTGTTTTAGGTGATACGACTACCACATTGGATTTAAAAATTAATCAGCTTAACGCGAACAAATACGCCTTTTTAAAGAATAAATTTCCAGTTGAAGTACTCTTGCAATACAATGGTAATAAGTCTGTTTCTGCTGCCTTTTCAATTGAAAAAAATGGAAAAAAAGTTACCAGTCAAACTGTAAATTTCGATGCAAAAAATAAAGTGCAATCGGTTCAAATTTTATTAGAAGCGGATAGAGTAGGACTGCAAAAATACAAAGCTGTACTTTCATCATCTGTAAAAGAGAAAACCAGTTATAACAATACTAAAAACTTCGCAGTAGAAGTATTAGATCAGAAAAAAGAAATTGCAATTGTATCCGATATTTCTCATCCAGATATAGGCGCAATAAAACGTGCCATTGAATCTAACGCACAGCGTAAAGTAACTATTGTTAAACCAAATGAAATTTCTGATTTAAAAAAATATAATGTATTGGTTTTGTATCAGCCAACCGCTTCTTTTAAGAAACTATTTGAAGCCAACAAAAACGTAAACATTAATACTTTTATTGTTACAGGAATGGCGACGGATTTTAATTTTTTAAATCAAACGCAAACCGATTTAGTGTTTAAATTAACCAATAAAAAAGAAGATTTTACAGCTTCATTTGTGTCCGATTTTAATCTTTTTGCACAATCTGATATTCAATTTTCGCAATTACCGCCGTTAGAAAATCCTTTTGGTAAAATTACAGAGAAAGGAAATGTAAATACCTTATTGAAAGCAAAAGTAAATGGTATTGAAGTTGGAAACCCTATTTTAACTTTTTCTGAAAAAGGCAGTAATAGAAATGCATATTTATTAGGTGAAAACTCTTGGAAATGGCGAATGGAGAGTTTTGTTTTAAATCAATCTTACGAAAAATACGACCTATTTATGGATAAGATTATTCAGTATTTATCCACGAACTCAGCAAAAAAATCACTTTTAGTGGAACACGAAAGTTTTTATAATTCTGGAGAAACCATTGAAATTTTTGCCCAATATTTTAATAAAAGTTATGAATTGGAAGAAAACGCCAATCTTTCTATCACTTTAACGAATAAGAACACTAAATCAACAAAAAACTATAATTTCTCAAAAGCAAATAATGGTTATCAAGCTATTTTTGATGGTTTAACTCCAGGAAATTATGCGTTTCAAGTAAAAGAGACAACCAGTAACGCCAGTTATAACGGAACTTTTGAAGTTTTAGATTTTGATGTGGAAAAACAATTTGTAAATCCAGATGTTGCCAAATTACAACAATTGGCTAACCAGAATAATGGTGAAATTATTTATCCTAATCAAATAGAAAAGTTACTTCAGAAATTACTCCAAAAAGATACCTATTTGCCTGTAGAAAAAACTATAATTAAAAATTCACCTTTAATTGATTTCTTGTGGTTACTAATTATTATTGTTGTATCTTTAAGTACCGAATGGTTCATTAGAAAGTACAACGGATTATTATAAACTTAAAACTTCAAAAGATGATTAGTTTAAAAAGTATACAAACCGAAATAGACGCCAGTTATTTATACCGTATACTTGCTGAAAACGAAGAAGATGAAGCGGTTGCAGAAGTTTTTAAACAAATGAGTGAAATTGAGCACAGTCACGCTGTAGCTTTTATTCAGAAAAATAATTTAACGGAAACCGATTTGCCTTTGCCTTCTTTTAGAGCCAAAACACTTCATAAAATAGGGAAAGTTTTTGGTTACGATTATGTTTTAGGTGTTTTATTAGATACAGAAAAAAGCATTTCAAATTCGGTTATAGGTGCAAGAAAAAAATACAGTTCAGCACAATCTATCTCCGATACGGCTCACGTTACGATATTAAAAAACATATTAAATACGAATACTAAAGTTTCTGGTTCCAATTTAGCCCGTTTTGAAAAAAGACATCGTTCTGTTGGAGGTAATGCATTAAGAGCTGCTGTTTTAGGTGGAAATGACGGTTTGGTTTCTAATTTTAGTTTAGTAATGGGAATTGCAGGTGCTACAAGCGGACAAAGTGAAGTATTACTTGCAGGAATGGCTGGTTTGTTAGCAGGCGCATTATCTATGGCATTAGGCGAATGGATTTCGGTTAAAAGTTCTCAAGAATTGTATGAAAACCAAATGCAATTAGAAATGGACGAATTAGAAGCAAACCCTGAAGGCGAACGAAAAGAAATAGCCTTAATTTATATATCTAAAGGCATACCGCAAGACCAAGCCAATCAAATGGCAACTGATATTATTTCAAATAAAGAATTGGCACATCAATTTTTAATTAAAGAAGAATTAGGCATAAATGCAGAAGATTTAAAAGGCTCGGCTATGGAAGCAGCTATAACTTCGTTTGTGCTTTTTGGCATTGGCGCGATAATTCCGGTAATTCCATTTTTCTTTTACGGAGGAATGAAAGCGGTAATTATTAGTACTGCTTTAAGTGCTGTTGGTTTATTTTTAATAGGTGCTATTATTACCTTGTTTACAGGTAAAAGCGTGTGGTATTCGGGTTTTAGACAAGTGCTTTTTGGCTTGTTAGCTGCTGCTATTACTTTCGGTATAGGAAAACTAATTGGTGTATCGGTAATTGGGTAAATTATATTTGATTTTCACCTATTTAATTTTCTCATATTTTTTTGTTTTTAATATATGCGAAGCGGTTTGATAGATGGCAATGGTTTCTTTTTTCAATTTCAAATCTATTTTTGTTTTCGGTTTTTCTTCGTAAATAATACTGTATTCAGTGGTTAATGCTTCGTTTTTTTGTTGAATTAAATCGAACTGTTTTGTTTTTTTAATAGGTGAAATTATCGTTAAAACATCATCTTTTATATATCCTAAATCTTGATAGGTTGCAATGAAAGCTCTTGGTATGTAATTTGTTTTTAAAACATCTTTTCCAAAAAATTTAGATTGGTATTTAAAATTCAAAATACCTAAAACGGTTGGCATTACATCAATTTGCGAAACCAATTTATCAATCTTTTGCGGTTGAATAAATCCAGGAGCATAAATAAAGGCAGGAATTCTATATTTATCCATTGGTAATTCTGTTTTCCCAGAACTTGAGGCACAATGATCGGCAACAACTACAAAAACAGTATTTTTAAACCAGGCTTGTTTTTTTGCCATTTCAAAAAATTGTTTCAACGCATAATCGGTGTACATTACACCACCTTCTCTTGATTTTGCAGTACCTGAAATGCTAATTTTTCCTTCTGGATAAGTAAAAGGTCGGTGATTACTTACTGTCATCCAATGATTAAAGAACGGTTTCCCTGTTTTAGCTTCTTCATTCATAACATGAATGGCTTTTTTAGCCATATCTTCATCACAAACGCCCCAAATATTAGAGAATGAAATTTCGTTTGGTTTTAAGCTGGATTTGTCTACAATATCATATCCGTTTCCTCCAAAAAAGTCTTGCATATTATCAAAATACGCCTCGCCACCATATAAATATTTTGTAGTATATCCTTTTGATTGAAATACACTTCCTATTGTAAATTTGTTTTTGTTATCTTTTCTTTTGACTACACTTTCACCTGGAGTCGGAGGTAAGCACAATGTAACCGCTTCTAATCCTCTAACGGTTCTATTTCCAGTGGCATATAGATTGGTAAAAAACAGACTTTCTTCAGCTAATTGATCTAAGAAAGGAGTAATGTTGTTCTGATTTCCGTAGTGTTTCATGAATTCTTCACTTAAGCTTTCTACGGTTATTAATACAACATTTTTCTTTATTTCCGTTCCTTCAGAAGTAATGTTATTCGTGTTATTTTTATAATTTACATTGACTATAGAGTCAAACTGAGCCAATTCTTCTTCGGGTAGCGTTTCGTAAAATTCAAAATAATCTAATTCGCTATTAGTAAATGCTTTATAGAATTTTTGAAGACCATTACTTTGTAGTTCATTTGTAAATACATTCGAGCTATTTTGTTGAGAAGTAATAATAGGAAGAATAAGGAAAGCACTAACAAGCAATACTAATTGCACTCCAATAATTTTTAGTTTATTTGGAAAATTAGGTAAATCCTCTAAAAACGATTTTGATTTTATTATTATTATGTAAGTAGCTGCAAACGATAAAATTCCTACTGATGCAAAAAGCGGCACAACTGGATAAGATTCCATAATGTTTCCGATAACCGCATTGGTATACACTAAATAATCTACGGCTATAAAATTATATCTTACACCAAATTCATTCCAAAAGAAAAATTCGCTAACTGCATTTTGTATAATTAATAAAACAAATAAGAAAATGGTTAGAGAAAATAAAGCCAAACGAATTTGTTTTCTATATTGTTCAGTCAACAATAAGGCAGCAAAAAATATCGTTTTTAAACTTACAAATGCAATTCCTATTTCTGGTAAAACGCCTCCATATTCGCTTAAAATACTTTTTCCGGAAATAATATAAGCTAATAGTGCTATAAATACACCTAAAATAATATATCCGTAAGGTTTATTAAATTTAGAATTGGATAAAAATAGCAAATACAACCATAAAATAGCACCTACAAATACGAAAATAAACAAATCGGAGATTAAGCCCAGACCAAATATTTTACTAATTTCAAGAACGGAAAATTTACTTTGTGTGATAGGATGAAATAGTAAAACTAATCTAGTTAAAAAGCTTACAATCAAATAAAAAATTGCTATATTTGTGTATACTAAATGATGTTTTAATAAGGTTTTCATAACTAAAAAAATTGAAGTCAAATATACTACAATAAGTTTAAATTAATTTTAGAAACACAATAAATTAAACAGAATATTATGAACGATGCGCATTTACACATGGTAGTAAACCACTTTCCAATTATTGGAACCATTTTTGGATTAGGAATTTTAATTACAGGAATTGTAATGAAAAACAGCGTTGTAAAAAATGTAGCCTATATACTTTTTTGTATTTCGGCTATTTTTGGCTTTGCGAGTATGTTTACTGGTGAAGGCGCAGAAGAAATTGCTGAAAATTTACCTTCTGTAACGGATCAAATTATTCATGAACATGAGGAAATGGCTGAAAAATTAGCTTTAGTTTTGTATGTTTTAGCTGGAATTTCTTTAGTTGGTTTATTTTTGAATTTTAAAAATCATGCTAAATCAAACTTAGTAGCTTATTTTGCTTTTGTTGTAGCTTTAGTAGCTGTTTTTTTAGGAAAACAAACGGGTACAACCGGAGGAGAAGTTCGTCATACAGAAATTAGAACTAATGCAGAAACAAATACAGCTTCAGAAGTTGATGAGGAATGAGGTGTAAGTTCACTTTTTTATTTCCCAATGCAATATCTAATTTCTCTTTATCCATAGGGTTTTGAAAGGGTAGAGGTGTACTTGGGGTGTAAGAAATTTAGTTATTAATGGAAAAAAATATTTTTTACAAATTTACGATTTTTTAGGCTTTCCAAAGAAAAAATATACAATCTCCGCATAATTTTATTAAAATACTATTTTTTACCGTCATAGCAGTAATTAGGTCTTTGATATGATTTTTTTATCAAAAGACATAGCTTTTATTGTTTTTTTTACCGCTATAGCAGTAAAAAATTTACATTTTCTCTTCTTTTTATACTTTCGTAATATTAAATTGCTTATTTTTACCGCTTAAACAGTAAAAAATGGATGATTTTGATTTAGGTACTTTAGTAAAAGACCATCGTAAAAAAGCAGGGCTTACACAGCTAGAGTTAGCCAACCTGGCAGGAGTAGGGAAGACCACTGTTTTTGATATTGAAAAAAACAAAGAAACTGTTCGTTGGAATAATCTAATGTCGGTACTCCAGGTTTTAAATATTAAAGTTGAATTCAAAAGTCCGCTAACTAAATAATTATGAGAAGAGCAATTGTAATGGTTCATGGAAATAGAGCAGGAGTGCTGATTGAAGTTTCTCCAGCTGAATATTATTTTGAATATGATGAAAAATATGATGGTGAAGCGGTTTCTTTGACAATGCCTTTAAATAATAAAAAATATGGTTATAAATCTTTTCCGCCATTTTTTGAAGGATTATTGCCTGAAGGCGTAATGTTAGAAGGTTTATTAAAGATTGCTAAAATTGACAAAAAAGATTATTTCTCACAACTAATTGCAACTGGCAACGATTTGGTGGGTTCAGTAACGGTTAAATCGATGGAAGATGAATAGATGTCCAATTACATACGAGTTATGTGGTAACGATAAATACAGTGAAAAAGGACTTCGAATGATAGCTCCTAAATTGACTCAATTAAATGATTTACCTTACACTGCTGCAGAACTTCGACAAGAAGCAGCAAATAGAGCAAAAAAGCTATCAATTCAAGGTGTTCAACCCAAGTTGAGTGCTAGTATTTCTGTAGTAGAACAAGAATTTAAAATTGTGGACCAATTTGGAACATATATTATTAAACCTCAAAATGATTTATTTCCTGAATTACCACAAAATGAAGATGTAACTATGCGAATGGCTAAAGCATTTGGTTTAGATGTTCCATTACACGGAATGTTGTATGCTAAAGATGGAAGTTTGTCTTATTTCATTAAACGTTTTGACCGTTATGGAAAAGGGAAAAAAATCGCTACCGAAGATTTCGCTCAATTAACAGGCAATACAAGAGATACAAAATATCGTTTTACTATGGAGAAACTTGTTCCAGTAATTGATGAATTTTGTTCGTTTCCGGCTATTGAGAAAGCGGATTTTTTTAAAAGAATACTTTTCTGTTATGTTACTGGTAATGAAGATATGCATTTAAAAAACTTTTCATTGATTACCAAAAATGGTAAAACAACGCTTACGCCAATCTATGATTTTTTAAATTCAAGTATAGCTATAAAAAATCCTGAAGAAGAAATTGCATTAACCTTAAATGGGAAGAAAAATAATTTAAAAGCTTCTGATTTTATGGATTATTATGCAAAGGAGAGATTACAACTTAATGAAAAAATAATTGCGACTATCCTAGAACAAATGCACAATGCAATTCCTAAATGGAAAGAACTACTTGAAATTTCCTTTCTTTCAGATGATATGAAAGAGAAGTATTTGGGTTTGTTGGAAGTAAAGACGCAAATGTTTAAATAAAAAATGAGAAGATATTATATTTTCACCCAACTTTTCAAGAAGTACTACTTTTTTGGTGGTTTTACGAAAGTTTCTTTTTGTGATTGTTCCATAAATTATTTAAATATTTACTACAACTATTTTTAATGCCGAACGCGAAAGCATTAACTACGTTGAATTACATTTCGCGCACAAGTGAGGGTTTTAGTGGAATGGTTTTGTGTTTTTATTTCTTACTTTTAAGCAAGTCAGGCACATTTATAATAGGTAAAATTAAAGAATTTAAGTGTGTATCTTTCCAATAGTTACACATCATTCCTCTCAGTGTTGAATAAGATATTCCTAATAAAGTACAAACAAATGTTCCTCCAAATAATGGCTTTTCATTATTTATCTGATAATGATCTTTTAAATCTTCAATTCTGAAAAAAAAATCCACTTCATAATTTCCACCTTGATTAAAAGTTTTTCCTTTTACATCAGCGCTAACGTCTAAAAACAACCTAATTTTTATTAGCTCTTTATCCAAGTTATGCATCATACTATGTGAAACTTGTATATGGTATGTAGGGATTGAATCCAATAATCCATTATACAAAACCGTATTTTCATTTACGAATTTGATATTAGTCAAATGAATTTTAGATGGAATTATTTGAGTACTATCCATATTAAGATACTTTTCTTTCTAAACCGCCTTCAGTAGTAAATACTTCAGAATTTTCAAATGAAGTTTCTTCTGGTTCTTCTTCTTGGTTAACATATACTTTAAAATAAACAATTTCTTTTTGTGCTTCAATATGAATAATATCTTCACCTAAAATTGTCTCAATTTTAGTAATGGTTTTAGTTGTAAATGTGTGCGTACCTGTTAACCATTTGCTTATTTCGGAAGGTTGTTTGTTTAGCATTCGAGCTAAATCAGCTGCTTTTAACCCACGTTCTTCTAACATTTCGTGAATTTTATTAGCAATAGCCATATTTTTCTCTACAAGTTTGGTAATTTCAGGCTTACCGTTTTCTTGTAACCAGTCATTGATGATGTTGTTTTTTGGGAATTCCATTTTTTAAAAATATAATTTAAAATCTGATGAATAGTTGATTAAAGTAAAATCGTCATTCCAAACGATGTCTTTTTCTACAAAAGCTAAATCAATTGCCTTTGTTAACTTGTTTGCTACTATAAAGTGTTCTTTAACATTCGGACAGTCTTGTGCATAATGTTTGGTTTTTATGTCGCCATTAAATAAAAAAACTACATTTTCATTTGCTCTAAGGCAATATAACCTAATGTTATTGGCTTTGGTTTTACCCAATTCAGTATAACTTGGTTCTCTGTCTTTGCCTTTTGGTGGCAATGCCGAAGCATCTGCAATAGCTGCCTCTGGTCTAAATAAGTGATGTTTTGCACCATATTTATCTCCAATAATTTTTATCCATTCTAACACGTGATTTAACTTCTTTCTATTATGCTGGCTATGATAATTAATAAAATCTTCAAATGAAGAAGTTGTATTTTCATCAATACATACGGAATAATAGGCTACTTTATTGTAACGTGCTATAGGTTTTATGTAGGCAAATGTATTCACTTATAAGTTAATTTCCAAATTATTATTCACTTTTAAGTAAATTTTTAGTTTTTTAAAGATTCTATTTGTTTTATTTGTTACAGGATTCGCGCACGAGCGAGTGTCATTTAAGAACCAACAAAAGTTAGATTCCAAAAATTTAAATGATATCTTTTCTTTATTTTATCACCAAATAAAATCTGAGAATAATTATTGTTGTATTTATCTGTGAAGGAAATCTTAATTTGTTGAAAATTAAAATTTGTAAACTCTATTTTCTCACCTGCTTTCAATTCTGATATTTTAAAATTAAACTTATTATCAGATAAAAAATATAAAACAGTTTCTGATTTGTCAGGATAACATAGTTTCACTCTTGAATTAACTGGGAGATTTGATTTAATTTTAAATGAAATGTCATAAATGTCAGATTTAATAATTTTTACCCAAACATCATTACTTACATTTTTTTTGTTTATTTCTACATAAACAAACTTTCCAAATTCTTTTTTCCTTAAAGTAGCAATTAGTGCAAAAACACTAATCAATAAAGCAAGAAAATCAATTATACTAATGTTATTGATTATGAATAAATTTTCCATAAATTAACTATTTTCTACTATACTAATCTCCTCCTCATTCAACCCATACAACTCATAAACCATTGCATCAATAGCTTTGTCAGTAGCATCAATTTGAGCTTTTAAATCTTGTGCTTTTTTGCTTTCGGTTTCAAAATAATCTTCCCATTCTGCTTCTTCAGATAGGGAAAGTTTTACTTTCTTTTTGGTGAGTTCTTTTATGAAATCTGCATAAGATAACAAATACCAATCTTGGAGTTTTTTTGGCAAATCTTCTAAATTAAATTTACGTTGAATGGTGCGCTGGAATTTTTGAGATTGTTCTTGTAGTTTATTAGTGTCTATTGTTATCAATTCAGCACAGTTCAAATACATTAATTTTATTTCTTGTGATACTTCTTTTATAGGTAAGTTAATCATTTTGTTAGCATCTAATCTTACTCTACCTCCATTTTCACTATCGCCAAATGCCGGGAAAAGAAACTTCTTTACAAAATTGAATAGTTTAGAATTTTAAATACATTGTAAATACCTATCTGCATTAGATATAAAATAACAGTTAGCACTAATATAATAGCCCTCTGTATCGAAATAAAAACTATGTTTTACTGCTGTATGATAATAAATTAATTTAGGTTGTTCTAATTTATCATAATAATCACAGGCTCTTAAATTACAATAATTTAATCCCTTGTCTTGTCTTTTTATTAATTTGTCTTTAAAATTATTTAAGTATTCAAAAACTCCTGGGTAATCATTTTCTATATCTAAATTATATTGAGTAGCTACTATATATCTTCCAGAATGATTTAAACTCCAGCTTTTAAAATCATCACCTTCAACCATTTTTTTTAATATTAAGTCAGACTTTAAATCCTTTTCAATAATTTGATTTTTCAAAGTTTGATTAATGATAAAAGCTTCATTAAGACCTGTTTTTATTCCATAATAAACACCACCATTTGTATATTGATTAAGTGTAGTTTTAGTGTCGCTGAATTTTTTTAGAATATTATTAACGCTTGAATCTGTGAATTTCCATATCGATTTACTAAGATTTTCTTTCTTATAAAATTTTAAATCATAAAAATAATTTTGAGCATCATACATTGATTTAATCATTGCATATTTAATCTGTGATGTAGGATTAATTTCATTTTTTAAAATTGTAATTTCAGGCTCTGTAGATGCGTCGTCAAAAATTCTTAATTCACCATAATTAATAATTTGTAAAATATTAAACTCCTTCAAATACTCTCTTAATTCTAAACCATACTTTCTTTCCATCCATTTGTTAGGAGTTATGAAACCCAATAAACCGTCTTTTTTTAGAACAGTAATTGAAATGTTATAGAAGTACACATATAAATCTGCACTATTATTGAATGATTCAATATATTTTTTTGAAAAATATTCTTTTTGAATATTACCAAGTAATTCTTGTCTCACATAAGGCGGATTCCCAATAATTACATCAAAACCACCTTTTTCAAATACTACTGGAAATTGTTCTTTCCAATTAAACGCTTTGTCGCCAGCAATTTCTGGGTCGTCAATTAAAGAGTTACCACATTTAATATTGCTGTTTAGGTCGTTTAGTTTTCGGTTGGGCTGTGCGGTTCGTAACCATAAAGAAAGTTTGGCAATTTCTACACTTTCCTCGTTTAAGTCCACCCCAAATAAGTTGTTTTCTAAAATGCTGTTTTCCATATCGCTTAACACCAAGCCATCGCCAAACAATTTGGCTTGCAATTCGTCAATATATTGGTGTTCCGTAATTAAGAAATCCAAGGCTTGGTTTAAGAAAGCTCCAGAGCCACAAGCAGGGTCGCAAATGGTCAATTGCAACAACCATTTTCTGTACTCTTCCAGTTTTTCAACTAAAGTTTGCACGGTTTTCTTTTGGCGTTTTTTGTCGGCGGTGTAGTCTTCGTCCGCAATGCCTAACTCAGCTTTCTTTTCGGTACACAATTTGCCAACCGTATTTTCTACTATGTACTTGGTAATGTATTTTGGGGTGTAAAAAACACCGTCTTTCTTGCGCTTGGTTTTGGTTTTGTCAATTTCGGCACCTTCTAATTGGGCTTTTATTTCGTCTAACTCGTTCAAGGAGTTTTCAAAAATATGTCCCAAAATATTCACATCCACCTCACTCGCAAAATCGTATTCAGACAATTTTAACGTGTGAGCATACAATAGGTTATCATCAATTTTTATAGTGTCTAATATTGCATCCGGTTTAAAAAGTCCGCCATTGTAAGCAAAAACATCGTGTTGGGTGCCTTTGTACCCTGTGTTGAGATAGCCAAAATATTTTTTAAAACGGTCATACAACGGGCTGTATTCGTCTAAATCTTTTAATTGATTCCATTGGTTTAAAATCAGTCGCACCGAGTTAGGCGGCAACAAATGACGGTCTTCCCCAAAAAACAAAAACAAAAAACGGTCGAGTAATTTTTGCGACTTTTTAAATAATTCTAAAGGTTCAAATTCAGGATTTAGTAGTACTAAATTTTGATGTAACTCCCTTTTAAATAAGGAATAATCTTTGTATAGTTTTTTGGTAATTACATCTTCTACACTGACTGATTCGTCTTTTATTTTTTTAGCAATATTTTGCGATAAATTATCATAACTAAGACACATATACAACTGTTGAAATTCTTTTTCAGAAAGTGTAAACAAATTAAATTCGATGTGCTCTATAGCATTATCAATATAAAAGCGAAGTTTTTCAAAATTAGACGTAATGACATACACACATTCGGGTTGGTTGTTTTTATAGCCAAAGGCTTGTGCTTCAATTTTGCCTAAATCAGTGGTGTTGGTACCTTTAAGTTCAATAACGGCGCTTACTTTATCATTAACTAAAATCGCACCATCGGCTTTTTTGCTGTCTTTTACGTTTTTGTATTCGGTAGTAAGGTTGAAATTAGGAGTAGGGTTAAGGGTGTAGCCCAAAATGGTTACAAACAATTCTCTTAAAAACCCTTCCTGAAATTGTTCTTCTTTGCTGTTGCGAATATTTTCTTGAATGGTGCTATTATGAAAATAGGCAGCATATTCAGCATAAGCTGTTGTAATTTTAGGAATATCTTGTTGGCTCAAATATTTTTTGAGCACTGAATTTTGAAATAGAGGCATTAAAAATTTTAATTTTAGATTTTGGGGAAAATAAAATATAAAAATCGGTTAGGATCTTGATATGTATCAAATCTATAAAAGTAATTGCTAATTTAAAAGTAAATTGTTAATTTATTTATTTAATAATAAAGGAAGCGCTACGTTATTTGCCGATACAAAAGTTAGCAAAAATATTGCCAAGTAACTCATCGTTAGTTACTTCGCCCGTAATTTCACCAAAGAAATATAAAGCACTTCTGATGTCAATTGCCATTAAATCAGATGAAATTCCAGCATCTAAGCCCCATTTTACTTTCTGAATTTCTTCTAACGCTTTTAATAACGAATCGTAATGACGTGAGTTGGTTACAATGGTTTCATTATTTCGTAAAGCACCAGTATTTACAAATGAAAGCAAGGTGTTTTTAAGTTCATCAATACCTATTTTTTGTTTGGCGGAAATAAATATAGTCGAAAGTTGAAAGTCGAAAGTCGAAACAAGAGTCGAAATTTCTTTTATTTTATTTTCCGAAAGTAAATCCACTTTGTTAAATATAACAATAATCGGCTTTTCAGGATGTTCTTGTTTTATTTTATTAATATGCGGCGCTATACTTTCGACATTCGACATTTGACTTTCGACTAAATATAAAACAACTTGCGCTTGTTCAATTTTTTCAAATGTTTTTTGAATTCCGATACTTTCAACCACATCTTTCGTTTCTCGGATTCCAGCGGTATCAATAAATCGAAAACCAATTCCGTCAATTACCAATTCATCTTCAATGGTGTCTCGGGTGGTTCCAGCGATATCTGAAACTATGGCGCGTTCTTCGTTTAATAAAGCATTCAATAAGGTTGATTTACCTACATTGGGTTCGCCTACAATGGCTACCGGAATTCCATTTTTAATTACGTTTCCTACTGCAAAACTGTCAATTAAACGTTTTAAAACAAATTCTATACGTGCTAATAATTCGTTAAAAGCGGTTCGGTCTGCAAAAGCTACATCTTCCTCAGCAAAGTCTAATTCCAATTCAATTAATGAGGCGAAGTTTAAAAGTTCTTCACGAAGTTTCGCAATTTCATTACTAAATCCACCACGCATTTGTTGCATCGCGATTTGGTGACTCGCTTCGTTATCTGAAGCGATTAAATCGGCAACTGCTTCTGCTTGCGATAAATCTAATTTTCCGTTTAAAAAGGCACGTAGAGTAAATTCTCCAGCTTGTGCCATTTTTGCTCCTTTACGAAGCAGTAACTGAATGATTTGTTGTTGAATAAAAACAGAACCGTGACAAGAAATTTCTACTACATTTTCGCCTGTATAAGAATTTGGACCTTTAAAAATGGAAAGTAATACTTGATCATACGTTTTTGCACCATCCATAATATGTCCTAAATGAATGGTATGCGTTTTTTGCACCGCAATATTTTTACCAGAAACCGATTGAAATACCTCGGCAGCAATACTAATAGCATCTTTCCCAGATAATCGAATAATAGCAATTGCTCCCGCACCTGATGGCGTAGCTAAAGCAACTATGGTTTCTTGTAGAATCATATGATACATTTTGTTTCTTGGCAAAGATAAAATTTTAGTACTTAGTAATTAGTAATTAACGAATAGTTTTTTTTTGGATTTGCTAATTTGTTACTGGTGGCTGTGGCACTCGAAGCCACCATTGAAATTTCCGGTGGCTTCGATAGCCTCAGCCACCGGAAGATTTGAATATCTTAGCCACTAATAAAAAAACCACAAAGGCTAAAAGCAATTGTGGTTTTAAGTAGTAGTTAGGTTGGTTGTAAATTTTTTAGTTATTAAGCATTACTGGCATTACTAACATAGTAACGGTTTCACCTTCATCTAATCCGTCAATTGGAGTAAGAATTCCCGCTCGGTTTGGTAATGACATTTCTAATTGAATTTCGTCACTTGTTAGGTTGTTTAACATTTCGGTTAAAAAACGAGAGTTGAAACCAATTTGTAAATCGTCTCCGTGATAATCACACGTTAAACGTTCGTCTGCTTTGTTTGAATAATCGATATCTTCTGCTGAAATATTTAATTCTGTTCCTGCAATTTTTAAACGAATTTGGTGCGTAGTTTTGTTAGCAAAAATGGCTACACGACGCACTGAATTTAAAAAAGTAACACGACTTAATATTAATTTATTTGGATTTTCTTTTGGAATTACCGCTTCGTAATTTGGATATTTTCCATCAATTAAACGACACGTTAATATGTAGTTTTCAAATGAATAGGTTGCGTTTGAATCGTTATATTCTACTTTTACTTCTGCATCTGAAGTAGCTAAAATTCCTTTTAAAATATTTAAAGGTTTTTTAGGCATAATAAATTCCGCACTTTGAGATGCCTTTACATCTGCACGAGCATATTTTACTAATTTATGTGCATCTGTAGCTACGAAAATTAATCCTTCTGTAGAAAATTGGAAAAATACACCACTCATTACTGGACGTAAATCGTCGTTTCCTGTTGCAAAAATGGTTTTCCCAATTGCTGTAGCCAATACTTCTGAAGGAATTATTGTAGTCGAAGGATCTTCTAAAGCTACTGCTTTTGGAAATTCTTCCCCAGCAGCATAAGCAATCGCATATTTACCAGAATTTGAACTAATTTCAACGGTATTGTTTTCTTCAACTGTAAACGTTAAAGGTTGCTCTGGAAATGTTTTTAAAATATCTAATAATAATTTTGCTGGTATGGCAACACTTCCTTTACTATTTGATTCAATTTCTAAACTTGCCGACATAGTAGTTTCTAAATCGGAAGCTGAAACGTGTAATTGATTATTATCTAACTCAAATAAAAAATTATCAAGAATAGGTAAGGTGTTGTTACTATTAATAACACTTCCTAAAACTTGTAATTGTTTTAATAAATACGAACTGGATACTATAAAATTCATCATTTTTTATTTTTTTTTGCTTTTACAAATATAATGGGTTACAATTAAATCTAAAAATATACTTATTAACAACTAGTAATTATATTTTTTCTTTCTTAGATACGTAAATATAAATCCGAATATTGCCAATAAAACAATAGGTAACGCTACTGTTAGCATTTGTGTTTGACTGTAGTTGTCTTGTACGCTCTGTTTATCTAATAAAGGAAGGGTGACATCTTTACTTCTAATGTTAATAAGTCCGTTATCGTCTAATAAATAATTTACGCTATTTAATAAAAACTCTTTGTTTCCGAAATATTGACTGGTGTATTTATCATATCCTAATTCAATAGGTGCGCCTTTGTCAATTTGATTTTTAATCACATCACCATCAGAAATTACTATCATTTTTGTTGGAGCACTTTTTGATAGAAATTTACCATCTTTAAAAGGCAACACACGATTGTTATACATTGATGTGAATGAGCCGTCTAATAAAACGGCTACTGGAATTAGTCCACCATTTGGATAATCTTTAGGTGTTGTTTCTTCTGAAATCATATCCAAAGACACCACAGTTGGTATTCCAATGGTTTTAGAATAAGGAGAACTTTCCAATAAAATGGTTATTGAATGCGATGATTTTAAAAGTTCAATTGGCGAACAAAAGTCGAATTTTACGCCATCCGTATTTTTTACAATCGGGTGTTTTTTTGAAGCAGGATAAATAAATGGTGCCATTTTCCAATTGTAGGTTTCCATTTGAGTTTCACTTCCTTCATTACCAGAAGCTAATTTTATAGGAGTACCATATTCGTCTTTAATTAATTGCGGACTAATCCTAAATCCGTATTTAAAGAACATATCGGTTAAGTTTAAATCGTTTATTCCGGCTAAAGTTGTACCAGTTTCATTGTACAAATTTTCCATTTCAGCTGTTGTACCATCTACTAACCAAAGTGTTTTTCCACCTTTCATTATGAATTGATCTAACACTTGTTTTTCGGCTTCAGTAAATTTTTCTCTTGGTTTCGCAACAATAGCCAAGTCGTATACATTTAAAGCTTTTAATGTTTCTTTAGGTTGTGAGGCCACCGAATCTAAAGTTATAGGTCCGATATAATAATTATCACGAATGGTTTTTAAAAAATCGGCAATTTGAATGTCTTCTAACTCGCCATTTCCTTTAATAACTGCAATTTTACGTTGTTTTTCTTTTGATATTTTATGAATGGCTTCTGCAAATGCATATTCTAAATGTTGAACGGAACTTTCTACTTTTTTCTCCGTTGAAGCGCCCATTAAATTTTTTAACAATTGCACTTTTGCACCTTTATCACCATAATTGGCAACTGCCCAAGGGAAAACTACTTCTTGTGTTTGTTTTCCTTTTTCTTCAACGGTAACATTAATTGGTGTTAAACCTTTATCGAAGAATTTTTTCATTATTTCTACACGTTCTTCTTCTTTTTCAATAGGATTTACAAATTGAAACGTAATATTTGAATTATAGGCTGAAAATTCTTCTAATAATTGTCGCGTTTCCGTTTGAAGTTTCTTAAAATCGGCAGGAAAATTGCCTTCTAAAAACACATCAATAAGTAAAGGTGAATCTACACCATCAATAATTTTTTTAGTGGTTTCAGAAAGTGTATATCTTTTGTCTTGCGTGACATCGAAACGTTTGTAAATATAATAACTCGCAAAGTTTAAAATAAATAAACCAATCGCTAAAAACCCTAATTTCTTTAAACTATTTTTTTGAACGTCTTTCATTACCATTTAAGCGATTTAAGTTGAGAAACAGTTCCTGCTAAAAATAAAATGATGATACTAATAAAATAAATGATATCACGAGTATCTATCACACCACGACTCAAACTTTTAAAGTGAAAATCCATTCCTAACGTTTTAATAATTCCACTGAAATTACCAAATAAATTAGCTAATCCGTCAAAGCCAAAATAAAAGAAAAAGCATAAAAAAACGGCAATAATAAAAGCTACTATTTGATTGTCTGAAAGGGTAGAAGTGAAAATACCAATAGAAGTGTAAGCACCAATTAAGAATAACAATCCGAAATACGAACCAATGGCACTTCCATAATCGAAAGTACTTTGAGCTGCTGTAAAACTTGAAACTATAAACACATAAAAAAGTGTAGGTGCTAGGGCAATTAAAATTAAAATAAACGCCCCAAGAAATTTACCATTAACAATTTCCCATAAACTTAAAGGTTTGGTAAAAAGTATTTCTAATGTGCCTTGCTTTTTTTCATCAGAGAAACTTTTCATAGTTACTGCTGGAATCAGGAAAATTAGTATCCAAGGCGCTAGTTTAAAAAACGGACTCATATCCGCATATCCAGAATTTAAAATATTAAAATCTCCTTCAAAAACCCAAAGAAATAATCCGTTTAATAACAGAAAAATGGCTATCACTAAGTAACCAATTGGCGAACCAAAAAAAGATTTTATTTCACGTAGCAATACTGCTTTCATATATTATGCTTGTTTTATATTAACAAAAGTAATTTATAAACTTGAAACTTTATAATAAAGTATCTAATTTATCCACACTCCACGCTTCTGGTTTGTCGGCAAAAAGTGTTTTAGTGTAACTCCAAACCTCATTAAATAAAGCTGATTTTCTGTATTTTTCTAAAGCTTCTTCGTCTTTCCAATAACTGTAAGTAAAGAAAATGCGAATATCTTGTTTGTCTTGATACAATTCTAAAAATTCATTGCCTTCAAAACTTTTTATTTGATGTTTAACTTCGTTAAAATTGTTTAAAAAAGCGGCTATTTTATCTTCTTGAAAGGTAAGTTTTACAATTCGTACCAACATATATTTTTATTTTAATTCTAATATTTAAATTTCAAAACCCAAAACCCAAAACCCAAATTCCAAATTCCAAATTCCAAATTCCAAAACCCTAAACCCTAAACCCTAAACCCTAAACCCTAAACCTAACACCTAAGATTCAAATTCTACAATTACGGTATCTTGCATCTTCAAACCTAATAAAGTGTATGCCGAACCTGAACGATTAGGGTTGCTTTTGTAAACCGCAATTTCTAAAAATCCATCTTGATTAAAAAGTGCAATTTCATTTCCTGCCATCGCATTTAAATCTGCTGATTTGTTGTTTTTAAAATCGGCATAATCGCTTTTTACTCTTTTAATAGTGTAAACAGAAAAACGAACGCTATATTGTCTTCCTCTGGCTACTTCTTCAATATATTTTTTCGAAATATTAGTTATACAATTTCCAAAATCGTCAATGTAAATGATATGTCCGCGAATAGAATTTAAATTTTGATCCAAAATCGGTACCAGCATATTCATTTTCTTAATATCAGTCAGTGGTGTGCCAATTACAGTCATTTCGCCACTTTTTGCTAGATGAGTTGCTACTGTAGCAAAAACATCTAAATCGCTAGAACCGTCTAGTAATCTATCGTGAATAGTAATCTGCACTATTTTATCTGGATTTTTTTTATTTGCTAAACCGCCAAAAATGCCATTATCGGCACCAATAAAATAATGTCCATCATACAACATAGCTATATGAATAGTATCTGCATTTCTTGTGGCGTCAACAGCAACAATATGTACTGTCCCTTTTGGAAAATGTGAATAGGAAGTAGAAAGTAAATAAATGGCTTCTAAAATATTAAATTTATCTATAGAATGAGAAATATCAATAATAGTAGTCTCAGGAAATAATGAATATATCTTACCCTTAAAAATTCCCGCAAAATGGTCTTTTAAACCAAAATCTGTAGTAAGCGTAATTATTGACATTTTATTGTTTATAACTTATTTGAAATGGAAAGGTTGTTTTTATTATATTTGAATGTTACAAAATTACTCTTTTTTTTACAGATTTAAAACAATTTAAAATTAAAGCCTTTGAACGAAAAAATTATTGAATTGGAAAACATTGCACCTAAAGATTTTTGGGGCGCACACGACACTCATCTAGAAACAATAAAAAAGTATTATCCGAAATTAAAAATTGTTGCGAGAGGTACCATTTTAAAGGCTTTTGGAGAAGCTGAAGTTTTAGAAGAATTCGAAAAACGCTTTCGTCGTTTAATGACACATTTTACACGTTTTAATACCATTGACGACAATGTAATTATGCGTGTTATTGAAGGTGATGCTCAACAAACAGGAGAAATGCCTAAAGGTGATCAAATTTTAGTTCACGGGTTAGGAGGGAAGTTAATTAAAGCCATAACACCCAATCAGCAAAAATTAGTTGATTTTGTAGCTAAAAACGATATGGTTTTTGCAGTAGGTCCAGCCGGAACTGGAAAAACTTATACGGGAGTGGCACTTGCTGTTAAAGCACTTAAAGAAAAACAAGTTAAACGTATCATTTTAACACGTCCAGCTGTGGAAGCAGGGGAAAATTTAGGATTTCTTCCTGGTGATATGAAAGAAAAATTAGACCCATATATGCAACCTTTGTATGATGCTTTACGCGATATGTTGCCTCCACAAACTCTTGAAGATTATATATTAAAAGGAATTATACAAATTGCACCATTGGCATTTATGCGTGGAAGAACTTTAGATAATGCCTTTGTGATATTAGATGAAGCGCAAAACACCACACATTCTCAAATGAAAATGTTCTTAACAAGGATGGGGAAAAACGCAAAATTTATCATAACTGGAGATCCAGGACAAGTAGATTTACCAAGAAGAACCATTTCTGGATTAAAAGAAGCTATTTTGGTTCTAAAAGATGTGGATGGAATTGGAATTTTATATCTTGATGATAAGGATATTGTTCGACACCGATTGGTAAAAGCAGTAATTAATGCTTATAAAAGTATAGAGAATACGGATTAATTTCAAAAGAGGCGTTAAAATAAACGCCTCTTTTTTTGTTAAAAAATGATTTTAAAACTACTTTTGCAAAATAAAAACAACCACACAATAAAATGAACACAATAACCACTACAAATTTTAATTTTACAGGTCAAAAATCAGTTTACAGAGGAAAAGTTAGAGAAGTTTACAACATCAATGACGATTTATTGGTGATGATTGCTACCGATAGGCTTTCTGCTTTTGATGTCGTTTTGCCTGAAGGCATTCCTTACAAAGGACAAATATTAAATCAAATTGCTACAAAATTTATGCAATTAACAGAAGATATTGTACCAAATTGGTTAATTGCTACTCCAGATCCAAATGTTGCTGTAGGGCATTTATGCGAACCCTTTAAAGTTGAAATGGTAATTCGTGGCTATTTATCTGGACACGCTGCTCGAGAATATGCTTTAGGAAAAAGAACGATTTGTGGTGTTACGATGCCAGAAGGTTTGAAAGAAAATGATAAATTTCCAACACCAATTATTACGCCAACAACGAAAGCAGATAACGGTTCACACGATGAAGATATTTCGCGTGAAGCTATTTTAGCTAACGGAATTGTAGCTGAAGAAGATTACTTAGTGTTAGAAAAATATACAAGAGATTTATACCAAAGAGGGACTGAAATTGCCGCTTCAAAAGGTTTAATTTTAGTAGATACAAAATACGAATTTGGAAAAACAAAAGAAGGAAAAATTGTTTTAATTGACGAAATTCATACACCAGATTCTTCTCGTTATTTTTATGCGGAAGGATATCAAGAAAGACAAAACAATAATGAAGAACAAAAGCAATTGTCTAAAGAATTTGTACGTCGTTGGTTAATTGAAAATGGTTTTCAAGGTAAAGACGGTCAACAAATTCCGGAAATGACTACAGAATATATAGCAACTGTTTCAGATAGATATATTGAATTATTTGAAAATATTTTAGGAGAAAAATTCGTAAAAGAAGATATTTCAAATATTGAGGAACGCATTTTTAATAACGTTCAAGCGTATTTAACAAAATAAAAACCAATATTTGTCAATCTGAACTTGTTTCAGATTCTAATAAACCTGACAGGTTTCAAAAACCTGTCAGGTTTAATTATTTTATTCCATAATCAAATTTTTCACAACGGTTTCAGCAGCATATAATCCAAAAAGTCCGGGCATCCAACTATTTGTGCCGTAAAACGATCTTTTATAATTTGAGCCGTCTGTCATCTTCAAGCTACTTTCATCCTGAATTTCAGATGAAAAAACCACTTTTAATTTATCTATTTTTACTTCCTTCAAGCGTTTTCTAATGGTTTTTGCTAAAAAACAATTTACTGTTTTTGTGATATCTGTAACTTTAACTTTTGAAACATCCATTTTTCCTCCAGCGCCCATTGATGAAATAATTTTGACCCGTTTGCGTTTGGCAGCAATAATTAAATTCAATTTTGGGGTGATGCTATCAATACAATCTATAACATAATCGAATTCTGGTGTTACAATCTCTAAAGCTCTTTCCGGTGATAAAAATTCTTCCAAGCAAGTTAACTCTAATTCTGGATTGATATCCATTAATCTATTCGCAACAACCGTAACTTTAGGTTGGCCAATGGTGCTGTGCAAAGCAGGTAATTGTCTGTTAATATTAGTGATATCAACAGTATCGCCATCCACAATTGTCAATTTCCCCACTCCAGCACGAACTAAAAATTCGGCTGCAAATGAACCCACACCTCCTAAGCCAACAACTAATACGTTTGAATTTTTTAATTTATTTAAGCCTTCTTCTTTAAATAATAAAGCGGCTCTTTCTTGCCATTTTGCCATAATTTATTGCTTTTTTGTAAAAACAGATTGGTAATTGTTCCAAACTATTCCTTTCATTTCTTCCACAGAAATATTTTTATATTTTGCTGCAAAAGTATAAACTTCTTCCAAACTTTCCGATATTGTATCGGTTTCTAAGAAAATTTTATCGTTTGGTACATATTTAAAAACCGATTCCATTTCTGGATTTTGAAGTAAATATTTTCCAAATGACAAATAAAAATCCTGATTTAAAAGTTGTTTTGCCAATGGAATATTTTTTGAAAATCCATGAATGATAAATGGCGATTGAAAATTACTATTTTTTTTACAAGAAATGATTTCATCAAATGCCGCAACACAATGTAAAATTACAGGTTTCGAAATTTCATTCAAAAGGGATAATTGCGATTCGAAAACATCAATTTGTACTTCAATTTTCTTTTCGATTCTTTTATCTATACCACATTCACCTAGAGCAATACATTCGTTTGATTGAAGTTTAGTTTTAATAGTATTTAAATCTTCAGTTACATGTTCATCAACAATATACCAAGGATGAATCCCGATAGAATAGTGCGGAATAGCATCTATAAATTCATTTGGATATTGATTTACTATTTCCAATATCGAATCGGAATTAGTATAAAAATGAGTATGTAAATTTACAAATTTCATTAAATTGTTTTCACAAAAATAACATATTTTAACAAGTTATTTATCTAAATTTGTATCTGATTTTTTATTATGATTCAAAAAGCGTTTCGCCAATATATTTCAAACTTTCAAGGTTTTTCTCGAGAAATTTGGATTCTTACTCTTGTTACATTTATTAATAGGGCAGGAACTATGGTTTTGCCATTTTTATCTAAATATTTACACGAAGATTTACATTTTTCTTATTCTCAAGTAGGAACCATTATGGTGTTTTTTGGCTTAGGTTCTTTACTAGGTTCTTGGTTAGGAGGAAAATTATCAGATGCAATTGGTTTTTATAAAATAATGATTTTCAGTTTACTAGTAAGCGGATTGATGTTTTTCGGGTTGCAATTTGTTACCTCTTTTTACGGTTTATGTATTAGTATGTTCTTAATTATGTCTGTTTCAGATATGTTCCGTCCCGCTATGTTTGTATCGCTGGGTGCTTATGCAAAACCAGAAAACAGAACAAGAGCTTTAACTTTAGTTAGATTGGCAATTAATTTAGGATTTGCTGCCGGACCTGCGTTAGGCGGATTAATTATAATGAGTATTGGTTACAAGGGCTTGTTTTGGGTGGACGGATTAACCTGTATTATTGCCATTTTAATTTTCTGGATTAAAGTTAAAGAAAAGAAAAAATCAACCTATTTAGATAAAACCCAACCTGGCGATGTCATAGTAAAGTCGGTTTTTAAAGATAAAATTTATTGGTTGTTTTTAACCACATCTTTAATTGTAGGAATTATGTTTTTCCAATTATTTACTACCATTCCTATTTATCATAGAGAACAATTTGGATTAACCGAATTACAAACAGGTTTGTTACTAACTTTAAATGGTGTTTTGGTTTTCTTACTTGAAATGCCAATTGTAAATTATATTGAGAAGCATAAAAAAGACAAATTAAAAGTCATTATATTAGGTTGTTTTTTAATGAGTATCAGCTTATTTTTAATGTTAGTAAATACTTGGGCTGGTATTTTATTAATTATGATGCTCTTTATGACGTTTTCAGAAATGTTTAATTTTCCGTTCTCGAATGCGTTTGCAATTAGCAGAGCACCAAAACACCAACAAGGTCGTTATATGGCCATTTTTACAATGAGTTATAGTTTAGCACATATTATAAGTGCTAAAGTTGGTATGTTAATTATTGATAATTATGGGTATCAAGCCAATTGGTTATTTATGGGAACGCTTGGTATTATTGGTTCTTTAATAGGTATTTATGTTTTTCGTTTGGTAGAAAAAGAAAAAAATGTTAAAACTCGTTAATTAACAAAATTTTAAAATTTCGTTTTTATAAAAATCCTATTTTTGACTTTTTAAAAATTAAAATCTAAAATTATGAATGTTAAAATGGTATTTCAAAGAATCGTATTGGCTACTGCAATCACTATTTTGCCAATCACAACTTTTGCTCAAAACAATCGTTTCAATCAAATGTCACAATCCAAAAACAAGAGTTTCGAATTTCGAATTGATAACGCTATGACTGATGCGCAATTGAAACAAGATGAAACAGATGCTAAGAAATTCGATTTTGAAGTTTCGTTTTCTGGTGTAAAGCGTAACGATAAAAAGCAAATTACAGCTATTAAAATTGCTTATAAAGACCAAGATGGAAATTCTGGAAATTATAATGTAAGCGGGGAAACGCCGATTAAACCAATATCAATTAAAAAGCAATTTGATGGCACAGGAAAAGGCCTAATTAATATTGAATCTGGCGTTTCACAAAATGATATGTTTGCAAATGGTTTCGATATGAAAGGTTTTAACGGGATGTTTAATAACGATATGTTTATGAATTTAGACAATAACGTTTTTAGAGGTTTAGTAGATGGAAATACCATTGATTTAGATAAATTTAAAGAATTACAAGGTGGATTTCAAATGGATTCTTTAGGAGGGAATTTTAAATCATTTACTTTTAAAGATGGTGAAATGTTAGGTGACAATCCAGATATGCAATTAGAAGAAGAAAAAACCGATGAAAACGGAACCACAACCAAAAAATATTCTGATGGAAAAGGCAACACAATGATTTTCTCGGAAAATTTTGGAAATGGAAACCAAATTGGTAAAATGAAAGTTGAAAAAAACGTTCAATCAAAAGATGATACCACCAAATCAGATTTAGAAAAACTAAAACAAGAATTGGAAAAAACCAAAACCGATTTAGAAAAGCTAAAAACGGATTTGCAAAAGGATAAAGGGAAAAGTAAAAAGTAACAAAGTCACATAGTTGCAAAGTTAAAAGTAAAAAACCAGAATTTTCATTTGAAAATTCTGGTTTTTAATTATCTAATTGTCTAATTGACACATTGCCACATTATCTAAACTCTTTCTTAATTCTAGCAATATCTCGTTTGGTATCATTTTCTTTCATCGTTTCACGCTTGTCGTAATTTTTCTTACCACGGCACAACGCAATTTCAACTTTTGCAAATCCTTTTTCATTCGTATATAATTTTAAAGGCACGATTGTTAACCCTTTATTATCCGAATCTTTATCTAGTTTACGAAGCTCTTTTTTATTTAATAATAGTTTGCGCTCGCTTTTGGCTTTGTGGTTGTAATGTGTCCCAAAAGCATATTCTTCAATTGTGGCGTTAATTAAAAACAATTCGGTTTGTTCGTTAAACTCGCAAAAACTTTCCGCAATTGATGCTTTTCCTAATCGTATCGATTTAATTTCTGTTCCTGTAAGTACAATACCAGCGTCGTATTTGTCTATAATTTCATAGTCAAATCGGGCACGTTTATTTAATATGTTTATGATTTTTTGCATAGTTGCACAAAATTAAGATTTATTTTGAAAGAAAACAGTAAATTTTTATGATTTTGAAAGAATAAAGGTGTTAGATTTGAATTATGATTTTGATTGACAATTGAATTGGCATATTTTTTTACTAGTTTTGCTCAAAAATAAAGAATAATGTTTAAAATTTTAGCCAAAATTAATAAAGCGATTTTGCCAAGTTATTCCAAGCAACGTATTGATTTAGCGAAAGCTACAAAATTACAAAAGGCAATTATAGCTTGGCGCTATTTTGTTACGATTCACGCTTTAGAAAAAAAACAAAAATAATATTTTAAAATATCGAATATAGTTTTATATTTGCACTCACAAAAATAGGCCTTGTGGCGCAACTGAATAGCGCACTTGATTACGGCTCAAGAGGTTTCTGGTTTGAATCCAGACAAGGTCACTACTTACATCCCAAAACTATTGATTTTCAATGTTTTGGGATTTTTTATTATCTTTGTGTGGCCATTTTGTGGCTACATTTATAACTTACTGCAATATAACAAAAGAATTTAATAAAATAAACCGAAAAACAATTTTATTAATCCATACTGGAAAATCCGGTCAAATTGACCACCACTTTCCAGTTTAAATTGACCACCATTT
>NZ_JBBALQ010000002.1:153409-241390 GCF_040402955.1 Flavobacterium sp. | reverse complement strand
TCCTTTAATGACAGAATATAAAATGTATTTTTTCTTTTTTACATTTAGTGGGCTTTGTTCCGTCTATTTTGAAAAAACACATTTTAATAAATTATTTTCTAATTTAATTTATTTAATAACATTAATTTATCTTTTGAGTAATTTGTTTAAAAACATCCTTAACGAAAACCAATATTATGTGTTTAGTATGATATTATTTGGTTTATTTTTAACTGTGCTTTCAAAAAAACCAATTTTTATTTTAGAAAACCGATCCTTAAAATATTTAGGAACAATATCTTACGGTATTTATATGTTTCATGCCATTGCGATGCAAATTGTAGGTTTGATATATATAAAGTTGCAGATTGAAAATAAAATACAAGGAATTTTTTATATTTTTAGTTATACCTTTTCAATTATTTTTTTGACCCTAATTATGGCTCATTTATCTTATAAATATTATGAATCGTATTTTTTAAAATTCAAAAAACCTACAACACGCGAGTAACCGTCAAGCCATCTCGAATAGGTAACAAAACTGTTTCTACACGAGAATCTTCATTAATAATTTTATTATAATCAAGTAAAATTTGCGTGCTTTTGTCGTTTGTTTTTACTTCTTCTAAAACCTTACCACTCCACAATACGTTGTCAGATAAAATTATACCACCCTTATTCATCAAAGGCACAATTAAATGAAAATAATTAATGTAATTTTCTTTATCTGCATCAATAAAAACCAAATCAAATTTTTTATTTAAAGTAGGAATAATTTCAATGGCATCGCCAATATGTTGCGCAATTTGATTGGAATAGTCAGACAATTGAAAATATTTTTTTTGAATTTCTTCCAATTCTTCATTAATATCAATAGTGTCTAATGTACCGTTTTCTTGTAAACCTTCTGCCAAACATAAGGCAGCATAACCCGTATAGGTTCCAATTTCTAAAACAGATTTCGGATGTATAATTTTAGATAACATACTCAAAACTCTACCTTGAAAATGGCCGCTTAGCATTCGTGGTTGCAAAATTTTCTGATGCGTTTCTTTATTCAACTGCACCAATAATTCTGGTTCTTGTTGCGAATGATTGGCTACGTAATTTTCTAAATCTTCAGATATAAAGTGCATAATTTTTTAAAATTTCAAAGTACAAAAGTACAAATTCCAATTGTTTAAACACAGATTAAAGAAATTTCTAAAATTAATAAATCAGCGTTTCATTAAATTGGCATATTGAAAATTGATTAATTGGCACTTTAATAGTACTTTTGCACCATGCAAGTAGAAAAAAAAGACATACGCGCTTTATCTAAAGAGCAATTACGAGATTTCTTTGTTACTAATGGCGATAAAGCGTTTCGTGGTAATCAAATTTACGAATGGTTGTGGAGCAAAAGCGCACATTCATTTGAAAGTATGACCAATGTTTCTAAAGAAACGCGCACTATGTTAGAAGCCAATTTCGTAATTAATCACGTAAAAGTGGATACGATGCAACGAAGTGAAGACGGAACCGTAAAAAATGCGGTGCGTTTACACGATGATTTAATTGTTGAAAGCGTCCTGATTCCCACAAAAACTAGAACAACTGCTTGTGTATCGAGTCAGGTTGGATGTAGTTTAAATTGCAATTTTTGTGCTACTGCCCGATTAAAACGAATGAGAAACCTAACACCCGGTGAAATTTACGACCAAGTGGTAGCAATAGATAATGAAAGTAAATTGTATTACGACAGGCCACTTTCGAATATTGTTTTTATGGGAATGGGCGAACCTTTGATGAATTACCCCAACGTAATGAAAGCAATCGATATGATTACATCAAACGAAGGTTTAGGTATGTCGCCAAAACGAATTACCGTTTCTACTTCTGGAGTTTCTAAAATGATTAAAAAAATGGCTGATGATGAAGTGAAATTTAATTTAGCGGTTTCTTTACATTCAGCTATTGAAGCGACTAGAAATGAGATTATGCCATTTACCAAAAACTTCCCATTAAACGAATTACGGGAAGCATTAGAATATTGGTACGCCAAAACTAAAAGCAAAATTACTTATGAATACGTAGTTTGGAAAGATATAAATGACAACAAAGTTTCTATTGATGCTTTAGTAAAATTTTGCAAATATGTGCCTTGTAAAGTCAACTTAATTGAATACAACGCTATTGATGATGGCGATTTTCAACAAGCCAGCGAACAAGCTACAAAAGACTATATTGCTGCTTTAGAAAAAAACAATATTATAGTAAAAGTAAGAAAAAGTAGAGGAAAAGATATCGATGCCGCTTGCGGACAATTAGCTAATAAATCATAAAAAAAGAGAAGCAAATGCTTCTCTTTTTATTTGTATTAGTGCTGTATTAATTCCCAATTATAATTGTATAAGAAACTCCGTTGATTGTAAATACAGCTGTGTTATCACAATCTCCATTTCCGTAATCTAAAGTAGCGGTTACGCCATTTTTAACAAAAGTAATAACTCCAAAAACTAATATAGGTTTAGGATTAGGAACGGCTAAACAACTCATTTTGGCTCTTAAAGGTGTAGTAATTGTTGCCGTTTGAATGGTTCCGTTTGGATGCGTGGTAGTCCAGTTTCCTGTAATTTTATAAATGTTATCCGCGAAAATTTGAGTAGTACTAAACCCTTCGACTAATTCTCTTGTTCTTGTTCCTACACGCGTATAAACGTCTCCGTTTGGCATCGTAATGGTCATGTCCAATAACATAACTACGATAGGATGTGGCGCAGATGTTGCTGTAGCAGCGGTTAAAGAACGAGTAAATGTTTTTGTACCAACAAATTTAATATTGTTGTGATAAAAATTATCAAATGTATAGGTTACTGTATGAGAAACCGCTGTTGGTTGAAAAACAAAACTAATAATAATTTTACCCTTCACTATGTTCCCATTATTCAACGTACATCCTGTTGTTCCAAAATCAATGGTTTTCGTTACTAGAGTTCCTGGAGTAATAACCGTTCCAAAAGCTGGCACTCTTGTAATTGTAGCACAATTTGAAAACACAGAATTGTCATTGTTTATACCTCTATAAGAAATAGTACTTCCATCAACATTATCAAATAATTGATCTGTAATATTTGATATGTCATCACTAGCCATATCAATTTTCGCATTTATTAAAGCATCTTCCGAAGTTAACGGATCTGCAGTAATTGCATTCTCTTTCTCACAAGCGGAAAAAGCTACCAATACTAAAATTGGAAATAAAAATTTTGCTGTTTTTTTCATCTTTAAAAATTTAATGTTCAACATATTAGACACAAAGTTAACTAAAAGGTTTAATATAAAAAAAATATTTTTCTAATACTGTAATGTGTAGTATCTTTGAGGTAATGAAAATAACCGAGCAAATAAAAGAACCCATAGCTTTCGAGATGGAACTTTTTGAGAAAAAGTTTCAATTGGCCATGTCTTCAAAAGTCGCCTTATTAAATCGTATTACGCATTATATCGTCAATCGAAAAGGGAAACAAATGCGACCAATGTTTGTGTTTTTAACTGCAAAAATGATTTCTGGTGGCACGGTAAATGACAGAACTTATAGAGGCGCATCGGTTATAGAACTTATTCACACCGCAACTTTAGTGCATGACGATGTTATAGACGACAGCAATAAACGTCGAGGTTTTTTTTCTATAAATGCGCTTTGGAAAAATAAAATTGGGGTATTAGTTGGTGATTTTTTACTTTCTAAAGGATTATTACTTTCTATAGATAATAACGATTTTGATTTACTTAAAATAATTTCTGTAGCGGTAAGAGAAATGAGTGAAGGCGAATTACTTCAAATAGAAAAAGCCAGAAAATTAGACATTACAGAAGACATTTATTACGAAATTATTCGACAAAAAACAGCCACGCTAATAGCTGCTTGTTGTTCGCTTGGTGCTTGTGCAGTTGCGCCAGATAAATCGAAAACAATTGAAAAAATGCGAAAATTTGGCGAATTAATCGGAATGGCATTTCAAATAAAAGATGATTTATTTGATTACACAGAAGATGCCATCGGAAAACCAACAGGCATTGACATCAAAGAACAAAAAATGACTTTACCACTTATTTACACACTAAATAACTGTTCTTCAAAAGAAAAAAGTTGGGTGATTAATTCCATAAAAAATCACAATAAAGATAAAAAACGAGTAAAAGAAGTAATTGCCTTCGTGAAAAATCAGGGAGGTTTATCTTATGCCGAACATAAAATGATACAATTTCAACAAGAAGCTTTAGTACTTATCAAAGATTTTCCTGAATCTGTATATAAAGATTCCCTTGTTTTAATGGTAAACTACGTTATTGATAGAAAGATTTAGTCAATGTGTCAATTGCTCAATTTTCAATTAGCCAATTTGATGCAACCTTTTTAATTATAAAATAGACAGTAGAAATAAGCACATAAATTGACACATTGTCTAATTGGCACATTGACTAATTTCCATACAACCTTTTTTAAATCATTCTCGTCTATAGTAATAAGCACATAAATTGGCACACTGACTAATTGGCACATTGACTAATTAAATCTATGAAAGTAATCGCATTGCATAAAGAAGAAGCACAACTAATCAGTGAAGCGATTCCAAACAATCGTCAAGCACAACATTTGTTGTACACCAAATATGCTTCTAAAATGCTTAGTACTTGCAGACAATATATAAAAGACACGCATCATGCAGAAGATGTAATGCTTACAGGTTTTATGAAAATGTTTACCAATTTGAAGAAATTTGAACACAAAGGCAGTTTTGAAGGTTGGATAAAACGTATCATGATTCATGAATGTATTGATTATTTACGAGTAAAGAAAAACAGTTTTAATCATAAAAACATTGAAGACGTAGTATATGCTGAAGCAGAAGATAACTACGAAATGGAAGGTGATTTTTCTGTAGATGATATTCAATTTTTAATAGACAATTTGCCCGATGGCTATAAAATGGTGTTTAATTTATTTGTGATTGAAGGCTATAAACACAATGAAATTGCGAAATTATTAGATATTTCAGAAGGCACATCAAAATCGCAATTATCACACGCAAAAAAAATGTTGCAATCTCAAATTACAATATTAAAAAATAAAGAAAATGGAACAAGATAATTTTAATAAAAACATACAAGAAAAATTCAATTTTCGTAAAATCGAACCATCCGAAACGGCTTGGAACAAATTAGACGCTATGTTGACTCTTGCAGAAGAAAAAAAACAACCTAAAATCTTTTTTTGGTTGAGTATTGCAGCAACATTTCTTTTATTTATGGGTGTAGGATATGTTTTCTTTCAACAAACCGAAGAAACAAAATTGATGCCATCAACTGAAGAAATTGTTACATCTAAAACAAATTCAGAAACTGAAACGCACAAACAAAGTACGAAAGAAAGTAGTGTTTCATCTGAAAATGAATTGGCTAATAACGCGACAACAAGTACTACGTCAGAAACGATAAAAAGTGGTATTATCCATACAGCTCAAAAAGAAAATTCTAAATTAGAAGTCTATGAACCGGCAGTTCTAAAACAAGAAGTCGTTACTATAAACGAAATTAAAAAAGAAAATACCAAACAAGAAATTAAAGAACCAACTTATAATTACACCACGCCAGAAATGCTTTTGGCAGAAGTGCAAGGACAAAAGAAATCAGGAAATACAAACACGTTTAAATCTTCGTTACGAGTAAATCCAAACGAGTTATTACAAACCGTAGAATCAGAATTGGATAAAACCTTTAAAGAAAAAACAATCACAAAATTAAAGCAAGCAAAATCCGTATTTGTAAACAGAAATTATAATTAACTTTTAAAACACCCTAAATTATGCAAAAAATTATTTTGTACATCAGTATTGCGCTGCTAACATTGATAAATACCGTATGCGCTCAGAAAAAAAAACCAGAATCTTTTAGTGTTCAAATTGAAAAAGTAGGATACCAAATTGAATTTATTTCTTATCAACAAAAATTAGAATTAAAACAAAAGATTGATTCTTTAGAAACACTTCACAAAGATAAAAAAATCAGTTTACAAGAATTAGAATCGCTAAAGTTGAAAGAAGCAGAAAAAACTGCTAAAGTTATTGAAACAAATCTCAATAATTATAGAACTCAAATTGATACAATCATTCAAAACAAATTAAATGATGAAAATACTAAAATCAGACACAAAACTGACACTTTAAATGGTAAAGAAGTAATTACATATTACAATGATAATGATTATATAGAATATAATGTTCCAGCATTAAAAATATATAAATCTAAAAAGGAAAAAGAGGAAAGACTTTCAAGAAGAACCACAAGTCAAGTTGTTTTCGCAGTAGGATACAACAACTTAGTAACCAACAATATGGTGGCCAATTCTCAATTTGGTTATGGTCGTTCTGGATTTTGGGAATGGGGTGTTACTTTGAATACACGCTTGTCAAACAAAAGTAATTTATTACATTTAAAATACGGCGCTGGATTTATGTACAATAGCCTTCACGCAACAGACAATAGAGTTTTTGCAGACACCAATAATCAAACCGTTTTAGTAGATGCTGGTTTGGAAACAAAAGCAAATAGAACCTATTTTAAAAATGTGTATTTTGTGGTACCAATACATTTAGAATTTGATTTTTCAAAAACAAAAATAGTGGATGACAAGAAAGTATTCAAATCGCATACAGGAGTACGTTTTGGAATAGGTGGATTTGTAGGTGTAAATACCAACTCAAAACAATTTATTCAATACGAACAAAATGGGTATAAATTTAAAGAAAAACAAAAAGGCGATTTCAATGTAAACGAGTTCACATACGGTGTAAGTACTTATATTGGTTACAAACAAACTTCGTTATATTTAAAATACGATTTAAACCCTATTTTCAAAAATAATCCAGTAGATCAAAACAATATTTCATTAGGTATTCGTTTTGATTGGAATTAAAAAGTAATTTATTATGAAATATATAGTAATTCTATTTGTTTTACTAGTAACAAGTTGCAAGTTTCAATACATTAGTTTTAATTCTGAATCAAATAAAAGACAAGCAAAAATTACAGCAGATAAATATTTGAAAGAATTAAAAAATAAAAATGAAATCGAAAATTTTAATTTTATAAGTGTTGAAAATTCTAAAGTTTTAGTGGGAAAATGCAATGACACATTAAAAGAAGTTTATTCCTTAATTTATGAAATTGAGGTAAATAAAGATGTAAAAAGAAAAGTTTTAAATTTAAAAAAAACTAAAAATAAAATAGCTGTTAGTTTAAAAAATATTGATTAACATCTTAAACTAAATCAAAACAACATTTCAATAGGTCTTCGTTTTGATTGGAATTAAAAAACAGCATAAAATTTGAGTTTTAAAATGCTTTTTTCAAAACCTACAAGGAATTTTCTTGTAGGTTTTTTGTTTTAATTTAATAATGTGTATTTTTACGAACTTTGAATTTTCAAATTACCTCATTTTCAAATTATCACATTACATTTTGATATCTAAAGAAACCATAGAAAAAGTATTTGACCAAGCTCGTGTAGAGGAAGTCATTGGCGATTTCGTACAACTCAAACGTTCCGGAAGTAATATGAAAGGACTTTCGCCGTTTGTAAACGAAAAATCGCCTTCGTTTATGGTGTCGCCAGTGAAACAAATTTGGAAAGATTTTAGTTCTGGAAAAGGTGGAAATTCGGTTACTTTCTTAATGGAACACGAACATTTTACGTATCCTGAAGCCATAAAATATTTGGCAAACAAATACGGAATTGAAGTAGAAGAAACCATTGTTTCTAATGAAGATATAGAACAAGCAAACGAAAAAGAAAGTATGTATTTGGTCTCAGAATTTGCTCGAGATTATTTCCATAAAACGATGCTCAATACCGATGAAGGTCAAGCAATTGGATTGTCATATTTTAAAGAACGTGGATTTTCAAAAGAGACTATCGAGAAATTTCAATTGGGATACTCGCCTGATATTTGGGATGCGTTTACCAAAGAAGCCTTAGGAAAAGCATACAAATTAGAATATTTAGAAAAAACCGGATTAACCATCGTAAAACAAGAAGATGAAAAAACATTTGACCGATTTAAAGGTAGAGTAATGTTTCCTATTCAAAGTATGAGTGGACGCGTTTTGGGATTTGGTGGAAGAATTTTAACTAACGATAAAAAAGCAGCCAAATATTTAAATTCACCAGAAAGCGAAATCTATCATAAAAGTAAAGTTTTATACGGCATTTTTCAAGCCAAGCAAGCTATTGCCAAACAGGATAATTGCTATTTGGTTGAAGGATATACCGATGTAATTCAATTTAATCAGAGTGGTATTGAAAATGTAGTGGCTTCTTCTGGAACGGCATTAACGCCTGATCAAATTCGTTTAGTAAACCGATTAACCAATAATATTACCGTCCTTTTTGATGGTGATGCTGCAGGTTTACGCGCTTCTATCCGTGGAATTGATTTAATTCTGGAAGCTGGAATGAACGTAAAAGTTTGCAGTTTTCCTGACGGAGAAGATCCAGATAGTTTTGCCAAAAACAATTCCTTTGAGATTTTAAAACAGTATTTAGACGAAAATTCGAAAGATTTTATTCAGTTTAAAGCCGATTTATTAGTTAAAGAAGCCAATAACGACCCCATAAAAAAAGCAGAATTAATTAGAGATATGGTAAATAGTATTTCTAAAATTTCTGACCAAATTAAACGCGAAGTCTACATAAAAGAATGTTCGCGCATTATGGATATTTCGGAAGACGTATTGTATAATACGTTAGCCCAAATGCTCAAGAAAGATATTTCTGAAGCCAATAAAAAATATACCGAAGAGAAAAAAGCATTTGAAGTTCATAAAAACAATGCGGATTTTAAACCCGAAAAAATTGATATTTTATACGAATTGGAACAAAAAATTATTGAAATATTACTAATTAACGGTTCTAAAACAGAAGATTTTACAGAAACATTTTTATCGAAAGATGAAGCTGGAAACATTGTAGATGTAAAGGAAACCAATTCATACAAAGTATACGAAAAAATATATTTGGCACTTCAAGAAGACGAAATTGAATTGTCAAATCCAATGTTTAAAACCATTTATACCGATATTATAAATTATTATAATGAAAATATCGAATTTGAAATTGATAAATATATTTCGCAAACTTCACCAGAAATAGCCAATAAAATAACGTCTATTTTAATGCTTGAAGAACGAGATATTTTACACAAATGGGAAAGTAGAAAAATTGTAGTAGAAGACAAAAATGTAAATTTAGCACAAAGTGTTAATGAAACCATTTTATCTTACAGATGGTATTTACTAAACAGTATTATTGAAGAAAACAAAAACAACATAACTTCTGATGTTACCATTGATAATTCAGAAATTCTCACAACTATTAAAGATTATTTATCGTTAACTTCAGTAATCGCTAAAAATTTAGGTCGGGTTTTAGCTCGATTTTAAAAATTATATTTTTAACTTCTTAATGATTTTGGAATTTCACAAACCGGAATGGGTTGCATTTTATGCTGGTTTATTTTATTTAATCGTTGGTAAATTTTAAATACTTCGGCTTGTCTTCCAACAAAATTTTCAGTAGTTTTTCCATTTTCTATTGCTTCCATCGCCCACTCTAACTCATCATACAAAGCGCCTAATTGGTCTTCATCGCTTCTATCATCACCAAAAAGTCCATCCGTTGGTTTAGCTACAATAATACTATCGGGCACACCCACAAATTTAGCTAATTGTCTTACTTCGCTTTTCATTAAATCGGCAATCGGACTTATATCTACACCTCCATCACCATATTTTGTGTAAAATCCTACACCAAAATCTTCTACTTTATTTCCTGTTCCTGCCACTAAAAACCCGTGAATTCCTGCTAAATAATACAAAGTTGTCATTCGTAAACGCGCTCTTGTGTTAGCCAATGTTAATGACAATGCAGCTTCATTTTCGCAAGTTGGTACGCTATTTTTAAACGTTTCAAAACTTGGCGTTAAATCAACTCTTTCGTTAGAAACATTCGGGAAACGCGATTTTAATTGATGAATATGTTCGTTGGCTCTATTTACATGACTTTCTGCTTGATGAATTGGCATTTCCACACACAAAACAGGAAAACCCGTTTGTGCGCATAATGTTGAGGTTAAGGCGCTATCTATTCCTCCAGATATCCCAATAACAAAACCTTTTACACCAGAATTTTCTGCATAAGTTTTCAACCAATTGACAATATGTGTTTGAATTCCTTCTAAATGCAACGCTGTTTTATTTGACATAATTTTAATAAATAATTTGGGTATATAATTATATATTTGCAGTTCAGTAATTTTTGATAAAAATAGTAAATTTCATACGATGAAAAAATTAATCTTCTTGCTAATTTCAGTTTTTTGTTTCCTGCAATGTAAAAAAAATGATGCCATTGAAATTGTAGACATCAAAAAATCAGTAGATTTAAATATTGAACGTTTCGATAAATTATATGCGGCGGCTACTCCAAAAACTTTACCTGAATTAAAAAATCAATATCCGTTTTTATTTCCAACGCAATTTCCAGATTCAATTTGGTATGCCAAATTAAACGATCCTATTTTTAAAGAATTAAATGTAGAAGTTTCGAAGCAATTTCCAGATAATTCAAAATTTGAAGGCGATTTGGAAATGTTAGTTTCGAGAATTAAACATTATTTTCCTGAAGAAAAAACACCAAGAGTAATTACTTTAGTTAATGAAGTTTTAATTGATAAAAAAGCGTTTTACACGAATGATTTAATTTTAATTTCGTTAGATACGTATTTAGGAAAAAATCATAAATTTTATGACCCGTTTGGCGAATATCAAAAAGCCAACTTAGAGCCGCACCAAATATTACCGGATTTAGTAACTAATTTTGCTTTCAGAAAAATAATGCCTTCACAAGACAAAACCTTAATTAGTGAAATGATTTATTATGGAAAATTGCACTATTTAAAAGATATTTTACTTCCTGAAACACCAAATTATCAAAAAATTGGATATACAGCAATACAAGAAAAATTCTGTACAGAAAACGAATTTCAAATGTGGAGTTATTTAGTTGACGAAAAATTGCTGTACGATAACAATATAAAAAATTACCAACGTTTTATAGAAGACGGACCTTTTACTAAATTCTATTTGGAAATTGATAGAGAATCGCCTGGAAGAGTTGGTCAGTGGTTGGGTTGGCAAATTGTAAAAAGTTATATGGAAAATAACGAGGTAACCTTAGAGCAACTATTAAAAACAGAACCAACAGTAATTTTTAACAAATCGAAATACAAACCAAAAAAACAGTAATTAGAGTTCTATTATTTTTTACCTTAAACCCTTTACCAAAAACCTTTTACCAAAAAAAAATGAGCAAAACATCTGAAATTAAAGTAATTATAGCATTAGACGAAAATAATGTACCAGAAAAATTAACTTGGACAGCACAAGACGGCGGTGTAAATAATGAAGAAGCAAAAACCGTATTATTATCCATTTGGGATGCGAAAGCAAAAGAAACCCTTCGAATTGATTTATGGACAAAAGATATGCCAGTTGATGAAATGAAAATATTTTTCCATCAAACTTTAGTAGCTATGACGGATACGTTTCAACGGGCTACTGGCGATGAAAAAATGACAGGAGCCATGACAGATTTCTGTGATTATTTTGCCGAAAAACTCGAATTAAAGAAAGAATAATTTTTTTTGAACTTCAAAAATTAACCATCTAATCGATGGTTTTTTTGTGTAAATTTCATAAATTATAGTTAAAATCTCAATATTAATAGTATTACTATCAATATTGAGTGTATATTTGCCGTAATATAAAAAACTAATTAAAAAAACTATGAAAATTAAATTATAATATGAAATATAGATTGCTTTTATATATCTTTTTTAGCACATTTTGTTTTTCGCAAAATGATTTAGGAACTTGGAATACAACAAATTTTAATTTAAAAATCAATGATAAATGGCAAGTGTTTGCTGAAAGTCAGTTGCGAAGTTTGAAATTCTATGATAATTTTCATTATTATGAAGTAAAAACAGGAATTACCTACAAAATAAAACCAAATTTTTATGTAAATTCTGGATTTGGAAATTATAATACATATAGTGAAAATGGCAATTTTGCAACACCTATAAAACAAAAAGAAATAAGAACTTGGATTCAGCTAGTATTTAAAAATCCATTTAATTTTATGAGTGTTGAGCATAGATACAGAGCGGAACAGCGATTTACAAATTTGGGCTATAAAAACAGATTTAGATATAGGTTGAGCGCAAAGTTTCCAATATTTAAAAGTAAAGAAAAAGAATATTTTCTTCTTGGATGGAATGAATTATTTTTTACAAATAACGAACCTTTTTTTGAAAGAAATAGATTATTTTTAGGCGGTGGTTTTGACATTACTAAAAATTTAGCCATTCAAACAGGTTATATTTATCAATTTGATTATAAAATTAATGATGAAACAGGTAGAGATTTTCTAAATATAGTTCTGCTTTATTCATTTGATTTCAAAGGGGAAAAAGAAACAAATTTAGACTAAATTATGCAAGATTTATTAGCAAATATAAAAATACAAGTCAATCCAAAAACCTACGTAAAAGATCCTGAAACGTCTGATTTAGGGAAAAAAATTATTAAAAATAGTATTTTACTTATTGACGAAATTGGTTTTGAAGAATTTACATTTAAAAAGTTGGGCGAAAAAATTGGTTCAAATGAAAGTTCTATTTACCGATATTTTGAAAACAAACATAAATTATTGGTATATTTATCTTCTTGGTATTGGGCTTGGATAGAATATCGCTTGGTATTTTCTACAAACAATATTGAAAACAAAATAGAAAAATTAAAAAAAGCCATAACTATTGTAACAGAAGCTATTGATGACGATAAAAGCACAGCACATATTAACGAAGCTGTTTTAAACAAAATTATAATTGAAGAATTTACAAAAACATTATATAATAAAAACGTTGACGAAGAAAACAAAGAAGGTTTTTTCTTAATTTACAAGCAAGTTAATTATCGCATTGAAAAAATGATTTTCGATGTAAATCCAGAATATCCTTATGCAAAAAGTTTAGTTTCTTCAATTATTCAAGGTTCCTTACATCAACATTTTTTAAAAAATCATTTAAAAACCATTACCAATTGTAATGATGAAATAAACCCAACTTCCTTTTACATTCATTTAATAGAAAATATTTTAAAAAAATAAATTATGTCACCACTAAAAAGATATTACAATTTATTACAATTAGACCGAAAGGATATCATTCAAATTATTTCGTATGCCATTTTTGCTGGAATAATTAATTTATCACTTCCGTTAGGAATACAAGCCATTATAAACTTTATTCAAGCTGGAAGAGCAAGTGTTTCTTGGATAGTTTTGGTAGTTTTAGTAGTTATAAGTGTTACTTTTACAGGGATTCTTTCCTTAATGCAATTGCGAATTACAGAAAATTTGCAACAAAAAATATTTATTCGTTCGGCATTTGAATTTACTTATCGCATCCCGAAATTAAAATTTTCATCCACATATAACAAACATTCTTCAGAAATTGCAAATCGTTTTTTTGACACCTTATCCATCCAAAAGGGAACTTCAAAATTATTAACCGATTTTTCAGCTGCGATACTTCAAATTTTATTTGGAATTATTTTATTATCGTTATATCATCCTTTCTTTATTATTTTCGGAATCTTATTAACGTTATTACTTTATATCATATTCAAATTCTCTTATGAATCAGGTTTAAAAACCAGTTTAAAAGAATCCAAAATCAAGTATAAAGTCGCTGGTTGGTTACAAGAGTTATCTCGAAATAATTTTAGCTTTAAAAATCCATATCACTTAGATTTTGCCTTAGAAAAAAACAACAAACTAGTGGCCGATTACATTACTTACAGAGAACAACATTTCAAAATTATTAAAAGACAATTTTTGCAATTAATCGGGTTTAAAGTAATTATCACAGCAAGTTTATTGCTTATTGGTGGTTTTTTAGTATTAAACCAACAAATGAATATTGGACAATTCGTTGCAGCTGAAATTATTATTTTATTAGTCATTAATTCGGTTGAAAAAATAGTTTTAGGTTTAGAAACTTTTTACGATGTTTTAACTTCAGTTGAAAAAATAGGAGAAATTACCGATTTAGAAATTGAATCGGAATCGGAAGTGAGCCAAACAAATTGCCAAATAAATCTATCGTTAGAATTAGAAAACGTAAATTTCAAATTTGAAGATGACACCACAAATGCTTTAAAAAATATCAATTTAAAAATAAATCAAAGCGAAAAAATAGTTATTGAAGGCGATAACGGTTCAGGAAAAACAACTTTAATCCGAATTTTATCTGGATTAATTCAACCAAGTCAAGGACATTTCATCATTAACGATGACACCTTTAATAAAATGGACATTAATCAATATCGAACTCATTTTGGATGCATTTTACAAGGAGAAACTTTATTCGAAGGTACTATTTTTGAAAACTTAACCTTCAATAACCCAAACATCTCAAATGAAGATATCAAATGGGCTTTAGACAATTTAAAGTTAACGAGTTTTATCAAAACCTTACCAAACGGATTAAAAACATCTATTTTTCCTGATGGCAAACAACTTTCATCGTCAAATATTCAAAAAATATTGTTAGCCAGATGTGTTTTACATAAACCACGAATTTTATTTTTAGAAAATCCTACTGATAAAATGGATGTTGCTACTTCGCAAGAAATAATTGCTTTTTTAATGGATCCGAATCAAAAATGGACTGTAGTCGTAACTTCTAACAACAAACAATTTAGTGCTAATAGCAACCGAGTGATTACAATGGAAAAAGGTAAAATCAGTAACATTTTAAATAAATAATTATGTTAAATGTTTCAAATAACAACAGAATTGACAACAAAAAACTAGAGAGATTTAGTTCGGTTCAATTATTAAATAAGGAAAAGCATTATAAAATTTTAAACAAAATTCTTATATTTTTTGTGGTTTTTACTGCCTTGTTTTTATTTCTTCCTTGGACACAAAACATATCGGGTTCTGGTGCGGTAACAACATTAAAACCAAATCAACGTCCACAAACCATTCAATCTTTAATATCAGGAAGAATTGAGAAATGGTATGTTAACGAAGGTGATTATGTTGAAAAAGGCGATACTATTTTATTCATATCGGAAATAAAAGAGGATTATTTAGATCCAAATTTGGTAGAGAATACAAAAAATCAAAGAGACGCCAAAGCAGATGCCGTAACTTCATACGAAGGGAAAGTTGGTGCATTAGACTCTCAAATGGGTGCAATAAATAATGAAAGAAACTTAAAAACAAAACAAGCTAAAAACAAAATAAAACAAGCTATTCTTAAAATAAAAAGTGATAGCATGGATTTAGAAGCTATAAAAACACAAATAAAAATCGCTAACACACAATTTAAACGTGCGGTTCAACTAAATAAAGAAGGTCTAAAACCGCTAACCGATGTAGAAGAAAAACGATTAAAACTTCAAGAAATTGAAGCAAAAATCATCACACAAGAAAACAAACTCTTAAGCAGCGAAAATGAATTGTTAAATGCGAGAGTTGAAATTAGTAGAATTAATGCCGAATATTCTGAGAAATTCTCAAAAGCACAAAGTGATCAATATACAGCACAAAGTAATAAATACGATACAAAAGCGCAGGTAAACAAATTGGAAAACCAATATCAAAATTACAAAATAAGAAACGGAATGTATTACATAACCGCACCACAAAATGGTTATGTAAACCGTGCATTAAAATCTGGATTAGGCGAAAATATTAAAGAAGGAACGCCAATTGTAAGCATAATGCCAGCAAAATATGATATTGCAGTAGAAACGTATGTTTCACCAAATGATTTTCCTTTAATTCAAAAAGGTGAAAAAGTTCGAGTTTGGTTTGATGGTTGGCCAACAATTGTATTTTCAGGATGGCCAAATTTATCTTACGGAACTTTTGGAGGAAAAATTGTCGCTATTGAAAATTTTATTTCAGAAAATGGAAAATACCGAATTTTAATTGCACCAGATGAAGAAGACAAACACAAATGGCCAAAACAATTAAGCATAGGTTCTGGAGCACAAACTATGGCATTATTAAATGAAGTGCCAATTTGGTTCGAAGTATGGCGAACTCTTAATGGGTTTCCACCAAACTATTACAAAACAATTAAAGAAAAAAGTAAAGATGTTTCTGAAAAATAACACAAAAATGAAGACCTTTTATTTATTATTCTTTTTCGCGGTTAAATTTGTTAGTGCTCAAGTAACAAGTGAAATGTCCTTTAACGAATACTTAGGAATGGTGAAAAAATTTCACCCACTTGTTAAAATTGCCGATTTAGAAATTTCGCAAGCGCAAGCCAATTTATTAATGGCTCGTGGTGCATTTGACCCAAAATTAGAAGCCGATTTTAACAATAAAGAATTCGGTGATAAAAAATATTTTTCCGTTTTTAATGGTGGATTTAAAATTCCAACTTGGTACGGAATAGAATTTAAAGGCGGTTTTGAAAGCAACGAAGGTTCTTTTTTAAATCCGCAAAACAACACACCAACAGATGGCTTAAATTATGCAGGAATTTCAATTCCATTACTACAAGGTTTTTTAATAAATCAGCGAATGGCCGATTTACGAAAAGCAAAAATTAATATTAATTTAAGTGTCGCTGAAAGAAAATTACAAGCCATTCAGATTTTGCACCAAGCAGCTATTTCCTATTTTAATTGGAAAAAAAACTATGAAGAATTTACATTATACGATACCTATTTAAAAAATGCTGAAATACGATTAACCGGAATTAAAACCTTAATTGAACAAGGCGATAAAGCTGCAATTGACAGTGTAGAAGCAAATATTATCGTAAAAAATAGACGATTAAACAAAGAAGATGCACTACTAAAACTAACGAAAGCGCGTTTAGAATTATCTAATTTTTTGTGGACAACCAATGCTGTGCCAATTGAATTAGAAGAAACTATGTATCCAGAAATAAATTTATTTAAAAATATTCAAGAGTATTTAAACACCAATGAATTGAACTTAATAAATTTTCAAACAGAAAATCATCCAAAAATAAATGCGATTAACTATAAAATTAATATGCTTGAAGTGGACAGAAAATTAAAAGCCAATCAATTACTACCAACAGTAGATGTGGGCTATAATTATTTGTCAAACCCAAACCAATTTCAAGAATTTCGATTTCAGGATTATAAATTTGGAGTAAATTTTGCTATACCTCTATTTCTAAGAAAAGAACGCGGAAGCTTAAAATTAACCAAGCAAAAAATTGAATCGGAAAAATTTGGATTACGTTTTGAAAAAGAACAATTAATAAACAAAATTGAATCGCAAAAAGCTGAAATTCAATCGCTAAAAAAACAAGAAGATCTAATTACAGACTTGGTAAAAGACAATTCAACTTTATTAAATTCCGAAGAACGATTATTTAATATGGGTGAAAGTTCGTTATTTTTAATTAATACACGTGAAAACAATTTAGTTCTGGCACAATTATCGAAAATTTCAATCGAAAATAGATTTTATGTTTCCAACGCCGATTTGTTTAAAACAATAGCAAATCCGGATTAATTTTTTACTTTTGCAGTCTCAATATCAAGAAGATGATTATAATAAAAACTGCAGAAGAAATAGAATTAATGCGTGAAAGTGCCCTAATTGTTTCCAAAACATTAGGTATGATTGCGAAAGAAATTAAACCCGGAGTTACCACACTATATTTAGACAAATTAGCCGAACAATTTATTCGCGACCACGGTGCAGAACCAGCATTTTTAGGTATGTACGGTTTCCCGAATTCGCTATGTATGAGTCCAAATACGCAAGTAGTGCACGGTATTCCCAACAATATTCCGTTACAAGATGGTGATATTATTTCTGTAGATTGCGGTACGTTAAAAAACGGATTTTACGGAGACCACGCTTATACTTTTGAAGTGGGTGAAGTGGCTGAGGCAACTAAAAAACTACTTCAAATTACCAAAGAATCCTTATATATAGGCATTAGAGAAACAAAAGTAGGCAATCGTGTGGAAGATATTGGATATGCCATTCAAACCTATTGTGAAAGTCACGGTTATGGAGTTGTTCGAGAACTGTGCGGACACGGTTTAGGAAGAAAAATGCACGAAGATCCAGAAGTAGCTAATTATGGAAAACGTGGAAATGGAAAAAAATTAGTCAACGGTATGGTAATTGCCATTGAACCTATGATAAATTTAGGTACAAAAAACATTGTGCAACATAAAGATGGTTGGACAATAACTACAGCTGATAATAAACCTTCGGCTCATTTTGAACACGATGTAGCCATAGTAAACGGAAAACCAGAATTATTATCAACATTCGCTTACATTTATGAAGCACTTGGGATAGTAAGCAATGAAGAAGATGGATTGAGAGAGAAACCTTTGGTTTTATAATTCCACAGAGATACACAAAGTTCCACAGAGATACACAAAGAAATAAATATGACTGAGTTAAGTGAAGATATAAATGACTTATCTAATAAAAAAATAGGTTGTGCAATAGAGGTTCACAAAATTCTTGGACCAGGCTTGTTAGAATCAGCTTATCAAAAATGTTTAATATTTGAGCTTGAAAAAGCTGGGCTTTTTGTAAGAAAAGAAGTTTCTTTACCAATTATTTATAAAGATATTGAATTAGATCACGGCTATAGAATTGACTTACTAATAAATAATAAAATTGTAATTGAATTAAAGACAGTCGAATCTTTTACAGATGTTCATACAGCTCAAGTTTTGACTTATTTAAAATTAGGTGAATTTCCATTAGGGCTTTTAATTAATTTTCATTCTAAAATTTTAAAGAATAATATAAAACGATTTATAAACACATAAAAAACAAAATTTCGCGAATCTCTGCGATTTCTCTGCGAAACTCTGTGTAACAAAATACCATGAAAAAAATTTTCAAATTTATATTAAACACCATTCCGCGTCCTATCTTAATTAGATTAAGTATTGTGGCACGACCAATTATTGCTTTTCTTTTAAAAGGAAATAAATTTACAGATCCAATTGATGGTAAAAGCTTTCGAATGTTTTTGCCTTACGGATACGGCACACAAAGAAACAACGTGTTATCGCCAAGTACGTTGTCTTTAGAAAGGCACCGTTTGTTATGGTTATATCTTCAAAATGAAACTAACTTTTTTACTTCAACAGAAAAAATAAAAGTATTACATTTTGCACCAGAACAGGAGTTTTACAAACGATTTAAAAAACAAACAAATTTAGAATATACTACTACCGATTTGCTTTCCCCATTGGCTGATGTAAAAGCAGATATTTGTAATTTACCTTTTCAGGATAACGCTTACGACATTATTTTGTGTAACCACGTTTTAGAACACATTCCTGATGACACAAAAGCAATGCAAGAATTATACAGAGTGATGAAACCAGGTGGGATGGGGATTTTTCAAATTCCTCAAGACTTAAAAAGAGCCGTTACTTTTACAGATGATACAATTACGGATCAAAAAGAACGTGCTAAAATATTTGGACAATATGACCACGTTAGAATATATGGTAGAGATTATTTTGACAAATTAAGAACCATAGGTTTCCTTGTAGAAGAAATTGATTATACCAATACAATTCCTTCTAATTTAGTAGAAAAATATTGTTTAGCAAAAGACGAAATTATTCCTGTGGTATATAAATAATTATTTTTAGATTAGTTTTTATATCTTTATGAATTGAAAATCATATCTATGAAGCAATTATTAAAAATCTTTATCTTATTAGCTGTTACTTTCGTGTTTTCGCAAGAAAAAGAAGTAGTCCCACCTTATAATATTAAAACGGTTACTTTTTCGCAAAATGTAAACAATACGATTCCGTTTTTTAGATTGGGTGAAAATTTCGATTTACAATTTGATGATTTATACGGTAACGAAGCAGATTATTTTTATACTATTGAACAGTACAATTACGATTGGACGCCAAGTCAATTACTTAAAAACGAGTATTTAAATGGTTTAGATAATCAACGGATTCAAAACTATCAAAACTCGTTGAATTGTTTACAAATTTATTCGCATTATACGTTGAGTTTTCCAAATAAATTCAATCAAATTATTAAAAGTGGAAATTATATCGTAAAAATTTTCGACGAAGATCAAGAAATCCTATTTTCAAAAAAATTCATAATATACGAAGATGATACCGCTGTTGGCATAACTATTAGGCGTTCTCGTGATATGGAAACCGTAAATAAAAAACAAAATATCGAATTTTTTATCGATTATAAAGATAAACCGTTACAAAACCCAAAGGAAAACGTAAAAGTTTCTATTTTTCAAAACGGAAAACTGAGTTCGGCTATTCATAACATCAAACCACAATATACAATTGGTACACAACTCATTTACAGATACAATAAAGAAACCCAATTTTGGGCTGGAAATGAATTTTTAAATTTCGAAAACAAAAATATTCGAGGCGCTTCTAACTCGGTTTTTAAAGTAACTTCTGGAGATGTTTATAATACCATTTTGTATACAAACGAAGAAAGAAAAAATAAAATTTACACCTATTTTCCTGACATAAACGGAAACTTTTTTGTGAATAATTTAAATGCCGCACAAAATACAATTGAAGCTGATTATTCATGGGTATATTTTGGTTTGGCTTCAGATATAAATCCGTTAGAAAAATCAATTTATGTAACGGGAATGTTTAACAATTATCAGATTTCAGATGAATACAAAATGGAATATAATTCCGATACGAAAACATATGAAAAACCCATCTTACTAAAACAAGGATTTACAAATTATCAATATACCTTAGTAGATAAAAACGGAAAAATTGACGAGCAAAATGCGATTGATGGCAATTTTTATCAAACCGAAAATGAGTACATCGTTTTAGTGTATTACCGTGGTGGCGCGGAACGTTACGATAGAATTATCGGTATAGGAAGAGCAAATAGTACAGAAATTAAGAATTAAATTACCACAACTATTTATAATAAAAATTAAAAATGGTTACGCAAATTACAAGTAATATTAAAATTTCGGTGATTACAAACTACGAAGGCATTTACTATAAAGAGCATCAAATGTTGTATGCCTTTTCCTATCAAATTACTATTGAAAATTTAAGCTCAGATGTCGTGCAATTACAAGCTCGGCATTGGGAAATTTTCGACACACTAAACCACACAGAAACCGTTGATGGTGAAGGTGTCGTGGGACAAACACCAATAATTGCTCCCGGTAAAAAATATATTTATTCGTCTGGGTGTATGTTAAAAGGCACTATAGGGGCTATGAATGGTTTTTATACTATGGCAAATTTCTCAAATAATACTTTTTTTAAGGTTCAAATTCCTACTTTTAAATTAGTTGTTCCCTTTGCCATAAATTAAACGAAACCAAATCTTTTGAAGGAATAATTTATTTTAGAATTCAATTTATCCTTTGTACTTTTGTCTAAGGTTTTTACTAAAAATCTAATTTGTCTAATAATCTAATAATCAAATACATGTTAAAAGGATTTTTTAATATACCAAAAGCAGTAAACGAGCCAGTTAAAGGCTACGTATCCAATTCTCCAGAAAAAACAAGAGTTTTAGAAGCTTACAAAGCGATGTGGAATTCAAAAATTGATGTGCCATTATACATTGGTTCAGAAGAAATTTTCACAGGAAACACCAGAAATATGTCGGCTCCACATGATCACCAACATGTTGTTGGAACGTATCATTTAGCTGAAAAATCTCACGTAGAAAAAGCCATTTCAAATGCGTTAGAAAGCAGAACAAAATGGGCAAATATGGCTTGGGAACAACGTGCCGCTATCTTTTTAAAAGCTGCTGAATTAATTGCTGGACCTTACCGAGCAAAAATAAATGCCGCTACGATGATTGCTCAATCAAAAACCATACACCAAGCAGAAATTGATGCTTCTTGTGAATTAATAGACTTTTTACGTTTCAACGTAGAATTTATGACGCAAATTTATGCAGACCAACCTGCGTCTAATTCCGATATGTGGAATAGAGTCGAATACAGACCTTTAGAAGGATTTGTATATGCTGTAACGCCTTTTAATTTTACTGCAATTGCTGCAAATTTACCAGCAAGTGCTGCTTTAATGGGGAATGTAGTGGTATGGAAACCAAGTGATAGCCAAGTATTTTCTGCAAAAATTATCATTGATGTTTTCAAAGAAGCAGGCGTTCCAGACGGCGTAATTAACGTAGTTTTTGGAGATCCAGTTATGATTACGGATACCGTTTTAGCGTCTCCGGATTTTGCTGGAATTCATTACACGGGTTCCACATTTATCTTCAAAGAAATTTGGAAAAAAATTGGGACTAACATTCACAATTATAAAACCTACCCAAGAATTGTTGGAGAAACGGGTGGGAAAGATTTCATTATTGCACATCCATCGGCAAATATAAAACAAGTAACAACTGCGATTACTCGTGGTGCTTTTGAATTTCAAGGACAAAAATGTTCGGCAGCTTCAAGAGCTTATATTCCACAATCTATGTGGCCTGCAGTAAAAGAGCAATTAATTGCAGATGTTGCATCAATGAAAATGGGGTCGCCAGAAGATTTTTCAAACTTTGTAACTGCAGTAATTCACGAAGGCTCATTTGATAAATTAGCACGTTTTATAAACCAAGCTAAAAAAGATTCCGATGCAGAAGTTATTATTGGTGGAAATTACGATAAATCTAAAGGTTATTTTGTTGAACCAACAGTTATTTTAACTTCAAATCCGAAATACGCTACAATGGAAACAGAGCTTTTCGGACCTGTAATTACAATTTATGTATATGAAGATGCAAAATGGGCGGAAACATTAACCTTAGTCGATCAAACTTCTGAATATGCATTAACAGGAGCTGTTTTAAGTACAGACCGCTATGCCATTGAAGAAGCAACGGTAGCCTTGCAAAATGCAGCAGGAAACTTTTACATAAATGACAAACCAACAGGAGCAGTTGTAGGTATGCAGCCATTTGGTGGCGCAAGAGCTTCAGGAACAAATGATAAAGCAGGATCTGCACAAAACTTATTACGTTGGGTTTCTCCAAGAACCATTAAAGAAACTTTCGTTACACCAGAACATTATAGTTATCCGTTTTTAGGATAATCAAACAAACCTGACAGGTTTCAAAAACCTATCAGGTTTATAATGCATAAAAAAAGCTGTCCTTTTGGACAGCTTTTTTTGTTTGAATTTGATGGTATTATTTTCTTAAATCAAAATCTTATTATTAATTTTTCTTTTTACCGAATAACCCTTTTAATCCTTCTTTTACTGCGTTACCAACTTGCTCTTTTGTAGTTGTTTTAGTAGAATCTGTTGCAGATTTAGGTTTGTTTCCACCTAAAAGGTCAGACAAAGCTCCAGTTCCTTTTTGTACAAGTTTTTCTTTTTGAAGTTGAATTAATTGCGAAGCCACATTTTTTGATGCTTGTTGCACATCCGTGGTTACTTTAGGTGATTTGAAATTTCCTGACATCATAGCATTTACAGGAACACTCTCTATTTTTTTAGCATCAGATGGAGTTACTTTTGCAAGTAATTTATTTACGTCATTTCCTAAATATTTCACTGGAACATCAAATTTCAAATTGTAATCCATATTCTGATCAAAACCATGAGAACCTGCAATTTGAACTGAAATATCTTTGTGTTTTAAGGTAAATGGTTTAACGGCTACTTTTCCGTTTTTAAATGACAAAACTGCTTTTACGTCCTTCAAATTGATATCATTCAAATCTAAAAAAGTTGCTTTAGTATCTAATTCAGTTAGCAATGCAGATTTATTTTTGTTTAATGAACCTTGTAAAATAGTCCCCATCAAATCTCCAGAAATACTTTTAACATCGGGAATCATATCTTGGGTTAAAAACCCATTTAATGTGATGGTTGAATTCATTTTTCCATTAATAACATCAGCAATAGGAGCAATAGCTTTTAACGTATTTAACATTGTTAATGTTTGACTAATATCAACAGCAGATAAACCCAAATCCAAATCAAAAGTGGGTACTTTATTTTTTGTTGAAACCATTCCATTCACTCCGATTTTTCCGCCAAAAACAGCCATATTGAGTCCTTTTAAGTTTACAGCTTGGTCGCGAATAATTAAAGTTCCAGCAACATTTTTAAGATTTAAATTATCATAAATAACAGTTGTTGCTTTAGCAGTTAAGGTGCAATCTAAAAAACTTGGAATTTTTACTTGTTCCGAAGTTTTCTTTCCTTTTTCATTTGTAGTTGTAGTAGGTGACATAAAATCTGCCACTTCAAATAAGGAAGAATTTAAATTGAAATTACCTTTTAAAATTTGATTTTTAAATAAAAATCCGTAGAAATTATCTAAACTTCCAGACACATTAATATCCGATTTTCCAGTTTTAGCTTGAAGTTTATTCAAGTTAATTTTAGATGGATTAAAAGATAAATCGGCAACAGAAACGCTTACAGGTTTTGCCATTTCTGGACCTGAATAATTGAAACCTGTTACATTAATATTACCAGAATTTTTTATGTTTTGATATTGACTATTTTCAACTGATTTCATATCGAAAGCCGTTTTTACATCTGCTCTTAATATTCCATTTAATGGTTTTTCTAATTTTACAGGGTACGCTTTTGAAACATTTGCTAAATTGATTACTCCATTTAAAGCAGCATCAATATTTGGATTTTCAGTAAGGTTTTTGATGTGAGCACTTGAGTTAAAAACATCTTGATCAATAGCAAAAGTCAACTTATCTAAATCCACGAAAGTGTCGTTCATTAAGCCGGTTTCATTTACAATATGCGTATCAATTGAAATATTTTTTACTGATTTTGGTAACTCTTTATATTTAAATGAAGCATTATTTGACAACATTTCAATATCAAAAGTGGGAACAGTTGTATCCGATAAATTGCCTTTTACTTTGCCTTTTACTTCGAATTTTCCAGACGTTTCAACATCTGCTAAATTCCCTGCATATGCTGATGGAATTAATCCTAAAAAATTTTTAAAATCTGATGAAGGTGTATTAAACGTTAAGTCATATACCTGACCTTTTTCAGCCATTTGAATACTTCCGTTAAAATTTAATGGCAACTGATTAATTAGTGCTTTGTTTTCTTTGAAAGTATATTTGCTATTCTTTAAATCAACACCTAAAATAGCTTCTAATGAAATCGGCACATTTCGCATAAAATTACTTTTATCCATATCAAAAGTAACTTTCGCAGTTGTTTTAGTATCTAAATCTAAAACCTCTTTTTCAAAATTTCCCGTTCCTTCGTGATTGATGCTATCTAAAATCATTCTCATTTTTGATGCCTCATCCTTGTACGTGAATTTTAAATTTTCTACTTCATAATTCTGAATGCTTAACGCGAATGGTTTTTCTTTTTCATTTATTTCATTCGCATCTTTTTTTATTGCGATATCGTAATTTCCAATTCCGTCTTTATTGAAAAGAATATTTATTTTAGTATTTTCTGTACCAATTGATTGAATGGTCATAGGCTCTTTTTCGCCATTTAACAATTCCATCATACTCATTTTTAAATCTATTTTTTCAGAATACACTAACGTATCGCCTTGAAAAGGAGCTTTGTTAATCACACTCATTTTATCAAGTGTAACAGTGGCTTTTGGAAAACTTTTAAATAAATTTAAACTCACGTCTTCTAATGCAACCGTCGCATTTACATTTTTATTAATAGATTCAATAATTTTTGATTTGATTTTGTCTTTAAACAAAAAAGGCAAAAGCGCTAAGGCAATCACAATTGTCAACAAAGATATACTTGACCATTTTAAAACTTTTTTCAACATAAGGTTATTTTTTTGGGGTTTATTATAGACTACAAAGTTAGTACCAAACTTTAGAATTTAAAATGAAATTAGTGTTAAAAAAAACGCCAAACTAAAAAGAATGGCGTTTTTGTTATGTTTAAAATTAGAATGTAAAGACTATAAATTCAATTGGAAAGGCATAATAGCTTGTACCCCTTTTCTGTTCTGCATTACTTTTGATTTTTTAAGTAAATTATAATTTTCTTCCCCTAATTCTTCTTTCAAAAGAGTTTCTTTAGATTTATAGATACTTGCACCCGCAAATCCTTCTATAAATTCATCAAAATCTTTGTTATATTCAGGATAATTTTCTGTTCTGTAACTTTTTGTTTTTCCTAAAGTAGCCGCGTGAGCTATGGCGGCGTCTAAATTTCCTAACTTATCTACTAATCCGTTTTTTATAGCGTCAGTACCCGTCCAAACTCTACCTTGTGCAATGGCATCTACTTGATTAAATGTCATTTTTCTTCCCACAGCCACACGATTTACAAATGTTTTATATACACGGTCTACACCTTCTAATGCTATCGTTTTGTATTCTTCCGAAATAGGTTCGAAAATACTATACCCAACTGCATTTTTATGCGTTTGTACTTGTTCTGCATTTACGCCATATTTTGTAGCGAAACCGTGTGCATTTGGCAACATTCCAAACACACCAATAGAACCCGTAATTGTTGTGGGTTCAGCAAAAATAGTATTGGCATTACAAGCTATGTAATAGCCGCCAGAAGCCGCCAAATTACCCATAGAAACCACAACAGGTTTTACTTTTTTAGTCAATTCAATTTCTCTCCAAATTAAATCGGAAACCAAAGCGCTTCCGCCTGGACTATCTACACGAAGCACTACTGCTTTTACATCATCATCTTCTCTTGCTTCTTTTAAAGAACGGTTGATAGACAATTCACCAATATAATCTACATCGCCTTCTCCCCCATTAATTTCGCCTTGAGCATAAATTACAGCAATAATATCATCTTTTGTATAATCTTCTGATTTTAAAGAAGTAGTTGCCACATAATCTGTAATGGAAACCGACTCAATTTCTTCGTCTTTCGCTACTTTCAATTTAGATTTTAAAGCATCGTTAAACTCATCTTCATATGCCACTTTATCAATTAATTTTTGTTCCAACGCCATTTCTGGAGTTCTTGCTAATAAATCAGTAGCAATTGCATTCAGTTGCATTACTGAAACATTTCTATTTTTAGCAATTTCAGAAACTATATTGTCCCATACAGATTGAAGTAAAACGGTTACTTGTTCTCTATTTTCTTTACTAATTTCTTGCGCTAAAAAAGGTTCTACAGCACTTTTGAATTTTCCGTGACGAATAATTTCCATTTTTAAACCCGTTTGGTCTTGGAAATTTTTATAAAATAACATTTCTGTTCCTAACCCTTTAAAATCCATTTCACCAGCAGGATTTAAATAAATAGCATCTGCTACAGAACTAATATAATATTCTTTTTGAGATAAAACAGTTGCATAAGCCATTACAAACTTCTTTGATTTTTTAAAATCTTCTAGTTTATCTCTAAGCTCTTTACTTTGAGCCAATCCTAAATTTGACTCGTTATTTACAATAGTTATCCCTTTAATTTTATCATCCGTTTTTGCGGCATCAATAGCATTTAAGACTTCGATGAAACCCACTTTGTCTTTATCTAAAAACAAACTACTAAATGGACTATCCGAATCATATTTACCCGCATAATCAAAATCAATTTTCGATAAATCTAACTGAATTACCGAATTATCTTTTACTTTAACTTCTTCATCTCCACTGCTAACTAAAGCGCCAAGCCCTATTAGAAAGAAAAAACTTAATAAAACAAACAAAAATAATCCTACAATTGTTGCTAATACATTCTTTAAAAAACTCATAATTAAATTATATTATTTAAACATATGTAGCAATTTATGTCAAAATGTTACAGCAATTTTAAAAAAATCATAATTAAAAATATTTATCTTTTGTAGAATAAAAATGTAAAATTGTTTGTTAATTTGTTGAAATAAAAAAACACTGGTAAAAGCCAAATCTGTTTTTACAAAATATGAAGTCACAAAATACAATACTACTTTCTCTAGGGACTAATATGGGGCACAAATTAGAAAATTTGAAGACCTGTATTATGACTATACACAATACAATTGCTACAGTTGTTGAAGTTTCAAAAGTATACGAAACTCCCGCTTGGGGATTTGAAGGTGATGTATTCTATAATTGTGCGATTACGATTCATTCTCAAAAATCAGCGCAGAAAATATTAAGTAAGATTATTAAATTAGAAAAAAAACTAGGCCGAATCAGAACAAAAACAGACCAGTACGAGTCAAGAAATATAGACATTGATATTATTTCCTTTAACGATGAAGTTATTGAAACTGAAAATTTAAAGATTCCACATATTCAGTTACAAAATAGAAAATTTGTATTGTTTCCTATGAATGATATTGCCCCAAAATGGAAACATCCAAAGCTAAATAAAACCATTTCTGAAATGCTTATTTCTTGTGATGACACTTCTGAAATTAAAGAAATTGGAAATTTACAAAATCCAACACCTAATTTAGGATTAAAACAACTAAATTATATTGCTATTGAAGGAAATATTGGCGCAGGAAAAACTACATTGGCCACAAAAATAGCGGAAGATTGTAATGCAAGACAGATTTTAGAACGATTTGCCGACAATCCGTTTTTACCAAAATTTTATAAAGATCAAAACCGATATGCCTTCCCTTTAGAAATGTCGTTTTTAGCAGACAGATACCAACAATTGTCAGATGATTTGGCACAATTTGATTTGTTTAAAGATTTTATAGTTGCCGATTATCATATTTTTAAATCGCAGATATTTGCAAAAGTTACTTTACAGGAAGATGAATTTCGTTTATACAAAACCATGTTTGATATTATGTATAGAGAAATGCCAAAGCCTGATTTATATGTTTATTTATACCAAAATACCGACCGTTTATTAGCCAATATAAAAAAGCGTGGTAGAAACTATGAACAAGATATTTCTTCTAATTACTTAGAAAATATAAACCAAGGATATTTAGAATATATAAAATCGCAAACCGATATAAATACTTTAATTATAGATATTTCTGAATTAGATTTCGTAAAAAACCAAGAAGATTACATTTATATTTTAAATGAAATTCAGAATAAAATACACTAAAATTTATCTTTTTAGTGAAAAATGACCTTTTACTTCTGAGGTAGTATTCCCCAAATTAGCCACAAACCAATAATCTGAAGAAGGAACACTTTCACCATTTAATCTTCCATCCCAATGGGGATTTTTAGTAGTTAAAACCGTAATTAGTTGTCCATATCTATCGAAAATTGCGATTCTTGCATCTGGAAATAGGTTCATCCCGTTTATTTTCCAATAATCGTTAAATCCATCCGCATTTGGTGTAAAAAACGTTGGATAATCAATCACCACAAAATCTTCATAATCGTAACCACAATTTGTTCCTATTTCTTTGACATAACAAGTATAAACTCCGCCTACAATAAAATTGAAAATTGGAGAACTTTGAAAATGGATATTATCTAAAGAATATTCATAAATTCCTGTTCCTGTTATACTTATTTCGGCAGTTAATCCTTCTACTTTTATAAAAATAATTTCTGGTGCTGTATTTTCAATAACGGTAAAATTCTTCGTTAAATTGCAATTTAGTGGTGTTGTTATTACTACAGAATACGTTTCTGCAAAACCAACTGCGCAATTTTGAGTGGTTGCTCCTGTAGACCATAAATAAGTACCCCCTGAAATTCCAGATTGGAGCGTAACAGTGGTGTTCTCACAAAAAATGATCGTTTCGTCAACAACAGTTGGAGCTGTAACAACCTGAACTGGAATTGCTAATCTATTAGATAGACAACCATTGCTAATGGCTTCAATATAATAAGTTGTAGATGTGCTTAAGTTAGGTGTCGGAAAAGTAGTTCCTGTAAATATTGGCGTCGAACTTGTATTGGAATCATACCAATTAATAACACCTATGGTAGTACTTGCCTGCAAGATGGTATTTGTGTTTTGACAAACAGGATTTGGAGTTGTAAAACCAATTACTGGCACGGGCTTAATTGTAGCTGTGACTTGCACTCTATTTCCTAAAGCACACCCTACAGGAAAAGCATCTACATAATAATCAGTAGTCGCATTTAAAACAGGGGTATTGAATGAATTTCCTATAAAAATCGGGGTCCCTCCAGTTGGAGTAGTGTACCAATTAATAGCACCAACACTTGCAATATTTGATGTGGCTTGTAGGGATACTGAACCACTTCCGCATCTTGTAGCATTTGCTGTATTAGTAATAATCGGGATAGTAATACTAGTAGTTGTGGAAATTTGTAAAACAGGATCGCCAGGCATCCCTCCATATTCTACAATATAGCCTTTTGGTTGGTAATCCCCACTGGATGCACCAAAATTAGTCATATCATTCCAAGATCCAGGTTGTCCTACAACTGGTGCAGTAACATGAGCATAATCTTCATCACCTTGGTTGTTAGGTTCATTTGTGTTCCAAAAAGCAAAATTTGGAGAACTCCCATTTATACCGCCATTCCAAAAGGTTGTTCCTAATTCTGGACCTGTAACCCATTTCCAAACACCTTCATTCACTTCGTCTGAACCACCAATCCATCCGGCTCCAGTAACCTGAACACCAGATATTTGAACTTCTTCAACAGTAGTAATTGTAGCCAAATAACCTTGTAAACCATAATAAGTTGATGCAGCAGCTGCATTTTTAGCATTTGTCCAACTAATCCCAGTATTAGGAATATATTGATAGTAATGATCTGTAGATTCTAAATAATTTGCTTGCCCGACTGTAATAGAAAAAATACGTTGTCCGCTTGGACTAACTGCTGAATTTGTAAAGACAACCGATTCAATAGCGGTTATAAATTGCAAATAAGTAGGATTGCCACTTACACCACTTAAGGTTAATTTTCCTTCTGTTGCATTCCAAGAAGAAGTTATCGTAGGATGAATTCCGGTTAAAGTTAGCACATCTTGTCCAAAAACATAGCCAGACGAAATTTGAATGTACATAGCCGCAATTCCAACATCGTCAGGATCTGTAATCGACATATTAGTGACAATTGGCAAAGAAGTTTGAGGGCAATATATTTGATTTCCAGTTGCTTGTAACACAGGGGCTACATTTTGAGCAATTGCATTAGAAATTAAAAAAACCGAAATAAATGTTGTAATAATTTTATTCATCTTTCAAAGGTACTATAAGAAGGTAAAAATTATTAGTTTTTTAACATTTTTTGAAATAAATCCCAAATTACAATTCCAGCACTTACTGAAATATTCAAAGAGTGTTTGCTTCCCAATTGTGGAATTTCTATAACCCCATCAGAAGTATTAATAGCTTCTTGAGAAACACCTTTGACTTCATTGCCAAAAATTAATGCATATTTTGTTTCCTGTTCTGGTTGAAAATCATCTAACATAATTGCATTTTCGGTTTGTTCTATAGCATAAATTTTGATGTTTTCCGATTTTAATTTCGCTACAACTTCTAAAACCTCTTTCGCATATTCCCAAGTTACTGTATCTGTTGCGCCCAAAGCCGTTTTATGAATTTCCTTATTTGGTGGAACAGCCGTAATACCACATAAATAGATTTTTTCAATCAAAAATGCATCGGAAGTTCTAAAAACAGAACCAATATTATGCAGACTTCTAATATCGTCTAACACAATAATTAATGGTGTTTTTTTTGCTTCCGCAAATGCTTCTTTACTTATTCGATTTAATTCGGCGTTGACTAATTTTCTCATCTTACAAAAGTAATAATAATGTTCAGTTTTTCAATATGTCAATTTGCCAATTTTGAAAAAGCTATACAGATTTAAAAGGTGAAACGGATTTTTGACATACTTGTTTTTCAACGCAGATTGGAGAAATTTCTAAAATTTATCTAATTTTTTAGATCTGTATTCCAAACTTTTCAACTTAAAATTAAATTTTGAGATTCTAATTGCTATTGAATTTTGAATTTACTAACTTCGCCTTCACTAAATTTTACGTTGTGGCTAAGAAATCAGCATCCGAAATAAAAGATTCTACTCCAAAAGTATCTCCATTAATGCAGCAATACAATACCATTAAGGCAAAATACCCTGATGCGTGTTTGTTGTTTCGCGTGGGCGATTTTTATGAAACATTCGGTGATGACGCCATTCGAGCTTCTAGAATTTTAGGGATAACTTTGACCAAACGTGGAAATGGAAGTGAAAGTGAAACCGCTTTAGCCGGATTTCCGCATCATTCTATTAATACGTATTTACCAAAATTAGTCAAAGCGGGACTACGAGTTGCCATTTGTGATCAATTGGAAGATCCGAAAATGACAAAAACTATTGTAAAACGAGGCGTTACCGAATTAGTTACTCCTGGAGTTTCATTTAACGATGATATTTTACAATCGAAATCTAATAATTTTTTAGCGGCTGTATTTTTAGGTAAAAAAACCAATGGAATTACTTTTTTAGATGTTTCAACAGGTGAATTTTTAACCGCTGAAGGAAACGAAGAATACATTGACAAGTTGCTTCAAAATTTCAGACCAAGTGAAGTCTTAGTTTCAAAACAACAAAAGGCAGATTTCAAACAGCATTTTGGCGAAGATTTTCACGTGTTTTACTTAGAAGATTGGATTTATAAAGAAGATTTTGCTTTTGAAAGCTTAACCAAACATTTTCAAACGAATTCATTAAAAGGTTTTGGTATAGATGATTTCAATGAAGCCGTGATTTCTTCAGGTGCGATTTTATATTATCTATCAGAAACGCAACACAATAAAATTCAACATATTACAAACATTCAACGAATTGCAGAAGACGCTTATGTTTGGATGGACAAATTCACAATTCGTAATTTAGAATTATATCTTAGTTACAATCCTAATGCAGTAACTTTAATTGATGTGATTGATAAAACGCTTTCGCCAATGGGTTCGCGTTTGCTGAAACGTTGGTTGGCATTGCCGTTGAAAGACATCAATAAAATTAAAGGCCGACACGAAGTGGTAGCGTATTTAAAAGAAAATTCAGAAGAATTACACCAAATTCAACATCAGATAAAACAAATTTCCGATTTAGAACGTTTAATTTCAAAAGTAGCTACTGGAAAAGTTTCCCCAAGAGAAGTCATTCACTTAAAAGATTCGTTAGAGGCTATTATTCCGATTAAAACGTTGGCTTTACAATCCAAAAATGAAGCATTAAAAACCATTGGCGATAGTTTGCATTCTTGCGAATTGTTACGAGAAAAAATAGGAACAACTTTAAATCCTGATGCGCCAGTAGCCATTAACAAAGGAAATGCAATTGCAGTTGGAGTAAACACAGAATTAGATGAATTACGAACCATTTCTTCAACAGGAAAAGGCTTTTTAGAAGCGTTGGAAAAACGCGAAAGCGAGACTACAGGAATTCCATCTTTAAAAATCTCGTTTAATTCTGTTTTCGGATATTATATTGAAGTACGAAATACACATAAAGATAAAGTGCCTTCAGAATGGATTAGAAAGCAAACTTTAGTTAATGCAGAACGATATATTACAGAAGAATTAAAAGAATATGAATCGAAAATTTTAGGAGCAGAAGATAAAATTTCGCAACTAGAAAGCATGCTGTACGAACAATTGGTCAATTGGATGGCAACATATATCAAACCCGTTCAGTTAAATGCCGCATTAATCGCTCAAATAGATTGTTTACAAAGTTTTGCACAAATGGCAGTTGAGAATAAATATGTGCAACCTGAAATAGATGAATCATTTGATTTAGAAATTAAAGAAGGACGTCATCCAGTAATTGAAAAACAACTTCCGGTAGGAACGCCTTATATATCAAACGATGTTTTTTTAGATAGAGACACCCAGCAATTAATTATGATAACCGGACCAAATATGTCTGGAAAATCGGCAATTTTAAGACAAACTGCTTTGATTGTATTACTGGCACAAATGGGAAGTTTTGTTCCTGCAGCACAAGTAAGAATGGGTGTTGTAGATAAGATTTTTACACGTGTGGGCGCAAGCGATAACATTTCGATGGGAGAATCTACTTTTATGGTAGAAATGAATGAAACCGCTTCTATTTTGAACAATATTTCCGAAAGAAGTTTGGTGTTATTAGACGAGATTGGAAGAGGAACCTCAACATATGACGGTATTTCAATCGCTTGGGCTATTGCCGAATATTTACACGAACACCCAAGTAAGTCAAAAACGCTTTTCGCTACTCATTATCACGAATTAAATGAAATGGAAGCGATTTTTACGCGTGTCCAAAATTTTAATGTTTCTGTAAAAGAATTAAAAGATACCGTCTTATTTATTAGAAAATTAGTAAAAGGAGGAAGCGAACATAGTTTTGGTATTCACGTAGCAAAAATGGCAGGAATGCCACAAACGGTAATTCAGAAAGCACAAAAAATATTAAAAAAATTAGAAAAAGACCATTCCGGAGAGGTTTTAAACGGAATAAGAGCCGAAAAAGAGGAATTGCAATTGAGTTTTTTCAATTTAGATGATCCTTTATTAGAAGAACTTAAAGAGGAAATTATGAATATTGATATCAATACGTTAACGCCTGTTGAAGCATTAATGAAATTGAATGAAATAAAAAGAATGTTAACGAAAAAATAAAATTAATATAACTTTTTCACTTTCAAATCATTAAAAAAAAGATTAGATATTTTTAGTAAAACTACTTGTGAGAATAAAAATATATATTATATTTGCACTCGCATTACGAAAGAAATGCACACGTTCCTTAAAAATTGCGAAAATAGCTCAGCTGGTAGAGCGCGACCTTGCCAAGGTCGAGGTCGCGGGTTCGAGCCCCGTTTTTCGCTCAATAGTATAAAAATACCAATTGTTGTGTTTACACAATAAAATGCTTGAGAATAACTTTAATAATTTTTTTCTAAAAATTAGCAAAAAAAATTCAAAAAGCAGGCATGCTTGAGTGGTGGAATTGGTAGACACGCTGGACTTAAAATCCAGTGGGTAGTAATGCCCGTGCGGGTTCAAGTCCCGCCTTGAGTACTAAAAGCTTCAAACTATGTTTGGAGCTTTTTTTGTTTAAAATAATATTAAACTATTATTATATCTTATATAAAATGGCAACCTTTGTAATAAGCAAAAAACCTAGCGGACATTACAAATACGAATTAACTTCTCGTAGAGGAAAAACCATTTTTATTAGCAATGCTTTTGAATTACGATTTGAATGTGAAGAGGAAATTGAAGTACTAAAAAAATCCATAGAACAATTGTTTTTTATGCGATTTCGTTCGCCGGCAGGGAAATTTTACTTTAAAATTATTTTAAACGATAAAGAAGTCGCTGTTAGCAGAAAGTATTCTACCCAATTAATGTTAGAAAAAGGTATCAATGAAATTTTAAAATATGGTGCAAAAGCCGAATATTTAGATTTTTCAATGTCGCATGAAATTTTTCCTCCAGCAGAAGATGTTTTCGGCTAACTGATACTTGTTTCGCAGAGATTCACAAAGAAACACCGAGATTTGCGAAGCATTTCATCCCATCAACTTTTCACAACGTTTGTTAGCCTGAAAGGGTCTCACGCAATCTAATTCACGTGTTAGTAGTAAAAAGAAGCTTTCAGCATTACAAGTATACGCGCAAGTATTTTAATTTATCAAGCAACTCAATTAAATTCGTTCACTTTTGAGCAAAAAAAATCCCGACTAAGTCGGGATTGATCTCTTTTCGAAAAGAAGGTCAAATATTATTTTTTAACTTCTTCTTTAACTTCTTCAGTTTTTGTAGCAGCGCTATCTGTTTTCACAGCAGCAGTGTCAGCAACAACAGCAGTAGTATCAGCTACAACAGCAGTAGTATCTACAGCAGTTGAGTCAGCAGCTGGAGTTTCATCAGCTTTTTTGTTACAAGAAACTAATACGGCAGCAACGAATGCTAAACTTAAAACAACTTTTTTCATCTTAATTTTGTTATAAAGGTTAATTATTTATGAAGCAAAGATATAAAAAAAATTAAATGACAAATACTTTTTTTAACTTTTTTTAAAATATTTTTCAATTCTTTTATAAAATCGGGTGTTACAACTAGATGCAATAGTCTATTTTCCTTTATTTTTCAATGTATTCGGTTGATTATAAATAATTTTCATTTCTTCAATTAAATTTTTAGCTCCAGCATATTTATCTATAATAAATAGAATATATCGAGTATCTACCATAATATTTCTACAAATTTCTGGAGAATAATACACATCACTCATCGTACCTTCCCAAACTCTGTCAAAATTCAATCCAATTAGGTTTCCATTAGCATCTAAAGCTGGACTTCCAGAATTTCCTCCTGTAGTGTGGTTTGTAGCAATAAAAGCCACGGGCATTTTACCATTATCACCATATTTACCAAACTCTTTTGCAGTATACAAATCGATTAATTTTTGTGGTACGTCAAATTCATAATCTCCAGGAACATATTTTTCCATCACTCCATCTAAATACGTAAACGGAGAATACACAACCGCGTCGCTTGGCTTGTAACCTTTTACTTTTCCGTAGGTTACACGCAAAGTAGAATTAGCATCAGGGAAAATTCTCGCCGATTTTGGACTTAACTCTAAAATGGCTTTCATATAAGTGCGTTGCGTAGCCATATTTTTCAAGTTAATTTCGTCATATTTTTGCGCCACATTTTTATTATATGTGTCTGCAAGGGTTTTTACAAAAGCAAAACCTTTATCTTGATTTAATCGTTCTATAACCGTTTTGGCATCTCCAGACAATAGTTCTTTTAAACCAATATAAGACGTTAACTTAGACAACTTAAAAATTTCAGTTGCTAATTGAGTCGCATCAATTCCTTTTACACTTTCAGGTAAAAACTGTTGCGGCGATTTTTTACTATAAATAGCTATTAATTTTTCGAATACTTTTTCATCAACTTGTGCATTAAAATCTTTGTATAAAGGCTCAAATGCTTCAATTAAATTCTTTTTTCTATCATTAAATGCTTGTTCACCTTTTGAATTATACACTTGCTCTAATTGAAACAAACGGTATCCAAAAGATAAAATTTCGGTATTTCTTAAAACTACTTCGGTATAATAATCTCTTGCAATAGCATACTCTTTAATAGCAGCGTAATTTGTTGCAAAATCAGATAATAAATTTCCATATTCTGCTTGTTTTCCAGCTTTGATAATTTTATCAGTTAAGTCTTTTTCAAAAACTTGCTTTGCACCAACTGCATTGGCTTTAATTAAACCTTTGCGCTCACCTATCCATTTTTTCCAATAATTGGCTACTCCGGCATATTTTGAAGCATATTGAATTTTAATTGCTTGGTCTTTTCTCATAAAACCATCTTGAACTTTTAAAGCCGCATCACGCACTTCAATTCGAGCTGGGTTTAAATCGTTTACCATTTGCTCGACAGCATAAGAAGGTAAATATTCTGTAGTTCTTCCCGGATAACCCATTACCATTGTAAAATCGTTTTCTTGGATTCCTTTTGCAGAAACCGGAAAAAAGTGTTTAGGCGTGTAAGGCACATTGTCTTTTGAATACGCTGCTGGACGATTATTTTTATCCGCATAAACTCTGAACAAAGAAAAATCTCCAGTATGACGAGGCCAAACCCAATTGTCAGTATCCGAACCAAATTTCCCAATAGAACTAGGCGGTGCACCTACTAACCGAATGTCTTTAAAATTTTCTGTAACGAATAATAAATATTGATTGCCATCATAAAAAGAGCGTACTAAAACATCTTGCCAAGCTTCTCTTACATACGATTTGTTCAATGCTGCAATATTTTCTTGAATTTTCTTCTGCTTTTCTAATTCTGAAGTTAAAGCTGCTACCCCTTCAAATACTTTTGTGGTTACATCATCAATTTTCACAATAAAAGTAACTACCACTCCAGGATTTGGAAGTTCTTCTTCCATTTTATAAGCCCAAAATCCGTTGGCTAAATAATCGTGTTCCACTGTAGAATGATTTTGTATATTATCATATCCACAATGATGATTGGTTAATAACAAGCCTTTAGAAGAAATCATTTCAGCTGTACAACCACCATCAAATTGAGGAACGGCATCTTTTAAAGATGATGTATTTATAGAATAAATTTGTTCCGCTGTAAGTTTAGAACCTAAAGCTTTCATTTCGTTCTCATTCATACCTTGTAACAAAGATGGAATCCACATACCACCTTGTTGGGCTTGAGTTTGAACAATAAATAATAGTAAAAATAGTTTTATAAGTTTCATAAATTTAGTGAATTATATTTGTTATTTCTTTTTTTAATTGAGGAAGATGATTTGTTTTAATTGCCCAAACAATGGAATCATCAATGGAATCATAAGCGTGAACTAATCTGTTTCTAAAATTAATAATTTCTTTTGAAAAAATTAAAGTTGGTTGCTTTTCCAATTTATTTTTGTCGTATTTATTAGCTGCTTCGCCAACAATTGCCAATTGTCTTTCAACAGCACTTTTGGTTTTTAAATCATTTACATAATCAGTAAAATCAATACAATTCTGTAAAAACTGATCAATTAACTCAATGGCATTTAAAATATCATATAAATATTTATTGGAATTATGCTGCATAAATTAATTTCTTTGATTTTTCAATTTCTGATTTCAATATTGGGTTTTTAATAGAATTTGAAGATAATAAATCAACTTTTTTATGAAACAACAATTCCAATTCCGACCATAATTGCATTAAATGCTCCCCTTTTTCCACAGGGTTTTCAAAGTCAATATCTACAATTAAATCAACATCACTTTTTGAATTATTAAAATCGTCTCTTAAAACCGAACCAAAAGCAAATAATAATTTTACGTTATGTTTTACACATAATGCAATTAATTTTTCTTTAATATTTTCATTTTCAAAAATCATAATTAATTAATTTTTCAATTTGTATTTTAATATTTTGCGATTATGCACTTCGAAATCGTTTGCAATATACAAATTTTGTGCGTTTTCATTATGTGTTTCTACTTCTAAATAAAGCATTTTAACATTTAATTGGAAACTTTCGTGTTGCACAAACTTAACAGCTTGCTTGCCAAATCCTTTACCTTGATGGTCGCTTTTTATGTATAATTCGTCTAAAAAAGCTAATATTCCTTTGTATTCAAAGCTAAAAATAAATGTTAGAATAACATAACCAACGATTTCCTCATCATCAAATATTAACCACGCTTTCCCCAAATTGGGTTGTGAAAGAAACATTTCAAAAAGTTGTTTAGATTTGTCAACATCCATTGGATAATTGTCTATTGCATAAAAATCTTGCATCATAGAAACGATGGAATCAATTTGACTTTTTTGTAAATTTTGAAATGTTATCATTTTTAGAATACTGCTTTTAATATTCTATCCGTCGCACCTTTATTCATTTGCACAAAAGTACTACAAATGTGTCCTTTTTCTAATCGTTCTTCCTCGTTTTGTAGTAACAAGTTGAACGCATCATTTAATTCTGATTGATTTTTTATAGAAATACAACCATTTAAACCAACTAAAGCTATCGCTTCTGCAAAATGCGAATAATTTGGCCCAATCACAATTGGAATTCCAAAAGTAGCCGGTTCTAAAAGGTTATGCACACCCGGATTTCCAAAACCACCACCAACGTAGGCAATATCTGCATAAGAATAAATCTTAGTTAAAATTCCGATTGTATCAATAATAAAAACTTGAAAATCTGCTAATTTGTCTTGCTGAACTTGTTTCAGCATCTCCTCTTTTTCAGAAAATAATAGTGTTTTCTTTGAAATTTTAGATTTGAGATTTAAAATTTGATTATGATTTATATTATGTGGTGCAATAATAAATTTTACGTTTTGAGGTGCCGATTCAATATATTGAATTAATAATTCTTCATCTTTTGACCAGCTACTTCCAATAACAATTGTAGTTTGATTGTTTTTAAATTGTTCGATAAAATCTAACGTATTGTCTTTTTCTAAAATCGCCACTACCCTATCAAAACGGGTATCTCCAGAAATTTTAACGTTTTCAAAACCTATAGACTGTAATAATTTTTTTGAGTTTTCATTCTGTACAAAAAAATAAGTAAATGTTTTCAGTGCCTTTCTATAAAATCCGCCATACCATTTAAAAAAGAGTTGCTTTTCGCGAAAAATTCCTGAAATTAAATAAGTTTTAATATTTTGATTTTTAAGTTCCTTAAGATAATTAGGCCAAAATTCGTACTTAATAAAAAACACCATTTCCGGATGCACTACTTTTAAAAATTGTTTGGCATTAGAAATCGTATCCAAAGGCAAATAAACCGTGACATCTGCAACGGTATTGTTTTTTCGAACTTCATAACCTGAAGGGGAAAAAAATGTAATTATTATTTTATGATTTGGATACTTTTGTTTGACTTTTTCAATAACTGGCAAACCTTGTTCGTATTCTCCCAGAGAGGCTGCGTGAAACCAAATCGTTTTATCAAATTCTTGAATATTATTTTTAAAAGTTTCAAAAACTGATTTTCTTCCTTCTACAAACAAGTTCAATTTCGGACTAAAAAGCGCCAAAAGTTTTAAAATTAGTTTGGCAAAAAGAATAATTAAATTATATATTTGGTACATATTTTATATTTACACATCAAAAATACAAATGTTTAATTTAATTATGACTTTATGAAACCATTTTACAAAAAACTTTTATTTTTCTTTGTTGGATTAACAACATTTTCTATAATTTCAAGTTATTTTTTGTTTGAAAACGAATCAATTTCAAAAATTCTATTTAGATCTTTTTTTAGTTCTTTGCTTTCTTGTTTAATTCTATATATTTTTGAAAGAAAAAAGCAAACTTCAAATGATAATTCGTAATTTAGTGACCTGAAAAATTCAATTATGAAAAAATTACAAATGGTTGACTTAAAAAGTCAATATGAAAAAATAAAAGACGAAGTAAATGCGTCTATTCAAGAGGTTTTAGATACAAATACTTATATAAATGGTCCTTTAGTTCACCAATTTCAGGCTGATTTAGAAAAATATTTAGGCGCAAAACACGTAATTCCTTGTGCAAACGGAACCGATGCCTTGCAAATTGCGATGATGGGATTGGGTTTACAACCTGGTGATGAAGTAATTACAGCTGATTTTACTTTTGCGGCAACGGTTGAAGTTATCGCTTTATTGCAATTGACACCAGTTTTGGTGGATGTAGATATGAATAATATGAATATTTCATTAGAAGGTATTCGTAAAGCCATTACTCCAAAAACAAAAGCCATTGTTCCTGTACACTTATTTGGTCGTGCTGCGAATATGGATGCGATTATGGAAATTGCCAACGCACATAATTTATATGTAATTGAAGATAATGCACAAGCAATTGGAGCAGATTATACTTCTAACGACGGCTCTAAAAAGAAAGTAGGAACCATTGGACACGTAGCTGCCACTTCTTTTTTTCCATCTAAAAACTTAGGTTGTTACGGCGATGGTGGTGCGATTTATACCAACGATGACAATTTAGCACACATTATTAGAGGAATTGTAAATCACGGAATGTATGAAAGATATCATCACGATGTGGTTGGTGTAAATTCTCGATTAGATAGTATTCAAGCAGGCGTTTTAAAAGCAAAGTTACCGCATTTAGACAAGTATAACAGTGCACGTCAAGATGCCGCAAGAAAATATTCACTTGCATTAGGTATAAATAAAAATATCGTAGCACCAACTATTTGCGAAAGTTGCGATTGTCACGTATTTCATCAATATGTAATACGAATTACCAATGGAAAACGCGATGGATTATTAGCGCATTTACAAGAAAAAGGTATTCCTTGTGCTATTTATTATCCAATTCCATTACATAGTCAGAAAGCGTATGCAGATACTCGTTATAAAGAAGAAGATTTTCCAGTAACCAATCAGTTATGTAAAGAAGTTATTGCGTTACCTATGCACACGGAATTAGACGATGAACAAATTAAATTTATTACCGACACGGTTTTAGAATACGTTTAAATTAGTTTTCAGTTTATGCTTTCAGTAGTTTAGCTGTTAGCTATTAGCTGTTAGCCATAAGCTAAAAAATATGAAAATAGTAGTTACTGGAGGATTGGGTTTTATTGGATCGCATACCGTAGTAGAATTGCAGAATGAAGGTTATGAAGTAATTGTAGTTGATAATTTATCAAATTCTTCTACGGATGTTTTAAATGGTATCGAACGAATTACTGGTAAAAAACCAATTTTTGAATCTATCGATTTACGAGAAAAAGCGGCTGTTCAAAATTTCTTTGCAACATATACTGATATTTCTGGAGTAATTCATTTTGCAGCAAGTAAAGCCGTGGGTGAAAGTGTTGAAAATCCGTTATTATATTACGAAAACAATATTAGTGCCTTAATTTATGTTTTGCAAGAACTTACTAAATTACCGGCTGCAAATTTAATTTTTAGTTCTTCTTGTACCGTTTACGGTCAAGCCGAAAAAATGCCGATTACAGAAGATGCACCAATTCAAACCGCTATGTCGCCCTACGGAAATACAAAGCAAATTGGTGAAGAAATTATTACCGACACCTCAAAAGTAAGTGCATTAAATGCTATTTTATTGCGTTATTTTAATCCGATTGGTTCCCATCAATCGGCTGAAATTGGCGAATTACCTTTAGGTATACCTCAAAATTTAGTGCCATTTATTACACAAACCGCTATGGGGTTACGAAAAGAACTTTCCGTTTACGGAAATGATTATCCCACATCTGACGGAACAGCGGTTAGAGATTACATTCATGTAGTCGATTTAGCAAAAGCACATGTTATTGCCATGCAGCGTTTGTTGAACAAAAAAAATATAGATTCTGTTGAAACTTTTAATTTAGGAACTGGAAAAGGAAGTTCGGTTTTAGAAGTCATTCAATCTTTTGAAAAAGTTACTGGACAAAAACTAAATTATAAAATTGTAGGAAGACGAGAAGGCGATATTACAGAAGCTTATGCTAATACAGACAAGGCAAACGCCGTTTTAGGTTGGAAAGCGCAATCGTCTTTAGAAGAAGCTTTAGCGAGTGCGTGGAAATGGGAATTAAAGATAAGAAGTTAAATTATTTTTAACAATAAATTTGGATTAGGACAGTTATTCTTATAAAATTCAAGCTTTTTTTCAGAACAAACACCAGGGTAATCTCCAGTTTTTTCTTCCATATCTATGATGATTTGAAAATGCAAATGTGGTGCATAATCGCCATTAATGGGTGGCAATCCTAAAGTAGCAATTTGTTCTCCTATATTTACTACTTCGCCCACTTTTTTACCAATCAAACTAGCTTCACTTAAATGACCATAAAGAGTATGGAAAACAAAACCTTGTATTTCGTGCTCTAAAATTATTGTTGGACCATAATCTCCCAAAGCTGTATTGTTTTGAAAGCTATGAATTTTTCCAGCTAAAGCAGCATGAATCGTTGCCGCTTCATTAATCCATAAATCCAATCCAATGTGAATGTTACGTTCATCCGTGATTTCATTTTTAAAAACAGCACTCCTTTTATATAAGTTTCTTATTTCAATATAGCCGCCAAATGCAATTTCCCCTTTATTTTTATTTAAATATTTTTGAATAAAAATTTCGTAGTCACTTGCGGTTTCTAATTTATGATTGTGTAATTCAAGGTTCGAAACAGATAAGTCTAAAGGTATGTAATCCTTATAATCAATATTGGGAGCGATTACTTTTGCCGCTTCAATTGAACTGAATATTTCAATTATTTTTATCATACGTTTTTTCTTGATATTCAAAGATAAAAAATCCTCATAAATTTCTTTATGAGGATTGTAATTTTGATTTTAATATAATTAAGCCGAAATAGTTTCTACTTCTCTATCAATTTTATTTACCAATCCAACCAATACTTTTCCCGGTCCAACTTCTGTAAAACTTGAAGCCCCATCAGCAATCATTTGATTTACAGATTGTGTCCATTTTACGGGTGCTGTTAATTGAATAATTAAATTTTTCTTAATTTCATTAGGATCAGAAACCGCGCTCGCTGTTACATTTTGATACACCGGACAAATAGGCGTTGAAAAATGTGTCGCTTTAATCGCTGCCGCTAATTCTTCACTTGCTGGCTCCATCATTGGTGAATGAAAAGCACCTCCAACAGGTAAAATTAAAGCGCGTTTGGCTCCAGCTTCTTTCATTTTTTCGCAAGCTACTTCTACTGCTTTATATTCGCCTGAAATTACCAATTGCCCTGGACAATTATAATTTGCCGCTACTACAACGCCATCAATAGAAGCACAAATGTCTTCAACAATTTTATCTTCTAAATTTAATACAGCCGCCATAGTCGACGGTGTAATTTCACAAGCTTTTTGCATCGCCAAAGCTCTTTTAGAAACTAATAAAAGTGCGTCTTCAAAAGATAAAGCACCATTGGCAACTAACGCAGAAAATTCACCTAATGAATGACCCGCAACCATTTCTGGTTTAAAATTATCTAAGGTTTTTGCTAAAATTACCGAATGTAAAAAAACCGCTGGTTGTGTCACCTTGGTTTCTTTTAACTCTTCCGCAGTTCCTTCAAACATAATATCTGTAATTCGGAAACCTAAAATATCGTTCGCTTTTTCAAATAATTCTTTTGCTAAAGCTGATGTTTCATATAAATCTTTACCCATACCAGTAAATTGCGCTCCTTGACCAGGAAAAATGTAAGCTTTCATATTTATTTGTTTCAAGTTTATTGTGCTACGTAAAACACATAGACACATAGTTTATAGTTTAATTTTAAATGGTATACAAGAACACATAGCTAAGATTTATTTATTGATTTAGAAACCAATCGATTTAAAATCTATGTGCCTATGTGTTTAAAAAAAACAAAAATACTTATTTTGTAACAATCTTATCAAATTAATGACTAATATTTACAACATCTAAATTAAATTAAAATGAAAAAAATTCTTCCAATAGTACTAGTGCTACTAGTAACGCTTTTCTTTTTTTATGTAACACTTCCTGTAATAAGTTATGGTTTTTCAGGAATAACTGTTTTATTTATAATAATCGCAGCCTTATTATTTTTTACTTTTTCTAAATTCACAATTAGTTCAGATGGAAAAAGTTACAAACCAGTTCAGGTTTTTTGGAAGATTCCAGCTTTATTAATTGGTATTGCAATTATATACTCATTTGTATTGCCTTTTTTTACTTCGCACCCTGTTTTTAGAAATGAAGAGTATAGAAACTTGATTGGAAAAGTAACAAATGGCGATAAATTAACCAATCATATTGCTCCAATTTCTATGAATGAAATTCGAGTTGTAGATGAATCTTTAGCGTATTTATTAGGTGAAAAAATATTGGGAAGTCAACCAGCATTGGGAAGTCAAGCGCAATTAGGTGAATTTTTTATTCAAAAAGTAAACGGAAAATTATATTGGATTGCCCCATTAGAACATTCAGGATTTTTTAAATGGTTGAATAACAAAAAAGGAACAACAGGATATGTTATGGTTTCTGCTACGAATGAAAGAGATGTAAAATTAGTACAAGAAGTAAATGGAAAACCCATTTTTTTAAAATACCAACAAGAGGCTTATTTTCAAAGCAATTTACATCGCTATTTATATTTTAACGGATATAATACAGTTGGTTTAACTGATTTTTCTTTCGAAATCGACGATACAGGAATGCCTTTTTGGGTGGTTACTAAATACAAAAAACAAGTGGGCTTTTCTGGAAATGATGCCACAGGCGTTGTTGTGGTAAATGCTCAAAACGGAGATATTAAAGAATACGGCATTAAAAACACTCCGACTTGGGTAGATAGAATTCAACCGATTTCATTTATTAAAGATCAATTAAACGATTGGGGCGAATATGTAAAAGGGTATTGGAATTTTTCTAATGAAAACAAGCTCCAAATTACGGAAGATTTAACTTTAGTGTATGGAAAAGATAATAAATCATATTGGTATACGGGAATTACTTCGGTGGGAAAAGACGAATCTGCTGTAGGATTTGTTTTAGTTGACACTCGAACTAAACATACTACATTTTACAAACAAAGTGGCGCTACAGAAATTGCAGCTCAAAGTTCAGCACAAGGAAAAGTACAAGAAAAAGGATTTGTGGCTTCGTTGCCTATTCCGTATAACATTAACAACATTCCGACTTATGTAATGACGTTAAAAGATAATGGCGGATTAGTAAAAATGTATGCTATGGTTTCTATTTCAGATTATACGATTGTTGGTACTGGAAACACTATGCGAGAAGCATTAACAGCATACAAAACGGCATTTAATTCATCTGGAAATAAAATAAATTTAGATAGTAAATCGGCTAAAAAAGTTATAGAATCAACTATTATTAGAATTCAAAACGATGTGAAAAACGGAAATAGTTTTTATTATTTTACAGTAAAAGATTATCCAAATATTTTTGTTGGTTCTTCACAAATATCAAATCAATTACCATTAACTGTTGTTGGTGATAAGGTAAAAATTTCATTTGATTTAGATACTGAAGAAATTATTGATGTTTCACAATTTGAAAATTTAAATTTGAAAAAGTAAAATTAAAAAAGGGAAGTTTCTAAATTGAAATTTCCCTTTTTTTATCTTTTATCTATGAAGCCAATTTCCTAAAAGTTTTCTCAAGAAAGGAAGTAAAATAAAAACCATTAACGGAACTAAAATTCCAGTCATTAGTAAAGTTTTTAATGGTAAAGGCCAACTTTTTATTGCATCTCCAATTATATAGCTAACTAAAGTTATTGTAGGATAGATTGCTAACCATACCACTATTGCGAATTTCCATTTGGGTGGTTGTTTCATATTATTCCATTGGAATTTCCATTAATAAAAACTTCGCATCAATTGTGGCTGTAAATTCCAATTTTTTAAAATTCCAAATTCCAAAACCATCTCGGGTTTCTAATTCTTGACCATTAACCGTAATTGTACCTGAAATCACAAACACATACAAGCCATTTCCAGCTTTTTTTATTTCGTATGTTTTAGAAAAATCTTTTTCAAAATCCGCTAAATGAAACCAGGCATCTTGATGAATCCATACGCCTTCATCCTCTTCGTTTGGCGATAAAATTTGAGCAAAATTATTTTTTTGTTTGGCAACATCTAATGTAATTTGTTGGTAACGAGGTGTTACGTTTCTCGTTTTTGGGAATAACCAAATTTGAAATAATTTTGTTTGTAAATCAGCATTCGGGTTGAACTCACTATGTTGAATTCCAGTTCCAGCACTCATAACTTGGACATCGCCCGTTTTGATAATAGATTCATTTCCCATACTATCTTTATGTGCCAAATCGCCTTCCAATGGAATGGTGATAATCTCCATATTATCGTGTGGATGCGTGCCAAAACCCATTCCTGCTGCAACTGTGTCGTCATTTAAAACGCGCAACACTCCAAATTGTACCCTTTCAGGATTGTACCAGTTTGCAAAACTGAAACTATGGTAGGCATTTAACCAACCGTGATTGGCGTGACCTCTTGTGTTTGCTTTATGTAAAACTGTATTTTCCATAGATTTTTCTATAATTTAGGTAGCTGTATGGGCATTAATTTAAAATACGTTACAATAAATAAATTATCTTTTATTTCTCCAACAACTTCTGCCTTTCTTATGCAGGTACAAAATCCATCTTTGTCGTGGGCATCGCCATGAGAATCAATTGAAGTTCCTTTTACAAAATAAGATTTACCTTCAATTCTTACAGCTAAATCGCAACCTTTTTCTTCCATTCCAAATTGACATTGGCCACAGGATGCTTCTACAATTTGAATTTTCGAAGTTTCATTTTTTTCTTGTGCAAAAATAATTGTGCTGTTACATATCAATAAAAACAATAGTAATTTTTTCATAGTTACGGTATTAAATTAATCTTCCTCTTCAATTTCAAATTCGGCATCTTTTTCCCAAATTTCCATTTCGCAAGGTTTACAATTGAATTTTAGTTTGTATTCTAATTCGCCTTGTTTTAAAACCAAAGGTTCTTTTACTTTTTTATCTCGATGTTCTGGATGGTATTTTGGGCAGCGTTCTAACTCGTATTTAATACAATATTTGGTAGTCATAACACGAGATTTTCCCGGATCCCATTGTAATTCGAATGCTTTTTCAATTTCAGTTACTCCGTGACGTTCGTAAAATTTTCGAGCCGTTTTATTAGAAACATTGTACATAAAATCCAATTTTGTTTCCGGATAAGAATGTGATGTTTTTACCATTTGATGCTCTTTTCGAACATAATTATTTAAACGAATTTCCGATAATTGTTCGAAAACGGTTCTTCGCATTTCGTTTATTTTCGATATTGGTAAAAACCAATTTTGAGAAAATTCAATCGTAATTTCATCGGCATTATAGGGTGTGAAACCAGTTTTTGCCAAATTAACTTTGAAATTTTCTGCAATGGATTCGTTATTTTTTGTAATTTCTTTTTGGTGAACCAATTTAGAAATACTTACATTACCATCCTCATCGGTAGCAATTAATTCAAAACCTAATTCGTTTTCTTTAAGTACTAAAGTCGTGCTTATTTTTCTTATCGCACTATCTTCTCTTTCTACGATTTTAATGAAAGCGGCGTCGTTATTTCTGTAAATGAACGTCCCTTCAGCAATTTCTTTTAATACATTTGGATATACAAAACCATTTTCGGCACGATTTACGTAAATTCCTTCTGCTTCATTATCAGAATTAATAAAACACAATCCGTCTCCATTATTTAGTAACGCTCCGTTTTCAATTTCGTAGGAATTTCCAACCGTTTTGATTAATTTCCCAATATATTGTCCTTTTGATTTTGGACTTTCCCAAGAACCAATCGCCTGATGTCTTTCATTTACGAAATAATCGGTATAGCCACGATTAAAACTTCTATCTAAAGAAGAATCGAATAGAAAAGTACATTTTCCAGACGAAGCTTTGGTATATTTTTCGGGATTTTCAGCTAAGAAAGCATCTAATTTTTGTCGTAAATAGGAAACATTGTTTTTTACATATACAATATCTTTCAAACGCCCTTCAATTTTAAAAGACGAAATTCCTGCTTCAACTAAATTTGGAATTTGATTGGAAACATCAAAATCTTTTATAGAAAGTAAATGACTGTTTTTTATTAATGTATCGCCATTTCCATCAATTAAATTATAAGGTAAACGGCAATTTTGCGCACAAGAACCTCTATTTGCTGAACGTTCACCGTTTGCCACACTCATGTAGCAATTTCCGCTAAACGAAACACATAAAGCACCTGTTACAAAAAACTCTAATTCTACATCAGACGCTTCGCTGATTTCTTTAATTTGACTTAAATTTAATTCTCTAGCTAAAACGACACGCTTGATTCCGGCATCGGCTAAGAATTTAATTTTATCTGCATCCCGATTATTGGCTTGTGTACTGGCGTGAAGTACAATCGGCGGTAATTCCATTTCCATAATTGCCATATCTTGAATAATCAAGGCATCGACATGTATATGGTACAATTTCCAAATCATTTGACGACAAGATTCTAATTCATTATCGTACAAAATGGTATTAATAACCACAAAAACTTGTGCATTAAATAAGTGTGCGTATTTAACCAATTCGGCAATGTCTTCAATAGAATTGGTAGCATTGGATCGGGCACCATACAAAGGCGCGCCAATGTAAACGGCATCTGCCCCTGAATTGATAGCAGCTATTCCTTGTATTAAATCTTTAGCTGGTGCTAAAATTTCAATCTTTTTCTTCATTTATGAAACTTGTATTTTGTTTATATCTGAATTAAGCGGTTTTGGTGATTTTACTTCACATCTTCTGGGACCACAACCCATACGCTTTGGCCCGCACGAAGCTAAGAACAAGCAACCAAAAACAAGTAGTATTATTTTTTTCATTTTCTTAAATGTTTACTGTTACTAAAGTAGCTATTTTTTTTGCTCTATCAACAATTTCTTCCACTGGTGTATCCAATTTATCATAATTTAACACCACGCCCATTCTTCTGTAAGGTCGAGACGTTGGTTTTCCAAAAAGTCTGAAATCTGTTTTAGGTTGAAACGCTACGTTTTCAATTCCAGAAAAAGTGGGATTATTAGAATCTCCTGAAGCTAAAATTACTGCGCTTGCTCCTGCTCTTTCTTGTGTAATTTCGAAAATTGGTAAACTTAAAATAGCACGTAAATGCAATTCAAATTCGTTAAAATTTTGCGTATTGGCTAATGTTACCATACCTGTATCGTGAGGTCTTGGAGATAATTCTGAGAAATATACTCCCTCATTAGTTAAGAAAAATTCTACTCCAAAAAGTCCTGCACCACCTAAAGCTTCAGTTACTTTTTTTGCCATTTCTTGTGCTTCCAAAATATCTGCTTCTGAAACTTGGGCTGGTTGCCAACTTTCCTGGTAATCACCTCGTTCTTGTCGGTGACCAATTGGTGCACAAAAAAGAGTGGGCAAATTATTATTTTGAGTTACCGTTAAAAGCGTTATTTCCGAATGAAAATTTACAAATGCTTCTACAATTACTTCTACAATATCGCCACGTGAACCTTCAACTGCATAGTTCCAAGCTTTTTCAATGTCTTCATTTGATTTTATTGTAGATTGACCTTTTCCAGATGAACTCATTAATGGTTTAACGACACAAGGCATTCCTACTTCGGTAACTGATTTTTGTAATTCTTCGAAAGAAGTAGCATATCGATAATTAGCCGTTTTTAAACCTAATTCTTTCGCTGCTAAGTCTCGAATGGCTTTTCTGTTCATTGTAAAATTAGCTGCCTTTGCTGATGGCACTACAGTAATTCCTTGTTTTTCATAGTCATAAAAGCGCTCAGTACGAATGGCTTCTATTTCAGGTACAATAAAATCAGGTTGGTGCTTGGCTATAATTCTGTCTAATTCGCAGCCATCAAGCATATTGATTACCTCAAAACCGTGAGCAACTTGCATTGCTGGTGCGTTTTCGTAACTATCTACAGCAATTACGGTTTGTCCGATTCGTTGTGCGGCAATTACAAATTCTTTTCCAAGTTCACCAGAACCTAATAGAAGTATTTTTTTATTCATAAGATTTTAAATTATTTAATATCGAATTGTTTAATCATCCAATGGTTCTTATGGTTTTCAATTAAATCCTTTTTTAGACTATTATCACTTGATGATAGATAAAAATAAACTTTTAATGGAATTGAATTAGGATATTTCTTGAGTCCTTCAAAAAGGATTCTTTTAGATTCAGACTCATTATCATTTGCGCTTAAAGCTTCAAATTTATAAATATAAATTAAAGCTGGAATTTTTGAATAAATTGCATTAATCTCATTTTCTAAGAGATTGACACAAGCTATTTGATATTCTGAATTTATTCTTTCATTATTATGTAATGCCTGTGTGATATGTTCTTGATACATTAAAAATAATACCAATAAATGATTGTTTGGAATTTTATCCTTTACTATATAAGTTTCGATTTTTTTCGAAGTTTCTTCAGTTAATTCAACATTATCTGATTGAAGAACCTCATTATAAAAACTTTCTAGTAAATCATATGCTCTAAAATCTTTTGAATCGATTTTACTTTCTTTTTTTAATTCAACTATAGTTTTATCTAAGAATTCTTTATGCAAATTTTGTGAAAAAGAAAAGTAGATAGAGAAAAATGCAAATACAAAAAACAATTGTTTCATAGTCAATTAGTAAGTTAAAAAAGCCCCAAGTTTCCAAGGGGCGATATATTAAATTAAAGCGTCTTTGATTCTTTTGATAGCTTCAATAAGAAGTTCTTCGCTTGTTGCGTAGGATAGTCGTAAACAATTTGGACTTCCGAATGCTTCGCCAGTTACGGTTGCTACGTTGGCTTCGGCTAATAAATACATAGCAAAATCTGTAGCGTCTTTAATTTCAGTTCCTCTTACTGTTTTTCCAAAGTAATAAGAAACATCAGGAAACACGTAAAAAGCTCCTTCTGGATTGGTTAATTTGAAACCTGGAATATCTTTCATTAATCCGAAAACTAAATCGCGGCGTTTATGAAAAGCATCTACCATATATTTTATTTGAGAAGGATTTGCTTGTAATGCCGCAATTGTTGCTCGTTGTGCAATTGAATTGGCACCACTTGTTACTTGTCCTTGTATTTTTGTACAGGCTTTTGCTATAAATTCTGGAGCACCGATGTAACCAATTCTCCATCCTGTCATCGCAAATGCTTTTGCCACACCATTTACTGTAATGGTATTGTTTTCCATCCCTTCAATTGAACCAATTGAACAATACTCGTTAGTATAATTAATATGTTCATATATTTCATCTGAAACGACGTAAATATTTGGATATTTTTTTAAAACGGAAACTAAAGCAGTTAATTCTTCTTTGCTATAAACTGAACCTGAAGGATTACAAGGCGAACTGAACCACATCATTTTTGTTTTTGGTGTGATGGCTGCTTCTAATTGCTCGGCTGTAATTTTGAAATTTGTTTCAACTGAAGTTGGTACTTCAACTGGAATTCCTCCAGAAAGTTTGATGATCTCAAAGTAAGATACCCAAAAAGGCGCTGGAAGTATAACTTCATCACCATCGTTAAGCATTACTTGTGCAATATTGTATAAAGATTGTTTTGCACCTGTTGAAACAACTACTTGATTTGGCGTATAGTTTAGATTATTATCTCTTTTAAATTTTGCACAAATGGCTTCTTTCAAATCTAAATAACCATCCACAGGTGAATAGGTTGAATAATTATCATCGATGGCTTGCTTGGCCGCATCTTTGATAAAATCTGGCGTGTTGAAATCTGGTTCGCCTAGGCTTAAACTAATTATGTCTTTTCCTTGTAGTTTTAGTTCTCTTGCTAACGCTGCCATTGCCAACGTTTGAGATACGGAAAGATTATTAATTCTTTCTGATAAAATAGTATTCATATTAAATTGTTAAATATGGTATAAATGAAGAAACGCGATAAATCGCGTCTCAGTTTTCTTAGGCTATATGTGGCTGTTGACCAAGTTCTTTCAAATGTCTGAAATGAGCTATAACCGCACTTCGCATAGTTTGATATTCGAAATAAGGTAACTCGCATTCGGCTGCAGTTTGTTTTACGAATTCTGCAATTTTGCCATAGTGAATATGGCTTATATTTGGAAAAATATGGTGTTCTATTTGATGATTTAGTCCGCCAGTATACCAATTAACAATCCAATTTTTAGGAGCAAAGTTAACTGTAGTTAAAAGTTGGTGTATGGCCCAAGTATTTTCGATTTCACCTTCTTCGTTTGGATGTGGGTTAATGGTGTCTTCTGTAATATGTGCTAATTGAAAAACAATACTTAATATCATTCCAGCTGTATAATGCATTATGAAAAACCCAATTAATATTACCCACCAACTGGCAACACCAAAAACTAAAGGTAATACAATCCAAAAACTAAAATATACTATCTTAGAAATTACTAAACCTGTCCAAAGTGTTTTTGGATTTGGTGTATTACCATAAGATAATTTTCTTTTTAAATAACCCCCCATTTGTTTAAAATCTGTAGTTAAACACCAATTAATGGTAAGTAATCCATATAAAAATATAGAATAATAGTGTTGAAAAGCATGAAATTTATACCAAGTAGCTTCCTTAGTGAAACGGATAACTCTTCCTGCATCTAAATCTTCATCATGACCAGGAATATTAGTGTAAGTGTGGTGTAATACATTGTGCTGTACTTGCCAATTATACACATTACCAGCTAAAATATAGATACTTCCACCCATTATTTTATTTAACCAAGTTTTAGAAGAATATGAACCATGATTTCCATCATGCATTACATTCATTCCGACGCCGGCCATACCAATACCTATGATAATTGATGCCAAAAGATATACTAAAACAGGAATTTCAATGAAAAATATTAGAAAAAACGGGATAAAAAATAAACTGAACATAATGCACGTTTTAATGTGTAACTTCCAGTTCCCTGTTTTATCAATATTATGTTCTTTAAAATAGTCGTTAACTCTTTTATTTAGTGTTCTAAAAAATTGATTTTTATCTGTTCTTGAAAAAGTTAGTGTTTGCATTTTCATCTAAATATTTTAAATTAATTCACAAATGTACTACTATTTATCGAAAAGTTATTATGATAAATATCATATCATATAAAAATTGTATTTTTGTAAAAAATAAACAATAATTTGGAACTGATATTAAAATATTTCCCTGATTTAACCCCAATTCAGATTGAACAATTCACAAAATTATACGATTTGTATATTGATTGGAATTCGAAAATTAATGTAATTTCAAGAAAAGACATAGACGAGCTATATTCTAGACACGTGTTGCATTCTTTAGGCATAGCAAAAGTAATTGATTTTCAGCCTGGTGCATCAATTTTAGATGTAGGAACAGGAGGAGGTTTCCCTGGAATTCCATTGGCTATTTTATTTCCTGAAACACAATTTTATTTGATAGATATTATCGCAAAAAAAATAAAAGTGGTTCAAGAAGTAGCAAAAGGTTTGGGTTTAAAGAACGTTAAAGCAGAACAAAAAAGAGCTGAATTAGTTAAAGAAGAGTTTGATTTTATTGTAAGCCGAGCGGTAACTAATATGCCTGATTTCGTAAAATGGACAAAAGACAAAACTAAGAAAAATTCTGTTCACGAATTAAAAAACGGAATTTTGTATTTAAAAGGTGGTGATTTAACAGAAGAGTTGGCCGCATATAAAACGGTTCAACTGTATAATTTACCAGAATTTTTTGAAGAAGAATTTTTTGAAACTAAGAAAGTGGTGTATTTACCATTAAAGTATAAATCATAATAACTAAAAAAGCCTGTTTGATAAACAGGCTTTTTTTATGTTAGTTTAAAATTTTTTTTATTCTAAAATAATTTTTTCAGAATAATTTAAACCTTCACCGGTTAATTTCAATATATAAATCCCTGATGCAAATCTAGAAAGTTCTACAGCATTTGAACCGTTGAAATTAGTAATATTTTGATTTAATACTTCTCTTCCGTTAACATCAATAATTTTTACCGAAATCTCACCAGAAAAATCTTTAATATTTATATTTAAATTATCTTTAACTGGATTTGGATATGTGGATACATTTTTATTGTTAGTAAACGTTTCATTAGTTAAAACTGCATTAGTAAATGAACCAGAGAAAATTCCTCTTCCATAAGTAGCAGCAAAAACCACATTATCATTTCTTAAGTCTAAATCTGTAACTTTCACATTACGCATTCCGTTATAAGATTGATACCAAGTTGGACTAGCTGCGTTAAAATTATTTGTAAACCAAACTCCTAAATCTGAACCTATAATTACTTCTGTAGTTGGCAATAATGGGTTTTGAAGAATACATCTAACAGGAATGTCAGGGAAATTCCCTTCTTTGTTTACCCATGTTGGAGTTGCAGCTGTGCCGTTAGAAGTATACCAAATACTTGTAACGTTATAGTTACTCATGGTTACAAAAATTTCGTCATTAGAGGTGCCATATTCAATATCTGATATTGTTCCTACAAAAGCCGATGAAGATATATCAGTCCAAGTTGGGGTTGTATTAGCATTGGTGAGTCTTAAAACTTTTCCATTTCTAGTACCAACAAGTAATGTAGTTGAGCTAGTTGTATATTTAGAGACGGCGAAAGCAGAAGGTGAATTTGTTAGCAGTGCATTTGTTAAAATAGTTTTTACTACTGTACCAGTTAACCCAACATTAGTATATCTTCTAATTTGATAGGTTGTACCTGAAGAATAATCGGAATATAATATATCTAGACTTGAATCTAAAACCATTGGGCAAATGAATGCTCCATTAGTTGTTGATTCACTATTTATTACTTTTAGAGTTCCATCTGTAGTTCTTCTATTTATACTGCGATTATAAACATAATTTGAAATAAAATATTTATTTGCTCCTTGATCAAACATTGTAAATGCTCCGTCGCCACCTTGAGCTGTTACACTTGTATTTAGACCCGAAGGAACAGATGAAAAATATTGTGTGCCGTTGTCTTGAGCCCCTGCAGCAAAATAGTCATTAAATAAATTTCCACCAACTGCTCCTACAGGTGCTACACCCACACTATAAAATTGGGTTACATTAAATCCGTTATTTCTTGAAGTTGTTAAGAAACCTCCATCTGGAGAATAGTATACTCCGCCGTCATTACCAAATACTATTTTAGAATTACCTGAAGGGCCATTTCCAAATGCTAAACCATGTTGATCTGCATGAACATCTTGATAACTAAAACCGCCATACCAATGAGAAAGTTGCATATAAGAAGTACCTCCATTTGTTGACTTAAATAAATCTATACCTCCTAGATATAGTACTTCATCATTTACCGGGTCAGCAGCAATCAATAAATCATAAAAAGCTTGTCCTCTAGTGAAATCATTTGAAGGGATTCCAGTATCAGCATCAACTGGTAAAGCTAAATTGGTTGTAGTGGTAAAACTATTAAGCGTTTTTACAATTACTACCGAGTTTGGTATTTCAGCTAAAACATACACCTTGTCAGGATTTATTTTAGAAACTGCAATTTGAGTTCTTTCACCAGATGGGATACTATGTTTTAGTTGAAAGGTGACACCATCTGTAGAAGAAAATATTCTACCGCCACCAAGTCCATATAAAGAATTATTAGTTGATGACAACCATATTTTTCCGCCAGATGTAATTTCTATATCATTTGGAGCTGTTTTGCTTCCATTGCTTGTTAGTGGTAAAGCAACTTCCGTCCAAGTAGTACCATTATTCGAAGACTTGTATAAACCATATTCATAGCCCCCTAAAAGTGCCCCAGCAGTTGGTGTTGAAGCAGCGGCTACATATATTTCTGAAATCCCTGCATTATTTCTAATCGCAACATCATTAATATGTTGAATACCTGGAACAAAATTTGCAGTAAGAATAGAAGAATTTAATGGGTTTAAGGTAACATTTACGGGTCCATTCTCTAGTGCAGTAATTAATGTATTACCATCTTGTTGTGAAATTGCAACTGACGGAATTGTAACCGATCCAAAAGTATCCACACCACCCATAGCAGCGGGAATCCCTGATACATTATTAATCACAATTACGGCTATAGCTCCGGCATTAACAGCATTAGTACATTTTTGAATAAACGGACAAGTTCCTCTTTTTATCAATGCAATTTTACCATTAACAGATGCAGCATTTATAAACGGTCCACAACCTTCATTTGGAAGCGTTGTGCCATCATCTACCAAAACAATATTTGATGTTATAGCTGTTGTAATTGGCACGCCAAAATCAGTTGTTTCAATTGCAGAAAATGAACTTGTAATCGGTGAATTCACGGTAATATTAGAGCCTGATTGATAAAACGTAAGAGCCGAAACACCTCCTAAAACTTTTATCCAATTACTTCCCCCATTTGTTGATTTCCAAAGTCCATCACCTGTTACGTCACCTCCAACATAAGATTCCCCTGTTCCAGCATAAAAAATACTTGGATTGTTTGGATCAACCGCAATACAAGTAACATTTAAATTATCTGGAATATTTACACGAGTCCATTCAGAATTTTCATTAGAAATATTTGTATTTTTCCAAATTCCTCCGCTTACACCTCCAGCAAAAACGGTTTCATTTGTTGAATCATTTGGATCAAAAATTACGGCTCTTGTTCTACCACCAACATTTGTTGGACCTCGTTCAACCCAGCTATTGTCAGTTCCGTCTCCAGGAGTTCTATTTAAAGCTAAATCTTCAATTTGCTGTTTTTGAAGTTTTTGTCTTAATAGTTCAAGTTTCTCAGGAGTAGGACGTCCAATTGCTGGATCCATTGTTGCTTCCCAGTCACTTTCGTAATATTTATTTGGCGGAAGCCCTAAAGCTTGTCTTTCAATTTTTGATTTTTTAAGGGTTTCTTTATATGGGCTTTCAGACAAATAACAAGCATGTAAAGCCATTATATCATCAAATTTAGAAATTGGCTTTACTGAAACTAGTTGTAAATTCTCAACTGAGTTTGTCTTAATTTTCGGTAAAATTGAATAATCTTTTGATTTTTTAAATGCAGTATTTCTTACAGATACTACTTTTTTAACTTTTGAGTTAAGTATTTTTGATTCAGTGCAACTGATAAAATTAAATAAAGAAATTCCAATAACTAATAGTAAGTACTTTTTCATAAACAGTTTGGGTTACATAATAAAGCTCAAAATTAATCTATAAATGAGTAAAACACAAAAAAATTAATATTCTTTTTTATTTTGTTCAATTATATTTTAGTTGCATTGATAATTTTGTAAATTTCGATTGCTTTTCCGTCAGTTAATAATGAAACAAATTGACAAATGTTCAATAATTTATCGTACATCGTTTCTTTATTTGTTTTGTATTTTTCTGGAAGGATATTCATTATTAATTTATCAAAATTTGAACCCGAATTAGTTGATGTGTTTATGTGAGCTTGAATAAAAACATCTAAAAGTGTATGAATTACTCGATAACCAATAATTTCTTTTTCAATTACTTCTTTTGATTGATAGATGTTTTTGACGCTAATTTCAATAATATCAGAAATTTGAGCTTTATACTGACTTTTATCCATTAAAGAAACTGAAAATTCTCCTTTCAATATGGCTGTTTCATTTTCCATAAATACAGAAACTGCATCATTTATTAAGCTTCCAATAGCCAATGCTCGTAAATAACTAATTCGGTCTTCTTTGGTTTTAAGTTCGTTATATTTTTTAGAATCAATAGATTTTTGGACCAATTTTATTAAATATTCTAAGGCAAAATCTTCATTAATTAACCCAAGTTTTATACCATCTTCAAAATCAATAATTGTATAGCAAATATCATCCGCAGCCTCCACTAAAAAGGCTAAAGGATGACGAAAATATCCTACATCAGGATTCGATTTGTTTGAAATCATGCCCAACTCGGAAGCTACTTCTTGAAAGAATTGTTTGTCTTGTTGAAAAAATCCGTACTTTTTATCACAAATATTTGAAGTTGGCTTTTTAGGCAAACTTTCTTTCGGATATTTCATAAATGTTCCTAAAGTGGCGTATGATAATCGTAACGCGCCTTCTACTCCTTCTCTAGTTGATGTTAAAATAGAAAAACCATTTGCATTTCCTTCAAAATCAACAATATCTTGCCACTCTTTTTCCGTTACATCCGACTTGTATTTCTGTCCACTTCCTGAAGAAAAATATTCTCCAATTGCTTTTTCTCCAGAATGTCCAAATGGGGGATTACCAATGTCGTGCGACAAGCAAGCTGCTGCAACAATAGCTCCAAAGTCGTTTAATTGATAGCCGTGTATTTCTTGTAAATGTGGGTATTTTTCTAAAATTTTTTTTCCAACCAATCTTCCAATGGAACGACCAACAACAGAAACTTCCAAACTATGTGTCAAACGCGTATGCACAAAATCTGTTTTAGAAAGCGGAATTACTTGTGTTTTGTCTTGAAGCAAACGAAATTCTGAAGAAAATATAATTCTATCGTAATCTACTTCAAAACCTAAACGGGTATCGTCTTGCTCTTTTCGTAATCTTTTACTCGTGTCGCCTTGTCGTTTTAAAGACAAAAGTTGTTCCCACTTCATCATTGTGTTAAGTTTTAGAAATACGAAGATAGGAATTTAGAAATAAAAAAATCCTTCGTATTGAAGGATTTTAAATTTACTCTTTTAAATTAGATAAGAAAAACAAACTTGATTTTTTTGGATACTTATCATAACTTTTATCGCTTGGATTTTCTATAACGGTTTTCAAATTAACCTCATCGCCAATTTTAAACTTTGAAACCACTAATTTATAATCTAACATATAGGGCCCACAGAAAAAATTTCCGTCGGCGTCTTGTTCAATTAATCCTGTATAAACTCCTTTTTCTTTTGCCATGATTTTATTTTTTTCAAAGGTATAAAAAAACAGGCATTAAAAATAATGCCTGTTTTGAAAAACTATTTCAATTTATTTTCTAATTATGAACCACACATTTCGCAATCTTCTGGACCCGCATTTTTAGCCAATTCAATCATAGCTTTGTACTCTTCCGCAGACATAGTTTCATTTACTGGCTCCACTGCTGCTTCCACCACTTCTAATTGTTCTTTGGCTTGAATATTTTGTATGGGTTCTGCTTTTTTATCGTTATTTAAAGTAAATTTAATCGCATCAACTGCCGCTTTTGTTCTTAAATAATACATTCCCGTTTTTAAACCTGATTGCCAAGCGTAAAAGTGCATAGACGTTAATTTTGCGTAATTTGCATTTTGCATAAATAAGTTTAACGACTGCGATTGATCTACGAAATACCCACGGTGACGCGACATATCAATAATATCTTTCATTGACATTTCCCAAACCGTTTTATATAATTCTTTTAAATCTTGAGGAATATTTAAATTTTGAACCGATCCGTTTTCACGCATTAATTCTTGTTTTAAATCTTCTGTCCACAAGCCTAATTTTACTAAATCTTCCAGTAAATGTTTGTTTACTACTATAAACTCTCCAGATAATACTCTACGTGTGTAAATGTTTGAAGTATACGGTTCAAATGCCTCGTTATTTCCTAAAATTTGAGAAGTAGACGCCGTTGGCATTGGCGCCACTAATAACGAGTTTCGTACTCCAAATTCCATCACTTCTTTTCTTAAACTAGCCCAATCCCAACGACCAGACAAATCCGAATCTTGAATTCCCCAAAGGTTGTATTGGAATTCTCCTTGAGAAATTGGAGAACCTTCAAAACTAGAATACGGCCCTTCTTCTTTTGCCATTTCCATAGAAGCAGTTACTGCTGCAAAATACATAGTTTCAAAGATTTCTTGATTCAATGTTTTTGCTTCATCACTTGTAAAAGGCAATCGCAACATAATGAAAGCATCGGCTAAACCTTGCACACCTAGTCCAATTGGTCTATGACGCTTGTTAGAATTTTCTCCTTCAATTACTGGATAATAATTTCTATCAATTACTTTATTTAAGTTTTTAGTTACACGTTTGGTAACGGTGTAAAATAAATCGTGATTAAATACTCCATTTTCAACAAACATAGGTAATGAAAGTGATGCTAAATTACAAACAGCAATTTCATCTTTAGAAGTAAATTCCATAATTTCGGTACATAAATTCGAAGAACGAATGGTACCTAAATTTTTCTGATTTGATTTTCTGTTTGCCGCATCTTTGTACAACATGTATGGTGTTCCAGTTTCAATTTGCGATTCTAGAATTTTTTCCCATAACTCATGTGTTTTAATGGTTTTTCTACCTTTTCCTGCTGCTTCATACGACGTGTAAAGTGCTTCAAATTCTTCACCATGAACATCATATAAACCTGGACATTCATTCGGACACATTAACGTCCAAAGCCCATCTTCTTGTACACGTTTCATGAATAAATCTGATGTCCACATAGCAAAAAACAAATCACGAGCACGCATTTCTTCTTTACCTGTATTCTTTTTCAAGTCTAAGAAATCGAAAATATCGGCATGCCAAGTTTCAATGTAAATGGCAAAACTTCCTTTTCGTTTTCCACCACCTTGATCTACGTAACGCGCAGTATCATTAAACACACGTAACATAGGGACAATTCCGTTAGATGTTCCGTTTGTACCACGAATGTATGAACCTGTGGCGCGAACATTGTGAATTGACAATCCAATTCCACCGGCTGATTGTGAAATTTTTGCAGTTTGTTTTAAGGTGTCGTAAATTCCATCAATACTGTCGTCTTGCATTGCTAAAAGGAAACAAGATGACATTTGCGGTTTTGGGGTACCTGCATTAAATAATGTTGGTGTAGCGTGTGTGAAGAATTTTTTCGACATTAAGTCGTATGTTTCCAACACTGCTGGTAAATCATTTAAGTGAATTCCTACAGAAACACGCATTAGCATGTGTTGCGGACGTTCTACAATTTTACCGTTTATTCTTAACAAATACGAACGCTCCAAAGTTTTAAAGCCGAAATAATCGTAATTAAAATCTCTATTATATATGATATGAGAATTTAAAAATTCTGCATTTTCTTGAATTACTTTATGCACTTCTTCAGATAAAAGCGGTGCTTCTTGATTGGTTCTTGGATTTACATAATGGTACATTTCACTCATCGTTTCCGAGAAGGATTTGTTGGTATTTTTATGTAAATTTGAAATGGCGATACGAGCTGCCAATTGTGCGTAATCTGGGTGAGCAATGGTCATTGAAGCGGCCGTTTCAGCTGCTAAGTTATCTAATTCTGAAGTAGTTACCCCATCGTACAAACCTTCAATAACTCGCATAGCTACTTTTACAGCATCTACTAAATCGTTTAAACCATAGCACAGTTTTTTAATTCTGTCTGTGATTTTGTCAAAACTTACTGGCTCTTTATGGCCATCTCTTTTAATTACGTACATAGTTTTTGTTTTTTTGAAACAGCAAATCCCTTTACTGATTCGGGTTATTTGTATTACTTATTTTTTGGCCAGTAAGTAGGGCTTGCCGCTTTTTAAGAACAAAAGCGACTTACATTTAGGAAAAGTTAATGCAAGAATTTGGGAATTCTGTATTGTAAGTTTAAAACTTAAAAAGCAGCATCAAAAGTAATTTTTTGTGCTTCGGTGTCTGTATTCATAACACCTGCTTTTTGATATTCGGCAACTTTTTTCTCAAAGAAATTTGTTTTTCCTTGTAAAGAAATCATATCCATAAAATCAAACGGATTTGAAGTATTGTATTCTCTATCGCATCCTAATTCTACTAATAATCTATCGGCTACAAATTCTAAGTATTGCGTCATTAAACCGGCATTCATTCCAATTAATGAAACAGGTAAAGATTCTGTAATAAATTCTCTTTCGATAGTTAACGCATCAACAATAATGGTTCGAATACGATCTTTTGAAACTTTATTAACTAAATGATGATTGTGTAAGTGTACAGCAAAATCGCAATGTACGCCTTCGTCACGAGAAATTAACTCGTTAGAAAAGGTTAAGCCTGGCATTAATCCACGTTTTTTCAACCAGTAAATAGAACAAAATGCTCCTGAGAAGAAAATTCCTTCTACAGCTGCAAAAGCAATTAAACGTTCGGCAAAAGAATCCGATTCAATCCATTTTAATGCCCAATCTGCTTTTTTCTTGATAGCAGGAAACACATCTAAAGCGTTAAATAAATCGTTTTTTTCTGCTTCATCCTTTACATAAGTATCAATTAAAAGCGAATAAGTTTCTGAATGGATATTTTCCATCATAATTTGGAACCCATAGAAAAATTTAGCTTCCGCATATTGTACTTCATTTACGAAATTTTCAGCTAAGTTTTCATTTACAATTCCATCAGAAGCTGCAAAAAAGGCTAAAATGTGTTTGATGAAATATTTTTCATCGGGAGATAGCTTGTTATTCCAATCATTTAAATCTTGAGACAGATCAATTTCTTCAGCTGTCCAAAAACTAGCTTCCATTTTTTTATACCATTCCCAAATGTCGTGGTGTTTGATAGGAAAAATTACAAATCTGTTTTTATTTTCTTGTAAAATTGGTTCAACGATTGACATAAGTAATTGATTTTTATATTTTAAGTGAAATAGATTCTCTTAATTATTAACTTTACAAATTTCAATAATTCCATTGAATAATAAAAGCCAAACTTATTCACAATTTGAAGAAGTTTTTAACAATCGTGCCTAATTGTAAAATTAAAAATAATTTTTATAAATTATTGATTATCAATGTATTAAACAACGTTAAACAAAATAAAAAATTCGGGTTAATCAGCTGAAAACACAACTACTAACACGATTTTTAAGATGTTTTTTTGGGACTTATTTTTTTAAATCTTTGGCTACTTTTTCTAATTCTTCATACCATTCTATTCCAAATTTTCTAACCAAAGCTTCTTTTACAAATTTATAAACAGGTACTTGTAATTCCGCTCCTAAAGCGCAAGCGTCTGAACAAATATGCCATTTGTGATAATTTACCGCTGAAAAATCCGAATATTCTTTTACTCGGATAGGATATAAATGACACGAAACTGGTTTTTTCCAACTTACTTCTCCTTGATTATAGGCTTGTTCAATCCCGCAAAGTGCCGTTTTTTTGTCAAAAATTACATACGCGCAATCTTTCCCATCAATTAGTGTAGTTTCTAATTCGCCATCCGTTCCAATAACGTGCGTTCCTTGTGCTTCAATTGCGGCAATACCTTCTTTTCGTAAAAATGGTTTTACTTTTGGATAAATATCAGCTAAGATTTGAGTCTCTTCTTGGGTTAAAGGGGCACCAGCATCGCCATCTACACAGCAAGCACCTTTACAAGCCGCTAAATTACATACAAAGTCTTTTTCTAAAATTTCTTCGGAAACTATGGTTTTTTGAAGTTGAAACATACATTTTTTGTTTAAAGTGCAAATGTAGTGATTATAAATCTCAATTTTTAATTAACCATCGTGCCAATTGAACTTAATCCGTATCTTTGTAAAAAAGATTTATGATTGACTGGAAAGAAGTTTTTACCATATCGATAATATTATTTGCAGTAATTGATATTTTAGGGAGTATTCCTATTATTGTAGATTTACGAAGTAAAATTGGACATATACAATCGGAAAAGGCAACTATAGTTTCGGCTATTATTATGATTGCTTTTTTATTTGTAGGAGAAGAAATATTAAAATTAATTGGTATTGACGCCAATTCGTTTGCTGTTGCAGGTTCGTTTGTGTTATTTTTCTTAGCTTTAGAAATGATTTTAGGGGTACGATTATATAAAGAAGACAACCCAACAACCGCTTCTATTGTGCCAATTGCCTTTCCTTTAATTGCTGGCGCTGGAACTATGACAACTTTATTATCTTTACGTGCTACCTATGATAAAATTAATATAATTATTGCCATTATAATAAACGTTATTTTGGTATACGCTGTTTTAAAATCGTCTGGAAAAATTGAAAAATTATTAGGCGTTAACGGATTGGGTATTATTAGAAAAGTTTTTGGCATAATTTTGTTAGCCATTTCAATCAAGTTATTTGCCGCAAACGTCAAAGGATTGTTTGTATAATTTAGAATAAATTGTTGCCATAGAGAGCCTCAGGCAATTTAAAAAAAATGAAAATGAAAATATTTAGTTACATTATTATCGCATTATCTGTAATCACAATTATTTTTAATGCTACAAAAATTGATTTTGAAAAACCATTTGAAGGTGAAAGCACGATTGCTATAATTGGAATTATTGCTTCGTTTTGCGCTATCCTTATAGTAACACTTTTTAGAGTTGCGAAAAAAGTAGTAGAACAAACAAAATAATATGTTTGATATTTTAATAATAGGCGGCGGTGTTTCTGGAATTTCTGCTGCTTTAATTTTTGGTTCAGCTAAAGAGAAATCTTTTATAGCTGATAAACAAATTGGCATTGTTGCACATCAAAAAAGTTCTTCTTTACAAAACGCTATATTTAATAATGCATACGGAATTGCACCTGGAACTTTAGGGCGTAATTTATTAAATAGTAGTTTGGAACATTTACAAAATTTATATCCACAAATTTTACAAATTGAAGGCGAAAAAGTTGTAAGAATTTCTGGTGAATTTAATAACTTCACAATTACTACAAATAAAAACACCTATCATTCAAAACTAATTATGATTGGTATTGGCGCTGGAAATCCGTTTACGATTGAAGGTTTGGAAAACTACATTATTCCACACAAAAAATCGGCTCCAGAGAAAAACAGAATTCAGTTAGAAAATAACGATCATTTGGTAACTGAAGGTATTTATGCTATCGGAACTTTAGCTGGACATAGAAGTCAACTTGTAATTGCTGCTGGAAGTGGCGCAAGTGCTGCAACCGATGTGTTGACTTTATGGAATGATGGAAAACCTGTTCAGATTCACGATGCTGTGAAAGAATAGGTTGTTATTTTTGATATAGTTTTTTAAATTCTTCAGATTTTTCAATTAAAAATTGAAGCAAGGTAATTCTATTCATATTTTCAACTGCTTCTTTTGATTTGGAATCAAAACTACAATAATTTAGAAATTCTTCAATTTCTTCTTGTTTTAATTTCAAACTCTTCATTAAGAACTCATTATTGTAACTTTGAGCAGTAAACGTTCTGAATTGAACAGGCTCTTTTTCTTTTATCCTTATTTTATCTATATTTTTAAACAATCCAATAATCATTTTACCAATTGCTATAAAATCCATCCCATTTGGAATAGAACCATCATTAAAACTCACGCTTGGTTTATTATAGGGAATTACTGGCATTCCTGTTTTCAATCCTTTTAAAAAAGGTTGTTTTTTTTCAACCAAAACTTCTTCAATCTTAATTGATTTTTCGGATAATTTAATTTCTAAACTTTTAGAGTAATCAAACAACGAATCCACATATATTTTTACGACATCGTAATTTTTATGATAAAATGTAATCCAATTTCCTGTTGCAGCTTTGATTTCGAAAGCACCTTCTTGATTTGTATTTATAACTTCTTTGCTATTTATATTAATTACCTCAACTTTATTTATTGGCAAATTATTAGCGATTACTTTTCCTGTAATATTTTGGGAAATACAATTTTGAAACCAAACAAAGCAAAAAAGAAACAGCGTAATTTTAATTTTCACACCATAATTTTAGAAAATCAAAAAAAGACTATTTAAAATATCCATCTGTTAAGCAAAATACAAAGTGTGTAAAGGTTTTCTTAAATTATCTCTGTTTTTCTAACACTTTATTTATCATTTTATCTTTTGGAAGTACAATTTGATAATACGAAGTGTCGTTAAATAATTGTTTTGAAAATTCAGCATATAAATACGTTAGCACCTGTTCCTTTTGATTGGATATAGTAAAAAGCAAGCCATTTGAAGTGATATATTCTTTAAATTGAGTAAAATATTTGTCTTTATTGAACAATTCGTTTTTTAATTGTGTCGCATTCATTTTACTGAAAAATGCTCGATTTTCATCTAATTTTTCAAAGGCATAATAGCTCATTATTTCCGATTGCAGAAGTAATTCTAAACCTTCTTTATTGTGATTTTTTTCAATCGGTACAAATACATCAGGGATAATTCCGCCGCCGCCGTAAACAATTCTGCCTTTTTTGGTTTTAAATTTTAAACTATCGGCTACTTTAATGCTATCTGCTTCGTATAATTCGCCACTTAAAAAACGTTTTTCAAATTCGTTAAAATACTTTTCGCCTTTGTCTTCATAAGGTTTTTGAATACTTCTTCCAGATGGTGTATAATATCTTGCAATGGTTAATCGTACTGCAGAACCATCATTCATTTTCATTTCGCGTTGCACCAATCCTTTTCCGAAAGAGCGACGCCCAATTATAGTTCCTCTGTCGTTATCCTGAATGGCACCAGCAAAAATCTCACTTGCCGAAGCACTATTTTCATCAATTAATACATACAAACGCCCTGTTTCAAAAACACCTTTTGAAGTAGCGTAAGACACATCTACATTTCCTTTTTTATTTTTTGTTTTAACGATTACTTGCTTGTCTTTTAAGAATTCATCGGCCATTGCAACCGCCATTTCTAAGTAACCGCCACCATTTTCTCTTAAATCAATAATTACTTCTTTACTTCCTTGCTTTTTTAAAGAAACTAAGGCGTTATGAAATTCATTATAAGTTGTTTCGGCAAATCGATTTACTTTAATATAACCTGTTTTATCGTTAATTTTTGTGGCAACATCTATACTTTTAACTGGAATTAAATTTCTAACAACAGTTACTTTAAATTTTTTGTTTTCAGATTTTCTATACACTACCAAATTAACAGGCGTATCAATTTCACCTTTTAAAATTGGAAATAAATTTTCTGATTGGTATTTTTTTTTGAAAAGTTGCTTGTTATTGGCGAATAAAATTCTATCTCCTGATTGTATTCCTGCTTTTGCAGAAGGGCCGTTTGGAATGGGTTTAATAACCGTTAACGTATCATTGTACATATAAAAATTTACGCCAATGCCTACAAAATTTCCTTCCATACTTTCATTAACCGATGCCAATTGTTCTTTTGGAATGTAAATAGAATGTGGATCGAGATTTTCTAAAATTCCGGAAACGGTTAAATCTACAATGGAATCGGTATTAATTTTATCTACATATTCCGTATCAATAAAATCAATTAGCTGATTTAATTTTAATTTTCCTTTTGTTTTAGCACCAATATTTACTTGATTTAACGCGTCTAATTTACTGCCTAAAAGCAATCCGCCAGCAAATGATAAGGCAATGAATATAGGAATAAAAATATAGTATTTACTTTGTTTTTTGCTCATCAACTACATGTAAATGTTCGGCTTCAACACCTGCTTTTTTTAAAAAATCTACACCAGAAGTGTCTTTATATTCATTTAAATACACCACGCGTTTTATACCGGATTGATGAATTAATTTGCTACATTCTTTACAAGGCGAAAGCGTAATATACAAAGTTGCACCTTCACAAGATTGTGTAGATCGCGCCACTTTTAATATAGCATTTGCCTCTGCGTGAAGCACATACCATTTTGTTAGATTTTCTTCATCTTCACAACAATTTTCAAAGCCACTTGGTGTACCATTATAGCCGTCAGAAATTATCATTTTATCTTTAACAATAATAGCACCAACTTGTTTGCGTTTACAATAAGATAATTTTCCCCATTCGGTTGCGATGCGTAAATAGGCTAAATCGTATTTTAATTTTTTTTCTTTCATAATAAATTTACCGCAAAGAAACGCAAAGGTCCTCGCTAAGGTTCGCAAAGTTTTTATTTTTTAATACTTTTAGAACATATTATATGGAATTAATACTAATTTTGTGTTACTCTGCGAACTCTTTGTGTAGCTCTGTGAAAATAACTTCTATTTAAAAATTTCGCTTTGTAATATCATTGGCAAAACTACACCAATTATACATCCTGACAATACCAAAGCCCAATCTCTTTTTGAAAAACGGAAAAAAGTTTGAAGAATATAGGCAATAAGCAATACGGCAAGAACCACTATTAGTTGAGCGGCTTCTATTCCCAAAGCAAATTCTAATAAAGGAACTAACTTATTCATTCCTGAACCTACCATTATGGTATTAAAATAATTTGAAAATCCAAGTCCGTGAATTAATCCGAAACACACAGTTACAAAAGCTACAAACGTAATCGTATCTTTTTTTGCCGATTTGCCAGCAGTAAATAAATGATACAAAGCAGTGATTAAAATAGTAATTGGAATAAGGAATTCTACAACAGTTACCGAAATAGAAACCACCCCAAAAACAGATAAAATTAAGGCTAATGTATGTCCTAAAGTAAACAAACTAACCAATAAAAACACGCGTTTCCAATCTTTAAAGGTATACGGAATTAGTAACGCAATTAGAAAAACGATATGGTCATAAGCCGTGATATCTAACACATGCTTTAATCCCATATTGAAGTAGATTAAAAATTCTTGCATACCATTTCATTTAAAAGGTTTTTCAAACTTACAGAATTTTTAGGAAATAAAAAAGCGACATTTCTGCCGCTTGGTGTTTTTATTTTGCTTGTTCCATAAATTCCTCGGCTTTTTCCACCATATTTTTTACGCCGCAGAAAAACGGAACGCGTTGATGTAATTCGGTTGGGATAATTTCCATAGTTCTTCCAAACCCATCAGAAGATTTTCCTCCTGCTTGTTCGGCAATAAATGCCATTGGATTGCATTCGTATAACAAACGTAATTTTCCTTTAGGGGATTTAGAACTGGTTGGATAAATATAAATGCCTCCTTTAATCATATTTCTATGAAAATCAGATACTAAACTTCCTATATATCTTGAGGTATATGGTCGGTCGTTTTCTTCTAATTGGCAATATTTTATGTAATTTTTCACCCCTTGAGGAAAATGCACATAATTTCCTTCGTTTATAGAATAAATACTGCCATTTTCAGGAAATTTCATATTGGGATGCGACAAATAAAATGTTCCGATAGCTGGGTTTAAGGTAAATCCGTTAACGCCACAACCGGTTGTATACACCAACATAGTTGACGTACCATAAATAACATATCCTGCCGCTACTTGATTGATTCCTGGTTGTAAAAAATCTTCTAAAGTTACTGGCGTTCCAACTGGCGTTATTCTTCTGTAAACTGAAAAAATTGTTCCAACAGATACGTTCACATCAATATTTGAAGAGCCGTCAAGCGGATCCATTAATACTATATACTTGTTATTATGACTTTTATCTGAACCTGCAACCGTAATAAAATCGTCATTCTCTTCGGAAGCTATACCGCAAACAATTTCTCGGTTTATTAATGTTTGAATAAAAACTTCATTGGCATAAACATCCAGTTTTTGTTGGTCTTCACCTTGAATGTTTTGATCTCCAGCGGCACCTACAATATCTACCAAACCTGCTTTGTTTACTTTGTAGTTAACTACTTTTGCTGCTAAACGGATGGAGTTGATAATTCGGGATAATTCGCCAGACGAATATTGAAATGCATTTTGATTTTCGATGATGTATTCACCTAAGGTTTTGTTGCTTTGTTCCATTACGAAATCGATTGAGTAGAATTGTTGTGCAAATATCGTTATTTTTGTGATAATGCGAAATTAATTTAGAAAGTTGTTTGTGTATATGTATTTTTGCAAAAGAATGTATTGAAAAACAGATGTAAAATAGCCCTGATTGTAACGACATCCTTTTTATTTTATGTTGACTGAGGTTCTCGAAGGCAACATAAAATAAAAAGATATAGTGGAAAGCAGGAAATAGCTTCAAAAAAAATGATTATAAGAAAAGGAATACCAGAAGATATGCCAGAAGTTTTGGCTTTAATTACAGAATTAGCTATTTTTGAAAAAGAACCGAATGCTGTGGTTGTAACTATAGAAGATTTAGTGCGAGATGGCTTTTCTGAGAATCCTTTATTTTATACTTTTGTAGCAGAAGTGCAAAATGAAATTATTGGTGTAGCTTTGTATTACTATCGATTTTCAACTTGGAAGGGAAAAACCATTCATTTAGAAGATTTAATTGTTAAAGAAAAAAACAGAGGAACTGGCGCAGGTTATGCGTTGTATACCGAAATTATAAAACAAGGCAAAAAAGATAACGTAAGACGAATAGAATGGAACGTGTTAGATTGGAACACACCTGCTATTGAATTTTACAAAAAAAGCGGGGCATCTGTTTTAGGTGATTGGCGCGTGGTTCATATGGATGAAATAGGAATAGACACATTTATAAATAATATAGAAAAAACAACTCATTAAAATTCAATAACCAATTGGGATTTGAAATTTTAATATTGTAATTGAAAAGTTATGAAAATATTTAAATTTGGGGGCGCTTCTGTAAAAGATGCTGCAGGAATAAAAAACGTATTTAATGTATTACAAACTGTTGGATATGAAGATGTATTGTTAGTGATTTCCGCTATGGGGAAAACTACAAATGCGCTTGAAGTAGTAATTAAAAATTATTTTGAAAAGTCTAATGAATTATATGCTTCTTTACAAGACATAAGAAAATATCACAATCAAATTTTATTAGATTTATTTGATGATGAGGAGCACGAGGTGTTTTTTGACGTAAATACGCATTTTGATGATTTAGAATATTTTGTAAGAAGTAACAAATCGCCAAACTATCCCTTTGTTTACGACCAGATAATAAGTATTGGAGAAATGGTTTCTACCACTATTGTAAGTCATTATCTAAATGCTGCAGGGATTCAAAATCAATGGTTAGATGTGCGTCAGTATATAAAAACCGATGCCAATTACAGAGATGCTGATGTAAATTGGGAATACACTCAAAAATTGATTTCTAAAATAAATAGAAAAAAATCGTTATTTATTACCCAAGGATTTATTGGTTCAGATGAAAACAACTTTACCACAACGTTAGGTCGTGAAGGATCTGATTATACGGCTGCCATTTTTGCCTACTGCTTAGGAGCTGAAAGTGTAACAATTTGGAAAGACGTACCGGGTGTTTTAAATGCCGATCCAAGGTATTTTGAAAATGCAGTGTTGCTGAATCAAATTTCGTACAGAGAAGCAATTGAATTGGCCTTTTATGGCGCAAGTGTAATACATCCAAAAACCTTACAGCCTTTACAGAAAAAAGAAATTCCACTTTATGTGAAATCATTTATAAACCCAACGCTACCTGGCACAAAAGTAGGCACTGGTGTAGATTTAGAACCAAAAACTTCATGTTTTATTGTAAAGAAAAATCAAATTTTAGTATCGCTTTCCTCAATAGATTTTTCATTTATAATGGAAGAAAATATTAGTGAAATATTCGCTTTATTTCATAAATATAAAATCAAAGTAAGTTTAATTCAAAATACAGCCATTAGTTTTTCTGTTTGTATCGAAGATACTTTTGATAAATTTAAAGATTTGAAAACCATTTTATCAAAAAAATTCAAAGTTTCTTTCAATGAGAACGTTTTATTATACACCATTCGTCATTTTGATACCATTTCTGCAGAAGTGATTGAAAAAGACAAGAACGTTTTAGTGAAACAAATTAGCCGCGAAACGTTGCAAATTGTAACGCAGTAAATACCAAAAACTTCACGAGAGACCCTTTCAGGATGACAAACGTTGAAGTGTGTTTTATAGCGATTTCTTAATTTTCTGATGTCATTTAGTTAACAAACAAGCTGTTACTTTGTCTAAACAATACAGAATCGTATTATGGCAAGAGCAGTTGATGTTGTAGTTATTTCCGATACCCATCTGGGTACATATGGCTGTCAAGCAAAAGAACTTTTTACTTATTTAAAATCTGTTTCTCCAAAAACATTAATCATTAATGGCGATTTTATAGACATCTGGCAATTTAGCAAAAGTTATTTTCCAAAATATCATTTAAAAGTGATTAAAAAAATTATTGATTTGGCCTCAAAAGGGACTGAAGTAGTTTATATTTTAGGAAATCATGATGAATTTTTACGTCGATTTGCAGATACATCTTTCGGAAATATTGAATTGACGAATAAAAAAATAATGACCCTTGATGGTAAAAAAGCCTGGTTTTTTCACGGCGATGTTTTTGACGCATCCGTACAACATTCTAAATGGATTGCCAAATTAGGCGGTATTGGGTACGATTTTTTAATTCGTTTAAACGTATTATCTAATTGGTTTTTAACGCGAATAGGAAGAGAGAAATTTTCGTTTTCTAAAAAAATAAAAAACAACGTAAAAAAAGCACTGAAATTTATTAGTGATTTTGAAAATGCCGCAACAGAATTAGCCATAGAAAATGAATTTGACTATGTAATTTGTGGACATATTCATCATCCTCAAATTAGAGAAGTAGAAAGTAAAAACGGAAGATGTGTGTATTTAAATAGTGGTGATTGGATTGAAAACTTAACCGCGTTAGAATATCATAACAAAAACTGGAAAATATATACCTACGACAAAAATGATTTTAAAGAAGAATTAGATTTCGACCACCAAGATGTTGTTTTGAAAAATATTGATGAATTAATTAAAGAAGTTGTTTCATTTAACTAAAAGAATATGAAAATATTATATGCCGTACAAAAAACTGGAAATGGTCATTTAGCAAGAGCTCAAGAAATTATTCCATTATTAGAAAAATATGGCGAAGTTACCGTTTTAACAAGTGGTAGTCAATCGCAAATTCAATTGGGCTTTCCTGTAGCTCTGGATTTTAATGGGATTTCTTTATTTTATGGAAGTAACGGAAATGTATCTTTCTTGAAAACGCTATTTAAAAATAATTACGTTCAATTTATATATCAAGTCTTAAAGTTAAACGTACATCAATACGATCTAATTATTAACGATTACGAACCCATTTCAGCTTGGGCTTGCAAATTTAAAGGAGGAAATATTGTGGCATTATCACATCAATCATCTTTATTTTTTAATGAAACACCAAAACCTAAAAAAATTAAATGGTTGAGTTGGAAAATTTTTAAAAACTACGCACCCGTTGTTAAGAAATATGGATTTCACTTTGAAGAATACAATGAGCAAATTTTTAAACCGGTTATCAGAAAAAAAATAAGCGACTTAAAAACTTCAAATGCCGGGCATTATGTTGTGTATTTGCCGTCATTTTCAGATATAAAAATAATTAAAGAGTTGAAAAAAACATCTGCTAATTGGATTATATTTTCAAAAGCTGCCACTTCGTCTTACACGGCAAATAATTGCACGGTATTTCCAATTGACGAAAACGAATTTTTAAAATCAATAGCAAATAGTGCTGGCGTTTTATGTAATGCAGGATTTGAATTACCTGCCGAAACGCTATTCTTGAATAAGAAACTATTTGTTATCCCTATCAAAAAACAAATTGAACAAGAATGTAACGCCTTCGCATTGAAAAAAATGGGTGTATTAACAGCTAAAAACTTGGATTTCAATTTAATAGAAATGTGGGTTTTATCTAATAGAATTATACCTGTAAATTATACTAGCAATATTGAAGATATAATTGAAGACGTTATTTTAGAAAACACACAAACTAATAACGAGTTAATATTTGTATAAATTGGACAAAGGGTGACAGAAAGTAGTTTTTTCTCATTTTATTTGGTTGGTAAATAGTCGCTCTTTTCCTTTTTATAACTTAAAAAATCCCATATCTTTTCAGATATGGGATTTTCTATTTCTATGGAATATTAAATAAAGCTTACTTTTTACCAGAAGCTTCTAAATTTCTTTCAATTTTATGTTCTGGTCGGCTCCATTTTGGTTTCTCGCCTAAAGCTTCAAATTTAGAATCTTGTGCTTCTACTGTTTCAGGTTGCATTTTTTTAATGAATGGTTTTTGCGGATTTAATCCAAGCATTTCAAACATTTTCATATCTTCATTTACATCAGGATTTGGTGTAGTAAGTAATTTATCACCTGCAAAAATAGAATTGGCACCTGCGAAGAAGCACATCGCTTGTCCTTCTCTACTCATATTAGTTCTTCCTGCGGATAATCTTACTTGTGTTTCAGGCATTATAATTCTAGTAGTGGCAACCATACGAATCATTTCCCATATTTCAACTGGTTTTTCATCTTCTAATGGCGTACCTTCAACCGCAACTAAAGCATTAATTGGCACTGATTCTGGTTGCGGGTTTAATGTAGAAAGTGCTACTAACATTCCTGCTCTATCTTCAATACTCTCACCCATTCCAATAATTCCACCGCTACAAACTGTAACATTGGTTTTTCTAACGTTTTCAATAGTTTCTAGTCTGTCCTCAAAACCACGAGTTGAAATTACTTCTTTATAATATTCTTCTGATGAATCTAAATTGTGATTGTAAGCATACAAACCCGCTTCTGCCAAACGATGTGCTTGATTTTCGGTAATCATACCTAAAGTACAACACACTTCCATATCCAATTTATTAATAGTACGAACCATTTCTAACACTTGATCAAATTCTGGTCCATCTTTAACATTACGCCAAGCCGCACCCATACAAACACGAGATGAACCGGAAGATTTTGCTCGTAACGCTTGTGCTTTTACTTGTGATACAGACATTAAATCATTTCCTTCAACATCCGTATGATATCTGGCAGCTTGCGGACAATACCCACAATCTTCAGGACATCCACCTGTTTTAATTGATAATAGTGTAGAAACTTGAACCGTATTCGGATCGTGATGTTCTCGGTGAATTGAAGCGGCATCAAACAACAAATCCATTAATGGTTTATTGTAAATAGCAATTATTTCTTCTTTCGTCCAATTATGTTTGGTAACACTCATAAAATCATAAATTAATGCTTCAAAAGTACTAATTTACATTTGAAGAAAAAATTTATGCGCTAAGTTTTTATAAATTTTAATAACCAAGAAGCGGATTTTAATAACGGAAAATTGAGTAACTAATTAGTTACGAGTTTTCATTTTTAAAATAGTGAAGCGTATTTTTTTTATCTATTTCTAATTGTGATTTAAGGGCTTCAAATGTTTCAAATTTTTGTTCATCTCTAAGTCGTTCCATCAGATTTACTTGAATTTTTTGATCATAAATATCTTCTGAAAAGTCTAATAAATGTACTTCAATAGATGGAACATTATCCCCTAAAGTAGGTTTAATTCCGATATTCATCATCCCAAAAATAGTTTGATTATTTACTAATGCGGTTACAATATAAACCCCATTTTTCGGGATTAGTTTATAGTTTTCTGAAATTTCAATATTAGCTGTTGGAAACCCAATTGTTCTTCCCAATTGATTGCCTTTCACAACAATTCCAGACAACATATAGGAATATCCAAGATATGCGTTTGCTAATGAAATATTACCTTCTAAAAGCGAATTTCTAATTTTTGTTGAACTTACAGAAACTTCATCAACTTGTTTTGCAGGAATTTCTTCCACTTCAAAGCCAAACTCTTTACCAAAAGCAATTAAATCATTGAAATCGGCAGCTCTGTTTTTTCCAAACTTATGGTCGTATCCAATAATAATTTTCTGAATATTTAGTTGTTTTACCAAAATTTGTGCTACAAATTCTCTTGGTGATAATTCAGAAAACAACTTATCAAATGGATGAATTATAAAGTTTTGAATGCCTTTTTGTTCTAACAAAATAGCTTTATCAGACATCGTATTTAATAATTTAATTTCCGAATCATTATTTACAACAAACCGTGGATGTGGAAAAAAAGTAAGCAAAACACTTTCTAAATTTTCTTGTTTGGCTATGTTACAAATTTTATCTAAAATTGCGGCATGTCCCAAATGAACGCCGTCAAAAGTTCCAAGAGTAACAATTGTTTTTTTAGAGGGCTTAAATTCGTTAAGAGATTGATATATTTTCAAAGTCAGTTATATATTTATGCAAAAATAAAAAGGATTGGCAAAAACCAATCCTTTTTATGGAAAAATATTTTAAAAATTACTCTTTTATAAAACGTAGTGTTTTTGAGAATTCTCCTAAGGTTAAGTTAATAAAATACATACCTGCTTGATAGTTATTTGTATTAATTGTTAAATCATTTTCTGAAGTTATTTTTTTAGTTGTAACTTTTTGACCAATTGTATTATACACATCAAAACTTCCTGAAACTTCTATGCCTTGTGGAATAGAAATTGTAACCCTGTCTTTTGCTGGATTAGGATATAAAGAAACCGAATCAAATATTTCAAAAGACTCAGATTCTAACGCAACATTATTTGTAAAATAACTTAGTCTAGAAACAAGCGTGTTTGCTGGATTTCCTAAAACAACAAAATCAGTAACATTTACAACAGTTGTAGTTCCGGCCGTAATAGTATAGGAACCTTGACTCACACCATCATACAATCCGTCTCCATAAGAATCATTAACTGATAAATAATAACATCCATTTGCGGGTAGCGTCCAAACTTCTGCATTTACTAAAGTTTGTGTACCTGTAGTAATATCTGAATAAGGACCTCCACTATATAATGTTGTACCAGCTTGATTTTTTAATGACCACGTTGTTTCACTTCCATAAGAATCACCAATAAGAGTAAAGGTAAACGAAGTTGAATTTGCATAACCTAATGTGGATCCAAAAGTTTTTGTTGCAGTATTATTAGAAGCCCTTTGGTCAGCAACACCGTTAGCGGCTGTTACAGTAACTGTTAGCAATCCATTAGCTATAGAATTAGGTAAACTAATTTTTGCGTATGCATTTGGCACCAAATTTCCTATCCAGTTGTGTGTGTAGTTAGTTCCACCGTTAAAATTATAGCTAAGAGTAGCAGAGGTTAAATTGGAAGTTCCTCTATTGTATAATAAAATTATTTTTGAAGGTGAACTTGGATTTGTATCTGTACAAGTTGCCCCTGAAGTACTACATAGATTTTCTATTTTAACTTCTGCGTCAATAGCAAATAATGGTATCGCAACATCTTTTACTGATGTCTTTAAAGTAGATCTTCTAGGAGAATTATTTAAAACAGTAGTAATTCTTGCTTTTTGTCCTGTTGTAAAAATATTCATACAGGTATCATCGCTATAATCCATATAATTTTCAATCATATCATTTCCAGGATTTCCTGTACAGGAATTTGTACCAGGAAGGCAGCCATAATTTGCGGTACTAGCTGCAGGTGTATCTGCCACAAAATCTTTATCGTTGACTGTGTTTGTGGCTGGACAGGCAGAATTGTCTCCCCAAATATGTCTTAATCCTAAAAAATGTCCTACTTCGTGAGTCATCGTTCTGCCTTTGTCATAGGGCTGAGCAAAACTACCAAAAACTAAATCTGAACTTCCAAAAGTAGTATAATTAGCCACAACCCCATCTGTAAGTGGGTTTTGCGCTGTTGTAGCCATTCCAGCTAAACTAGATTCTGGAAATTGTGCATATCCTAATAATGATGTATCTGTAAAATTAATTGACCACATATTCATATATTGTGTTGGATCCCAAATTGTTGTGGGTTTAACAGTAGAATTTATTGCAGTGGTAGACCAAGTTGCTTGACATAAATTAACCCTATTAATTCCATTTGTAGGATTTCCATTTAAATCTACTTTTGCTAAAACAAACTCAACTTGCGTGTCAGCTCCTACCGCATTTGAATTATATCCAGGGGTTCCCAATAATTTCCTGTAATCTTGATTCATTACTGTAATTTGAGATTGCACTTGCTCATCTGAGATATTTTCATTGACACCATAAGCATCACCATTATGAATAACATGTACAACAACTGGAATATAAATAATACCTCCAATTTGAGAAGCTACTTCTTGTAATGATTGTTGTTCTTTTATTTTTTTATTAATCCATTTTTCAAAAAGGGCTATAGATTCTGTTTTTGGATTTTGCTCTCTTAAATACTGATCGTATTCAGATGAAATGCATCTAACATGACCTGAAGGTGAAATAAATTCAGGATTAATTTTTTTCCCGAAAACAGTTTTTTCTTTCTTATCAATTTGAGCAAAAGCAATAGTGCTGAAGCAAACTAAAAACGAAAGGAGTAAAGTAATTTTTTTCATTTTATTTTAATAATTTGGTTAAATTGGTAACAAATATAACAAAAAAACAATAATTATGTTATGTAATAGTAATGAAATCCAGTATTATTATTTACCATTATACATATTCATTGTATTGTTCAAACCAGCCAAGACAAATGATTTTATTATTTCAGAGGAGAGACTTAATCTTTCTTTTAAAGCTTCTTTTTCTTCTGTTGACCATTCGCCTAAAACGTAATCTACTTGTTTGCCTTTTTTGAAAGCATCACTAATTCCAAATCTAAAACGTGGATATTCTGTGGAATTTAATAAAAGTTGTATGTTTTTTAAACCATTATGTCCGCCGTCAGTGCCTTTTGTTTTGATTCTAATACTTCCGAAAGTTAAGTTTAAATCGTCTGTAATTATTAATAGATTCTCCTTTTCAATATTTTCTTTTTCCATCCAATATTTAACCGCTTTTCCACTTAAGTTCATAAAAGTGTTTGGTTTTAGTAAAATGGCTGTTCGACCTTTAATTTTAAATTCAGTTACATCGCCTAATTTTTGTGTTTGAAAAGAGATACTTTCTTGATTGGCAAAATAATCCAATACCTTAAATCCAATATTATGTCTAGTATTTCCATATTCCGAACCTATATTACCTAAACCAACTATTAAAAATTTTTTCATTTTTGGAGAATTAGTTACCGTCTTTTCACTTGTTTGAATGTTAGATTTTAAACCTAAAATTTTACATAAAGATTGTATTAATGACATATTAACTTTTTACAAAAATAAAAAAAGGGCTGAATAAATCAGCCCTTTTTTTATTTTTCAATTTATATTTTTTAGAATTTACCTCTATTGTCTTCAATTTTAGCTTTATCTTTTAAACCTTGAACGATTCTGTAAGATGCAGAACCTTTTGTTTGTTGGTTTAATTGATCAATTTGTGTTTTAAAATCTTTTACAACAGGCGCTTTGGTAAGTGTTTTGGTTCTTACCATAAATAATCCTGAATTTCCTTCAATCACTTTAGATGTTTTTCCTGAAGCTAAACCTAATGCAGTTCCTACCACTTTTGGTTCATAACCTAAATTAGGAATTACTGGAGATGCCATAGTTACGCCAATAGCTGGAGCTATTGTTGATCCTGTAGCTTTAGAGATTGCTTCTAAAGTACTACCTGTCATTTTCTTTTTAAGAATTGCCGTTTTTTTCTCGTTTTTAATTAATGGTTCAACTTGCTGTTTTGCTACTTCTAAAGGTAAAAGACCTTCGTCATTTTTCGATTTTAATTTTACTATAGCAAATCCTTGATTCACAATATCAAAACGTTTTACGTCATTTATATTTGTGTCTTCGTTGAATGCCCAAGTTACAATTTGTCTTTGTAAACCTAAATTGGCTACATTTTCATCGTATGCTTTTACACTAGTAACTGGTGCAATTTTTAAACCTGCTGTTTTCGCTGCTTTTTCAAGACCACTAGCTGTAGCATCAGATTCTAGTTTTAATGCTTTGTTATAATTTACTTCTTCTGTTTGTTCTGATGGTTGAATTTTTAAAGCTACTGTAGCTAATAAAACCGCATCATTTTTTCCATCCACTTTCATTACGTGGAAACCAAAATCAGTTTCTACAACTCCTGTTTTCCCAACTGGATTACCAAATAAGAAATCGTCAAAAGGTTTAACCATTTGTTTTGGTGCCACATTATCATATACTCCACCATTTTGTTTTGAACCTTGGTCATCAGAGTTAACCATAGCTAACATGGCCATACTTGAAGGATTTGCATTAACTTGCGCCAATAAACCTTCTGCTTTAGCTTTAGCTTCTTCTTTAGTTAATTTAACTGTTGGAGCAGCTTGCATAGCGCCTTTATAAGCAACTAAAATATGACTAACTTTTGCAGTAGCGCCAGATTTTCTTCCAGCTACTCTTGATAATTTTGAATACCCATTATCAGTATAAGGACCAAAAACTTGTCCTGGTGCTAATGCATATAATTGTTCTGCAAATTGAGGATTAATATCTTTTTTCGCTAAATAAGTAGAGTCAAATTTAATTTCTGAATATTTATTTACATAAGCGGCTACATTTGTTGCTGTACGAAATGAAGCAATAGTATCGTTTACACCATTTTGGAATTCAATTTTTCCATTTAAAAATCCATCTGTTTTAGATTTCATTACTGCTTCATCAGCTGCAGATGGTTTGTTTTCAACTAAAACATATTCTACAGATCTAGTATTATCTGATTTGAATTTTTTAGGATTTTTCTTCATATAAGCCATAATTTCCTCGTCAGTTACCTTAACTTGGTCGTCACTAACTGTAGAAAATGCTAACGCTACATAATCAAAATCAACTTTATTATTGTCTCTTTCGTATTTTAATTTTCCTTCGGACTTAGTAGTATACACACTTGATTTAATCAACGTATTATATATTTGCTCTTTAGCAAAATCTTCAATTTGAACTTCATATGTTTTCCAGTTGTTCCATTGTGTTTGGTCTGGAGCACTTTGTAAAGAATTGATGTATTCCGCAAATTTTTTATCGTCAAATTTACCTGCAGCATTTAAAAACTGTGGTGATTGAGACAATTGTGGGTCGTTTTTAATAACCGCCATTAATTGCTCTTTTCCTAACAATAAACCAATTTTATCGTATTGATCCGTTAATAATGCTTTTCTAACTTCTTGTTCCCAAACTGAATTTAAAGCTTGCGTATTAGAAGCCCCTTGTTGCGATTTTTGAGCGTTAGCTACCTTATTCATAAATTCTTGGTATTCAAACTTAGTTCCATTCACTGAACCAATGTTATTTGAACCACCACCAAATCCACCGCTTTTAATTACATCTGCTAATACAAATGAAAATAATGCTAATGCTATGATTAAAACTAATAAGATAGAACGTTGTCTAATTTTTGATAAAATTGCCATTTTTATATTGATTTTTTTTATTCAGAGGGCGAAAATACAATTATCTATTTAATAATAAAATAGTATTGTCGATTTTTTATAAGTTTTTTTTGTTGTTTTCCGTTTTTTTAACAAAACTGCGGCGCACAAAAAACATTATAGCGAATCCTACAGCAATAATTGCTTGTAAATTAAAATCTTGTTTATTGATTGCTTTATAGATTACAGATATCAAAAAAAGCAGTGATGCTATTAAATATAAGTATTGGGTGTATTTAAAATATTTCATAGTAGTAAAATTACATATTATTGACTTCTCCGTTGTTGTTTTGCATATTAAAGATTTTAAAATCTTTACTAAAATCAATTCCTATTCCTTGAAGATAACTTCCGTCAGCATCTTTAAAAGTAAATGCTTCTTCTGTAAAAAACCATTCGTTTTTTTGATCAAAATACAATTGATTGGTTTGTAAAACTTTTCCATCGTAAGTTTGAATTTTTACATTTCCAACTAAATCGATTACTTCTGTTTTTTTATACGAAATGGCTTTGTCTGCAACTACTGTTGTTTTATTTCCATTGGCGTCAATAAGCGTTACTAAAACGGCTTTTGGAAATTCAACAAACGGATTTTTTGCGGTAGAATAATCAATCATTTTTAAACTCTGTAAGATTGACTTTACTTTTCCAGAATCGGTGTATTTCAAGTTAATTGAATCGGCTTCACCTGTTGGAACAAATGATGTTTTATAAATGCGTTGAACATCTTTTAAGTTACTTTCGCAACTTTGCAGAAACAAAATCGCTACAAGAATAGCAATATTTTCAACACCTTTTCTCATTATATTAGTTATATAATGTTTTTCTGAACCATTTATCGTTAAATAATAAACCAATATTTATTGAAAAATAATCTTCTTTAATTAAACCGTTACGTGTTGTTCCTCTTGAACCATATTCGATACCTAAATTCATACTTGAAAAAGTTCCAGAAATAGGCAATCCAAATCCTAAAGTAACAGATTTGTCTTTGATGGCCGTATTATTAATTACAAGTCCTGTATTTTCAAATTTGAAACCACCACGGTAAGTAACTCTTTGAAAATAGTTATTATACGAATCAAATTTTGGAATTATAAAACCTCCTACAGCCACTTTTACACCATTTTCAAATGAAACATTTGAGTAATTTTCAAAACGATTGACTTGATTGCCTGATCCTGAAAAAGCTATATCTCCACCTAAAAACCATTGTCTGTTTCCTAAACCGGCACCAATAGCTAATTTAGAAGGGACTATTAATTTAGTATCGGCTACATTTACTTCCGTATCAAGTGAGGCTGGAACAATAGATCCGTTTGCCAAAGCTGATACCAAAGATACATTTCTAGTATTATCTGAATTTAATTTTGCTTCTGGAGCGTACGTTAGACTTGAAAAGAAATCTAATTTACTGGTAAACTTCGTTTTGAAATTTAATCCTGCGTTTACAGCAAGACCGGAAACGGTGGACTCATTAATTTCTCTTGAACCATAAATAATATTTTGATTTAACACATCGGATTGCGTATTTATAATTCCAAACAAATATTGAAAATCCATACCTACACTTAACTTTTGACTTAATTTGTATCCTGCGCCAAAAAATACTTTATTTACACCACCTTTCCCTTTATATTGTTTTACAAAACCATCTACTGATCTAGTATCTGCATTTAACCTATATCCTACTGCGCTATGAGGTAAAAGTCCAACAGAAACTCCTACTTTTTTCGATACAGGGAAACCCATTACCACATAATCAAATGTAGTTTTTTTAGCTTGTTCTTTAGCAGAAGCGGTACTTAGATTATAAAAACTAGACGTCATTCCCACTTGAAAAGTAGTAACAAATTGATTAGAATAAGAGGCGGGATTTAATACATTAATATGTATACTATCTGAATATACAGAAATTCCACCCATAGTAACAATATCATTAGTTCCTTTAAATCTAGCGCTTCCTATTCCGTAAAAAGAATAAGGTGAAGCTGTATTTTCCTGAGCAAAACCAAAGTTTGCAAGTAGTATCGTAATTAATAAGACAATTTTTTTAATCATTTTGTAAACTATAAGTGTATAATTGGTGTAAACTTTTTAATAAGAAATTTTCATCGGCAAATATGGTGCTTTTTAATCGATTCGCCAAAAAAATAGCGTCTCCGCCTGTTAAAATTATTGTAAATTGTTTATTTTTAACAGAAAATTCAGAAATAAAGCCCTCAATTTCATAACATAATCCGTTTACAACTCCAGAATGAATAGACGCATCTGTGCTGTTCCCTATATAATTATCTGGCGAATTATTTTGTAATAAAGGTAACTTAGCTGTATAATCATTAAGCGCATTATAACGCAAACGAAGTCCTGGTGAAATGGCACCTCCTAAATATTCTTTTTTATTGGTAACAAAATCGTAAGTTACACAAGTTCCTGCATCAATAATTAAAACATCTTGGTTTGGATAGTGTAATACGACACCAGATGCTAAAACCATTCTGTCAATACCTAAAGTAGTTGGAGTAGTATATTTGTTTTTGAAAGGAAAAATAGAATCTACATTTATTTCAATTACTTCAATTTGATTTTTCAACCATACACTATCCTTTTCATCTAACATCGAAACGGAAGCTACTACTGCTTTAGTAAGATTTGGATGCTTTTTAAAAATTATTTTGAAATTATTTTGAAAACTATTTTTTTGGAAAACAAACTTGTCAATAATGTTAAACTGCTTAAAAACAGCAACTTTAACATTTGTATTTCCCACATCAATTGTAAGTATCATATAGTATTATTAGAAATGCAAATGTACGAAAATGATTTTTTTTAATAATTGTTTTGGAAAATATAAAATAGGTTCTATATTTGCACCCGCATTGAAAAGGTAGCAATACCTAAAATCGCAAGGTACCTTAGCTCAGATGGTAGAGCAATGGACTGAAAATCCATGTGTCCCTGGTTCGATCCCTGGAGGTACCACAAAAACCCTTAATTATCTTATGATTTTTAAGGGTTTTTTGTTTCTTTACACTTAAATATGATTTCTAAATCATAAAAAATTAGTGATTTCTTATAAAATCATATAATAACAACAATTATTCTTAATAAAAACGTTTTTTTAATGTAGAATTTGTTCTACAAACAGCTAAATCAGCGATTTTTTTGTAGAACCTAAAAAATACTTGACTTGCAATAATTAGAATATTAAATACAACATAATTAATTGATTATTAGTATTTTATAAAAAAACACATCAAATCTGATTTACAATAAATAATTTTTTTTTCAAATTTACGTGTTCTGAACAAAAGTAATTTTGTAACCTAATAACAACCAGTTAAATACTAACTTAACTGTACAAAAAATTATTTTTTATGAACAAAATTTTTACTCGTCTTTCGGACACGATTAGGAAAACTAAGTATTTGTTTTTCCTAATGCTTGCGAGTTCCGCAACGCAAGCCCAGACCAATTGGTATGTAAATGACAGCTCCACGAGTGGAGACATTTATACAACCGCAATTGGTAACGATGCCAACGCAGGAACCTCTGCTAGCGCACCAAAATTAACTTTAGGCGCTGCTTTTACAGCTGCCGCTGCTGGAGACATTATTTATGTCGACAAAGGAACCTTTACAGGTTCAGGTAACATAATGTTTACCTTTAACAAAGCCATAACCATTATTGGTGCAGGAACTGGAAATACGATATTTACCAGCCACACTAATAATCGTTTTGCTACAATTGCCGCAAACAACGTAACTATTCAAAACTTACAGTTGTATGACTTTTTCCTAGCATCAGGAAATGGACAAGCCTTGTTAGTAAATGCTAACATTACTGGTTTTAAATTGACCAATGTAGTAATGAAGAAAAATTTCGGTTCAAGTACAACTGGAGAAAGTATTTATTTAACTAGTGGTTCAAGCTCAACTTTTGACGGCTTATTTTTCAGTTGTTCAGGATTTAATGGGGCTTCGGGAGGAGCTATTAAAGTGAATTCTTGTAATCTAATCGTTAAAAATTCTGCGTTTTCACAATCACGTGATGCAGATGGAAAAGGAGGAGCAATTGAAATCTCTGGAACAACTTCTGTAGTTACTGTAGATAATACTTCTTTTGATGGCAACTCGGCTCGCGCCGGAGGTGCTATTGCGCAAAATGCAGGAAAACTAACTGTAACTAACTCGTGTTTTAACAGAAATTACTGCCAAGGTGATTCTAGTGCAAACACAAATGGAGGAGGTCATTATTATGCTGCGAGTACAGATGTTAATTTATTAGCAAGCTTTACCAATTGTAAATTTCAAGGCGCATTCTTTTGTGCTACTACAAACCCAACTGGTTATTTTTGTGAAGCAAGTTCAAACATTTCAAATGATGGTGCAGCAATTTCTTTAAGAGGAAGTGTAGGTACATATTCATTTGATACCTGTTTATTTGACAATTCAAATATGCCAGCATATAATTTTGACAATGGTTTAGATTTTTATGTGCAACCTAACGGGGCCTTATTATTGACCATTAATAATAGTAAATTTGCAAATGACTTAACAAATTTTCATTCAGATGCAAAAAATATCTATATTTCAGGTACTTTAAATAATACTTCTCAAAAAGTAATTGTTACTAATTCTGGAGCTTCTGCCACTGCAAATCGCGATGGAATTACAGGTAATAACTTTTCATTATTTGGAACATTAACTACTGGAAGTAATTCATTGACAGCTACAGCAGACGCAACAGCTAGTTGTGGTACAACCATTGCTGGATGTACAATTGCAGTAAACTGTGCTACTGAAGCCAATGCACCAGTAATTACAGCTTGTGCACCAAATCAAACGTTGTCTTCTTGTTCGGGTACATTACCAGATTACCGTCCATCAATCGCAGCTTTTGATGATTGTGATTTTACAATTTCTCAATCTCCAACTCCTGGAACGTCATTAAGTTCTTTAGGAAATGGAAATCATACCATAACTTTTACAGTAAGTGACCAAAGTCCAAATAGCCCAAATGCTACTTGTACAATGGTTCTTTCTTTAAGTGGATGTTATACTTGTAACCCAACTTTATCATATCCAAATTCTGGAGTTTGTTCTGCAAGCACTGCTGTTACACCTACATTCAGCCCTGCAGGAGGAACATTCACAAGTACTTCAGGATTAACAATTGATGCTGCTACTGGAGTAATTACTCCATCAACTTCTACAGGTGGAACTTACACGATTACGTACACCCCTAATGCCTCATTTCCAACTTGTACTACAACAAGTACATTTACCATTACGGCTGCACCAGCGCAACCAACAATTGCTTGTTACCAAACTGCAACGTTAAACGCTGCTACCTGTACTTGGGATGTAACTGGTACGCAGCCAGCAAAACCAACAGTAGCTTGTTACCAAACGGCAACGTTTAACACAACTACTTGTACATGGGATGTAACGGGGACACAACCTGCTCAACCTACTTTAGCATGTTATCAAACTGCGACTTTCAACACAACTTCTTGTGCTTGGGATGTAACGGGTACACAACCAGCTCAACCTACAGTAGCTTGTTACCAAACTGCAACGTTCAACACAACTACTTGTACATGGGATGTAACGGGGACACAACCTGCTCAACCTACTTTAGCATGTTATCAAACTGCGACTTTCAACACAACTTCTTGTGCTTGGGATGTAACGGGTACACAACCAGCTCAACCTACAGTAGCTTGTTATGAAACTGCAACATTCAACACAACTTCTTGTACTTGGGATGTAACGGGGACACAACCTGTTCAACCTACAGTAGCTTGTTACCAAACTGCAACATTCAACACAACTACTTGTAATTGGGATGTAACTGGAACGCAACCAGCTCAACCTACAGTAGCTTGTTACGAAACTGCAACATTCAACACAACATCTTGTGCTTGGGATGTAACTGGAACGCAACCAGCTCAACCTACAGTAGCTTGTTACGAAACT
>NZ_JBBALQ010000002.1:144145-153309 GCF_040402955.1 Flavobacterium sp. | reverse complement strand
GCAACATTCAACACAACATCTTGTGCTTGGGATGTAACAGGAACTCAACCAGCTCAACCTACAGTAGCTTGTTACCAAACTGCGACTTTCAACACTACTTCTTGTGCTTGGGATGTAACAGGGACACAACCTGTTCAACCTACAGTAGCTTGTTACCAAACTGCAACATTCAACACAACATCTTGTGCTTGGGATGTAACAGGAACTCAACCAGCTCAACCTACAGTAGCTTGTTACCAAACTGCGACTTTCAACACAACTTCTTGTGCTTGGGATGTAACGGGGACACAACCTGCTCAACCAACAGTAGCTTGTTACGAAACTGCGACTTTCAACACAACTTCTTGTGCTTGGGATGTAACGGGTACGCAACCTGCTCAACCAACAGTAGCTTGTTACGAAACTGCGACTTTCAACACAACTTCTTGTGCTTGGGATGTAACGGGTACGCAACCTGCTCAACCAACAGTAGCTTGTTACGAAACTGCGACTTTCAACACAACTTCTTGTGCTTGGGAAGTAACAGGTACTGCTTTAGCAGCTACTGCATCAGCAGGAACTATTTCATGTAATGGTGGAGTAACTGACGTAACAGTTGCAATTACTGGTGGAACATCTCCTTATACAGTTTCTCCTTCTCCATTAGATTTACCTGTTGGACCACATCAATTTACAATTACAGATGCAAACGGATGTGAAACTACTGCTTCGGTAGAAATTACAGAACCAGAAGCTTTAATTGCAACTATTACTTCTTCTAATGGAACTAGTTTCTGTTTTGGAGAAACAAGCACTTTAACTGCTTCAGAAGGAACTTCATATTTATGGAATACAGGTGCTACAACAGCTTCTATTTCAGTAAATACTAGCGGAACTTACTCGGTAACAGTAACTAATGCAAATGGTTGTGAAGCTCAAACTTCATTAATCATCAACACAAATTACTGCAACTTTGCTTGTCCTACTATTGGAAACCTTTTACAAAATGGTTCTTTTGAAAACCCAGGAAGAGGTGGACGTTATAGTTTCGAACAAATGCCTTATTGGACTAATGCAGTTGATGGTAATAAAGTAGAAATCATGGGAGCTAACCTTTATTGTGTTGGTTGTTGGACGCCTCCAGCAAATGGTATTCAGTTTGTTGAATTAAATGCAAACCAAAGAGGAAACATACACCAAGATGTTACTGTATTACCAAATAAAACTTTAGAATTAAGCTTTATGCATAGAGCTAGAGAAAGTGCAGTTGGCTTAGAAAAATTACGTGTAACACTTTCTGATCCAACTAACAATGGTAATGTATATACATTTGATGTAACTGCAGTACATGGTATTTGGAAAAAAATTACTGGAAATTATGTAACTGCTGCTAATCAAACTTCAGTACGAGTTAGATTACAAACCATTACCTCTTTATATCCTGGTAGTGGAAATTACTTAGATAATGTAACTTTAAATTATATCGATTGTGGTCCTAATACTGCAACAATTATTGGTTCAAATTATTTCTGTGATGAAAATGACGCTACACTTAGTGTAACTAATGCAACAGGTGCTGTAAATTATTTATGGTCAAATGGAGCTACAACATCTTCTATTACGGTTGATCAACCAGGTAGTTATTTAGTGAAAGTTACATTTGCTAACGGAACAAGCATTATTTCTGCTCCGTTTGTGGTTGCTGACTTCTTAACTAGTGCAGGTATCAATGGAGCTACATCATTTTGCTCTGGCTCAACAAACGCTTTAACTGCAACAGGTGGTAGTTCTTATTTATGGAATACAGGCGCTACTTCAGCTTCAATTAATGTAACAACTCCTGGAACTTATTCGGTAACTATTTCAAATAGTAACGGATGTAGTATTGTTAAAGAAATTGTTGTTACTACTTATGCATGTACGTATTGTCCGGCTTCAAACAACCTTTTAGTTAATGGATCGTTTGAAAACCCAGCAATTACGTCATCTTGGGGTATGGTTTCTGTACCAAGTTGGACAAATTTAGTGGACGGTAACAAAATTGAAGTACACAAAAATGTATTGAGTATTCCTGTACCTAACGGAAACCAATATATTGAAGTAAATGGTAGTGTTTTAGGTAAAATTTACCAAGATGTTACTGTTTTAGCAAATAAATCGCTTCAATTGAGTTTCATGTATAGAGCACGTACTTCTGCAAACGAAACAATTAAAGTAACGCTTTTTGATCCTACAAATAACTCTAATATTTATTCGTTTAACGCAACAGCTACTAGTAATCTTTGGAAGAAGATTTCAGCAAATTATACAAGTGCTAATAATCAAACTAAAGTTAGAATTTTTATTGAAGGATTAACAGGATATACGCCTGGAGCTGGAAATTTAATTGATGATGTTAATTTTAATTACTACGATTGTGCTAATAATAGTTCTGTAGTTATTGGATTGAATGAAATTTGTAATGGTTCCTCTACAATTTTATCATTATTAAACAACAATAATATTGTTAGTTATTTATGGTCAACTGGAGAAACAACACCTACAATATCGGTGAATCAAGCTGGTACTTATAGTGTAACTGTTACTCTAATTGATGGAAGCACAATTACTTCTTCAGCATTTAATGTTACAACTTGTAATATAATTGTAAATAGAATTACAGAAGAAAAACCATTGGATAAAGTTATAAATTATAACGTGATTTTATATCCAAATCCAAGTGTTTCAACGTTCTCATTAAATTTAGTTTCTGATAGTGATGCTGATGTTGAAATTAGTGTTTTTGATCTTCAAGGAAGAAATATTGAAAATAAAACAATCAGTAAAGACAACCTAAATTCAATTACGCTTGGTGCTAATTTACCAAGTGGTATTTATAATGTAATTGTTAAACAAGGTGAGAATATTAAATCACAACGTTTAATTAAAAACTAATTAAATACTAATAAATAGAAAAGGGCTATCTTATATAAGATAGCCCTTTTTTTATGTTATAAAAATTAAAAAATTAATTTGATGTAGATTTTGAAATAATGTATTTAAGATAATTATTATAAACCAATTGAGATGCATCATATTTTTTATATATGTCGTTTTTCAGTTTTGTGAAAACTGCTTTTTCGTTAACAATATGTTTGTTTTTAGAAATTTTAGTAATGGCTTTTAAAATCTCTATTTCAAAATAACTGAATTTAAAATTTGGCCTATATTTTTTCTGCAAATTAGCAATGAACTTTTGAACTAAAGTATAATTTTTTAATTCATAATGAATAATAATATTTAAAAATTCAGCTTGTATAAATTCTTTTGGATTTTGATTAAAATTGTGTTCATTTAAAATTTTATTCACATACTTTAAAGCTAACGAGAAATTACTTGTAAGTACGTAAGTTGCAGTAAATAAATAATATGTAGAAATAATATAATAAGGTTCTAGTGTGTATCTTTTATCCAACAATGCTCTTTTTAAAACCTCTAAAATTACAAAAGCCTCTTTTGTTTTATTTGTATATAAAAGATGTTCTAATTCTAATTGATTAGTGTGTAAAAATATACGCTCTTCAGCAACTTTACTTTGCAGACTAGTTATAGAAGTAAACGCTTTTAATCTTGCTAAATCCGTATAAAAAACTTCAGATTCTTTCTTTTTACTAATGTCAATTATTCGAATATAAATTGAAATAAAGTCTAAAGGATTTTCAAACTTATATTCCTCGTTTTCTTCATAAATTTTGGTTACTTTTTTTAAAAACAACAGTTCATTTTCCTTATCAATTTTAATTTTATAAAAATTGGCATAAATTAAATTATAAAATATATTTGATTGTAAGGTGGTTAATGAAAATTTTTGCTTTTCAAAAGGAAGTATAACCGCATTATTAAACTCAGAAACAAGTTCAACTTGAGAAATTTTTCCAATAATATTTTTGTAATAATAACTTTTATAGTAAAAATCAGTAAGTTCTTTTTTTTCTTTTAAATCATCAAAGTAAACATCTAATTTGTTATTTACTTCAATTGCTCCTAACAATCCTCTTGAATATCCAACGCATTTTTTTTCCCAATTTAAAAGATCAGACAATAAATTTTTATTTTCATTCGCTAATTTTATTCTTTTTGTCTTGGAAATTAATTGAAGACATTCTTCATATAATCCTTTGTAAAACAAAATTTCAATTGTAATTAAATTTTGTTTAATTTTTAAATCCGATGTCTTTTCAGAATGAAACTCATTTAAACATTTTAAAAGGATTTTAGACAAATAATTAATATCTGACGAAAAGTTATTTATGGAATAATTTAACTTATTTAGTTCTTTTTTTATTAATTCATCATCAAAAACAGTTTGACTATCAATCAAATCAAACAGCAAAACATATTTGTTTTGACCATTTACAACGTGTTGTTTACAATAAATTTTGAAATATCTTTTCTCATTCATTGATAACGACTTAACAATATTAAATATGGTGTTTTTTGTTGCCATACTAAATTAATATTGTTTTAAAACAAAATGTTTGTCTACATGTTCTTTACCAACAATCATTAAAGAAAAAGGCACAACACTATAGGTTTGCTTTTCTTTAGTTATGATTTTATATTCGATATTTACTTTGTTTTCTTCTTCCTCAACTAATTTTATAGAAGTAAATTGAGAAGTGAAATGCGTTTCAGGGCAAATAACAACTACAACAAACTCTGTTTCGAAGTTAATTTCAGTAGGTTTACCATCACTACCCATCACAGTAGCGCTTCCAAAAAAATGATTTAACTCGCTTAGAGAAGTTATTTTTTTTGAAACAATTTGCTCTGTATTAAAAGTGTTTTTTACAAAATAATTTTGAGCTTCTCTAAAAGATATTTCTTTTAACTTTTGAGAAGAACACGAAAAAAAGAATATAGCTATCGCCATAAAACTAAATTTTACAATTTTTTTAATCATTGATTTGGGGAATTAAATGTTTAAAAAATTACAGCTTTGTTATTATAAATTCGCTTCGCCTATTGGCTTGATGTTCTTGATCTGTACAAGGAATGTCGTCTGCACATTTATTTACTAATTGCGATTCGCCATAACCTCTTCCGGTTAATCGTTTGGCTTCAACACCATTTGCAACTAACCATTTTATGGTAGATTTGACCCGCTTATCAGAAAGTGCTAAATTATAACCTTTAGTTTGACGACTATCCGTATGCGAGCGAACATCAATTTCCATACTTGGATATTGCTTCATCACTTCTAAGATTTTTGCCAATTCCACTTCTGCATCTTTACGTATTATAGCTTTATCTAAATCAAAATATATAATTTCAATTCCTAAGGTTCTTCTTAAATCTCTACCTACTGCAATTGGTTGCAATTTTGGAGTCATCGAAATTTTTAAATCTTTCATATCTGACTCTTTAGTAATAATAACCATATTTTCAACCGTAGCGTAATCCTTTTGTTCAGGTACAATTCGGAATTTATTTCCACAATCTACCGAACCAAAATCAAATTTTCCTTCAATATCAGTAATTTCTTCACCTAATTTTAAGTAATTTATATCAAACATCACCACTTTTACACCTTCAATAGGTACTTGAGTGTGAGAATCAACAACTACACCTTTTAAATTTTGCTGACAATCTTTTGGAACAGGAATAATCTCTGTACACTTATAAATATCATCGTATCCTAAATTTTCTTTTTCTCTATTTGAACTAAAAAAACCATTTTTTGATGCGGTATCCATAATAAAACCAAAATCATCGAAATTTGAATTCACTGGCTCACCTACATTTTTTACTTTACCATATGTACCATCTTCTTTCAATTGAGTAATAAAAACATCTAAACCTCCCAAACCTGGATGGCCGTCTGAAGCAAAATACAATTCGTTTTTATTGGAAATAAATGGGAAAGTTTCTCTTGCTTCTGTATTAATTTTATTACCTAAATTAACTGGTGTACCAAAAGTTCCATCAGGAAGAATGGCTATTTTATATATATCAGACATGCCTTTTGTACCTGGCATATTTGAAGAAAAATACAATGTTTTTTCGTCTGGAGATAACGCGGGATGTGCACAACTATACTCGTTACTATTAAATGGTAGTTCCGAAACGGCGCCCCATTCCTCTCCATTTTTAGTGGCTTTATATAATTTTAGCAAAATGCCTTTTTCACTATCTCTTCCTTTTTTGCCGTTTAAGAAATTATTTCTGGTAAAATACATAGTCATTCCATCGCTTGTAAAAACGGGAGTAGATTCGTGGTATTTTGAATTAATTTTTTTTGAAAATTTCTCAGGTTCAGACAGATTTCCATTGTCTGTAATTAAAGAACCATATAAGTTTGTATAAGACTGATTGGTCCAACTGTGCTTTTTTACAAAAACACCACCTGTATCTCTTGCAGAAGTAAAAACCAACGTGTTTTTATAAAACGAAGTGCCGTAATCAGAAAATTCTGAATTAATTCCTGCATTTTGTACATTGTATCTTCCAGAATTATTTTTTATTTCTTCCAAATAATCAAATTGTTCTTTGGATAACATGGCACGCAAATCTGAAATATTTACTTGATTGAACACCTCCATCATGGCATCGGCTTTTTTATAATTGCCAACTGCTTTTAAAGTTTGTGCATATCTGAAATAATATTCCGAATCTAACTTCTGATCTAATAAAAACAAATCGTTGTACCAATAATTAGCTTCTTTCAATTTAGATTGAAAGTAATAGGAATCGCCAAGTTTGCTAAACAATTCAACGGATTTATATCCTTTTTTGGCTACTTTTTCATATGTTTTAATGGCATCAACATATTGAAAATTCTCGTAATTAGAATTGGCTTTTTTAAGTTTTACTTCTTGAGAATAACCAAAAAAAACAAAAGCCATAAAACAAAATGATATACTATTCTTTATTTTCATACTATTTGTCATTTTAGAAAAATCTAGGTGAAATAATTTTTTCTTGTTTCCCTTTAAACTCATATCTTAAAAAGATTTCATGTGAACCAGAGTTATAATTGGCTAGTTTTGTACTGTCCGAATCATACGTATAACCCACAAACCAATTGCTGTCAATTTGAAAACCGGCTAAGGCACTTGCAGAAGCACTCCATCGCCAAGCTGCACCAAGTACAAATTTATCGAAAAACATAAAATTAGCGGTTACATCTGCCTGAAGTGGTGCTCCTTTTACAGATTTAACTAAAAATGCAGGTTTAAATTTTGTAGTTTCTGACACGTCAAAAACATAACCTCCTATAAAATAATAATGTAGTGCATCTTTAGCCACTGAATTTGTATTGTCGTCAAAATGTTTGGTCTCTAAAATAAATGGAACAGAAACACCTGCGTATAATTTATCCGAATGATAATAAACACCCGCTCCAATATTTGGGGAGAATTGATTATCTATATTATTTTGAAACTTTGGATCGTTTTTATCGTATTTATTTAGTTTGGTATAATCTACATTTAATAAACTGGCTGAACCTTTAATACCAAAAGATAATTTATAGTCATCTGTAGTATTTATGGTATATGAAAAATCTGTAGAAACTGTCTTTCTGTCTGAAATACCTATTTCATCTTTTGAAAGAGATAGTCCTAATCCGACTCTTGAATTATCAATAGGTGAATGAATAGAAGCTGCTGATGTAGTTGGTGCCCCTTCCAAACCAACCCACTGTGCTCTGTAAACTCCAAAAACACTCATTACGCCTCTTGAACCCGCATAAGCTGGATTTACATTTATAGTATTATACATATATTGAGTAAACTGGGCATCTTGCTGCGCTACTGAATTAGTAGTATTTAGCAATCCTATAGTCACAATCAAAATGAATTTGACAGATATGACAATATTTTTTATTTTTCTATTCATCATTTAATTATTGATTTTGAATATAAATATATCCTATTTTTTCAATATTTTCTTTAGTTCTTCCGTATAAATCATATTCGTATTTTAGCACATACCAATAATCGCCTGTAGGTAATTTATCATTTCTTGAAACAGTAGATCTACCGTCTGAAAAGCCTCTGAAAACATTATTTACGTTATCATAGTATGCCGCTTCAAAAACCATTACACCCCATCTGTTGTATATTTCAACGGTATTATTTGGATAACATTCTAAACCTTCAATAATAAAAACATCATTCAACCCATCGCCATCAGGAGACAAGGCATTATATGGCGTAACATAACAAGCTAGATATACCGTTTGGGTAATTTGTGTTTCATTTCCACATGAATCAGTTGCTGTCCATGTTCTTTCTAATTTATATTTATTTGTACAATCGCCATCAATTTTAACTTCCGAATAAGTTACAATTACGGTTCCACAATTATCAGTTGCAGTTAATACTGGAGCTTCTGGAATACCATCGCATTTTGCAAAAACTTCGTTTATTGGTAAACTTCCAACAAAAACTGGTGGTGTTGTGTCTTGAATCGTTATTTGTTGCGTATGCGTTTGTGAATTTCCACAAATATCAGTTGCCACCCAAGTTCTAATAATACTGTAATTATTCGGACAAGTACCCTGTATATTTTGTTCTGTAAAATTAACTGTAACTACTGAAGTACAATTGTCTGTTGCAGTTAATATTGGCGCTGATGGAATAGTTTGGTTACATTCTAAAGTAATATTTTGAGGTAAAATACCTGAAAAATCTGGCGGAGTTGTATCGCTGATCGTGATGGTTTGAGTTGTTGTTACTGCATTGTTACACGCGTCCTTTATTGTATACGTTCTTGTAAATACAATCGGACAAATACCTGTTGCATTACTATCTATACTCGTAACAACTAAATTCGCATCCGTAGTACAGTTATCTGAAATCGTTACTCCTGCTAATTCTAACGCGGCTACTGTAGTAATTGTTGCTGTCGGATTTAATAACGGACAACCACTTATATTTACTGATATTAAAGTTCCTGCTACAACAGGTGCAGTCGTATCATTGATGTTAATTGTTTGAATAGCTGTAGTGGTATTGTTACACGCATCTTTTATGGTGTAGGTTCTTGTGAAGGTAATTGGGCATGTTCCTGTTGAAATTCCATTTGTGTGTGTTACAACTAAATTTGCATCAGAAGTACAGTTATCTGAAATACTTAACCCTGCTGCTTCTAATGCGGCTACCGAAGTCATAGCTGCTGGTGCATCTGCTATTGAACAACCA
>NZ_JBBALQ010000002.1:132536-144045 GCF_040402955.1 Flavobacterium sp. | reverse complement strand
TAATGCGGCTATCGAAGTCATAGCGGCTGGCGCATCTGCTATTGAACAACCATTTGCATTTACTGCTGATAATGTTCCCGTTACAACTGGTAAAGTCGTATCGTTAATATTGATAGTTTGTGTAGCTGTAGTTGCATTGTTACAAGCATCTTTTATGGTATATGTTCTTGTAAATGAAATTGAACAAGTGCCTGAAGCTGTTCCATCTACACTGGTTACAACTAAATTCGCATCAGAAGTACAGTTATCTGAAATCGATAACCCTGCTGTTTCTAAAGCGGCTATCGAAGTCATCGCGGCTGGCGCATCTGCTATTGAACAACCATTTATATTTGAAGCTGTTAAAGTTCCTGTTACAACAGGTGCAGTCGTATCATTGATGTTAATTGTTTGAGAACAAATAGCTGTATTCAAAACGGAGTTTTCTCCAGGATCTCTTACATCATTATTATTTGGATCTGCATATTCAGTAATTGTATAGGTACGAATTGCATTTGCATTACATCCTGGGTTTAAACTATTACTAGCTGTTATTTCAATTACTCCACATCCTACCACGTCAATAATCCCATTTCCATTACCTAATGCTTGAAATTGAGTAACTGTATAACTAGTTTGTGAAGGTAAATCCGCATAACATTGAACTGTAGAAGATGGGAAAGTTGGACAAGCAATAGTAAATGTCCCATTCAATATTTGGACAACATCTGTCATTATTCCAGTACAGCCAGCATTACCATTTGTTGCTTTAACGTTTAAAGTTTGCCCTGCGACTAAAGTAATTGTGTTAGGAATAGGAATAGTTACAATTCCTCCAGTTCCATTTACAAGTAAAGGCGGTGAAAACGAGGTTCCAATTGAATTAACAATTTCATATGTAAATGCATTTTGTGTATTTAAAATTGTTATACTTGGTGATGTTCCATCGCATAAATTAATATCTGAAACAGATAATCCTAAATTTGGATCTGGCGTTACAGTAACTGTAACATTGGATTGATAAGTAATTGTATTTGGACAACCAAATATTGCTTTTAATGCAAATGTTGCCGTGTAGGTTGTAGTTACCAATGGTGCTAAAGTTATAGGAATACCAGTTCCAATTACGTTGTTATTTTGATCCGTCCATGTAATATCATATAAATTATTTGTGGCTGAAATAATTGCTACCGTAGTTGGGCTTCCTGGGCAAATCGTAGGATTAGTTACTTGAGCCGTTGGAACCGTTGACACAGAGGAAACAGTTAAATTTTTATCTAAACTAAAACAAGCTGATGCTACTCTTACAAAATAATTTCCAATAGGGACATTAGTAAAAACATAAGAAGTATTGGGACTAGAAACAGTAAAAGGTCCTTGAATCGGTGTAGTTGCATTTGAAGTGCTATATAAACTAAAACTTAACGGGTAAATAATTGTACCATTAACTGCTTGAGCACTTACTATGCCTGAATTTGAATCATTTAAATCACACAATACACTGCTAGTTGTTATTGCGAAATTTTGAAACGGTGCTACAGTTATTGATTTAGTATAATTGAAAGGAGCAAATGCATTTAAAGCAGCTGAGAAAGCAGTCCCAGTGGCACCTGAAGTAGTAAAATTTAAAATATAATTACCTGATGCTACATTATTAAACACGCCTGAAGTTCCAGCAATAGACTGCAATAATGCTCCTGAAGTAGTTTTTAATTGTGTGTAAGTAGGAAGAAATGTATTCGCATTTTGATTCAAATTAAAATTAATGCTATTTGAATTACTACAACCTTCCACAACTGAAAACTGTGGATTATAACCTGCAACATTTGTTAAATTAATAGTTTGTATTTTAGTATTACCAGTAGTTGCCGTACACCCATCGGAATATTGAATTTTATAGTTTCCAGGTGGTAGATCTAAAATATTAAACCAGGCTGGGTTAGCATTAAATGTTCTTATAATTGGAAAATTTATGGTATAATTTCCAGTTGACGAAAGAGGATTTGTTGCGGATATTGGCATTGAAGTTTGTCCGTCTACACGTTCAACTTTAACGGTTAGTGGATATTGTCCACTAAACGAGTTTGTATACACTTCAAAACCTACTGTGCCAGAAAGTACAGAAGTTTTTGAAACCGCATTAAGTGAATTAATAGGTATATTATCTGTAATTGTAATTGTTCTTGACACACTATGACAAGCATCTGTTGCGGTTACTCTATACACTCCTGTTTGATAGACAAAAAAAGCATTAGCTCCTGAAGGTATCGCTGCTGTTAAAGCTCCAACTACATTTAAATCATTGGTCAAAGTAGCAGGGTCAGGTGAAATATCGGAACCAGAAACTATTTGCCAAACATCAGGGCTAGTTGAAATTCTTCTTTCAATAACAACCGTATTACTTTCACAAAAATAGATATTCCTATCTGTATATCCAGTATTAGTATTATCACTATCTCCAATTACTGTAATTTTGTATTTAAAAGAACAATCGGGATTCATTAAATTAGTAGAAAAAACATTCAAAAAATTATTGTTTAAATCTACTGTATTTGTTCGAGTTAATATTTTACAGCCCCAATTAAATGTTGTTTTAATTTGCATGCCATGTGACAAATTAGGACCTCCTGTTGCAACTGGATCGTAAGTAAATCTATTTTGTGCCGAAATATAGGTTAATGGATAATCTATACCGGATATAGTAATTTTTGCATTTCCGAGTTGTATTAAAATATTTTTCCTAGCAGTCGTTAAATTATCTAAATTAATAAAAAATTTTGCTGTTGCACAATCACTACATTCTCTTACAAAATTATATGCTCTAAAACCATAATTTAAATCCGCTGCAGTTTGCGTTACAGTAGTTGGGGTTTGTGTAATTGTGTTTTCACATCCAGGTGTGCCATTTACTTGATCCGTTACCTGTAAAGTAACTTGTTCCCCTCCAGGTACATCATTAAAGGTATAAGTTCTTAATGTAGATGTTGCTGTTTGAGTACTTACTGAAGTTATTAATTTATAAAAAAAAGGACCTGTTCCACCAGTTATATTTGCAGTAAGGGTTCCGTTTGGTATATATCCTGGTGATGTATTTGTACAAGCAGGCGGAATGGTTGTACTAGACACGCTCATATTTACATAACTTGAGGTTAAAACAACAGGATTATTTGCATATTGTACCGTTGTAAAACCATTTGAGAGTGATATATTATAGTTGCCAGCTGTAAGTGAAGAAAACAAAACATTTCCTCCAGTTATAGGCACAGTTAATGCTATTGGAGTGCTTCCTGCTGCTGTTTTTACAATTTCGGCTACCCATGCCGAACAATCTGTTGAGGTGGGCACTGCAACTGTAATAGAACCATTTGAAAAACAGGTGCCATTAACTTTAGTAACTGTAAAGTTTGCCGTATTACACTGACTAAAACCTATAAAAGATATAAATAGAGTAACTATAACAGCAACACTATACTTAAAATTATTCATTTTATTAAAAATATTTAAACAAATTTATAAAATTAAAACGCTGAAATTCAATAATTTAAATTAAATTTTTTGTGGTTTTTAATTCTGTGCAAATGTAATAAATAAAATTAAATAAATAAATATTGTAGAATTAGTTCTACAAATTAGCTAATGCCGCTGTTTACTTTAAATATTTCAATTAATCCTGCAACAGAAGATACATTTAATTTATCGTATATTCGCTGTTTGTAGGTACTTACTGTTGATTTTTTTAAAGTTAATATATTTGATATTTCTAAATTAGCCACTCCTTTTACCATTAATAAAGCAATTTCCATTTCTCTATTTGATAGTACATGTAACAAAGAAGTTTTGTTAGATTTATGAAATTTTTTAATTTTTAAAACGATTTCGTCTTCAAATAAGGTTTGTTCAAAAGCTAAGATTATTTCTTCTGGCATACTTAATTTTGAAATAAATGCATTCGCTCCTAAAGACAACACTCTATTTTTATAAACCGATTCATCAAATGAAGAAAAAATAATAATTTTAACTTCTGGAAAAACAGTTTTTATTTCTTTTATCCAAGTTATGGCATTTCCTTCTTCAAAATTTAAATCTAACACAATTAAATCAATTGTATTTTCCTTCAAATTATCAAAAATCTCCACTTTATTTGAGGCATGAAAAAAAGAAAATTGCTTACCTATACTAGAAAGTAACATTTCTAGACCATTTCGAATTATAGCGTGATCATCTGCTATAAGTATGTTAGGAGTTAAAGTCGTGCTCATCTGTTTATTTTGAAAAATTTAAATAAAAATTTACTTTGGTGCCTTTATTTATTTTACTTTCAATAGTAATTTCTCCATCAAAAAGCTCAATTAATTCTTTACACAAGTACAATCCCAATCCAGCTCCTAAATTGTGTACTTTATCTTCTGCAACACTTTGATAAAAGTTTGTAAAAATAGCATTTATATCTTGTTTGCTAATTCCTTTACCCGTATCAGAAATGCTGACTTCTAACTTATAAATTTTAGAGGACACGTTAACAACTTTAGCTTGCACATCAATTATACCTTTTTCGGTAAACTTATTTGCATTACCAATTAAGTTGTAAAAAACTTGATACATTTTTACAACATCTGAAGTAACATTTAAATCATCGGGTAAGTTTAGGGCAATATTTAAGGTATTCTCTTTTTGTTCAACTAAAGTTTTCAAACCATTTAAAACCTCAATTAATTCGTTTTTTACATTGAAAATTGACGTTTTTAAAGCTATTTTCTTTTGTTCATTTTTGGAAAAATCTAAAATCTGACTCGCCAATAAATTAGCAGAATTAGTTGTAAAAGTAATCGACTCAAATAATTGTTTCATAATTGGGTCAACAATTTTATTTTTTAATTGAATACTGTATAAAGAAAGTATCGATAAAGGCGTTCTAATTTCATGACTTATCATAGAAACTAATTTGTCCTTAAATATTAAATTTTCCCGAATGGTTTTATTCGCAACAAGTAGTCTTTCTTCATAGCCAAAAGCCAACTTGGTTAAAATGATAAGTATAATTGAAACGAATAAAACCAAAATAATAATTCCAAAAACAGTAATTCTTCGAATCGATTTTGTTTCCGCTTCTTTTTTGTTATATTTTTTATCAATAGCATCTTTATAGGAAACAAAGCTAGAGTTAATTGCTTTTAAAGCGGTATGTGAGTTCTCTAAAAAATCAAAACTTTTTAATATTAACTCCGTTTCGGAATTTTTGTTTAAACTTAATTTAATTTTTAAGTTTTTAATTTGCTCTTGGTAATATTCATTGGTTTTATTGAATGCTTGACCAAGCTGTTGTTGTACGTTACCTGAGCTTACATTTTTTCCAAACTTCATGGAAACTATGATGTTTACTTTTTCTTTCTGAACCTCTACATCTCCTGAAATCGCATTACCTAATCTACCAAAGAAACCTTTCTTTTTTACACTGTCAACTTCAACTTTAGTGTCTACTTTAACACTATTTAATATTTGACTATAATCGAATTTTTTTACATCTAGCAAATCATCAAAACCACTAGTGTTTGTTAATGGATTCGCTTTTTGTAAAGAATCAATTTTCCTTTTAGCAATTTGATAGTTCTTATACTCTTCTTTATTATTTTCTTTAAAATATTTTGTAAAACCTGAATTACCAGTCAACTTATTATTTAGGGTATCAAACTTTTTTAAACCCGTATTCATATTGTTTTGAAAACCATTAAAAGTCGTTTGATTTTTATTGGTTAAAAAACTAATAAAATCATTTTGTGCATCACTAAAATGAGAAGATGTATTTTGAATAATTACTTCTGCTTTTTTTAACTTCTCTCGGTCGAGATTAATTTTATCTAATTCATTTACGTTATAAAATTCATTATAAATAAAAAGTGCTAATAAAAACTGAAATAATATTATAGAAAATAATAAACTGTAATGCACATATTTTCTGTATCTAAAATTGATAAATTTTATAATAGTAAACTTATAAAGATTCTTGAAACTCATGGGGCTGTGTGTCTTTTATTCAAAAATGATTGAACAATAAATTTAAATATAATAAAAAAAATTAAATGGAATACTTGAAATTTAAATAAATAGCATTATTTATAAAATTTAAACTTTCTTTAGATTCGGAATTCATTCTAAACGCTTTTGAAAAACGATAACCTAATCCTAGTTTTATTGATTCATTTATTAAGAATTCATTTTCCAAACCTATATGAGGTTGTAAAAACAACCCTTTAAAATCTTCTTCTTTTGTTAAATTATATCTAGTATTATTAATCATTTGTTCCCCTTTAATGATTTTTGAACCTGTAAACCCCGCGTTTATTCTAAAAGTTACTTCTTCATCATTTGAAGTATAAATATTATAACTCAAAGTATTTTGAATACCTAAATAATCTGTTTTCCAAGAATAATCATAAGTAGCGCTTTTACCTGTCGCATTAAATTGTTGAAATGAAAGTCCGGCTTTGTATTGCCATTTCACATTTGATAAAATGTTCCATTGGTACCCAAAATCTACCATATATCCATTATCTGATTTTATGTTGGAATTTCGTTGTCCTAACGAATTTTTATAATCATATTTGGTATAATTCTGACCAAAATTAAAATAATACCCTTGTGCATTAGCAACAGTAACTGTTAAGAAAAGTATAATTATAAAAGATAGTTGTCTCATTTTTTTAATATTTTAATGTATAACTAGTAATTTTTGCTTGTTGAAAAACTAATAAGCCCCCCAAAACAAAATTTGATTGTTTTCTAGAAGTGAATATTGCGCAACAGTTAAAGGTTCTGGAAATAAAATAAATTCGGGAATGTTTCCAGTAAATCCATTTTGGTTAAAAGATGTGTCTAAAGCACCTGTTGTTAAACCCACCCCAAAAGTAGAACCCGCCGACCAGGTTATGGATTGTACACTTAAAGCAATATTGTTTTGCTTAGTTATACCACTCATTTTAACGGTCTTAGTTGTAGTACTCCTTATCATTGAATATTGTTTAAGCTTATTAAAACCTACAGTTGCATCATTTAGAAAGTTTCTAGACGCATCTGTTGACGAGCCAAAATCGGTATACGTAAAATTGTTATTATCTGGCCAGTTCATGTGTACAGACCACCGCTTATTATTATCACTAGTATCCGAATACCCGAAAGAATTATTTGTTGTAACTCCGGCTTGAATTTTTGCCAACATCATGACACTTCCTCTCAATCCACTTCCTAATAATACAGGCATGGTTTGATTGACAGTGACATTATGTTTAGAAGATCCTGTGAATACTAAAGATGCGTATTGATTGGTTAATCCCGCAACGCCTAAACTAAATACTGGTTGTCGGGCGGTCGTTGTCTGAACTCCATGATAGCCATTTGCTCCTTGATCATACCAAATGGTAACAAATAGCGTTGCTGCACCTCTAAAACTTGCTAGGGTTTGTGTGCTATTTACTGCTAATCCGCTGGAGCCTGGAACTGCAATTTTTGCATCACTATTGTCAGAAATTATTCCATTGGTATCAAAAGTGAGATCGACTTCGGCATTATCAGTACTTCGTCTAAGTCGAATTGCAAAACCTAAATAATCAGCACGTAATTTCCTAGTACTAAATGCAAATGAAGGGGTTACACTCACTTGATCCAAAATTAATCGTTGCACTTCAACTGGAGGGGTTATATAAGGCGTTCCAACCACTTGTGAATAACCAAGTGTTTGTAAAAGAATAATCAGAAAGAATAAAACTTTTTTCATAATCTTAATTAAAGCCAGTTGCCATATAAACATAAACCGTTGTTCCCATAACTACAAAAGTATATAAGGTGTCTTTCCCTGCAATGGTTGTTCCATTATTTACTGATTTAAAAGTAAAACCTACAGCCGAAAAACTTGCAGTTCCAGAAGTTGTGCCTTGTACGGCTAACGTATAGGTTCCTCCATTTTTAATACCCTGAAGGAAAAATGCTGTTGGACTTGCAGAAGTATAAGCTAAATTACTATTGTTAAATAAAATTGCTGTTGCTGAACCTGAGTTATAAGCCACTGAATTTGTTGCTGAACCATTAACCTCTAATGTTGATGTAGGATTTAACGTTCCAATTCCCACACGCTGACTTTCATCAATAAACATCGCTCTTGTTTGTGCACCTGGTAAACCAGTAGTAAAAAATAAGCGCCCAGCACCACCTGATACAATTTCAGAACCAATCCTAGCGCGGTCGTTGGTATCTGTAGAAGTAGTACCGTGTCCAAATCCTAGCCACCAATTATCACCAGAAGCTACTGAAGGTGCTATTAATTTCAAAGCACCAGTTCCTGTAACCCCTTGAACTACTAATGGTGCGCTTGGAGCTGTGTTATTGATTCCTACATTACCGTTGCCTAGCCAAGTCATTGTTGGTGTGGTTGATAAAGACTCATCAGTGTTAGCTAAAACTAAATCCAATCTAGATTTTGAATTACCTGGACTAACTCCATCATCATACGTCCCTAAATTAAACTGTGCCGTACTACCCCATTTAAAACCTGACCAAGTAGGTCTAGACATTCGTAACATAGTTGAATTAGCATTAGCACCCATTGTGGTTTGAATCCCTTGTATGTGTAATTTTATTGCGGGAGCAATCGTACCAATACCCACATTACCTCCACCTGGTTGTAAAACATAAGACAAGGATGCCCCTGTAGAATAATTATGAGCTTGAGTAGCGGCAGCTGTAGTGGTCAAATAATGACTTATCGCGTTATTGTTTGCTCCTGAAGTAGTTTGAAAACGAGTTAACGGTCTGAAAGTAGTATTGTCCATTAAACTAGCACTCGAAGCAGGTAAATTAGCTATGTATGCATTGTCATTTACAACTAATTTTGTCAATGGAGCAGTAGTGCCTATACCTACATTACCAGAATTTAAATAACTAATCATTGGTGCAGCATAACTACTCATACCAAAATCCACTCGGTTTGAAGCGGCCCCATTTGATTGATAAACATAGCGCCAATCAGCACTATTACCCGTTGTAGCAGAAACCCCAAAATTTAATTGACTTGCATTACCAGCAGTAGTGTTATTGGGTGCTAAAAATTTTGCGGCCACCACATAAGCATTAACTGAGGTGGATTGCACCTCTAAAGGCGCTGTTGGGTTATTTGTTCCAATTCCTACATTTCCTGTTCTAAAAATACCACTTGTTTTGTTACTTCCCGCATCGTTAGTTGTATTGGCTAAATTCCAAGCAGTTGAAGCTGGCGCTGTATAGGTTACATAAGTAGTTCCATTGTACGTCCATAAACTATTATCTACTGCTGATTTATATACTACAGATTCATCTGCGGGTGTATTTGGTGTAAAAACAGGACTGCCTGAGTTTGGAGTTGCCGTTGAGAAATCAACAATATTTTGTGTTCCTGGAATATTAGTTAAAATAACATCTCCTGTACTATTCAATCCTAACACTTTACTGGCTGATGTGCTAGCTGCACTTGCCGAATTTAGATTTGTAAATCGTAATCCAGAGTTTCCTGCGGTACCTTGTTTAATTTCTAATGTATTTGCTGGTGAAGCAGTTCCTATACCCACTTTTGTTCCATCATCAAAAATAGAACTATCTGTAAGTGTTTTAGCTGCTGAGAATTTAGGTACAAAATTAGTAGTTCCGCTACCTCCTATTTTATCGTTAAAAGTAGTCCAATCGGCTGCACTCAATGCTCCTCTGTTAGCCGCAGAAGCCGATGGTACATTTAATGTAACCACAGGTGTAGTTGTGGCACTAGCAACCGTTGATGTTATGTCAGTCCCAGAAGTCCCAATAGTTAAGGCACTTACTTCTGATACCGTTCCGTTATTTGGTGTTGGTATGTTTAAGGTTGCGCCTACTAAAGAAGCTGCTCCTGTTCCAGCTGTTGTTAATGTTATAGCATCTTGTTTTCCAGCAGTAGCTGCTGTTACAAATGCTGTAGTAGCAATTTGTGTGGTATTTGTTCCTGCTGCTGCTGTTGGTGCCAATGGTGTACCTGTTAAACTTGGAGATTCCAATGGTGCTTTCAATACTAAATCTGGTACCGTTGGCGAATCAGCAGTTCCACCTAAATCTCCTGCTAATTTTATTTTTCCTTTTATTGAAGCTGTTGCATCTGGCGTAGCAGAAGATGTTACCAATCCATCCACATAGGCTTTATTTACAGCATCAGTACTACCTGTTGGGGCATCGGCTATAAAAATTTTTGTTCCAGTAGGTATTGTTAAATCACCTTCCATAGTATCACCATCTGAATTTACGTAACGGGCATCCGTAGTTGATAAATCTGTAGCTACTTCAAGCCAGTTGGTACCATCATAGATAAAAGTTCGCCCATTATTTGGGTTACCTGTAGAAGCCACAATATATATATCTGATGATTGTTTCGCTGGACTTGCATTGATAATAGAAGTAGCCAAATCAGGGTCTACCGTTGAACCTGTAAAAACTCTTCCAATAATCACAGCAACATTACCGTTTAATGCTGGCACAACACCATTTACAGAACGAACAGCTCCGGTTACATCAGTTACAGGAATTGTTGAAACTGTAGATAAATTGGCTCCTGTGGTTGCTTGTTTTACATAACCAGCAGTTGTAGTCATATTTGATCCTGTTCCACCATTTTCAACAGAAATTATTTCACCTATTTTAGCATTTGTTACCGCATCATCAGCAAGTTTAACTGTTGTAACGGCATCATTGGCTAATTTAGCAGTAATAATTCCTAAGTCTTTTACTTTAAATGGACTGGCTGTGGTTCCTACACCTTCTATAGTAGCTAAATCGGCAACTGCTCCAAAAGCACCTTTGTCTAACCAAGCTACTGCTCCTAAACCATCTGTAACTAAAACAGAATTAGTAGATCCTGGGGCAATTTTTACCGTAGTTACTGCATCATTTGCAATTTTATTTGTAGAAATAGCATTATTTGTTATTACTGGACTTGTTGCAGAACTTCCGGTACCAGCTAAATCTCCTCCTAATTTAATTTTACCTTTAACTGTTGTGGTAGCATCTGGAATTGTAGCATTAGATATTTGAGCATCCACATACGTTTTTACTGCATTTTGTGTCGGGAATAATACATCACTTGTTCCTAAAGTAGTAACATCTGATTTATTTGCTGCGTTTTCTTTTGTATCTAAAGCTGTTTGAACTGCGGTTGAAACGGGTTTATCCGCATCGGCGGTATTGTCTACATTACCTAAACCAACTACTGATTTATCTAACGTTTGCCAAGTTTTATCTCCTCTCCAATATTGTGAAGTGGTGCCTGCTGCAATTATAGGTTCTTTTGTTAGAAGTCCAGGAACTGTTGGCAAGTCTGCTGTGCCACCTAAATCGTTAGTTAATTTTATTTTACCTTTTACAGTAGCTGTAGCATCTGGTGTTGCATTAGCAATTTGTTGAGCATCCACATACGTTTTTACTGCATTTTGTGTTGGGAATAATACATCACTTGTTCCTAAAGTAGTAACATCTGATTTATTTGCTGCGT
>NZ_JBBALQ010000002.1:0-132436 GCF_040402955.1 Flavobacterium sp. | reverse complement strand
GGGAATAATACATCACTTGTTCCTAAAGTAGTAACATCTGATTTATTTGCTGCGTTTTCTTTTGTATCTAAAGCTGTTTGAACTGCGGTTGAAACGGGTTTATCCGCATCGGCGGTATTGTCTACATTACCTAAACCAACTACTGATTTATCTAACGTTTGCCAAGTTTTATCTCCTCTCCAATATTGTGAAGTGGTTCCAGCAGCTATTATTGGTTCTTTTGTTAGAAGTCCAGGAACTGTTGGCAAATCTGCTGTTCCGTTTAAATCACCCGCTAATTTTATTTTACCTTTAACTGTTGTGGTAGCATCTGGAATTATAGCATTAGATATTTGAGCATCCACATACGTTTTTACTGCATTTTGTGTCGGGAATAATACATCACTTGTTCCTAAAGTAGTAACATCTGATTTATTTGCTGCGTTTTCTTTTGTATCTAAAGCTGTTTGAACTGCGGTTGAAACGGGTTTATCCGCATCGGCGGTATTGTCTACATTACCTAAACCAACTACTGATTTATCTAACGTTTGCCAAGTTTTATCTCCTCTCCAATATTGTGAAGTGGTGCCTGCTGCAATTATAGGTTCTTTTGTTAGAAGTCCAGGAACTGTTGGCAAGTCTGCTGTGCCACCTAAATCGTTAGTTAATTTTATTTTACCTTTTACAGTAGCTGTAGCATCTGGTGTTGCATTAGCAATTTGTTGAGCATCCACATACGTTTTTACTGCATTTTGTGTTGGGAATAATACATCACTTGTTCCTAAAGTAGTAACATCTGATTTATTTGCTGCGTTTTCTTTTGTATCTAAAGCTGTTTGAACTGCGGTTGAAACGGGTTTATCCGCATCGGCGGTATTGTCTACATTACCTAAACCAACTACTGATTTATCTAACGTTTGCCAAGTTTTATCTCCTCTCCAATATTGTGAAGTGGTTCCTGATGCAATTATAGGTTCTTTTGTTAGAAGTCCAGGAACTGTTGGCAAGTCTGCTGTTCCACCTAAATCGTTAGTTAATTTTATTTTACCTTTTAGGGTTGTGGTAGCATCTGGAGTTGCATTGTTAGCAACAAAAGTTTCAACCGCTGAAACACTAGGATATGATGTAGTTGAACCTGAATTTGAAGCAATATTTGAAGTTAAATTCGCTGTTGTTTGCGCACCAGTTACATCTACAACAGGAATTGAATTGACTGCTGTCATAGGATTAACTCCATTGCCTTTAACATATCCTGTTAAAGCTGTTGCTCCTGTTCCACCGTTTGGCACAGAAATTACTTCACCTATTTTAGCGTTTGTAACGGAGCCATTTGCCAATTTTTGAGTTGTAACTGCATTATCTGCAATTTTAGTTGTAATAATTCCTAAATCTTTTACTTTAAATGGACTAGCCGATGTTCCTGCGCCTTCGATAGAAGTCATGTCGGCAACAGCACCTAAAGAGGCACTGTTTATCCAAGCCACATTTCCTGAGGCGTCCGTTATTAAAACGGTATTATTTGTGCCGGGAGCTATTTTAATTGGTGTTACTGCGCCATTTAAAATTTTAGCAGAAGTAATGGCGTTATTAGAAATAATAGGGGCTGTTGCCGTTGTGCCAATACCGCCTAAATCTCCAGATAGCTGAATAACTCCTGTACTTATTGTGGTGGCTTCCTTAACATTAGCATTTGCGGCATAAAAAGCAAATGGTACATAAGTAAATGGTTGATTGCTAATTTCATTATAATAAGTACAATTTGCATTAACATCTAAATCAACTTTTAAATTTTTAGCTGTATTATTCCATAGTATATTGGAAAATGAAGAAGCATATCCACCGATTTGATTACCTGTTCCTATAATTAAATTTACGATACCATAAGCATCAGTAGTTATTTTGTGTGTTTCAATATACTCTAAATTGGTGTTTGAATCTAGAATAGAAAACTTCAAACAAATTAACTTATTTGATAAAGGTACATTGTTATTGTTTACCCCTGGTAATTGTTCTCCTGAAGGGTTAATAATTAATGCTTGATACGAAATACCATTTTGTGAAAATGCTAGTATCGATATAAAAAACGTAATTATCAAGTATACTTTTTTCATAATTAAAAGTGTTTAATTAATGTATTATTTGGTAGATTTTGGGAAATTTTACAAATTATTTTTTTATGATTTTTGCTGAATGAATAAATTTATCTGATGAAAGTTTGACTAAATATTCAGCTGTTGAAAGATTCAGTAGATTTAACTTAATTGAATTATTTTCATTTTTAATATCCTCAGAGTAGACTAAACGACCTAACACATCAAAAACATAAGCTGAAATTTTTTCTCCTGGAGAAGTTGAAAATGAAAAATTTATTTCATTTACAAATGGATTTGGATACGTAATTGTGGCAATAGAAATCGTATTCTGTTCTAAAATTTTAGCCCAATTACTTTGTTGGAAACCTTGCTGAACAACATAACCATTTGACGAAGTTCCCGTTACGGACTGTTGACCAACTGAATATCTAACCAATTGCCCATTAGTTGTTGTAACAGAACCTCCTTGTGCGCTGATCATTTCGTGATGAAGCTGTTGAGCAACAACGATTTTACTTATAAAAAATAAAAATATAATATAGAAAATTCGCATTGTTAAATAGATTAAATAAAAATTAACTGCAAATATAAATAGTATTCTTTAATTAATTAACAAATAAAAGTTGTTTTTTATGTAGAATTTGTTCTACAGGAATATTTAATGATTTGAAATACAGCATATTAAAAAATATAAACAAAAAAAGTGAGCCCAATGGACTCACTTGTATTAAACAAAAATGTGATCAGTTTTATTACTGATATCTGTAAGTAAATCGTACTTTATTTCCTACCGGAGTCCCGTTAGCATCGTACTGATATGCTTCAAAAACATAATCAACTGCAGTTGCAGGAGGATTAGGTATTGTAGTATTATAAATTTTATAATCTTCAATAATTCCAATAGTTCCATTTGCTGGTACAGTTATTATTGGCTCCGAACTTAATGGATAGGAATAACCCGTAGAAATTGAAGACAAACATTGCGCCCCAATACAAATACTTAAATAACTGGTGTCAGGAACACCACTAAAAGAAATAAACTTAACTTTTGTGTTTATTGGAGCAGCAGACGTATTTTTAAAATAAAATTTTAACATATGTGCATAAAGATTTCCTTGTATAGGTCCAATCTGATTAAATATTACTACATCACCATCTTTAATTTCAGCTCCAGTAGTTTTATTAAAAACTTTAAGTGCCGTATTTGCAACTGGTTCTGGTGTTTGAGCATCGTCTTTACTACAGCTAATAGCTGTAATAACAGCGAATAAAAGGATTGCAATTTTTTTCATGGTTTTTTATTTAATTATTCAATTATTATTTTTTTGGTTTGCTCTCCTAATTCGTTACTCAATTTTAATAAGTAAAGTCCTTTTTGAAGTTGGGTTAAATTTAAAGTAGTTTGGTTGTTAATGTTTAACATTCTGAAAACTTCTTTACCTGTAACGTCAATTGCAACAACATCTGTTGGTAGTTGCGTACTGATTATAAAAATACCATTTGAAGGATTTGGATATAACGTAATTTCATTTGTAGTAAAGTTTTCTACACCAAGAATATTAGCCACTTGGAAAACTTTTGATTCTGAAGATCCGAAAGCTCCGCCCTCAATACCTGGAATTACAACTGCATTTGCAAGTACTTGATAAGAACCAACACCATAACCACTATCCATACCATCTCCGAAAGCATCGTTAATAATAAACTTGTAACAATCAAAAGGTAATGTTAAGTTAATGTCTGGTTGAGGATATTCTCCAGAAGTAGCTGCATCTGTATAGGTTGGACTTGTTGCCATAGGTGTATTACTTGAATTTAATAACTGCCATGACGTTTCTGAACCATATCGATCAAGTGTAATTTTAATTGTAATATTAGTATTTGTAGTTACAGCTGCTTTTGCAAAAGTAACAGAACCAGTGTTATCAGATACATTTGCGTCTGCAGGAATCGAAACATTTAAAACATTACTATTTATCAAATTATACGTAATTGCAGGTAAAGTAACCGATTCTTTTGCAAATGAAACTAAATTACCCGTCCAGTTATAAATTTGTGGTGTGCCACCATTTATACTGTATGTAATTGGCAACGTAGTTAAAGCGTTTTGCCCGTAATTTTGTATTTTAATTTTTGGTGCGATTGATGCTGCACATTGATTTTCGATACTTTCAACTTCTTTCAATTTCACATCACTTGTAGCTAACCCTGTATAAGTTGGAACTGCGCCGTTACCTGAAATAATTTTTTGCTGTGTTTCAGCCATAAAAGCAACAATTTCAAATTCGCCCATTTCAGCGATGATATTATTATAATCAGCTGGAATGGTATACGTATACGTTCTTGTTACAAAAGTACCGGCTGTTGTTGTATTTATAGTCTCACCCCATTGACCTGTCAACATATGAATTAATCTGTGTTGGTGATTGTAATTATCTCCTTGATTTCCTCCAACTTGAGCGCCTGTAGTGTTGTTTTGTAATAACGCAACATTTAATTTATTGGTAGTAACTGGACTAGAACCCGTATAATAAGCCTCAACAAGTACAGTTAATAATCTAGTAGTTGCATTAATAGTAGCTGTAGTCGCCACATTTACATAAGAAGACTGGGCTACAGTCTGATTTGAAGCAGCAGTCCAAAAATTTCTACTCATCGCTGTACCTGTTGTACCGTTTTGAGCACTACCAGTAAACACAGTGCGATTCAGTGTTCCAGCTGGATAACCGACTAATCCGGTTTGATTCACTATAGCTGTTCCAAACGGAGTTCTAAAGTCTGGTTGGCCGGCACTTGGTGTAGCATAACCCCCAACGTGAATATTAATTAAAAAAACATTAGTTGGATTTGATGCTTTAATGGCATTTGCTATTGTATGCCCTTGAGGACAATACACACAATTAACGCCTGTAAATTCTTCAAGAATAACCTTTTTATTCTGAGGGGTTGTTTGAACTATAGTTTGCGCATTCATCTGAAATCCAGCAAACAATAATGTAATTAAAGTAATTTTTTTCATAGTATTGGTTTTGTAATTTAATACAATACTAATAAAAATATTTTGAAAACCAACTAGTTAAACTAAAAAAATTAATTAAAATGATATATTATCATGAAAAAAGGGTAAATATCACTATAAAAATGGCAAAATTTCATTTTTTAATTTATCGTATTCCCCTTGAAGAATTAATCCGTTATCTAGCAATTTTTTATAATTATTAAGTTTATCAAATAATTCCTCGTTAGAAAATTCGGAAAGCTTTTTTTAGTGCGATGGAAGAGGTTCTTCTAATTCTGTGTCCTGAACAGCAGGAATAATCTCAGCAAAATGCGTTACCTCTTCTGTTTGAACATCTTCTACTTCAACCGTTATATTTGAAACTGGATTTATATTTTCCGAAGCGCCATTTTTCAAAATATCCAATTGTTCTTTAGCATACGTATATAATTTACGTGCTTGGTTTTTTGGTAAATATTCTACCGTGTGTGTTAAATCGGTTTTCGTTGAAAAAGAAAAATCTGACCCTAAAAAACCTTCTTTTACAAATGTTCCTGCAATATCATACCAATCGTAATCCATAAATTCCATAGATAACCCTAAATTTTTGGGTTTGCATAAAATAATACGTTTGTTAGTCACTACAATACTATCTGGAAAAACGGTAATTGCAGGTTTTTTCTGAACTGCTATGTATCCCACTTCTTCATTAGACATTAATAAATTTTCTAATTTAGACGTAATTTTTTCAATCGCTTTTGGGTCTTGGTCTTCGTTTAATATTTTTTTTAAATTATCAATCATTTTGTTTAATTTATAAGTTGATGGATTAAAAGTTTTAAAGATAGCATCAAAAGTAATACCTAATTTTCATATTCTTGAATTTCAGATTGATTTTTTTTAGTCAAACTCTTAAAAACCAAATCATAAGAGTCATTAATTAACTGGCACATCATTTTTTCATTTACATCAGAATAAAAATCTATCGTATTCCAATGTTTTTTACTCATATGATATCCCGGATGTATGGCTTCATATTCTGCTCGAAGTACTTCTGCGTAGTCTGGATCGCATTTTAAATTTAGACTTGGTTTGTTGCTTTCCCATTGTTTTAGGGACGTCAGACAGAACATTTTTCCGCCTACTTTAAACACTAAAGTATCTTCATCGAAGGGAAAATGTTCGGTTGCTCCTTTTTTAGACAGGCAAAAATCGTATAGTTGTTGAATATTCATAATTTCAAAAATATATGAATTTTATGAATTGTTGAACTTGTTTTAAATTTAAATACGTTAATTTTATTTAATAATAACTTTTTTAACTAAAAAATGCAAAACCATATAACTAAAAATCAGCTTTTTAATGTTTTTTCTTCTGTGAATTCTAAAGAAATTCCGTTTATTAATCAAGAAGAATATTTGGTTGACGGAGCTTTCAAATCTTGGAATGGTCCTTTCAACGAAATTCATGCTGCAATTTGCAAACCATCGTCTGATGAACAATTAGAACGTATTTTAATTGGAAAAATACCAAAAACAGGTTTGCCTGAAGCAATTGAATGTTTAGAAAGTGCAGAAAGAGCATATGATAATGGTTTTGGAGAATGGCCTATGTTTTCGGTTGAAAAAAGGATTTCTCATGTGGAACATTTTGTAGGCGAAATGTTGAAATTGAGAACAGAAGTAGTAAATTTATTGATGTGGGAAATTGGGAAATCTGAAAAAGATTCTGAAAAAGAATTTGACAGAACCATTAAATACATTTACGACACCATTGAATCTTTAAAAAAATTAGAACGAAAATCGGCTACTTTTACTATTGAAGAAGGCGTTATTGGTCAAATTCGTCGTTCGCCTTTGGGCATAACTTTGTGTATTGGCCCTTATAATTATCCATTGAATGAAACATATACTTTGTTAATTCCAGCCTTAATTATGGGTAATGTAATTTTATTTAAACCGCCAAAACACGGGTGTTTGTTGCATTACTGTTTATCAAAAGCCATAGAAAAAAGTTTTCCAAAAGGAGTTGTAAATTATCTTTACGGAAAAGGGAGTGAAATTATTGAACCGTTAATGAATACAGGCAAAATTAATGTTTTAACCTTAATTGGGTCAAGTAAAGTAGCGTCTGACATTAAAAAAGCACATCCAAAAGTAAACCGATTACGAGCTATTTTGGGATTGGATGCTAAAAATCCAGCGATTGTTTTAGAAAATGCCAATATAGAAAATGCTATAGAAGAATGCCTTTTAGGAAGTTTGTCTTTTAATGGACAACGCTGTACCGCCTTAAAAATATTGTTTGTTCACGAAAATATCAAAGATGAATTTATAAAAAAATTCTGCGAAAAAGTGGATACTTTAAAATTTGGAATGCCTTGGGACGAAAAAGTGCAAATTACGCCTTTGCCAGAGGAAGAAAAATTCAAATATTTAAATGATTGCATAGCCGATGCCGAAAATAAAGGTGCGAAAATTATGAATGAAAATGGCGCCATCCAAAATGGTACTTTGTTTTTCCCAGCGGTACTATATCCAGTTATTGAAGGGATGAAATTGTATCGCGAAGAACAATTTGGACCAATTGTACCTATTGTTTCATTTAAAGAATTACAAGAACCGATTGATTATATGATTACATCAAATTTTGGACAACAAGTGAGTATTTTTGGAACGGACACCCACGAAATTTCGCATTTAATTGATGGGTTAGTCAATCAAGTTTCTCGTGTAAACCTTAATGTTCAGTGTCAACGTGGTCCGGATACGTTCCCTTTTACAGGTCGAAAAGATTCTGCGGAAGGAACACTTTCGGTTTATGATGCACTTCGATCTTTTTCGATACGAACCGTTGTTGCCACCAAAGAAAATAAGGACAACAAAGCCATTATTAATAAAATTGTAACTGAAGGAGAGTCAAACTTTTTATCTACGAAGTTTATTTTTTAAATTTTAGATGTATTTCTAAAGTAATTGAAAATTAATGAATTGCATATAAAACTGGTTTGCTCGGACTTGCATCATTTTCAAAAGAGGCAATTTGCAAATTCAGTAAATAGGTGCCTTCAGAAACGGAATCGTGTACATAAATTAGTTCTGTGATTGTGCAATCTAAACGAGCATGATCGTTTAAAATTGTCGTGTTTTTTACATTCCAAAACGCTTTATGTGCTAATAATTTGCCTTCATCTTCTTCTCTATCTACACTTGGTAAATCTATAAGAAGGTGTTTAATTCCGATTTCTCTAATATAAATTGCCGATTCTTCTAACAAATAAGGCGGATTGGTATGCGAATAATTCTTTGATTTTTTTTCTGAAATATTTGGAAGTGTACGAATAATTATCGCTTCAGGCGTTTTCCCATTTAATGAATTTTCAATTTGTTTTTTAGTAATGACAAAATCGCCATTTCTTTCTTCGGGCGAAATAGAAACTAGTTCTGCCATGAAAAAAAACTGTTTTAAACACTGATTGATAGAATAAAATTCGTTGGTTATATGTCCTAAACACTCTGTATGCGTGCCATGTCCGTGTGGATTAAAAAATATATTGTTGAAATTTGTAGCACTTCCTTCCGAAACTTTTCCTGTCCAATTTTCAAAAGTTACAGGTTCAATTACCGGTTTTTCAATATACCAAGCAATCGGATTGGCAGCTGTATTAGATAAAGGCAAAGAAATATCAATGGGTTTTGATAAGTCGATATTGAAGTTGTTTATAGTAGCTTTCATTTTTAGCACACGGATTTAACTGATATTTTATTGCAGATTTACACAGATTTTTACAATCCGCATTGTTTGCATCTGATTAATCTGCGTACCAATATCAGTCCAAATTTAACAAAAACAAATCACTTGCAATACCATCGCTTAAAAATTTTCCTTTTTTAGTGGTTTTTAAAATATTATTTTCAACTTCTAACAATTTATCTGAAATATATTTTTCTGCTTGTTGGTGCAAATACTCTAAATAGCTACTTCCAAATTCGGTTTCAATTCTTTCTAAAGAAACGCCCCAGATGGTTCGTAAACCCGTCATAATATATTCATTATACTGATCCGTTTTTGATAAAATTTCGATTTCTGATGGAACTTTATTTTCTGCAAGTGCTTTCAAATACATTGAATTATTTGACACATTCCAACTTCTACTTTTCCCATTAAAACTATGTGCAGACGGACCGATTCCAATGTATTTTTTACCTAACCAATAAGCTGTGTTATTTTTTGAAAAATAATCTGGTTTACCAAAGTTCGATAATTCGTAATGCACAAATCTTTTTTCTTGCAGTTTATCTATTAAAATATGAAAATGTTGTTGCGCTAAATCGTCATCTAAATTAGAAATAGTTCCCAATTTTATCATTTTATGCAATGCCGTTTTGGGCTCAACCGTTAAGGCATAACTGGAAATATGTGGAATATTAAAACTTAGTGCCGTTTCTATATTTTGAAGCCATTTTTCGTTACTCATATTTGGCATTCCGTATATTAAATCAATAGATATATTGTCGAAATGTTGTGTAGCAAATGCTAAACATTTTTTGGCTTCTTCCGAATTGTGTGCGCGATTCATCAGTTGCAAATCGTCTTCAAAAAAAGATTGAATACCAATGGATAAGCGATTTATTGGTGAATTAGCAAATTGAAGAATCGTTTCTTCATCTAAATCGTCTGGATTAGCTTCTAAAGTAATTTCTGGATTCTCAATTACATTGTAATTTCTGTAAACGGAATGAATCAAAAATCGTATATCGTCAATCGACAAAACGCTTGGAGTTCCTCCTCCAAAATAAATGGTTTCTACCACTTCGTTTTGAAATTCGTCTTTTCGAAGTTCCATTTCTTTCGCCAAAGCCAACACCATTTCTTCTTTCTTATTCATTGAAGTAGAAAAATGAAAATCGCAGTAATGACACGCTTGCTTGCAAAAAGGGATGTGAATGTAGATGCCGCTCATTTAAAAGTGTTCCGTTTAAATTAGAAAATTTGATAATGTGATACTTCTATTTATTTCTTTTCTAATTGACCCATTTTCTCATTTTCTAATTTTATCTTCATTATTCTTCACAAAAGCATCCCAACCAGTATAACTTGTTGTTCCCACTACTTTTCCAGTATTAAAAAAATGACAAACCGCAGCGGCTAAACCATCTGTAGAATCGAGGTTTTTTGGTAACGTTTTAAGTCCTAAAAGTTGTTGTAGCATTTTGGCTACTTGTTCTTTACTGGCGTTTCCATTTCCTGTAATGGCCATTTTTATTTTCTTGGGTTCGTATTCGGTAATTGGAATTTCTCTTGATAAACCTGCCGCCATTGCTACTCCTTGTGCTCTTCCTAATTTTAGCATCGATTGTACATTCTTTCCAAAAAACGGCGCTTCAATGGCAATTTCATCAGGATGGTACGTGTCAATTAATTCGATAGTTCGCTCAAAAATTCGTTTCAACTTCATATAATGATCGTCCATTTTATTAAGTTGTAATTCGTTTAACTGAATAAACTCCATTTTTTTATTGACTACACGAATGAGTCCGAAACCCATAATAGTAGTTCCTGGATCGATACCGAGTATGATGCGTTCGTTTGACATATTTTTTACACAGAGATTCACAAAGTCAGTCGCAAAGTAACGCTAAATTATTTGTGTCTCTCTGAGATACTTTGTGTAACTCTGCGAAATAACTCTTAATTTTCTTTTCTTTGCAAAATGATTTCAAACAAAACTAAACAATATCTCACACTTATAATAAAACTGACTATTGTTTTTAGTGCTTTTTATTTCATTTATGAAAAATTAGCAAATGATGACAAGTTAAGTTGGAATCAATTTTCAGGAATCTTGCAAGAAAAATTTACAATTACGTGGTTAATTTTTATGTTAGGATTTAGTGTTATAAACCGGTTTTTAGAAATTTTGAAATGGAAAAATTTAGTTGAAGTAGTTGAAAGAATTTCGCTTTACACGGCTACAAAACAAGTTTTAGCTGGTGTAACTGCAGGATTATTTACTCCAAACGGAATTGGCGAATATGCTGGAAAAGCGCTTTATTTTCCAAAATCTGAAACCAAACGAATATTATTTTTAAATGTAATTTGTAATGGAATTCAATTAATTATTGCTATTTTATTCGGGTTAATCGGTCTTTTATATTTGGGCTATACGTTTTACTTTATTGTGCTTGTAACCATCGTTTTCTTAATTGGTGTTTTTATGTTTTTGACAAAAAATGCTAATATAAAAGGCTATTCAATAAAATTACTTTTAGAAAAAATTGGCGAAATACCTAAAAAAATTCATCGAAAAAACATAGTGTTAGCTTTTGCGAGATATATAACTTTTTCGCATCAATATTATTTTTTGTTTTTGTTATTTGGTGTGAAAATTGATTACTTTACGTTAATGGCTACAATAACTGCAGTATATTTTATTGCTAGTTCTTTACCGTCTTTTCAATTTTTAGATTTTGTAGTAAAAGGAAGTGTCGCCATTTGGTTTTTCAATAAATTAAATATTGACGACTATATTGTTTTATTCATCAGTACTTTTATGTGGCTGGCAAATATAGTATTACCTGTATTAATTGGAAGTTATTTTGTATTGATTTTTAAACCGAAAAAAATATAACTTAAGTAAGCTTATTCTCCTTTCTGTAAGACTACGGGTAATTGAAATTCTGTTTTTACAGGCACTCCTCTTTTTATGGCAGGATTAATTTTAGGGAAGTCGGTTAATCGCAATTGAAAAATACTATCTAATTGAATTTTATTATAGGCAATTGAATCCGAAATAATAGCTTCAAAATTTACATCCGAATTTGAAGAAATAATTACTTTTACTTGAATGGTATCTAATTGCGGAAACAATTTAGCGATACTATCATCTTTCAATTTAGAATGTAATTGATATGACAATGTTTCATAAAAACAACTTTGTTTACTGTACGTATCAGATAAAGAATCGCAAGCTGTAAATGAAGGAAATTCATCTACTTGTTTCCAATTTATTTTTTTAAGTTCTTGTTCTAATAATACGTTTTCATCCGGCACTTTCTTATCGAAAAATTGACACGATTGCAATAAAAATATTAGAAAAAAAGCAATTACTTTATTCATTTTGATTTTCAACTATTTAGATTTTCAAAAATACAATATTATAGAATATCTTTTATTGATTTTCTCTGTTTTTATTCTAACACATAAAATTTCTCATAATTAGATATAAAAAAATCCCGAACGAATCGGGATTTTTAATGTTTTATAAAGATTATTTTTTTACAATCTTATGAATACTTCTTTGATTATCAGCTGAAATAACTTCCAACAGATATAATCCTGGAGTATAATTAGTTAAATCAAGTTCTGTAGTAGAAACCGTTACTTTTTTGTTGGTAAGTATTTTACCTAATAAATCGTAAACATTTACTTCAGAAATAGTTTGATTGTTTTTAGATTGAATATTCAAAATTGAACTTGTTGGGTTTGGATATACCATAAACTCATTGGTATTAAATGATTCTGATTCTAATAACGCCACAAATTCAGTCGTAAACGTATTCGTTACAATAGCTGGGTTGTAGTCAAAATAGATAGATGCTACATTTGGAATAATATCTCCAACTGCATACCCCGCTTTTGGTTTGATTTTGAATGTTACATATCCTTTTCCGATGGTAGAATTGGCAACCGAAACTGGTAATTGAATGTTATTAAATTTCCAATTTAATTCTGTACCTACTCTATCTAATTCATAAGCATGACTTGAACTAATCATTGATAAAGTACTCTCATCTAATTTGTTATTTAAAACATCATTGATTCTAACATTAATAGCACTAGCATTACCTGTATTTTCAAATCGAATAGTATAGTATAAATAATCATTAGAGGTAAAACTTGAATGTAATATTTGAGGTCCACGTGCTTCCATTTTATCATTTGGATCGTAAGCATTTACAACCATTTGAGTTAATGTATTACTATTGTTTTCAAGAACCACATCTCCAGCAGTTGGAACAATTGAAGCTTGACTTACTAAGTAATCGCCAGCATTTACTGTTGGAATAGTTGGCACTAACATAATAACGTTAATTGTTCTAACTTCAAAAGGTAATAAGTTAGTGAAGTTATAAGTAAATCCTGTTGTTGAACTAGTTGAAGCTGGAGTAGTTGAAACTAAAGTTACAGCTGAAGGTTTTGTAAACGTAACCGTTCCAGAGGGAATAGTTTGGTTTCCTAAATTGGCATAAACAATTCTATTTATGTAATTGAATCCTGGTCTTGGTGCATTAAAGGGAACAACAGCAACTCCTAAATCATTATAATTTTGAAGCGATGTTACTGGAAAGTTATAAGTTGTCATTCCAGCTCCTGTTGGTGTTAAATTTAAAAACTGAGAAGGATTTACATTATACATAGTTGCATATGATGGGTTTACTACAAAAGAAACATCATATGAATTCGTAGGAACCATGTCATAAATACTAAATAATCCTGTTGGGGCAATTATATTATGAACTACTCCATTATCATTTTTCTCATGTGTAAACTTTCCTAAAGGAAAATTCACTTCTCCTGAATCTTTTGTGCCGTTATTATTTGCATCTAAAAAGGCATTAAATGTAAAACCAGTACAGTTTATTACACCAGTAGAAGTTGACAAATTATTAATAGTTACAAATCCATTTTGATTTGAGAAATTAGTAACCATCATTAAATAATATTGTCCCGCCTGTGCATTTTGAATAATAGGATACTCTGTAGGAGAAGCGGAATAACTACAACTTACAATGTTATTTGGACCCACTAAGTTACAACTTGAAGTACCGCTAGTAAAAGGACCATAAATGATATAATCAACGTCTTGATTGTTATAACTAGGCGCGTTATTTCCTTGAGTAATTATTAAATTTATATTTCCAGAAGCGCTAATAGGTAAATAGAACCAATTAGGATTTGGTGTAGTATTTAAACATCCTGAAGTACCAGTACTAGCAACGCTTATTGTGTTTGTAAATGGTACACCTAATGAATTACACAATAAATTAGCATTTGCACAAGATGAAGCTAAATTACAATTAGATTGTGCAAAAACAGTTCTTGGATAGATTTTATCACATGCATCACCAATAATTTCTCTTATAAAAATTGTACTGCTTAATGCCGAAACAGGAACTACAAAATTAGTAGCTGGCGTTAAAGGATTCACTTGGTTTTGCGCCGCAGTTAATGTTGGGTAATATACTAATATATTATTGGTATTAATTACTGCTTGTGAAGACGTTAAATCAAAAACCACTTGTAAGTCGTTATTATCATCACATTGCACCATTGGGTTTAAGGCTGGCATAACTTGATAATCTACAGCATTTAATGTAAAACCGTTAATTTGCATCATATTTCCAGAAGAAATTTCAGTAACTCTTGAAAAAACAGTGTAACTTCCTTGGTTCACACAATGTGGACTTACTAAAGGATTGGTGCCAGAAACAGCATCTGCTTGAGAAGAATGATACGTTACCGCATATAAATTTGGAGATTGATTAGCTAAAATATTTTGTGTATTACTCGCTAAATTGAAACATCCGAATCCGTTTGTTACACAAGCCGTCATGCTTTGAGGTTGTCCAAATTGAAGTGGACAAGACGCGGTTGTAAAAGTAACTAAAACACTTGGCGAACTATTCACGTTGGGTGAACAAACAGAAACAATTTGAGCCGAACAAGTCGTTCCACATGGTAAACCTGTTAAAACATATGGACTTGTTTGTGTGGCAAAATTACCAGCAACAACAGTTCCATTCATAAACAACTGAATGTTGTAGGTTGAAGGAGAAGTGGTGTTCTGAACCCAAGAAAGTGTTGCGGAATTGTTTGTAATATTTGACACAAAAACATTTGTTGGTGGCAAACATTGAGCGCTTACAACGTTAATTGTTAGACTCAAAAGAACTAATAATACAAGTAATTTTTTCTTCATTTTATATATTTTAAATTAGTTTTAAATATTTAAGTGGATAAATATAAATAAATTAATCGAAATATGACAATTTATGTAGAATAAATTAGACAAAATGAAAAAAAACTTAGAAATAGAATTTGAAACTTTTTCAATAAAAGAAATTGGGTGTGTTTAAAATCAAAAAAGCCATCCACAAAAGTGGAAAGCTTTTCATTGGTCTAACTACTAAACCTTTGTCCGCCAAGGCGGACTAAACAACACAACTACGTTTCTCTTGAAGAATCAAGATATTTGGGCAAAAAAGCATTCTAATTTCTTAGAATGCTTCCCAAATGTTGCGGTCTGGACGGGACTCGAACCCGCGACCCCCTGCGTGACAGGCAGGTATTCTAACCAACTGAACTACCAAACCGTTGCTGTAATGCGAGTGCAAATATACTACAGTTTTTGAAACTTACAAATATTTTAATAAAAAAGTTGGAAATAAAAACTACAACTTATCCAAACTTCTGTTTTTCAATTAAATATGTAGTTAGTATTTTTTCGAAATTTTCATCAACAGAAACCGGAACATATTTTATTTTATAAGATGCACAGGTATTTGATATGTTTTCAAAATAAGAATTCACTACTTTTTCGTAATTTTCTTTCATGTTTTCGGCAAATAAATTCACTTCTTCACCTGTTTCCATATCAATAAATTTCCTTGGCGTGTTATCGAAATTAAAATCTAACTCTGTTTTTTTATCATAAACGTGAAACAAAACCACTTTATGTTTGTTGTGTTTTAAGTGTTGTAAAGCACTAAATAGTTTTTCATTATCTTGGTCGATAAACATATCTGTAAACAAAACAATCATCGAACGACGGTGCACTTTTTCAGCAATTTGATGGAGAAACGTAATCGTATCTGTTTTTTTAGATTCTTTTGAATCGTTTAATATGTTTTCAAACTGATTTAAAATCATTCTATGATGGCGTTCACTTCCTTTTTCTGAAGCGTAATATTCATACGTATCAGAATATACAGAAACCCCAACCGCATCGCGTTGTTTCTTTAATAAATTCATCAAAACAGCGGCTGCTAAAACAGAAAATCCAATTTTATTTTCAGAAAAATTTTGATTCGGTTTTAATTTTGGATAATGCATCGATGAAGAATTATCTATAATTAGATGACATCGTAAATTGGTTTCTTCTTCAAATTTTTTAGTATATAACCTATCTGTTTTGGCAAATAACTTCCAATCTATATGTTTGGTACTTTCGCCTTGATTATAAATTTTATGTTCGGCAAATTCGGCAGAAAACCCGTGAAACGGACTTTTATGCATGCCAGAAATAAAGCCTTCAACAATTTGATTAGCTAAAAGTTCTAAATTCTTGAATTGGGATATTTTTTCTAGTTGCGATTCTAAATTCATATCGTAAATATAAGAAAAGATTTTAAATTCTGAATGAAAGTTATTTGTTAAAAAAAAGGCTCAACTTGCGTTGAACCTTTTATAATATGTGTTTTCTATAAATTATAGTAAAGCGTCTATTGCGTCAGTATAGGTTTTCTTAGGAGCTACTCCTACTTGTCTTCCAACTACTTCTCCATTTTGAAACATTAATACTGTTGGGATGTTTCTTACGCCGTATTTTGCGGCAAATTCTTGATTTGCATCAACATCTACTTTACCAACAACTGCTTTTCCTTCGTATTCTGTAGCTACCTCATCAATAACTGGCCCAACCATTCTGCAAGGTCCACACCAAGCTGCCCAAAAATCTACTACAACTGGTTTGTCTGATTTTAATACTACTTCCTCAAAAGTAGCGTCTGTAATTGCTAATGCCATATTTTTATATTTATTTTTTTATACTGTAATTATTATACTGCGAAAGTAGAAAATATATTTAAGCTATGAAAAAAAATATGATTTCTTTTACCTATTTGAGAATTAGAAAAATCAATTTATAGGTTTTTTAACACTGCAAGCAACAAATCGCCTTTTAATCTTTTGGTGTAATTTGGATTGATATACATAAATTCAATTTCTCTGTTTTCATTTAAAACATAAACGGTTGGAACAGGAAGAAATCCTGGATTTTTGCCTTCAGAGTATTTTTCTAATTTTGGTTTTTCTCTTTTAAAAGCAACACCTAACGCCTGAGAAAACGCTCCGTCACTATCAGAAAACAATTGATAATTTAATTTATCTTCTGTTGTAGTTTCTTTTAAAAACTTTGGCGAATCTGGACTTATGGCTACAATTTGGTAGCCCAATTCAATAATTTGACTTTCAATTTCTTGCATATCCATTAGTTGGGCGTTGCAATACGGACACCAACCCCCTCGATAAAGTATTAAAACTGTTTTTTTATTAAATATTTCCGAAGTTGAAACCAACTGATTATCAACAGACATTATATTTTGTTTTGGAATTTTTTCTCCAATTAATAATGGCGATATTGCGTCAGAAGTTTCAGCAATTTGGGCAAAACTGACTCCTGTAATAGACAACAAAATAAATAGTATTTTTTTCATTAGTTACGTAAGTTAAAAAGCAAATTTGAGCATTATTTATTACAAAATATGTTAAGTAAACTACAAATTATGAATTTAATTTTACCAAAAAACTATTTCCATGCTAGTGCGAGCGTCCCGCTCTTACCCATAAACATAATCCTTTTGTTTTATTGTTTAAAAAAACATTTTTTAGGGTTTAGCTTGTTTTGTTTGCTCTCGTTTGTGGGGTAAGCATGTTTATTATAAAATATCAAGATAATATGGATTATTTACAGAAGTTTTACCGAATTTTTTTAACAACTCAATGAAATCAACTTTATTATTGTTTTCTGAGATAAATTCTTGAACCTTTGGTTGCTTTAAAGACGGAATACGACTTGCAAAAAAAGTCCATAATTCGTTAGATTGATATTGTTTATCTTTATTTGGAAACTCAATCAATGGACGAAAATCTTGTTGCTTTTTAAACCAATCTGAGTATTCAAAAAACCAAACTCCATTTTTGTAGGATAATTTTCCGATTTCTTGATTGTTGTATTTTAAAAAAAACACAGGATTACTCTCAACTATATTCACACTATTAATAGAGTTGTTTAAAGTTGAATTGATTAGTATTTTTTTGAAAAAATTTTTCATGTTTATTTAAGTATTTGTTCTAATAGATTAAATCTTTTTTCAAGAACTATTTGAATTAATGATTTTCTTTCATTAATAAACAGTTTATCAAATTTTGTGCCTAATAAATTGACACAATTTGATAAATTTTCCTTATTAGACCATATTGCAACATGTTCTTCATTGAGATAATTATTTGCTTTCAAGTATTTAATTAAATCAAAATGATTACACTTTGAGTTATTTGGAATACTTATTTTTGGCACTGAACTTAAAACGTATTTATCCAATTGTTTATTGTTTGGATTATTCAATTCCTGATGCAAATATACAACATTTTTATCAGATTTGTTCCAAAATAATCCACGTGCAGAATGATAAACTGGTGAGAAGTTTGGTTTATGTTTATTTTTAATATGTGAAATTACACCCCAATTGTAATAATGCCTGTCATTGTTTCCTGTAAATGCATCAAACAATAACATGTGAAAAAATGAATTCAAAATACAATCAGCATCTTGTTTGTAAATACATGTAATTGCGTTTATAACATCCAAAATATTTACATCATCTTTTAATTTTTTTTGTCTATCTAAATCATCAATCCAAGCTGTACCTTCCTCATTCATATAACTTGACAAAATATCTGCACCATGTTCTAAAATTTGCTCGTTAGTATGAAAATGTTCGCTAAGAAAACGAATATAATTTTCTGCAAATACTAATTTTGAATTAGCTATTGATATTGAAAAACATTTTCCTAAATCAGTTAATAACTGTTCGGTAATGCTTTCATTGGGATACCATTTATGACCTATTTTTGCGATGTATTTTGTCCACTTAGAAGGTTTAGCTTTTTTAACTTTACCATATTCATAAACATTAATTACATTTTTTGGCGCATCACCTCCAACAGAATCATTATTTGTGGTATAATTGTTTTTTTTGAGTACAGGAATATCTCGTGGTTGTAGTTTTAACCCGGATTGATTTACTATTTTATATTTTATAAGTTTTGCCATTTTAACTTTTCTTCCTCCATAATTAAATAACTATCAAATAAACTTTCCTTTATTTATAAGGGCTTTATGTAAATTTATTGCTTTTTTATCAAATAACCATCAAATAAGATCTTCTTATTGTTAATAACTTTTATTTCTATATCATCTAACTCTTCTTCACCACTTCAATCTCCTCTGGTGTTAACTCATACAACTGATACACCAAGTTATCTATCTCGTTTTCTAAATCACTTGTATGTGCTTTGGGGTTTTCTTTTTTGAGAGAAAGGATTTGGTCGACGAGGGTTTCTACTTCTTTTTGTTTCGTTTCAGATGGTGAAAAAATGGGCATTTTCAACAATGGCTCTTTGTCTAATTGAAAATTGTTGCCTTGCATTTTACCTTTATTTCGTAACCAAAATTCAATTAGTTTTGAATTTAATAATCCTGTTAAATATTTTTGATTTAATCTTTCAGTTTTGATTACATAAAAAGTAGCTGAAACATAACTGTCAAAATCAGTATATGAAAAAACAGGTTTTCCTGCACATTTTCTTAAAGTAATTATTTTTTCACCTTTAAAAAATCGTTCTTCTCGTGTTCTGTGCAAACCATAAGGTTTATTATCTGATGTTATTACATTTTTAAATTTATCTAAATGATTTTTTATATTTGGATAAGGTTTAATTTCACTTGGGTTTTTGAATTTTGAAGAGGTATAAATTAACCAATAATCATTTTTATTGTTAGAAAAATATCTAAAAAACTGTTCCGAAGTAAAATAAGGTTTAATAAGTTTTAACTCTTGTTCTGATAATTCTAAATTTTCTTTTTCGGTCTCACTCAATGCAAAAATTCCATCTCCAACTTTATAATCATTACCTAAAACTTCTAAGATTTTTTTATTTACAAAATCGTGATGTGGATGAATACCGTTAGCAACTTCTTTATCACTTAAAACAAAATTCCTCTTCTCAACTAATTTATTTAAAATAATGTCATTTACAGAATTAGTAAATGTTAATAATTGATTTATTGCGTTTTTTGGTACTATATTTTGTTCTAAATAAATGCAATTTTCATTTTCTGTTTTATTTAAAAGTTGTACAGCATTTTCATAAACTGGTTTGTTGGATTGTATTTTTCTATAATCAAAACTATATTTTTCAGAAATTTGTTTTTTGAAAGTCATAATCATTGTTTGAATACTTGCGGTATCAAAAACCATATAACTTCCAAAATCTATTAAACTTTCTATTTTAGATTTTGATAAAACAAAATTTCTCATTTTGCTTGCACCAGAATTTGTTGTCCAATTGTTTGGTGCAATAAAATTTAGTAATCCGTTTTCTTTTAAAAGTTTAATTCCGTCACAAGTAAACATATACCAAATATCCATTTTTCCTTGATAAACTTCATTTTCTCGTAAACCATCAAAAATATACTTTCCTTCATATTCTTTTATATACGGTGGATTACCAATCACCACATCAAACCCAATAAAATTACCTTTATCGTCTAACACTTCTGGAAATTCAAAACGCCATTCAAAGGCATTGGCATAAATGGGATTGTCTTTTAGCTGTTGTATTTCAACTTGTTTGTCATTTATAGCCGCCTCTAGTTTTTCTTTAGCTTTTAATTCTTTTTCAGTCAATTCGCTGGCAAAAACTTGGTAGGTTTGGTATTTGTCATAGAACTCGCCGTTTAGTTTTCGTAAATCGTTTTGCAACTTCGTTACACGTAAATCGGCTAGTTTGAACTCGTCTTTAAAAAGTTGCAAATTCTGTTTTAAAACGGCTTTGGCTTTTTTGTCGTTAGTTTCTTTATAAATACTAACCCATTTTTTATAATCGGTTAGTTTTTTCTGAAAACCTGTTATACGTTCAAAAACATTGTCTTTGATGGCAAATTTAGAAATCAACGAGTTGCCTGTTTTTATATTAATGTCAATATTGGGCAAAGTGTGTAATTCTGTATAATCACTTTCCTTAGTGTAATAGGCATTTTTTAATAACTCAATCCATAAACGCAATTGGCAAATCATCACTGACTTTGGGTTAATGTCCACTCCAAAAAGACAGTTTTCTATAATGATTTGTTTTTCGGTAAATAAGCAATCTTGCAACTCTTGCAACTCAGGAATAATCTTATTGTTTTGGTTTAGCGTATATTCAAATAGTTTGTCGGTTTCTTGATTTTGAATGATTAACTCGTCATTATCTAGCGTAATCGTGTATCCTAAAACACGGTTCCCGTTGGTGTACGAAAGAATTTGTAAATCGGCTTTAATGGCAATCATTTCATTGAGCGCCGAAACCAAAAAGTGTCCTGAACCTACTGCAGGATCTACTATTTTTATTTCATTTATAATACGATTGGCTTCTTGTCGCTGTGCTTTATTAGTGTAATCTATTTTGTCTTTTAGCTCATCAAAGTCTGTAATTGATTCACATTTAGGAAATTGGTTTTTAAATTTTTCCACCACGGCTTTTCGGATGGTTTCTCTACACATATACATGGTAATAAAACCTGGCGTAAAAAACGAACCGTCTTTGTAACCGTTTATTTTTTCAAATATCAAACCAAGCACTGATGCGTTTATGATTGATTTATTTTCCTCTTGAATTTTCGCATTGCTTTCGCTGGCAAAGTTGTATGCATCCAGAAATTCTAAAAGATATTTTAAACTGGTTTTAGGTTTAATAGTATCTTTTGTTCCTTTCTTTAAAACTGACTTTTTGAAAACAGGAAATTCTAATCGGTCTTTTAAATTGCTTAAAGCCAAAGCATTTTTTTCTAAATTGGTCATTTCAAACAACGAACTATTTAGATATGGAATGTCTTTGTATTTTGCTGCAATAGATGGGTTTCTGTCGGCGGTTTTTTCGGCTAACACTTCAAAAAACAATTCTTCTAATTCATCAAAATCGGTAATTTTTTCAGCTGTTAAAAAGGCATAATTTTCCTTGTCGCCACGGTGGTATTTGATTAATTGCGATTCTAATAATTTTAAAAACAAAATCCTGTTTAACCATGTGATACATAATTCTAAAGCAAGTTCATAATATTGATTTTCAGTTTCTTCATTGCTGTCATAACCAAAATATTTTTTACTTTTTAGTTTTGTTATTGTGTTTTCTATAAGCGAGCCTTCATTGCGTTCGGCTTCGTTTATTCTTCTAATGGTTTTTTTGGCAGTTTCTTTGCTTTCTTCAAGCCCAATTATATAGAGTAATTCGTTATAGAAATCGGTATTTAAGGAATTGCTGTCGTTAACAAATTTTTTGTTTAGCAAATGTTCTGGTGATAGAATTTTGTATAAATCTATTAAATCATCATCGTCATTTGGATTATCGTTGGTTATCTTATCTTTATAATCTAATAAATTAAAATAAGTGCAAGGAACTTCTTCTTTAAATTTTGCTAGATATTTAGCCGCAATTAAATCATAAAAGTGATTAGTTTTGTGACCAGAATTTTTAAAATCCAAATAGTCTTTTTTAAGTTTACTATTTCTAAAAATGTTTTTTTCAAACCAAACGCCATCAAAAATAAACCATTCGTATATATTGGTAATTACAATGTTGGTAATTTTATGATTATCATTATCAACCGTTTGACGCAGATAATACAAAACAGCTTCTTGCAATGCTTTTACATTGGCATTTTCTGCTGAAACCATATCGCGCTTTTCGGTTGGTTTTTTAAACTCTAGCAAAACGCCAACATCATCGGTAGTAGCATTTCCTAAACGAATTACTAAATCTTCTTTTTTATTAACATTTACAAGATACTTATCTTTGCAATACACGTTTTTAAACAAGTCGGCAATAACATTTTTATGATATTCTTCATCTTGTTTTTCATCAATATGATTAAATGTATTTTTTAATTCCTTTTTAAAAAGTTCAATTTGTTCGCGCGTAAGTGATTGCTTGTAATACGCTTTATTTAAACTTTTAGAAGGTTTTATTTTTAGTAGCTTCATTTTTATGTTTTGGTATTAATTCAACTTAAAATTAACTTGCATTTTCTCTAAACCTTCCAACAAATCTTTAGAAATATTAATTTTTAGTTTTCTACTTGGCATTTCTAACTTGTTTTTTATAATAGTTTCTTCAATTTCTTCCATTTGATTTTCTATTATAATTTCAGTGTTATTTTCTACCTCATCCTCTGTTTCAACAAGATTTTCATCTTGAATTTCGTCATCAATTTCGATTTCTCGCTTTACAAATCGTTTTACTTTTTCTAATTCTAACAATTCGAAAGTCACATTAAAATCTCCTTGATTAACGGAAAAAAGTTCGTTTAATTTCGAAATTAATTGTTCTTTTAACTCTTCAATTGGCAATTGAATGGTTAATTTTTTAGCAAAATTGGGTAAAACATCCTGTAAACTTTGCACCATTAAAAAGTTAATTCTTGGCTCTGATTTTTTTCCAGTTTCTTTATTCGTCCAACCTTCTTTAATAAATATTTTTATAAATACGAATTCATTTTGAGTCAAAAAAGGTCGGTATTTTAAATACTCATCGTTAAATATTCTAAATTCGAAACTTTCTTCGTAGCCTTCAATATTGAATGTTGCCCAACCTTTATTTTGTTGCGTGGTGCGATGTTGCACATTGGAAACAATTCCACCAAAAGATAGATTTTTACCTATTAATGGCTCCAAATTATGTAGTGCTTGCAACTTGGTATTGCAGAAATATTTCATTTCAAATTTATAATCGTCTAGCGGATGACCTGATATATATATTCCTACTACTTCTTTTTCGCGAGATAATTTTTCTAAGGTATTCCATTCTTCACAAGGCGGCACAATTGGTTCGGCAATTTGTACGTCAGATGCATCGCCAAATAAACTTACTTGAGAAGAATTTTCATTTTCTTGAAACTTCGCTCCAAAACGGATTGCTTTTTCCAAAAATGTACTGTTATCGCCGTCCGTATGGAAATATTGTGCACGATGTGTGTTACCAAATTCATCAAAACCACCTGCTAAGGCTAAGTTTTCGAATGCTTTTTTATTGGCTGCACGCAAATCAATTCGTTTTGCTAAATCGAAAATAGACTTAAAACGGCCTTCTTTTCGTACTTCAACTATTGTTTTTACTGCGTTTTCTCCAACACCTTTAATCGCGCCCATTCCAAAGCGAATTGCCTTATTATCGTTTACGGTAAACTTGTAAAACGATTCATTGACATCTGGACCTAAAACTTCTAAGCCCATTCGCTTGCATTCTTCCATAAAAAAGGAAACCGATTTGATATCGTTCATATTGTTTGAAAGCACAGCCGCCATATATTCTGCTGGATAATGTGCTTTTAAATAGGCAGTTTGATAAGCAATCCAAGCATAACAAGTGGAGTGCGATTTATTGAATGCATAACTCGCAAACGCTTCCCAGTCTTTCCAAATTTTCTCTAATATTTTAGCGTCGTGTCCTTTTTCTTCTGCTTGCGCGATGAATTTAGGCTTCATTTTATCCAAGACCGGCTTGTCTTTTTTACCCATTGCTTTACGAAGTACGTCGGCATCACCTTTAGTAAAACCCGCTAATGATTGAGACAAAAGCATTACTTGCTCTTGGTAAACTGTAATTCCGTAAGTTTCTGCTAAATATTCTTCACAAGCATCTAAATCATACGCAATGGGTTCTAAACCATTTTTTCTTCGAACGAAAGAAGGAATATATTCTAACGGACCTGGTCGATATAATGCATTCATTGCAATTAAATCTCCAAAAACCGTTGGTTTTAAATCTTTCAAATATTTTTGCATTCCTGGCGATTCGTATTGAAAAATACCTACCGTTTCGCCACGTTGGAATAATTCGTATGTTTTTTTATCGTCAATAGGAAATGCATCGGGATCTAAATCGATATTTCGCTTATATTTTACAAGTTTAACTGTGTCTTTTATAAGGGTTAATGTTTTTAAACCTAAGAAGTCCATTTTTAACAAACCCGCACTTTCGGCTACCGCGTTATCAAACTGGGTTACATATAAATCCGAATCTTTTGCTGTCGTTACAGGTACGAAATTGGTAATATCATCTGGTGTAATAATCACACCGCAAGCGTGAATTCCTGTATTTCGGAGCGACCCCTCTAAAATTTTTGCTTGTTGAATGGTTTCTCCAGAAAGTTCGCCTTGATTGGCAATTTCAATTAATTCTTTTACTCGCTCAAATTCATCTGAACGAACGGCTTTTTTAACCTCTTCTTCTTTTTCCGATAAAAATCGTGCTAAATTCCATTTTCCTGGCATCATTGCTGGAATTAATTTTGCAATTCTATCCGCTTCAAATAAAGGTAAATCTAAAACTCGTGCCGTATCTCGAATAGCTGATTTCGTGGCCATTTTTCCATACGTGATAATTTGCGCCACTTGATTGGAACCGTATTTTTTTATTACATAATCCATAACTTTACCTCGACCTTCGTCATCAAAATCGATGTCAATATCGGGCATCGACACACGGTCTGGATTTAAAAAACGTTCGAAAAGCAAATTGTATAATAATGGATCGATATTCGTAATCCACAAACAATAGGCGACAACTGAACCCGCTGCAGAACCACGACCCGGACCAACCGAAACATCCATTTTTCGGGCTTCGGCGATAAAATCCTGTACAATTAAAAAATAGCCCGGATAACCTGAATTACTAATTGTTAGTAGTTCAAAATCAATACGTTCTCTGATTTCATCTGTGATTTCACCATAACGTTTTTTGGCTCCTTCATAAGTTAAATGTCGTAAATAAGCATTTTCGCCTCGAACACCTTTATCTATTATGTCTTCAGGATCCTGAAATTCTTCTGGAATATCAAATTTTGGAAGTAATACATCTCGCGAAAGCGAATATATTTCAATTTTATCTACAATTTCTTGAACATTACTAATGGCTTCCGGAGTTTGCGGAAACAATTTTTTCATATCATTTGCTGACTTGAAATAATATTCTTGATTGGGTAAGCCGAAACGATAGCCACGTCCACGACCAATTGGTGTGGCTTGTTTTTCGCCCTCTTTTACACATAATAAAATATCGTGTGCGTTGGCATCTTCTTTATTGATGTAAAACGTGTTGTTTGTAGCAATTAGCTTTACATTATGTTTTTTAGAAAACTGAATTAGCGTAGTATTTACTGCTTTTTCATCCTCTTGATTGTGATTCATTAATTCGATGTACAAATCTTCGCCAAACTGTTCTTTCCACCATAACAAGGCTTCTTCAGCTTGATTTTCTCCTAGATTCAGAATTTTATTTGGCACTTCACCATATAAACTTCCTGTTAAAACAATAATGTCTTCTTTATATTGTTTGATTAGTTCTTTATCGATACGAGGCACGTAGTAAAACCCATCTGTATAGGCTTTTGATGACAGTTTTGCTAAATTATGATATCCTTTTTTATTCTTAGCTAAGAAAACAACTTGATATCCATTGTCTTTATTCGATTTGTCTTTATGATTGTTGCAAACAAAAAATTCGCAACCTACTATTGGTTTAATGATGGTTTCTGTTGGTTGTTCACCAGCTTCAACTAATTCCTTGTTTTTGGCTTCCGCCGATTTATTATGATTTAGAATTCCACTTACAAATTGAAAAGCACCCATCATATTTCCTATATCTGTAAGGGCAACTGCTGGCATTTTTTGCTTTACCGTATTTTCAATCAAATTAGGAATGGAAATGGTAGATTGTAAAACCGAAAACTGCGAATGATTGTGCAAATGTGCAAAGGCAACATCTGAAATATCTTCTAAATTTTCAGGTAAAATTTCAATATCTTTAGGAAGTTGTTGTTGTAATTTTTCTCTTAAAGTAGTTGAAGCCTTTTTTAAATTAATATGTTTTAATCCGATTGGTTTTACATCTGGATTATTAGATTTGAATGTTGCATAATATTCTTCAGAAACAGGTAATTCGTTTGAATTAAAATTTCCGCGTTTTACTAATTCTAAAAAACAACGCGTTGTGGCTTCTACATCGGCAGTGGCATTATGAGCTTCTGCAAATTTTTCGTTAAATAAATATTCGTGTAATTCTGTTAATGTGGGTAGTTTAAATTTTCCACCACGTCCGCCAGGTAATTTTAATAGTAAAGCCGTAGTTTCTGTACACGTATCTAAAATGGGCATTTTAGTTAAATCGGTAGCTATTCCAAACCGATGAAATTCGCAACCCATAATATTTACATCAAAACCTACATTTTGCCCTACAATATAGTTGGCTTGAGATAAAGCAATATTAAATTTTTCAAGGATTTCACTTAAACCAAAACCTTCTTGAGTGGCTAATTCTGTTGAAATTCCGTGAATTCTTTCTGCATCAAATGGAATGTTATATCCTTCTGGTTTCACTAAATAATCTTGATGTTCGATAAGGATTCCCATATCGTCATGTAATTGCCAAGCAATTTGCACACAACGAGGCCAATTGTTAGTGTCTGTAATTGGCGCAGACCAACTTTTAGGCAATCCTGTGGTTTCGGTATCGAAGATTAAATACATAAATTATAAATTCCAAGTTATTAAATTCCAAATCTCAAAACTATCAAACATTTTAAAAAGTGAAAGAATTCAAAAATACAATTTATCTTTTTTTGAGGCAATTTTAGTTATTAACAAAAACAAAAAACCACTCCTGAATGAAGTGGTTATTAGTTATATATGTGAAAAATATTTTATAAAATTGGCACTTTATAAAAAATTCCTTTATTAAAATTTACTACTGTTCCTTGTTCATCAACTGCATTAAATTTGAATGTTCCTGAATACAAATTGCCTTCAATTTTTTCAATTTCAACTTCTCCATTACTTTTTGAAACATTTAAAACAGTAACTTTTGCATTGCCATTACCACCATTAACAGTAATCAAATCTCCTGGTTCATATCCTACTCCTCTACTTACAATGGTAGCTCCTGTAACGGCTCCTGAACTATTGGTTTGAATTTTTAATGATAATCCGTTTCCTGAACCTCCTGTTGTAGTTACATTATTTCCGTTTAAAGCTGCATATCCTGTACCAGGAATAGTTACGCCTTGTAATTTAAAAACAGGCCCTTCAATTAATGCTGTTTCAAAGTATGATAATGATTGCTGATTGCTATACGAATACGTTGCATTTACACCTTGGTTTGTAGTTCCTAAATAATGTGTACCAACTGTATTTGGCACTGTTATAGTAACCATTTCATTATCTTTATATGCATTTATTGTTATCGTTCCGCCTGAATTTGCAGTGATTTTTGTATCCGAAGCACGCCATGCAATATTGTCTTTTTCACCTAAAAATGCTGGTAAATTAGTTTTAATATCATTTTCACAAGATGCCATTACTAAAACAAGGGCAACAATTTGAACTATTTTTTTCATTATACGTTTATTAAATAAGGAATTACAAATATATATTTTATTTTAATATTATTGATATTTGAAACAAAAAATCCGCCTTGAAAAAGACGGATTTTTTTAATTATTTTTTAAATTGACTACTTCTTGTTCGGTTAATACTCTCCAATTGCCTCTTGGTAAATTCTTTTTGGTTAATCCAGCAAATACTACTCGATCTAATTTTATTACATTATATTTTAAATGTTCAAAAATGTTTCGAACCACTTTTACATTTGATGTTTTCATTTTTACACCAATTTCACTTTTAGCTTCTCCATCAATAAATGTTACTTCTTCTACATATACTTTATGTCCTTCAATAGTAACGCCACTTTGAATTTTTTCTAAATCTTCGTATTTTAAATTCTTATCTAAAGAAACTTGATAAATTTTAGAAGAACGTTGATTTGGTGTTGTAAATTTTCTAACCATATCTGGATCATTTGTAAACAATAATAATCCTGTTGTGGTTTTATCCATTCTTCCAATAGGTTCTAATCGTACATTTGAAGGTGACTTTATTAATTGCAACACGTTGTTTGCGCCTTGGTCATTCTTCTCAGTTGAAAAATTCTTAGGTTTATTTAAAAGAATGTATTCTTTTTTCTCAGGTGTAATGTTCACGCCGTCAAAATTCACCACATCGGTTAATTTTACTTTGTGTCCCATTTCTGTAATCACTTCACCGTTTACTTTTACGTTTCCGCTTTGGATATAAATGTCGGCATCTCTACGACTACAAACTCCTGAATTTGCTACATATTTATTTAATCTGATTTCGTCTTTATCAGATTTAATTTTAACCACTTGTTGTTTTGGCTTGTCTGTTCTATTGAACTTTGGAGCAGGTTTGTTTTCTGAAGAAAAAGATTTTCCTGATTCGTTTTTCTTAAAATCTGGTTTTTTACTTTCCGAAACTTTACCGCTTCTTTTGGCTCCTGACGATTTTCTCATGCTTTTATTTTTTGCAAAGATAGTCATTTTAAGTGAGAAGTAAGAAATTGGCAGTACGAAGCCGATACACTATCTAATTAATAATAATTTTTGACCGTTTTCTATAACATCCGGTTTAATTAGAACGATACAAATTACACCTGCTAAAAGAATTATCTTTAGTAAAAAATGAAGTTTAATATAATCTACTTTTCCTTCCGACTTCCATAATTTCATAACAAAAATTAGTAGTAAAATATAACTTGAATAAAAATAAATGTCCATATAGCCTACATCAAACACATTAATAAGAAAATATACCGGAACGATTGTACACAATAGCAATAATGAAATAATTTTTTTAGCAAAATTTTCCCCAAAATTGACGGGTATGGTTTGATAATTATTCGATAAATCGCCTTCAATGTTTTCCAAATCTTTAATCATTTCACGAATCAATATGATTAGAAATAAAAATGTGGCGTGCGCAAAAATTACTTGATAAAAGTTTTTGAAATACAATAAAATTCCGAAAAAGGGCAAAACAGCTAATAAAGAAGCTGAAATATTACCAATGAAAAGCATTTTTTTTAGCTTATGCGAATACAACCAAATAATAAAAATATAAACAGAATAAAACAAAGCCGCTCGCCAAGAAACCATAAAACCAAATACAGCCGAAAAGAAATTTAAAGTGAAATAAACTTGAAGTTGGGTTTTCTGACTTACTAATCTGTCTAAATACGATTTTTTAGGACGATTGATAATGTCTTTTTTGGCATCGTAAAAATTATTTATAATGTATCCCGAAGCAATGGCAAAAGTAGACGCCATTACTAAAAGGAATAATCTCCAATCTAAAATAATATCTAAGGCCCGTGTTTCTGGCGCCAAAATGTAAATAGCGGTTAAATATTGTGCTAACGCTACAACAAAAACGTTGTACCCTCGAACTACAGAGAAGAAACTGAAAATTTTGGTAAATACTATTTTAGAGTTGCGACTTAGCATTTTTCTTTAGTTTAAAGTTTCAAGTTTCAAGTTAAAGTAATGCAATCAAAAAACGTTAAACCTGAAACTTTAAACAAAATTTTAAAATTGATAAACCATTTCTAATTTATAATCTTTTAAAGACTTTTTAGCTTTTTCGAAATCTTGTGTGAAGCCTAAAATATAGCCACCGCCACCAGAACCACACAATTTTAAATAGTACTCGTTGGTTTCAATTCCGTTTTGCCAAATTTGATGAAATTGCTCCGGAATCATAGGTTTGAAATTACTTAAAACTACTTTAGATAATTCTTTAGTGTTTTTAAATAACGCTTTCATATCGCCTTGTAAAAAGTTTTCCACACAAGAATCAGTATATTTAATAAACTGTGATTTTAACATTTTTCTAAAACCTTGGTCTTTTAAATTTTCCATAAAAATATTTACCATTGGAGCGGTTTCTCCAACAATTCCAGAATCTAATAAGAAAACAGCGCCTTTTCCTGTAGCTGATTGACTTGGAATTCCAGCAGCTTCAATATTATCTTTTGAATTGATAAGAATTGGTAAACTTAAGTAACTATTCAATGGATCTAAACCAGAACTTTTTCCGTGGAAAAAGGATTCCATATTAGAAAAAATTGATTTTAATTGCAATAATTTTTCTCTAGTTAGATTTTCTAAAACGGTAATTTTATTCGCAGCGTATTTATCGTAAATAGCCGCTACTAATGCGCCGCTACTTCCTACTCCGTACCCTTGTGGGATACTTGAATCAAAATACATTCCGTGGTTAACGTCGTTTTGTAATAACTCAATATTAAACGTTACTAAATCTGGTTGTTCCGTTTGCAATTGCTTTAAATAAGCAACGAATTTCACTAAACTTTGATTTGATTTTTTGGCTTCATCTGTCGGATTTTTATCTGACTTCAATGCACCATTATAAAAATTATATGGTATAGAAAGTCCTTTGGAATCTTCTATAATTCCATATTCTCCGAAAAGTAATATTTTTGAGTAAAAAAGTGGTCCTTTCATAATTTTAATTGACAATTAATAATTAACAATTGATAACTATTGTTTCTTTGAAGTATTAATTATACTTATAAGTAATTTTAATAATTCAATATTTTTAATTTTTAAATTCTGAAACAACTCATCACTTAAGTAATTTGTTTCATAAAGCAAATCTAACCAATATTCTGTTTCATTTGCTTCTTTTAATGAAATTGAAAGTTTATTTATAAAATCTGCTTTACTTTGTGCGTGTTCTGCTTCCCGAATATTAGCGCCAATTGATGTTCCTGATTTTAATAATTGCCTTGACAACACAAACTCTTTTTTATCTGCAAGATTTTTGTAAAGATACACAATTTCCTTTGCAAATTCGAAAGATTTTTCTTTTATGACATTTCGCTTTTCCATTATCAATTGTTAATTATTAACTATCAATTGACTTCCATTTCCAATTTCATCACAAATATACTGACCATTTTGACAATAGCCAACTAATTCGTGCTGAATAAATTGGAATACTTTTTCTTTAACATTCTCAGGATACAAAACGTGCACATTGGCTCCTGCATCTAAGGTAAAACAAACCGGAGTTTGTGTATCGCTTCTGAACTTCCAAATGGCATTAATAATTTCTAATGTATTGGGTTTCATTAATATAAAATAGGGCATAGAAGTCATCATCATAGCATGTAAAGTCAACGCTTCACTTTCTACCAAACTCATAAATTCCGTTACGTTTCCTGTTTCTAATAACGTAACAATTTTTGCAATATTATGATGTGCTTGTTCGAAACGTTGTTCAGCAAATGGATGGTTATGCATTAAATTATGTCCAACTGTACTTGAAACTTGCTTTTCGCCTTTATCTACTAACAAAATTGTATCCTGAAAATTATGAAAATTCAGATGAATATTTTCAAATGCAACTCCAAATAAGTCGGAGCTATTTTTTATGGTTTCATTTTTTCCCCACGCAATAACGTTTCCAATTATACTTCTGCAAGCACTCCCTGAACCTAATCGTGCTAAAAAAGATGCTTTTGCATAAAAATAATCTTCGGAAATTTCAGGTTTTAACGCCTTTTCTAAACTCATAATATTCATAGCAAGTGCTGCCATTCCTGAGGCAGAAGACGCTATTCCTGAACTATGCGGAAAAGTGTTTTGGGTGTCAATTGTAAAATAATATTCTTTTAAATACGGGCAATATTTATAAATTCTTTCGAAAAACTTTTGAATTTTAGGTTTAAAATCTTCTTTCGGTTTTCCTTCAAATAACAAATCGAATGAAAAATCAGGCTGTACTGAGCTTGTCGAAGTATCTTTTTCAACTTTAGAAGAAATCGCAACTGATGTAATGGTTTTACAATTTTTCAACGTAAAACTAATAGACGGATTGGCTGGAATTTGATCACCGTTTTCTTTTTTTCCCCAATATTTCACCAAAGCAATATTACTTGGCGCACTCCAAGAAAAATAAGCCGCATCTATTGAACTATAATTTGAAATAATGAAGTCTAAATCAGAATACATAAAAAATATTTTTTACAAAGATAGAAAAGGAAGTTAAAACTTGGCGGTTAGATATCAGAAGTTTTGAATATCTTTGAATAAAATTATCAAAATGAAAAAGTATTTAAGAATATCGTATTGCATAATTATTTGTTTGACCGTTGGTTTTTTCTCAGGAAAAATTACACAATCGTCTATAAACACTTGGTATCCTACTCTTATAAAACCTGTATTTAATCCACCAAATTGGATTTTTGCACCTGTTTGGACGTTACTTTACATTTTTATGGGGATTGCAGCAGGATTAATTTGGAATGAAATTGAAAACAAACCAAAAGAAGTTAAAATAGCGTTACAATATTTTATTTTTCAATTGGGATTAAATGCGTTATGGTCTTATTTATTTTTTAGCTTACACAACCTATTACTAGCTTCGATTGAAATTATTTTATTGCTATTGGTTATGTTAGAATGTTATAAATTATTTAAGCCGATAAACGCAACTGCGGCAAAATTATTCATTCCTTATATTGCTTGGGTTTCTTTTGCAACATTATTGACTTTTAGTATATTTTACTTGAATTAAATATTCTCGGCAACTATATAGCCGCTTGTCCAAGCATTTTGAAAATTGAAGCCACCAGTTATGGCATCAATATTTACCACTTCACCAGCGAAAAAGACTTTTGGTAAAATTTTACTTTGCATCGTTTTAAAATTAATTTCTTTTAAATCGATGCCTCCAGCGGTTACAAATTCTTCTTTAAATGCGCTTTTACCATTTACCTGAAATTCAGCCTGCGTTAACTGATTGGCTAAACTATTTATTTGCTTATTGGTTACCTCAGCCCATTTATAATCTAAAGCAATATCTGAAGCAGTTACGATATTTTCCCATAATCGTTTTGGAAAATCAAACGGACAAAATTTGCCAATTAGTTTTTTATTATTTTCTTCTTTAATTTCTTTTAATTGTTCGATGGCTTCATCAAAAGATACCTCATCTAGCCAATTTACAAGCAAGGCAAAACAATATTTTTTATCAAACAATTCTCGAGCGCCCCAGGCGGAAAGCCTTAAAATTCCGGGTCCTGAAAGTCCCCAATGTGTAATTAATAAAGGTCCTGATGACGCTAATTTAGAATTTTTTATTTTGATACTGGCTTGCGCCGAAAGTCCCATTAAATCTTTTATTCTTTTATCGGTAATGTTAAATGTAAATAAGGAAGGAACGGGTTCAACAATTTGATGCCCCATTTGATGCATCATTTCCCAAATTTTAGGATTGCTTCCTGTTGCGACTACAATTTTGTCTGCAACAAAAACATCGTGTTGGGTTTCCATTTTCCATTGTTCTTCCTTATTGAAATATAAAGATTGCACACTTTGTGAGGTAAATACTTTGATACCCAATTTCTTTACGTCTTTTTCGAAACAGTCAATTATCGTTTGAGAATCATCCGTAATTGGGAACATTCTTCCGTCTTCTTCAATTTTTAATTCGATGCCTCTTTTTTCGAACCAATCAATTGTATCGCCAGAACAAAATTGCGAAAAAGGACCTTTTAATTCTCTTTCACCACGCGGATAAAATTTGACTAAATCGTTCGGTACAAAACACGCGTGTGTGACATTACAACGCCCACCACCAGAAATTTTAACCTTAGTTAGGCATTCTTTTCCTCTTTCGAGAATGGCCACACTAAGTTGCGGATGTTTTTCTGCAATATTTATCGCTGCAAAGAAACCGGCTGCGCCACCGCCTATAATTATGATGTTGAATTGTTGCATTTGAAGTTATCTTTATTTTCCTATTAAAGGTAAGAATAGTTATTTGTTTATTTTTGTTATGTAAAGACCTGACAGGTTTCAAAAACCTGTCAGGTCTGAAATTATTTATTTAAAAACAATTTTATATTTCCACGTTTCACTTCTTCTTTTATTTGAATTGATGGCATATATTAATAATGGAATTGACGGTGGCAAAACCACTACAGAAATAATAACTCCAATTCCTGTTGGAAGTGCAATAATCCCTATGGCAAATAAATTACTTCCGACATACATTGAAACAGACCTTGAAATAATTCCGACAGTTGACCTTTTCTTAATAAAGGAAACAGAATCTAAATGTATTACACTATTTTCAATTTGAATATGAAGTGAATCAACGAATTTAATTTTACCAACGAATCTTTTTCTGTTTTTCGTTTTTACAACTACTCTTTTGTCTTCTTTAATTTTTAAAGTTCGACCCGTTTGATTTTTAATCAATTCTAAATATTTATCCTGAGCATTTAACTTTAGAGTAAATACTACAAATAAAAAGCAAAATAATAATAATTTTTTCATCCTAAATTAATTAAATTAAACATTTTCAAATTAACAAATCTGATTGTTTTTTCAATAAGACCTGACAGGTTTCAAAAACCTGTTAGGTCTGAAATTAATTTTTGTAATTGACTAATTGACACATTTCCTAATTGGCATATTATTACAGCGTCTCTTTCAACCATTTAAAAAATTCACCTTGCCAAACTAAAGCATTTTGAGGTTGTAACACCCAATGGTTTTCATCTGGAAATAGTAAAAATTTACTTTTTATTCCTTTTAATTGAGCCGCTTGAAAAGCTTCTTGTCCTTGTCCTATTGGCACACGGTAATCTTTTCCGCCTTGAATAATTAAAATCGGGGTATTCCAGTTGTTTACCAATTTAATTGGATTGAATTCGTTATATGTTTTCTGTGCGATTTTATTGTCTTTTTCCCAATATGCGCCACCAGAATCCCAATTCGTAAAGAAAACTTCTTCTGTAGTTCCGTACATACTTTCTGTATTGAAAATGCCGCAATGCGAAATAAAAGTTTTAAATCTGTTTTTATGAATTCCAGCTAATTGAAATACCGAATAACCGCCATAACTCGCACCAACAGCACCAATTCTGGTTTTATCTACATACGATTCTTTTGAAATATCGTCAATGGCTGATAAATAATCGTCCATTACTTGTCCGCCCCAATCTCCAGAAATTTGTTCGTTCCATTCTACACCGTGACCTGGCATACCTCTTCTGTTTGGCGCTACAACAATATATCCTTGTGAGGCCATAAGTTGAAAATTCCATCGGAAAGAATAATATTGCGTTAAGGCACTTTGAGGTCCTCCTTGACAATATAAAAGAGTTGGGTATTTTTTTGTTTTATCGAAATTTGGTGGTAAAATTGCCCAAACCAACATTTTTTTGCCATCCGTTGTGGTTACCCAACGTTTTTCGGAAGTACATTCTGATATTTTCGAATAGGCTTCATCATTTACGTGCGTAATTTGTTTCCAAGATTTCTTTTTTAAATCGTACGAAAACACTTCTGTAGCCCTATTATGAGTGGTTTTTGTTACTAAAAGGGAAGTTCCAGTAAAACCTACAATTCCGTTTACATCAAAATCGCCATCGGTAAGTTGTATAACTTCAGGAAACATTTTCGTTAACCCAACATGATTTACTTCAAAAAGCTGTTTTGTTCCAAGCACTGGCGCAATAAAATAGACTTTATTTCCTTCTTTTGCCCATACAAAGCTCTCAACAGTTCCGTTCCAATTGGCAGTTAAGTTTACATCGAAACCTTGGACTCTTACGATAATATCGTTTTTATCTGCTTCAAAACCGTCGCGTTTCATTTGCAACCAACTCAATTCACCTCGAGGTGAAAAGGTTGGATATGTATCGTAACCTAAATTTTTCTCTGTAAGATTTTTTGTTGTTTTTGTCGCTACATCGTACTCATATAAATCGGTATTTGTGCTTGTTGCGTAGGCTGTTCCGGCTTTTTTCTTGCACACATAAATAATTTTGCTTCCATCTGGTGACCAAACATAATCTTCATCACCACCAAATGGTTTTTGAGGCGCGTTATAAGGTTCATTTGGCATAATATCAATTGGTGGTAAAACTTTTTCCGTTTCTGAACCAATCGTACCAACAAACAAATGATTGTGCGTGCCATCATTCCAAGTATCCCAATGACGATAATCTAAACCTTCATATACTTGAGCGGATGTTTTTGCTAAACTTGGATATAAGTCGGAACCTAATATTTTTTCAACTTTTACTTGTTGCACACTTATATATTCTTGTCCGTTTGGCGAAATACTTTTATCTGCTACTAAGCCATCTATTTTATCTAAAACTACCGTATTTCCTCCTCCAACAGGAACAGAATAATATTTAGAAACTATTTTATTTTCTTGAATATTTGGCGTGCCTACTTTGTATATTAGCGACTTTCCATCTTTAGAAATCCCTATTGGTGTCACTCTACCTAATTGCCATAACTTTTCTGGCGTCATCATTTGTTGCGCATTTGAACTCATACTTAGTACACTGAAAATGAGAAAAATATATTTTTTCATACTGTTAAAATTTAAAATGAGGTTAAAAGTAGCACTTTTTTGAAAAAATATAACTATTTTCACGGTCTAAAATAAAAATGAAAAATGAAAAACAATAAACTCTTTATATTAATTATCATTTCGCTTATTATTGGAGTTGGTTTAGGTGGAATTGTGCATTATCAGTTTCCTGAAGCCATTGACACCTTCTCAAAAAATATAAAATTACTTGGAACGATTTTCATACGATTGGTTCAAATGATAATTGCACCTTTAGTTTTTTCTACTTTAGTGGTTGGAATTGCCAAAATGGGCGACATGAAAATGGTAGGACGCGTGGGTGGAAAAGCCATGGCTTGGTTTATTTCTGCTTCCTTAATTTCCTTGTTGTTAGGAATGGTTTTAGTGAATTTTTTCGAACCTGGAAAAGGAACCACAATTAAATTAGATGACGCTTCAAGTGCTTCTGAATTGTTAGAAAACTCAAAAGGTTTTTCATTAGAAGAATTTGTAAAACATGTTATTCCAAAAAGTTTATTTGAAGCTTTAGCTACTAATGAAATCTTACAAATAGTAATTTTTTCTATCTTATTTGGTGTGGCTTTAGCGGCATTTAGTAAGAAAGAAGCCAAACCCATTCTTAAATTATTAGATTCGGTTTCACATGTCATCTTAAAAATGGTTACTTTTATTATGTGGACGGCACCATTAGGGGTTTTAGGTGCTGTAGCAAGCGCTATAGCAAAACACGGCTTTGAAGTATTTACGCTTTACGCCAAATATTTAGGTGCGTTTTTAGTGGGAATACTATTACTTTGGTTAATCCTTTTGACTGTTGGTTATATCATCTTAGGAAAACGTTTGTTTGTATTGTTACAACGTATTAAAAGTCCTTTATTAATTGCCTTTTCTACTACAAGTTCTGAAGCTGTTTTTCCTAAAATGGTTGAAGAATTAGAACGTTTTGGGTGCCAACCAAAAATTGTGTCTTTCACATTGCCGCTGGGTTATTCTTTTAACCTTGACGGAAGTATGATGTACATGACGTTTGCCAGTATTTTTATTGCGCAAGTATACGGTATAGAAATGAGTTTACCCGAACAACTTACCATGCTTTTAGTGTTGATGTTAACAAGTAAAGGAGTTGCCGGTGTGCCAAGAGCCTCGTTAATTGTCGTAGTAGCCACTTGTGCTATGTTTGGCATTCCACCAGAAGGAATTGCTTTAATTTTGCCAATTGACCATTTTTGTGATATGGCCAGAAGTATGACGAACGTTTTAGGAAACGCGCTTTCAACAGCTGCAATTGACAAATGGGAATCTAAACACGAAACCTCACAAGAAATCGAGAGTTAATATTAATTCTTGCCAAAAAAATAAAATTGAAACCCATGAAAATCATCATAGACCTACTTGAAAAATTAAAATTAAACGTAGTATTACAAGCCCAAGAAATTGATAAAGAATTTACATGGACCCAACTATTTAATCCCGAATTTTACATAAACCTTGAATTAGGTGGTGTTCCTATCGGAATTTATATGGTTTTGTTTATTGTATTTGCTGAAACCGGTTTGTTTATAGGCTTTTTTCTTCCGGGTGATAGTTTATTATTTTTATCTGGAATTTATTGTGAAGCATTGGCGCAACCTTTAACTTTTTTACCTCAAGGCTATTCGCCTGTTTTTGTGATTGCCACATTAATTGCCCTTTCAGGGATAATTGGTAATATTTTCGGCTATTGGTTTGGTTCGGTGTACGGGAAAAACTTATATCAAAAAGAAGATGGTTTTTTCTTTAAGAAAAAGTATTTGTACCACTCTGAAAGCTTCTTTCAAAAGCATGGCGGAATTGCAATTGTTTTTGCACGTTTTTTACCCATTGTAAGAACTTTTGTACCTATTATTGCTGGAATTGTACACATGAAAAAAAGTAAATTCATGTTATATAATATTTTAAGTTCTATTTTATGGTCGTTTATTTTGGTGTATGCAGGACATTATTTATACGGCTTATTTTTAGAAAAATTTGATATTGATTTAAAACACCATATCGAAAAAATCATACTAATTTTAGTGGCTGTAACTACATTCCCTTTAGTAATGAAAGCAATTAAAGCGAGAAAATTAGGGAATGCAGATGGTTCTGGTGATGCGTAAATTAAGCTAATTTTATAGAAATTATAATATGCAACTAAGCTATTGGGAATTAAAAAATTGGTTCTCCAACGTGGATTTCACCATAGTAGGTAGCGGAATTGTAGGGTTACATACCGCTATTCGTTTAAGAGAACGGTTTCCAAAAGCCAAAATTATACTATTAGAAAAAGGCGTTTTGCCTCAAGGCGCCAGTACTAAAAACGCTGGTTTTGCTTGTTTTGGAAGCGTTTCCGAAATTATTGACGATTTAAAAACACATACAGAAGAAGAAGAAGTTATCCAACTAATTCAAAAAAGATATTCCGGTTTGCAACTTCTTCGTGAAAATTTAGGTGATGCTGTCATTGATTATCAACCTTTAGGCGGTTACGAATTGTTTCTAAAAGAAGACGAAGCGTTTTATAATGATTGTGTCTCCAAAATTCCTTTTATAAACGAGATTGTTCGTCCATTATTCAAATCAGATGTGTATACCAAAGTGAGCAATACTTTTCAGTTTAAAAACACATTTGAGCATTTGATTTTTAACTCTTTTGAAGGTCAAATTGACACCGGAAATATGATGCAAGCTCTATTAAAAAAAGCAGCATTACACGATATTTTAATTCTAAACAATCAAACTGTTTCTCAATATCAGGAATTGAATGATGAAATTGAAGTCGTAACAAATGAAGTCAGTTTTAAAACCAAAAAACTAATTTTTACTACAAATGGTTTTGCTTCCGAATTAACTAAAAATCAAGTAAAACCTGCAAGAGCGCAAGTTTTAATTACAAAACCAATTGCTAATTTAGACATCAAGGGTACTTTTCATTTAGATAAGGGGTATTCGTATTTTAGAAATATCAATAACCGAATTCTGTTGGGTGGCGGAAGAAACTTAGATTTTGAAGGAGAAACTACTACTTCATTGGAAACCAGTGAAAAAATTCAAAATCACTTGGAAGATTTGTTAAAAAATGTAATTTTGCGTGATACCCCTTTCGAAATTGAACATCGATGGAGTGGCATTATGGGAATAGGAAATTCGAAAAAACCAATAGTTCAACAAGTAAGTAATCACGTATATTGCGGCGTTAGAATGGGCGGAATGGGCGTAGCTATAGGAAGTTTAATTGGAAAAGAAGTAGCAGATTTAGTATAAAATGGCAGCAATAAAAGCAACAATAAAACCAAAAAGCACTGGAAAAAAAGGATTTTTCAGTCATATAATGCGTTTCTTTTGGAAACTAATTATATGGTTCAATATCGTTAGTTTGTTTTTTGTAATGCTTTATAAATTTGTGCCTGTGCCCTACACACCACTTATGGTAATCAGATATTTTGAAAATAAATCTGCAGGAAAAAATATTGAAACCAAGCACCATTGGGTACCGTTAGAAGACATTTCTAAAAATCTACAAAAAGCGGTTGTTGCCAGTGAAGACGGTAGGTTTTTTGAACATTATGGATTGGATTTTTCTGCAATGCAAAAAGCGGCTGTAGGGAATTTTAAAGGTAAAAAATTAAAAGGCGGAAGCACAATTACGCAACAAACCGCAAAAAATGTATTTCTTTGGCAAGGAAGAAGTTATTTTCGAAAAGCATTAGAAGCCTATTATACTGTATTAATTGAATTAATTTGGGGCAAAGAACGCATACTTGAAGTGTACCTAAATAGTATTGAAATGGGCGACGGCATTTATGGCGCAGACGCCGCAACGCAACATTGGTATAAAAAAGACTGTAAAAGCTTAACCCGAATGCAAGCCGCAGGAATTGCTGCAATATTACCAAATCCGAGAAGATTTAAACCTAATGGTTCTGCATATATTAGCAGAAAACAAAGCAGAATAGCACGCTATATTTTAATGACAAAATTAAAATATTAACAAGATATTAAAATGAAAACTGTATTAATAACTGGTGCTGGTGGAGGAATTGGCAAACAAACTTCATTATATTTTGCTAAAAACAACTGGACGGTTATTGCTACGTTACTACATCTATCTGAAGGGGAAGATTTTAAAGATTTTCCTTCGATTTTTTGTTACGAAATGGTTGTTACTTCTTCGGAAAGCATTGCATCGGCTACTAAAATTATTTTGGAAAACCATCCAAAAATAGATACCGTAATTAATAATGCAGGAATGGGCTACAGAAGTTTTGTAGAACTTTCTGAAGACACCAAAATTGATACGATTGTAAATGTAAATTGGCTTGGTGTTGTAAAAGTGTGCCGGGCTTTTATACCATCGTTTAGACAACAAAAATTTGGACAATTTATAAATATTACTTCTGTTGCGGGCTTAGTAAATTTGCCCCTTGGGAATTTTTATCATTCGACCAAACAAGCAGTAGAAAGTTTCTCAGAATGTATGGCTTATGAATTGGTAGATTTTAATATTAGTGTAGCTACAGTTCAATTTGGTAATGCACCAACTTCATTTCAAAAAAATGTAACCAAATGTGCGCCAACAGAAATTTTTTCTTACAATAAATTAATGGATAAAATTTCGAAATTGCTTTTGGATAAATCAGGCAAAAACGAAGAGTTACCGCAACAAATTGTTGAAAAATTATTTAAAATTGCCGAAAAACCAAATAAAAACTTCAGAAGATATACAATAGGTTTTGATGCGAATATAATGCGGATTTTAAGACGTGTATTGGGTTACAAAATATTTAACTATATCATTAGAAAGTTCACTTTGAATAAATAAAAAAGCCCTTCAGGAAGTTTTAAAGGGCTTTTTCTATTTATATTTTTTTGATTCCCATATTATATAAAGTAAATACTTGCATATCTACATTTTCTTGAATGGTTGCTGCTACTGATTTTCCAGCGCCATGCCCTGCGTTTACTTCTATTCTAATTAAAACCGGATTGTCTCCAGATTGTTTCGCTTGTAACTCGGCTGCAAACTTGAAACTATGCGCTGGCACTACACGGTCGTCATGATCGCCAGTAGTAACTAAAGTAGCAGGATATTTTGTTCCCGCTTTTACATTATGTACAGGCGAATACCCTTTAATGTATTCAAACATTTCGGCACTTTTATCAGCTGTTCCATAGTCGTAAGCCCAACCAGCACCAGCGGTAAATGTATGGTAACGTAACATGTCTAAAACACCTACTGCAGGTAATGCAACTTTAATTAAATCAGGACGTTGCGTCATTACAGCACCCACTAATAATCCACCATTAGAACCGCCTTTTATGGCTAAATAATCAGATGAAGTATAGTTTTCTTTAATTAAATAATCGGCTGCAGCTATGAAATCATCAAATACGTTTTGTTTTTTAAATTGGGTTCCAGCATCATGCCATTCTTTTCCATATTCGCCACCTCCGCGTAAATTCGCTACAGCGTAAATGCCTCCATTTTCTAACCAAACCGCATTTGAAATACTAAAAGCAGGAGTTAAACTTATATTAAATCCACCGTAACCATATAAAATGGTTGGGTTTTTTCCGTTTAACGAAGTTCCTTTTTTATAAGTAATAATCATCGGAACTTTTGTACCATCTTTAGAAGTGTAAAACACTTGTTTCGATTCGTAATTTGATGAATTGAAATCGACTTTAGGTTGTTGATATATTTCAGATTTTCCTGTTTTTGGATCAAATGTATAAATGGTATTTGGCGTTACATAATTCGTAAATGAAAAATATAATGTAGTTTCTTTTTCTTTTCCGCCAAACCCTCCAGCCGTTCCAACACCTGGTAATTCAATATCTCTAACTAATTTTCCGTTATAATCATATTGTTTGATGAAGGAAACAGCGTCTTTCATATAACTTGCAAAAATATGACCACTTCCCGTGTTAGGCGACAGTACATTTTTGGTTTCTGCGATGCAATCTTTCCAATTTTCATTAGCAGGATTTGCTAAATCAAAAGTCACCACGCGTTTGTTTGGCGCTTTATAATTGGTTACCAAATAAATTTTCGATCCTTTGTTGTCTAAAACATCATTGTCGTTTTCGTAATTATCAATCAATGTTACGATTTTACTATTTGGATTTGATAAATCTAAATAATACAATTCGTTTCCTGAAGTTGAATTTGCAGCGGTAATGAATAAATAGTTTTCATCTTCCGAAACGCCACCGCCAACATACCTTCTTTTAACATCGCCACCAAAAATTAATTTGTCTGTTTTTTGCGAAGTGTTTAATTTGTGATAATTCAATTTGTGTTGGTCGGTTTTTGCCGATAATTCACTTCCTACAGGTTTGTCGTAACTTGAATAGTAAAAGCCTTCGTTTTTGTACCAAGACACACCACTAAACTTTACATCCACAATCGTGTCGCCTATAATTTTCTTAGTTTTAGCTTCCATTACAATAACTTTACGCCAATCACTTCCCCCTTCAGAGATAGAATAAGCTACTAAACTTCCGTTTTTACTAAAATCAATTCCGCCTAAAGAAGTGGTCCCGTCTTTAGAAAAAGTATTAGGGTCCAAAAAGAGTTCTTCTTTTCCATTTTTATCTTTTCGATACAACACCGATTGATTTTGAAGCCCATTATTTTTATAATAATAGGTATACTCACCTTCTTTAAATGGCGCCGAAATTTTTTCATAATTCCATAATTGTTCCATTCTCGTTTTAAGCTGATTTCGGTATGGAATTTGCGCTAAGTAGTCATAAGTTACTACATTTTGAGCTTTTACCCAAGCTTCCGTTTCTGCACTTCGGTCATCTTCTAACCAACGATAAGGGTCGTTACTGTTTTTACCAAAATAGGTATCAACGTGGCCGATTTTTTTCGTTTCTGGATAGGTAATTTTATTTTGAGCCATACTACCGAATGAGAAAATTAAAGTTGTAAAAATAAATATTGCTTTCATATTTTTATTTTTTATTAAGTTACAAATATATGATTTCTACAAATTAAAAATTACACCTAAAACTATATTTCTTCCCATGTTATAAATCCCATCCGATTTTAAGCGAGATAAATGGGCTACATATTGTTTATTTAATAAATTGGTAGCTGTTAGGAACAAATTAAATGTTGATTTTTTCAACTGAATATCAATTCCAAATCCTGTTGAAAGTAAAAGATAATCGTTTGTTTTGGTTTCAAAATTTCCAATTCTATTTTGATTAAACGTATAATTTGCTTGAAAGAAAACAAAACTATTTTTAATGTTTTTTGAAACATCAAAATTCGCTCTAAAATTATTTTTCCATTGATTGGCTGGTAATAATGGTAAATTAGAATTAGTGTTTAATTGTCCAATAACCATTTCGTAGCTACTTGTCATGTGTAACCAGTCGATTTCGTGTAAATGCAAGTGAATTCCTGTTTCTCCACCATATAAAACAGCATCATTTTGTAAATAATCATACACGAAATTATCATCAATCATTGTTCCATTAGGTGCTATAAAAATATAATTGTTGATATGATTATAAAATCCGTTCGCAAAAAAATCAAAATGTTCAGCATTATAATCAACATTCAAATCAATTTGGAAATTTTGCTCGTTTTTTAAATTTGAATTACCAATTTCGTATCGATTACTTCCTTCGTGTACGCCATTAGAAGATAATTCAGATAAATTTGGCGCTCTAAAACCCGAGGCAAAATTGATTCTTGACGTAATTTTATACGTAACATCCGTTTTTAATCCTAAAGACGCATTGATGCTTTTGAAGTTTTTATCTAATTTTTGAAAAGCACCTTCCGCCCCAATTTCTCCAAATTGTTCAATATTTACTTTTCTGAAATCATATCGAACACCAAATTGCAACAGATTTTTTTGAAATGCGTATTGCGAGGTTCCAAAGAAACCAATATCTGCAATTTTTGCATTTGGAATCAATCGTTCTTCTCCGAAATTTCTGTTTTCTTGATTCATTCCTTGAAATCCAACAATAGTTATTAGGCTTCCAAAATCAGGTAAATAGTACTTTACATTATAATTAAAAGTTTTCAATTTCATATAAAGCGCCGTTAAGTTTTCACTTTCCAATTCTTTTCTGTCATTAAACACGTAACCAGCCGTTGCTTCTAATTTTGAATTTTTAAAAAATAATTTCTGGTTAAAACTTAATAAATGATTTTCGATTTTCTGACTTGGAAATAAGGGCGTTCTAAATTTTCGATTTTCTAAGTTTTCTTCGGGTAAACCCAAATTCAAATCGTTATAATTATATCTTAAATCGGCTACATAACGAGAGGTTACATAGGATGTTCCTAGTTTAAAATCTTTTTCAATGAAACGCGTATTCACAACTGATTCACCATTTGGAAGTTTGTAATCGGCGTGTGAAGTATAATTATTTTGAACTAAAAACTTAAATTTATCAACAGAATTTTTAAAGGTAACCGAACTATTTACACCTTGAGTATTACTATTTACAACTTGATTTACTGAAAATTCAGTTTTATTTGTAGCAGCATATTTTTCTGGATTAAAATACAAAACACCACCCATAGCATCCGAACCATATAATAAAGAAGCGGGTCCTTTTATAATTTCTACACTTTCTTGTCCGTTTGCATTTAAACCTAAATCGTGTTCTTCTCCAAATTGTTGGTTTTCTAATCGGATACCTTGTACGTATGTCAAAACTCGGTTTCCGCTTAACCCTCGAATAACAGGTTTGCCTATTGAAATTCCAGTTGAAACAACATTTACTCCCGGGTTTGTAGCCAATGCGTCCGATAAATTTATGGCACCCATATTTTGTATTTGTTTTAAATTAATATGGTCAATTTTTACCACATTTTCGTTTTGTGTGGTATTAAAAACAGAAGAAATTAAAATTTCATCGATATGATGAGCTTCTTTTTCTAAGACAATATCTAATTTTATTTGGTCTTGATTTCCAATACTAATTTGTTGCGATTTGATTTCGAATTTCGCTTTTTTGAAAATCAAAGTCAGTTTTCCAATGGGTAAATTCGTGATTTGAAATTCTCCTTTTTCATTGGATTTCGATTGAATAACGCCATCTAAAATTGAAATTTCAACATTAGAAATAGGTTCGTTATTTTGGTTTTTTATTGTTCCTGAAATAACATTTTGAGCAAAGCCCAAAGAGGTAAAGCCCATCAATATGATGAGAAAAATATATATTTTCATTTGTGTACGTTTAAATTTTATTGATTTAAATTGCAATATTTTTTGCCACAGATTAAAAGATTAAAACGATTTTAAATCTGTAATAATCAATGAAATCAGTGGCTTAAATTTACTTTAATAAAACTTAAACTACAGGTGGACCTCGATAAGAAAAATATAAAAATTCATTTTCTTTTACGAAGGATTCGTAAACAGAAGAATAATGAAAGGTAGGATTAGAATTTATAAAATCAAAAGTAAAAACAGCTTCCGATAAAAAGGCTGCAAATTCAAAATTACAAACCGGACAATCGTTATGATTATCAGCTGATAAATGCGTTTTAGAAGTGTTTTCTTGAATAACCTCATTGTGAAAATGATGGGCTACATCTGTAAAAATATGTAACGACTGATAGCATATGGCGAAAAGTAGTGCCAATGCCATCAGTACGTTAAATTTTACATATTTTTTTTGCATTATACCAATTTATTCGCCACTAAATATTCGGCAATTTGTACGGTATTTGTTGCGGCACCTTTGCGTAAATTATCAGCAACAATCCACATATTCAATGTGTTTGGTTGGCTTTCATCTCTACGAATGCGTCCTACAAAAACATCATCTTTACCTTCTGCGTAAAACGGCATTGGATACGTAAATGTATCTAAATTATCTTGAACTGTAATTCCTGGTGTATTGTGTAAAAGGGTACGAACTTCATTTACATCAAAATCTGAATAAAATTCTACGTTAACCGCTTCACTATGTCCGCCAACTACTGGAATTCTTACCGCAGTAGCCGTAACGCCAATGGTTTTATCATTTAAGATTTTTTGGGTTTCACGAACCAATTTCATTTCTTCTTTCGTGTAATCGTTTTCTTCAAACACATCACATTGTGGAATGGCATTTCTATGAATTTGGTATTTATAAGCCATTTCGCCTTTAATACCAGCATATTCGTTTTCTAATTGTTGTACGCCTTTGACTCCTGTACCAGTAATAGATTGGTAGGTAGAAACGATAATACGTTTAATTTTATATTTTTTATGTAAAGGCGCTAAAGCCATTACTAATTGTATCGTAGAACAATTTGCGTTTGGAATAATCTTGTCATCAGCAGTTAAAATATCGGCATTGATTTCTGGAACGACTAATTTCTTAGTTTCATCCATTCTCCAAGCTGAAGAATTATCAATAACTGTTGTACCTGCAGCAGCAAATTTTGGCGCCCAAGCTAAAGAAGTTTCTCCACCAGCAGAAAACAAAGCAATATCAGCTTTCATATCTACTGCAGTTTGTAAACCCACAACTTTATATGTTTTCCCGTTAAATTCGATTTCTTTACCTACAGATTTTTCTGAGGCAACAAGAATTAATTCCGTTACCGGAAAATTTCTTTCTTTTAATATCTGAAGCATTACTTCTCCCACCATTCCAGTGGCTCCAACAACGGCTACTTTCATTTGTTTGTTTGTTTAAAATACAAAATTAAAAAATAAACACATAGAAACATAGATTTTCACTTTTTTAGAAAAACCTATGTAACTATGTGTTTAGAAAATTATTTTACTAACGAATCTAATAACGTTACTAATTCAGGTGACGAAGGTCTTGGTGCATCTGCGTTTACAATTTTTCCTTCTGGGCTAATTAAAATGAATCTTGGAATGCCATTGATTTTATAGCCTTGTACAAAATCTGATTTCCAATCTTTATCTGCTAATAATTGAATACCTCCTAAGTTTTTTTCGGTAACAAACTTGCTCCATTTGTCGTGATTTTTTTGCTCGTCTATTGAAATACTTACAAATTCGATATTTTTACCGTGATAAGCCGTTTCTGTTTTTTGTAAAAAAGGAATTTCTTGACGACAAGGACCACACCAAGTTGCCCATACATCTACATAAACAAATTTCCCTTTTAAATCTTCTAAAGACTTAACACCACCTTTGTGATTTTCATATTTAAAAGTTGGAGAAGGCGTTCCGTTTAATTTTTTTAATTCAAAACCTGCCGAAAGATAATCAATCATACCTTTCATACCTTTTTCAACATCTCCTTTATATTTAGCTACAAAACCAGCGTCTAAATCTTTAGGTAATGCTGCAAAAATCGTCTCTTTATATTTAGCTACTTCAGAAGTTAAAATTTCTAAATTTTCCGCTTTCATCATTGGTTCAAAAGCAGTTTGATCTGCTTGTTTTAGCATTTCAGCAGCTAAAAACGTGTTTTCTTTTGCTCCTTTTCCTTTGAAAGAAATGGTGTTATCAAAATCTTTATAATCCAAATTTACTTGTAAATCTGAAGTATTGGTCAAATATATATCTGCATATTGTTCGTCAACTTCAAGTTTAAACATCCCATCTGTTACTTTGAAAGTTGCATTAAAATGGCCTTTTTTATCTGCCACAATCATTTGGCTGAAACCTCTTGATTTTACATAAATGGTATCTGCTGGTTTATTTGCAATTTTAGCTGAAAATTTAACTTGAGCACTGGCTGTTAAAGAAAAAACACCTGCTACAACGCCTAATAAAAATGTTTTGTGGTTTGTCATTTTGAAAAATTTAATTTATAAAGTGTAAATATAACAGAATTAAAAAAATAAAATACAAAAAAATTGTTAAGATTATTAATTGTTAAACTAAAATAAAATTTAAAATTATTATACTTTTGCAAAAAACAAATAACAATGTATAGAAGTCATAATTGTGGAGAACTTAACGCTACACATATTAATCAGGAAATTACTTTAGCGGGATGGGTTCAAAAAACACGTGATAAAGGATTTATGATTTGGATTGATTTGCGTGACCGATATGGAATTACGCAATTAATTTTAGATGAAACCAGAACGGATAAAGTCATTTTTGAAGCTGCAAAATCTTTAGGTCGTGAATTTGTGGTTCAGGTAAAAGGAACTGTAATTGAAAGAGAATCTAAAAATAAAAATATTCCAACGGGTGATATTGAAATTTTAGTTTCTGAAATGACTATCTTGAATGAATCGTTAACTCCACCATTTACAATTGAAGATGAAACGGACGGTGGTGAAGATATCCGAATGAAATACCGTTATTTAGATATTCGTAGAAATCCTGTAAAAAACAGCTTATTATTCCGTCATAAAGTGGCGCAAGAAGTAAGAAATTATTTATCAAACGAAGGCTTTTGCGAAGTTGAAACGCCCTATTTAATAAAATCTACTCCAGAAGGTGCTCGTGATTTCGTAGTGCCAAGTAGAATGAATGAAGGACAATTTTACGCACTTCCACAATCGCCACAAACCTTCAAGCAATTGTTGATGGTGGGCGGAATGGATAAGTATTTTCAAATTGTGAAATGTTTCCGTGATGAAGATTTACGTGCAGATAGACAACCAGAATTTACACAAATTGACTGTGAAATGGCCTTCGTTGAACAAGAAGATATTTTAAATCAATTTGAAGGATTAACCCGTCATTTACTTAAAGAAGTAAAAGGCGTTGAAATAGATAAATTCCCTCGTATCACATACGAGTATGCAATGAAAACGTATGGAAATGACAAACCAGACATTCGTTTTGGAATGGAATTTGGCGAGTTAAACGAAGTAACCAAACATAAAGATTTTCCTGTATTTAATGCCGCTGAATTTGTAGTTGGTATCGCAGTTCCAGGTTGTGCAATATATACCAGAAAAGAAATCGACGCGTTAATTGATTGGGTAAAACGTCCACAAATTGGCGCAACCGGAATGATTTATTGTAAATATGAATTAGACGGAAGTTTAAAATCATCTGTGGACAAGTTTTTTGACCAAGAAGATCTAAAAAAATGGGCAGACATTACGGGAGCAAAACCTGGAGATATGATTTTTGTTTTATGTGGAAATACCGATAAAACAAGAACCCAACTTTCTGCTTTACGTATGGAATTAGCGACTCGTTTAGGTTTAAGAAATCCAGATGAATTTGCACCACTTTGGGTATTAGATTTCCCATTATTAGAATGGGATGAAGAATCGGAAAGATACCATGCGATGCACCATCCATTTACTTCTCCAAAACCAGAAGATATGCATTTAATAACAACCGAGCCAGGTAAAATTAGAGCCAATGCCTATGATATGGTTTTAAACGGAAACGAAATTGGCGGAGGCTCTATTCGTATACACGATAGAAGTTTACAAGAAAGAATGTTTGAATTATTAGGATTTACTAAAGAAGAAGCAGAAAATCAATTTGGATTTCTAATGAACGCCTTTCAATTTGGTGCGCCTCCACACGGAGGTTTGGCCTTTGGATTAGACAGATTAGTAGCTATACTGGGAGGTCAAGAGACTATTAGAGATTTTATTGCCTTTCCAAAAAATAATTCTGGAAGAGATGTAATGATTGACGCACCTTCTATAATCGACGAAAAACAATTAGATGAATTACATATAAAAATAAAAATTTTAAAATAAAAACACAATTTTCTTGCTTGTGTTAAAATAATTTATATATTTGCTCATTATTAATAATTAAATACGCATATAATGCAAACAGGAACAGTAAAATTCTTCAATGAAACTAAAGGTTTTGGTTTTATCACTAACGAAGATACAGGTAAGGACATTTTTGTTCACGCTACAGGTATCAATGTTGAAAACTTAAACGAGGGAGACCGAGTTAGTTATGAAGAAGAAGAAGGAAGAAAAGGAATTGTAGCAACTAAAGTTGTAATATTAAACGATTAATTTATTACCGTCTAAAAACGCTCCCGATAACGGAGCGTTTTTTTTGTGTCTTGTTTTTAATTTAGAATGATTATAAATACATTCTTTTTACTAAAATCACCATTCTTAATGTAGTTTAAATTTTGATAATACCGCAATACAAATTAATTTTGTGGCTATTTTCAAAACAACATCAAAATGCAAAATTCTCAAATCGATTTTATACCTATTTTAATGCAAGTACTTCTTGCTGTTGGGTTTGTTGCTTTAACAATTTTTGGCTCAAGTTTATTAGGTCCTAAAAGATCATCTACCAACAAAGATAAGAGTTTCGAATGCGGAATTGAATCGGTTGGAAACGCACGTATTCCTTTTTCTGTAAAATATTTTTTAGTAGCTATTTTATTCGTTCTTTTTGATATCGAAGTTATTTTTATGTATCCTTGGGCAGTAAATTTTAAAGAAATGGGTGTAGAAGGACTTATAAAAATGAGCATTTTTATGATATTATTACTAATCGGATTCTTCTATGTAATCAAGAAGAAAGCATTAGTTTGGGAATAACAATATAAAGTATGGATAAGAATAAAGTAAATATGGTTGATGCTCCTGAAGGACATACAGGTGAAGGATTCTTCGCTACGAAACTAGACCAAGTTGTTGGTTTGGCTCGTGCCAATTCATTATGGCCATTACCATTTGCTACTTCTTGTTGTGGTATCGAATTTATGGCAACAATGGCATCGCATTATGATTTGGCTCGTTTTGGATCCGAACGTGTGAGTTTTTCTCCTCGTCAGGCAGATATGCTTCTTGTAATGGGAACCATTTCAAAAAAAATGGCTCCGATTTTACGTCAAGTTTACGAACAAATGTCTGAGCCTCGATGGGTAATTGCTGTTGGAGCTTGTGCTTCATCAGGTGGTATTTTTGATACGTATTCTGTACTACAAGGTATTGATAAAGTTATCCCTGTAGACGTTTATGTACCAGGTTGCCCACCTCGCCCAGAACAAATAGTAGACGGAGTAATGCAACTACAAGAATTAGTAAAAAGTGAATCTCAAAGAAGAAGACATTCTGCAGAATATAAAGAATTGTTAGCTTCCTATAACATAGAATAATAATGGCTTTAGAATCGGTAGATATACAAAGTAAACTTCAAGAAACTTTTGGAGACAACGTTAAGTATTTTAGAACAGAATACGATATGTTTGTTTTAGAAGCTGATGTAAATGTTGTACATAACGTAATAAAATTTTTAAAAGAAGAACCTAGTTTAAACTTTAGTTTCTTAACTGATTTATGCGGAGTTCATTATCCAGATAGCGATACAAACGAGCAATTTTGCGTGGTATATCATTTACATAATTGGTACGAAAACAGAAGAATACGAGTAAAAACATTTTTAAACGGAACCACTCCTGAAGTAAAATCAATAGTTTCTTTATTTAATTGTGCCAATTGGATGGAGCGTGAAACATTTGATTTCTATGGAATTATTTTCAAAGGACATCCAAATTTAGTTCGTATTTTAAATATGGACGAAATGACTTCTTTTCCAATGAGAAAAGAATTTCCTATGGAAGATTCAGGAAGAACAGACAAAGACGACCGTTTCTTTGGAAGAACCATTAATAATTCAACAATTTAAGATGGGAACAGTAGCATTACCAGTTGATCACAGATATTATAAATACATTGAGGAGCGTCATAACGAAGACGGAAGCGAATTAGCTATCTTAAACTTAGGACCTACGCACCCTGCCACTCACGGAATTTTTCAGAACATCTTATTAATGGATGGTGAACGAATTTTAGACGCCGAACCAACAATAGGATATATTCATAGAGCATTTGAAAAAATTGCAGAAAATCGTCCATTTTATCAAATTACACCGCTTACAGATCGAATGAATTATTGTTCATCGCCAATTAACAATATGGCTTGGTGGTTGACTTTAGAAAAATTATTAGATATCGAAGTTCCAAAACGTGCACAATATTTACGTGTTATAGTAATGGAATTGGCTCGTATAACAGACCACTTAATTTGTAATTCTATTTTAGGAGTGGATACTGGTGCATATACAGGTTTCTTATACGTATTTCAATTCAGAGAAAAAGTTTATGAAATTTACGAAGAAATTTGTGGCGCACGTTTAACCACAAATATGGGAAGAATTGGTGGTTTTGAAAGAGACTGGTCGCCAAAAGCATTTGAATTATTAGATACATTCTTAAAAGATTTCCCAGTAGCTTGGAAAGAATTTGAAGATTTATTTACAAGAAATAGAATTTTTATTGACCGAACAGTTAATGTAGGAGCAATAACTCCAGAAATGGCAATGGATTACGGATTTACAGGTCCGAATTTAAGAGCCGCTGGTGTAGATTACGATGTTCGTGTTGCACAACCGTATTCTTCTTATGAAGATTTTGAATTTAATATTCCTGTTGGAAAATCAGGTGACACGTACGATAGATTCTGTGTAAGAAACGCCGAAGTTTGGGAAAGTTTAAGCATTATTCGTCAAGCATTAGATAAAATGCCAGAAGGAAATGTATTCCACGCTGATGTTCCAGATTATTACCTTCCTCCAAAGGATGATGTATACCATAATATGGAAGCCTTAATTTATCACTTTAAAATTGTAATGGGAGAAATTCCTGTCCCAGTAGCCGAAGTTTACCAACCAGTTGAAGCCGGTAATGGTGAATTAGGTTTTTATTTAATTACAGACGGAAGTAGAACACCTTATAGATTACATTTCAGAAGACCAAGTTTTATATATTATCAAGCTTACCCTGAAATGATTAAAGGAGCCATGTTGTCAGATGCTATTGTAATCTTATCAAGTTTAAATGTAATTGCTGGCGAATTAGACGCTTAATAAAATTATAAATGATGAATTTTAAATTATAAATTAGTACAAACATTTAAAATTTCTAATTCAAAATTTAAAATAAAAAAAATGGAAATATCAAATATCAAACAAGAGATACACATAACTGAAGCGTTAATGACACGTATTAACGAACTAATCAGTCATTATCCTGCAGATAAAAAGAAATCGGCATTACTACCTGTTTTACATGAAGTACAAGATGCTCATGACAATTGGTTGAGTGTAGAACTGCAACAAAAAGTAGCTGAAATTTTGGAAATTCTTCCAATTGAAGTGTATGAAGTAGTAACTTTCTATACGATGTTTAATACAAAACCGATAGCTAAATATATGTTCGAATTTTGTAGAACATCATGTTGTGTTACACGTGGCGTAGAAGATTTAATGGATTACGCTTGTTCAAAATTGGGCGTAAAAGAAGGAGAAATTACTTCAGACGGATTGTTTCAAGTAGTTGGTGTAGAATGTTTAGGCGCTTGTGGATATGCTCCAATGTTGCAATTAGGCGATTTTTATCACGAAAAATTATCAAAGGAATCCTTCGATACTTTAATTGAAGATTGCAAAGCAGAAAAAATAACTTTACACGATAAATAATATCATGGGAAGAAAAATATTATTAGACAAAATAAATATTCCAGGAATTAAAACCTATGAGGTGTACCGTGAAAATGGCGGTTATAAATCAGTGGAAAAAGCATTAACCATGCAACCAGATGATATTACTGAAGAAGTAAAAGCTTCAGGACTTCGTGGTCGTGGTGGTGCCGGTTTTCCTATGGGAATGAAATGGAGTTTTATCGATAAGAAATCAGGAAAACCACGTCATTTAGTTTGCAATGCTGACGAATCTGAACCAGGTACTTTTAAAGACCGTTTCTTAATGGAATATATTCCTCACCTTTTAATTGAAGGCATGATTACTTCAAGTTTCGCACTTGGCGCAAATCTTTCTTACATATATATTAGAGGAGAATATATGTGGGTGTACAAAATTTTAGAAAAAGCCATCAAAGAAGCTTATGCAGCAGGTTGGTTGGGAAAAAATATTAAAGGTTCTGGTTTCGATTTAGATTTATACGTGCATGTTGGTGCTGGAGCATATATCTGTGGAGAAGAAACTGCTTTAATAGAATCTTTAGAAGGTAAAAGAGGAAATCCTCGTATCAAACCACCGTTTCCTGCGATCTCAGGATTATGGGCGAACCCAACTGTAGTAAATAATGTAGAATCTATTGCAGCTGTGCCTTGGATAGTAATGAATGGTGGAGCCGAATATGCGAAAATTGGTTTGGAACGTTCCACAGGTACTAAATTAATTTCTGCTTCTGGACATATTAAAAATCCAGGTGTGTACGAAATTGAAATGGGTATTACAGTTGAAGAATTTATGAATTCAGACGAATACTGTGGCGGTATGATTGATGATAGACCTTTAAAGGCTCTAGTCCCTGGAGGATCTTCTGTTCCGATTTTACCCGCACATTTAATATACAAAACTGCAGCCGGAACAGACCGATTAATGACCTACGAATCCTTATCAGATGGAGGTTTCGCATCTGGTTCGATGTTAGGTTCTGGAGGTTTTATTGTTTATAATGATACGACTTGTATCGTAAGAAATACTTGGAATTTTTCAAGATTTTATCATCACGAATCTTGCGGACAATGTACACCTTGCCGAGAAGGAACAGGTTGGTTAGAGAAAATATTATGGAGAATTGAAAATGGTCAAGGTCGTGAAGAAGACATCGACTTACTATGGAACATTCAATCAAAAATTGAAGGAAACACCATTTGCCCATTAGGCGATGCGGCTTCTTGGCCAGTAGCAGCAGCTATTCGTCATTTCAGAGAAGAATTTGAATATCACGTAAGATTCCCAGAAAAAATTAAAGATAGAAACCATTTTGTAGCAGAACCTTTTTCGAAAGTACAACACTTAGTAAGCAAACAAACTGTTTAATAAAAACTCAAAAATGATTCTATTAAGAATCAAACAATTATAACATGAAAGTAACCATAGACGGACAAAGCGTTGAAGTAGAACCAGGAACAACCATCCTGCAAGCTGCGCGTATGATTGGAGGCGATTTAGTACCACCAGCCATGTGTTATTATTCTAAATTAAAAGGAAGCGGTGGAAAATGTCGTTGCTGTTTAGTCGAAGTAGCAAAAGGTAGCGAAGCCGATCCAAGACCAATGCCAAAATTAATGGCATCTTGTGTAACAGGATGTATGGATGGTATGGAAGTGAATAGTAAAAATTCAGATAGAGTAACAGAAGCTAGAAAATCTGTAACCGAGTTTTTATTAATCAACCACCCTTTGGATTGTCCTGTTTGTGACCAAGCTGGAGAATGTGAATTACAAAATTTAAGTTTCGAACACGGAAAATCAGAAACACGTTTCATAGAAGAAAAAAGAACTTTTGAACCAGAAAATATTGGTGACAAAATTCAATTACATATGAACCGTTGTATTTTATGTCAACGTTGCACCACTTTAGCTGACCAATTAACGGATAATAGAGTTCATGGTGTATTAAACCGTGGAGACCACGCGCAAATTTCAACTTGTGTTTCTGCTGCGATTGATAATGAATTTTCTGGCAACATGATTGATGTTTGTCCTGTTGGCGCTTTAACAGACAAAACCTTCCGTTTCAAAAGTAGAGTTTGGTTTAACAAGCCTTTCAATGCACACAGAGAATGTACTACTTGTTGCGGAAAAACTACAGTTTGGATGTTTGGAAACGAAATTCAAAGAGTAACTGGGAGAAAAGACCAATATGGTGAAGTAGAAGAATTTATATGTAATACCTGTCGTTTCGATAAAAAAGAAGTGTCAGACTGGACCATTGAAGGGCCAAAACAATTCAATAAAGATTCTGTGATTAACCAAAATAATTATATTCGTCCGTTAGAAAAAGTAATTATTGAAACTGAAGATTTTATTTTAAAAGGTAGAAAACAAGATCAAGTAAGAATCAGTATGTCAGGTGTTCCATTAAAAAATACTCAAAAATAATGGATAGTGCATTTATCATAGAAAAAAGCATTGTAATTGTTGTCGTTTTTGCATTAACCATGTTTATGGCGATGTACTCAACTTGGGCAGAACGTAAAGTTGCCGCATTTTTACAAGACCGTGTGGGTCCAAACCGTGCAGGATGGGGTGGACTTTTACAACCACTTGCCGATGGCGCTAAATTATTTACAAAAGAAGAATTTTTCCCAAACACACCAAATAGATTTTTATTTATTTTAGGACCTGCAATCGCCATGAGTACAGCGTTAATTACTAGTGCTGTAATTCCTTGGGGTGATAAAATTCATGTTTTCGGAAGAGATGTTTTACTTCAAGCTACAGATATTGATGTGTCCATATTATATGTTTTTGGCGTACTATCAATTGGTGTTTACGGAATTATGATTGGCGCTTGGGCATCCAACAACAAATATTCTTTAATGTCTGCGGTTCGTGCTTCTTCACAGATGATTTCTTATGAAGTGGCGATGGGATTGGCCATGATATCCATTTTAATGATGTCTGGATCTTTATCTTTAAAAGACATCACAATAATGCAAGCCAATGACGGATGGAATATTTTCTATCAACCATTAGCATTTTTGATTTTCTTAATCTGTTCGTTTGCAGAAACCAACAGGACACCTTTCGATTTAGCAGAATGTGAATCGGAATTAATTGGTGGGTATCACACCGAATATTCTTCCATGAAAATGGGATTCTATTTATTTGCTGAATATGCCAATATGTTTATTTCATCAACTATTTTAGCTGTGGTGTTTTTAGGAGGTTACCACTTTCCAGGAATGGGTTGGGTAAATGAAAATTGGGGCATAAATATTGGTGCGTTACTAGGATTTATAACCTTATTCGCAAAAATATGTTTCTTCATCTTTTTCTACATGTGGGTAAGATGGACGATTCCACGTTTCCGATACGATCAACTGATGCATTTAGGTTGGAAAATATTAATACCATTAGCGGTAATCAATATTATTATTACAGGAATTGTAATGGTATTATTTGGAAACTAAAATATAATAAATAATTAGGTAACGCAAAATGCGATACCTTTTAAAAAACTTGAAAAGCTAATTTAGCACTTCAAGTAAAAGCATAAAAATACAAGCCAAAATAAATAATAAACGCCAAAAAAGTATGGAAAATACAATTATTCCGAATGAAGTAATTTCTGATAAGATTTATTTTATTAGAAATCAAAAAGTAATGTTAGATAAAGATTTAGCAGAACTTTATTCAATCGAAAATAAACAATTAAAAAGACAGGTTAAAAGAAATATTGAAAGATTTCCTGCTGACTTTATGTTTGAATTAAACAAAAGGGAAGTTGAAATCTTGAGGAGCCAATTTGGCACCTCAAGTTGGGGAGGAAATAGATACACGCCTTTAGCTTTTACAGAACAAGGCGTTGCAATGTTGTCAAGTGTTTTAAATAGTGCTACTGCAATAAAAATAAATATTCAAATCATTAGAGTGTTTACAAAAATTAGAGAAGTAGTTACAGACACTATAAACTTGAAACTTGAAATTGAAGAAATAAGAAAAAAATTAAACAATCACGATAAAAACATTGAATTAGTCTTCAATTATTTAGACGAATTAATGGAAAAACAAGAAAATACAGAACCAAGAAAAAAAATAGGTTATAAATAATGTCAGTACAACAAATATCATTATCAGGAAGAAAAATGGAAGTTTCCAATAAGGAAATGACATTCTTAGAACGTATTTACGTTTGGACGATTCTGAAAGGTTTATGGACCACTCTTAAACATTTGTTTAGAAGAAAAGTGACCATAAAATATCCAGAAGAAGTGCGCGAAATGAGTCCAATTGCTCGTTTGCAACATATGCTAATGCGCGACGACCAAGGCAGAGAAAGATGTACCGCTTGCGGATTATGTGCTTTATCTTGTCCTGCAGAAGCCATTACGATGAAAGCTGCAGAAAGAAAAGCAGATGAAAAGCATTTGTATAGAGAAGAAAAATATGCCGAAATTTATGAAATAAATATGTTGCGTTGTATTTTCTGTGGTTTATGTGAAGAAGCGTGTCCTAAAGAAGCCATTTACTTAACAACTTCTAAAAAAATTGTGAAATCGGGTTACGAAAGAGAAGATTTTATCTACGGAAAAGACAAACTAGTGATGCCTTTAGATATGGCAATTAAAAACACGCAAACTAATACCGTAAATTAATTATGATAGAAATTGTTTTTTATATATTATCAGCCGTAACATTAGGAACTGCCTTTTTAACTGTATTCAGCAAAAATGCAATTCATAGTGCTATTTATTTAGTAATATGTTTTTTCTCATTAGCAGGACATTACTTACTATTTAATGCGCAATTTTTGGCTATCGTACATATTATAGTGTATGCAGGAGCTATTATGGTATTATTGTTATTTACCTTAATGCTTATGAATTTAGACAAAGAAGACGAAACATCTAAACCACTTTATGCAAAACTTGCAGCCGTTTTTTCAGCTGGAATTTTAGGATTGGTTTTAATTGCAGCGCTTCGTAAAGCACAACCAGAAAATATAGAATATGTAAATTCTGGTGTAGATTATCAATCTATTAAAGTTTTAGGTAATGTATTGTTAAACGAATACCAAGTTCCTTTCGAATTTGCTTCTGTTTTACTTTTAGTATCTATGATTGGTGCCGTATTAATTTCTAAAAAAGAAGAAAAAATTTAATTATGAACATATTAGAACACGTTGGTATTGGAAACTACATTACACTTTCAGCATTGCTGTTTTGTATTGGTGCGTTTGGACTTCTATACAGAAGAAATGCCATAATCATGTTTATGTCAATTGAAATTATGTTAAATGCTGTCAACTTACTTTTGGTTGCGTTTTCTTCGTATCATGAAGATCCATCAGGGCAAGTATTTGTATTTTTCACTATGGCAGTCGCTGCAGCTGAAGTAGCTGTTGGATTGGCTATTCTTGTTTCGGTATTTAGAAATATTGGAAATATTGACATCGATAATTTAAAAAATCTAAAAGGATAATTCTAAATGAATACTACAATATTACTCTTATTATTTGCACCGTTAGTTGGTTTTTTAATCAACACATTCTTCGGTAAATCATTAGGAAAAACAATTTCTGGTGTACTAGGAACAACAGCAATTGTTGTGTCTTTTTTATGTACGATTTCATTATTTTCTCAAATTAATACCGATGGAAAAGCAATAACTTTTCATTTGGCAGATTGGTTTTCAATTGGAAACATTAAAATAAATTTTTCTTTCTTACTAGATCAATTGTCTGTTTTATGGTTGTTGTTTGTAACAGGAATTGGTGCTTTGATTCATCTGTACTCTATTAGTTATATGCACGAAGATGAAAATATGCATAAATTTTTCTCCTATTTAAATTTATTCGTATTCTTTATGATTGCTTTAGTAGCAGGAAGTAACTTACTAATTATGTTCATAGGTTGGGAAGGCGTAGGTTTATGTTCGTACTTACTAATCGGATTTTGGTATAAAAACCAAGATTATAATGATGCTGCGAAAAAAGCATTCATTATGAACCGTATTGGAGATTTAGGTTTCTTAATTGGAATTTTCATCTTAGGTTTCCATTTTCAAACTTTAGAATTTTTAGAAATAAAAGCCTTATTAGGAAAAGATTTAATCACTCCTAGCCTTGTATCAATCGCAGCTTTATGTTTATTCATTGGAGCTTGTGGTAAATCAGCACAATTACCTTTAGCGACTTGGTTACCAGACGCAATGGCTGGACCAACACCTGTTTCTGCATTAATTCACGCAGCAACCATGGTAACAGCAGGTATTTTTATGATTACTAGAATGAATTTCTTATTCGATTTAACACCAGAAATTCAAAACGTAATTGCAATTGTTGGAGCTATTACAGCTATTGTAGCAGCATCAATTGGATTAGTTCAAAACGATATTAAAAAAGTATTAGCTTATTCTACCGTTTCGCAATTAGGTTTAATGTTTTTAGCATTAGGTTTAGGCGCTTATGAAGTTGCAGTTTTTCACGTAATAACACACGCTTTCTTTAAAGCATGTTTGTTCTTGGGTTCAGGTTCTGTAATTCATGCTTTACATGGAGATCAAGATATGAGAAATATGGGTGGTTTACGAAAAGTGATGCCTATTACTTTTTGGACAATGATGATTTCTACATTAGCGATTTCAGGTATTTTTCCTTTCTCTGGTTTCTGGTCTAAAGATGAAATTTTAATGACGGCTTTTCATAGTAATATCCCTTTATGGGTTGTTGGTTCGATTGCTTCTATTATGACTGCTTTTTATATGTTCCGATTGATGTATTTAACTTTCTTCAACGACTTTAGAGGAACAGAAGAACAAAAACATCATTTACACGAAAGTCCCGCATTAATTACTATTCCATTAGTGATTTTAGCAACTTTAGCAGCTATTGGTGGAGCAATTAGCTTACCAGGAAACAGTTGGTTAAATCATTATTTAGCACCTTTATTCAAAAAACATGAAGCGCATCATTTAGATGGTCAAGCTTATATGTTAATGGCTATTGCAACTGTTGGTGCTTTAGTCGGAATTGGTATTGCTTATTCTAAATATCTTAAGAAAAAAGAAATTCCAGTAGCTGATTCAGAAGTTCAAGGGTTACACAAAGTTTTGTCTAATAAATATTATTTAGATGAAATTTATATGGCAACAATTGTGAAACCAATCTATATGATTTCCAATTTTGCTAAAAAATATGTGGAGAAATTTATTTCACAAGCAGTTATTGGTTTAGGTGGTGCTACTTATGCATTATCTATTAAAGGGAAGAAAATTCAAAATGGTAATATTGGCGTGTATTTGTTTGCATTCATATTCGGAATGGTTGGGTTTTTAGTTTATGTATTTATAATTCGAGATGTAAAATAATGGATAGTAGTATCGTTTTAATTGTATTATTAGTTGGCGCAATTGTCACCTATTTATCAGGAAACAAGTTCGCGCCTAAAATAGCTTTAGTATCAAGTATTGCTGCTTTCGGAGTGACACTATTAAGTTTAAATGCTTATCAAGCAGGTGAAAATTTAGATGTAAATGTACCTTGGATTACTCAACTAAACATAAACTTCGCCTTACACGTTGATGGTTTATCTTTAGTTATGTTATTGTTAACCACTGGATTATTACCCTTAATTATCTTATCTGGATTCATCACAAAATTTGAAAATTCAAGATCTATTTATGCTTTAATGCTATTTATGGGTTTTGCTATGGCAGGAACATTTTTAGCATCAGATGGAATTTTATATTACATCTTTTGGGAAATTGCATTAATTCCTATTTATTTCATTGCCTTAACTTGGGGTAATGGAGATTTGGAAGAACGTAAAAAAGCCATTTTAAAATTCTTTATTTATACGTTTGCAGGATCCTTATTTATGCTTTTAGCATTTATTTATTTATACACAAAAGGTGGTAGTTTTGATATCAATAAATTATATGCGTTGCAATTAACAACTGCAGAAAAAACATATATTTTCGTTGCTTTCTTTTTAGCATATGCTATTAAAATTCCATTGATTCCTTTCCATACTTGGCAAGCCAACACGTATAGCAAAGCGCCTGCTGTTGGTACGATGTTATTGTCTGGAATTATGTTGAAAATGGGATTATACAGTGTGCTAAGATGGCAATTGCCATTAACAGATGAAGTAGCAAAAGCACACATTCCATATATTGTTGCATTATCAATTGCCGGAATTATTTATGGTGCGATTGTAACATTAAAACAAAAAGACATTAAGAAATTTTTAGCCTATTCGTCTTTATCACACGTTGGTTTAATTGCTGCTGGTTTATATTCTTTAACTTTTGAAGGATTTCAAGGTGCAGTTTTACAAATGCTTTCACACGGAATTGTAATTGTTGGATTATTTTATGTAGTAGAATTAATTTACAGCAGATACAATACATACGAAATTAAAGAAATGGGCGGAATCAGAATTCAAGACACCTATTTTGCATCATTATTTATGATTATAATGTTAGCCTCTGTTGCGTTACCAACTACTTTTAATTTTATTGGAGAATTTAATTTACTTTACAGTTTATTTAAAGTAAACATTTGGTACGCTGTAGTTGCAGGTACAACAATTATTTTAGGCGCATTTTATATGTTACGAATGTTTCAAAAAGTAATGCTTGGATCAGAAACAAAATCATTTAAAAAAATAACGAAACAAGAAAGCATTGTATTAGTAATTATAGTAGGTTTAACAATTTTCTTCGGATTATTTCCACAACCAATAATCGATCTAATTACACCAAGTTTACAATCAATTTTAACTCAAATTAAATAATAATCATCATAAAATGACTACATTAATTGCTATAATAGGAATCGGAATATTTTGTTTATTAGCAGAAATAATGAATCTAAAAAAGATTATTATTCCTGTGTCAATAATCGCCTTAATGGGATTATTTGGTGTAAACTTAATTGAAGAATTACCTGAAATTTCAGGTTACGAATCTATGATAATTTCAGATAAATTTGCAAAAGCATTTTCAAGTTTATTTATATTATTAACGGCTTTGCTAATTTTAATGAGTGCGCCGAGCTACAAAAACAGTTCAAAATTATCAGATTTTATTTCGATAAAAATATTTATGCTTTCTGGAGCAGTGGCAATGGTAAGTTTCAGTAATTTAGCTATGTTTTTCTTAGGAATTGAAGTATTATCTATTGGATTATATGTATTAGCAGGAAGTGATAGATTAAACATAAAAAGTAATGAAGCCGGTATGAAATACTTTTTAATGGGTTCTTTTGCTTCAGGTATTTTATTATTTGGAATTACGATGTTATACGGTGCAACAGGTACTTTTGATATCGGAACGTTGTACGAAGCATCAATTTCTGCAAGTACTGAATTTTGGTTTTACATCGGGGTGATTTTAATTACAATTGGAATGCTATTTAAAGTAGCCGCTACACCAATGCATTTCTGGGCTCCAGATGTTTATGAAGGCGCTCCAACTCAAGTAACGGCAATAATGAGTACGTTAGCTAAAGTTGCAGCTATGGCTTCATTCTTTAAGTTAATTACGATATTAAACAGCCAAATGCTTTACAGTTATACACAAGTGATAGTTGTGGTTGTAATTGCAACTATGTTATTTGGTAACGTAATGGCTTTACGTCAGAAAAAAATAAAAAGAGTTATTGCCTATTCAGGTATTTCACATACTGGATTTATGCTTTTAACTTTATTAAACATAAATGCCGCAGAAAACAATTTATTATTTTACGCCACATCGTATGCAATAGCAGGATTAGCCGCATTTTCAGTAATTTTATTTGTAACTAAAAATGAAGATAATGATTTCATAGACAACTTTAATGGCTTAGGTAAAAAACATCCGTTGATGGCTTTTATTATGACCATCGCTTTATTGTCAATGGCTGGAATTCCAATTTTAGCAGGGTTTTTTGCTAAGTTTTTCTTACTAAATCAAATAATCTCAAGTGGCTTTATTGGATTGGCAATTGTTGCTATAATTAATTCGATGATAGCGGTATATTATTATTTTAAAGTAGTAATTGCTATGTATACTAAAGAACCTACATATGGTAAAGAATACGCCAATCATTCAGAATATTATATAGTTGGAATAGTAGCTACAGTATTATTAATTCTGATAGGAATTTTCCCAGATTCGATACTGAATTTAATATAAGATATAAGAGAGTCCAAATTTACATTTGGACTTTTTTTTACAACTCAATTAAAACAGAAACAGCATTTCCGCCAAATCCAACGGCATTTACCAATACTCTATTTAATTTCTTAGTCGTGTTTTGATTTTTATAAAATGGCGTTTCAATGAAATGTTGATTTTGAAGCATTAATATAGCCAATTCTATACTCAATAAGCCTGACGAAGCAAACGTATGCCCTACTTTCCATTTATTTGAAGTTAATAACGGTAATTTGTTGCCAAACACTTTTTTTATGGCTTCAAATTCCGTTTTATCACCCTGAATAGTTCCTGGTGCGTGCATTACGATTGCATCAATATCATTAACAGTATAGCTTCCAATAGCCATTTTCATCGATTTCTGAAAACATTCCGCCTCAGTTGAAATAGATGTACTACTTGATAAAATTTCTGTAGCAAAGCCAATTCCTGTGATTTTGGCAATTGCTTTTTCTGAAGAAAGTGATAACGATAAACAAGCTGCCGCCTCACCCAAAACCATTGTATTAGATGTTTTTTCAAAATCCAAACATCTATTGGCTAAAGCATTATCTTCATTAGAATACACTTTTAAGGCCGTCATTTGACTTAACGTAAATGGTGTTAAAGGTGCTTCACTTGCTCCCACTAAAAACTGATTACACATTCCTGATTGCAACCAAGCAATTCCGTTTAACAAAGCGTGTAAACCTGTGGAACAAGTAATAGAATGAGATATTTCCGGGCCATTAGTTTGTAAATCGTGCGACACCCAACTCGAAATATTTCCTAAAGTTGTAGCTGGAGAAGTAAACGTAGAAACCGATCCTTCATTAATAAAATCAGTATGGTACTTTTCAAATAAAGTAGTGGCACCACGAGAAGAACCAAAATTAATTCCAATATTTTTATTCGAAAAATTACTGTTTGCAAAACATTTTCTGGCAACCAAAATCGCCATTATTACCGATTTATCTAAATGTTTGTATTTCGAATCTGAATTTATAATAGTATTTAAAAAAATAATTTCTTTATCTGAAAATTTAGAAACCCAATATTCTTTTTTATTGGCTGTCAACTTTTGAAACAACGAATTTTTATGCAAATAATTATCCCAAATTTCGGCAGAAGTAGTTCCTAAAGCAGATACTGAAGCAATTGAATTAATAAAAACAGGTTGTTTTAACATGGAATCTCGTTTAAAGCTTGTTCGATAGTGGTATAAATTTGTTGCAAACTTTCTTCTGAAATAATATAAGATGGTAAAATATAAATCACATTGCCAACTGGTCGTAAAATAATACCTTTCTCAATAAAATAATTATAAAATTGATTGCGCAAATTACTGTAATAGTCTTGTTTTTCAGAAACCTGAATTTCTAAAGCAAAAATAACTCCTAAAACACGAGTTGATTTAACTTTAGTATGTTTAGAAATATGTTTTTCAAACTCAAGATGCGAAGCGTTAATCCTATTAATATTATTAGCCGTTTCTGGTTTTTCTAATAAAGAAATGCTCGCTAATGCTGCAGCACAACCTGTTGGATTTGCAGTAAAAGTATGTCCGTGAAAAAAGGCATGATTGACATTATCGCTCACAAAACCATTAAAAATGTCTTGTGTAAAAGTGGTAATCGCCATTGGAATTGTGCCTCCCGTAAGTGCTTTACTCAAACACATCATATCGGGTTGGTTTTTCAAATAATCACAAGCAAACAGTTTTCCTGTTTTTCCAAAACCTGTCATCACTTCATCTGCAATGGCGAAAACATCATTATTCTTACAAATTGAAAGCAACTTGTCTAATTCAGCAGCTTCGTACATTACCATTCCAGCAGCACCTAAAACCAAAGGTTCGAAAATAAAAGCGGCGACTTCATTTTCAGAAATTGCCTTTTCTAATGCTAATTTTGAAATTTCTTCATTGCCTTTTGTAGGAACTGGAATTCGAACTACATTAATTAATGCCTCTTGAAACGCTTCTGTAAACAAGCCAATACCACTTACTGCCATAGCTCCAAAAGTATCACCGTGAAAAGCATCTTCAAAAGCAATGATTGTATTTTTTTTAATTCCTTTATTATAATGATATTGAAAAGACGCTTTTATAGCGACTTCCACAGCCGTAGAACCGTTATCAGAATAAAAGAACTTCCTTTGATTAGAAGGTATAATCTCAACTAATTTTTCGGCTAATTCTACCACAACATTATGAGTAAAACCACCAAACAAAACGTGTTCTAAAGTCGTGAGTTGTTTGTAAATGGCATCTGCAATAAACGTATTGCTATGCCCGAAGGGATTCACCCACCAAGAAGCAATAGCATCGATATATTGCTTACCGTTTTCATCCCATAAAAATTCGTCTTTCCCTTTTACTATGGCAGGAAAATGCGAATTTATTTTATGTTGTGTATACGGATGCCAGTTATATAAACTATCTTTTTCTGAAAGCGTCATTGTTTTAGAGGAAATAGAAAATAGAGAATATAAAATCTCATAAATTCTAAAATTATAGTGCAAAGATAAAGGCTATTTCTATAATCTATTCTATTTTTTGAAGATTTTCTCGAAACAAATCTGCGTAATATTTAATTACATTTTGGTCAAAATAGGGTTCGTTATCAATTCTTCCAATCATAGGAACTTTTGTTTTTTCTAAAATGATGCTTTCTGTAGCTTTATTTTCATCGCCAGAAAAAATAATTCCAGCAACATTTAACTTTCTTGATTTCAAAATTTCAATTGTCATTAAAGTATGATTGATACTTCCCAAATAATGACGAGAAACTACAATCACTTTATAATCTGGCTGAATGAGGTCAATAACACATTCTGTACTATTTAAAGGCACTAAAATTCCACCGGCACCTTCCACAACTAAATGATTTTTCGTTTCTGGCTCCTTAATTTTATTTAAATCTATAACAACTCCATCTATCTCAGCAGCATAATGTGGACTAGACGGAGTTTGCAAGGCGTAAGCATTTTTATGAAAAGTTGTAGTTGTATTCGATACATATTTTTCCACTTTATTTGTGTCAGAATTATCTAAATCGCCCGCTTGTATGGGTTTCCAATAATCTGCTTCTAAGGCTTCTACAATAATTGATGAGGCGATTGTTTTGCCTACATCTGTACCAATTCCTGTGATAAATAGTTTCATATTTTTGAGTTGTTTCGCAGAGATTCACAAAGTGTTCGCAGAGCTGCACAAAAATACAAATAAAACTTTGTGAAACTCTGTGTTATTTTGAGAATCTCTGTTGAATTTTTTTATTTAAAATTCAAAGTTACAGCTTTCGCACTTATATTTTTGTTTCGAAAATAATGGCATTGATAACGTAAGTAAACCATAAATGAAAGCAAAAAAAGATTTAAAATCTTTAATAGTGGTTGTCATATTCATTTTTTGAGAACCACAATTTGGGCAAGATAATAATTCCCCTTTATCGTCAAGAGAATACTCTGGAATAGCATCTAAAATATGCCTTGCTTTTAGTACGTCTTCTGAATATACAAATATTTTAACACCGCCAAGAGCATTGCTTAATATTGGATCTGTATTAATTGTATTTTCGTTTTGCAAAAACACTTCAATTCCTTCGGATTCTAATTTTCCTTTGAACAAATACGCTTCAGAGGAATATTGATAATTAGCAATTTCAATTAATGATTGTCTCATATTTATTATAGAATTAATGCGCTTAATTCGTCTAACACGTTTTTCATTTCTATCTCCGTAGTATACGAATGCAAGCAAAATCGAAGTCTTTCTTGACCTTCTGGAACGGTTGGCGACAAAATCGCTTTTACTTCAAAGCCTTTTTCTTGTAATTGAGCTGCGATATTTTTTACTTTATCATTTCCAGGAAGTATAGCTGAATGAATGGCTGATTTACTATAAACAAACAAGGGTTTTATTCCTAAAAGTTGCTTTTGCTGATTGAAAAAAGTAATATTTTCTTTTAATTTTTGAAGTTCATTCGACTGAAGCAAATTTTGATACGAAATTAAAATTGTGGCTACAGAATGAGGAGAAAGTCCAGTTGTATATATAAAACTTCTGGCAAAATTGACTAAATATTCAATTAAATCAGCATTTCCTAAAATAGCCGCACCGTGACAACCCAAACCTTTTCCAAACGTCATAATTCTGGCAAATACTTTATTTTGAAGTTGTTGCGATTGTATTACGCCTTCGCCTTTTTCTCCAAATACACCCAAAGCGTGCGCTTCATCAACCACTAAAAGTACCTTAAATTTTTCTGAAAGTTGTACTAACGTTTCTATATTTGGCGTATCACCATCCATAGAAAAAACAGATTCTGTAACGATGTAAATAGTATGAAGTTCGGAATTTGAAGTTTGTATTTTAGAAATTTTTGCTTCTAAATCTTCGTAATTATTATGTTGAAATTTGTATGATTTGGCGTGACTCATTTGAATGCCATCACGAATGGAAGCGTGACATAACTCGTCATATAAAATAACATCATTTCTTTGCGGCACAGCGCTAAAAAAACCAACATTAGCATCGTAACCCGAATTAAAAATTAAAGCCGCTTCAGATTGATGAAAAGCCGCAATATATTTTTCAGTAATGTCATACAAATTATGATTTCCTGAAATTAATCGGGAACCTGTTGCACCGTTAATTTTTATATTATTCTCAACTAAATATTGATGAGTGGTATCAAATATTTCTTCGTTTTTAGCGAAACCTAAATAGTCGTTGGATGAAAAATCGATTCCATTTGAAGCAATAGGCAAATTGCGCAAAGCATTTGCTTCTTTTCGAAAGTGTAATTTTTCCTGAAGTACAATTGGAATTTTCATATATGTAAAAATAAAAAAAATCCCGATAAGAAAACACTTATCGGGATTGTTATTTTAATAAATAACTGATTTAGTCTGCTAAAACAATTACTTTATTGTTATTCATTTCAATAGTACCAGATTGAATGGCTAACCAATACGTTTGCTCATTTACTTTTGTAAATTTTGCTTCGTTGTTTTTATCAATATTAAAACTTGCTGCACTGATTTTTACATTTCCTTTTTGTAAAATGGAAACTACAGCCGCGTGATTATTCAACATTTGAAATTCGCCATTAATTCCTGGAACAGAAACGGAGGTTACTTCTCCTGAAAATAAAGTGGCTTCTGGTGATACTATTTCTAAAATCATACTTTTATAATTGATAATTAATAATTGACAATGGATAATTAATTGTCAACTATAATTGATAATTGTCTATTTATTATGCTTCTGCTAACAATTTTTCTCCAGCTTCGATAGCTTCTTGGATACTTCCTTTAAGGTTAAATGCTGATTCTGGAATACGGTCTAATTCACCATCCATAATCATATTAAATCCTCTGATTGTATCTTTAATATCTACTAAAACACCTGGAATCCCTGTAAACTGTTCTGCTACGTGGAAAGGTTGAGATAAGAAACGTTGTACTTTACGAGCACGAGATACGACTAATTTATCTTCTTCAGATAATTCTTCCATACCTAAAATCGCAATAATATCTTGTAATTGTTTGTAACGTTGTAAAATTTCTTTTACTCTTTGTGCACAATCATAGTGCTCATCACCTAAAACTTCTGGAGATAAAATACGAGAAGTAGAATCTAATGGATCTACCGCTGGATAAATACCTAACTCAGCAATTTTACGAGACAATACTGTTGTAGCATCTAAGTGAGCAAATGTTGTTGCTGGCGCCGGATCCGTTAAATCATCCGCAGGAACGTAAACCGCCTGTACCGATGTAATAGATCCTGTTTTTGTTGACGTAATACGCTCTTGCATAACTCCCATCTCTGTTGCCAAAGTGGGTTGGTAACCTACTGCAGAAGGCATACGTCCTAAAAGTGCAGATACTTCAGAACCCGCTTGAGTAAAACGGAAAATGTTATCTACGAAGAAAAGCACGTCTTTTCCTTGTCCTGTTCCAGCACCATCACGGAAATATTCCGCAATAGATAAACCTGATAAAGCTACACGAGCACGAGCACCAGGTGGCTCATTCATTTGTCCGAAAACGAAAGTAGCTTTAGACTCTCTCATTCCTGGCATATCTACTTTAGATAAATCCCATCCTCCATTTTCCATAGAGTGCATAAATTCATCACCATATTTTATAATTCCTGACTCTAACATCTCACGAAGTAAGTCATTCCCTTCACGTGTTCTTTCTCCTACTCCTGCGAATACTGAAAGTCCACCGTGACCTTTTGCAATATTGTTGATCAACTCTTGAATCAATACTGTTTTACCTACTCCAGCACCACCAAACAATCCAATTTTTCCTCCTTTTGCATAAGGCTCAATCAAGTCGATTACTTTAATACCTGTAAATAAAACTTCAGAAGAAGTAGCTAAATCTTCAAATCTTGGTGCAGCACGGTGGATAGACATTCCGTTATCTCCGTCTTTAGGCAAATCTCCTAAACCATCAATAGCATCACCAATAACGTTGAATAAACGACCATAAACATCTGGTCCAATTGGCATTTTGATTGGATTTCCTGTTCCAACCACTTCAGTACCTCTTGATAAACCATCAGAGGAGTCCATTGAAATAGTACGTACCGTATTTTCTCCAATATGAGATTGTACTTCTAAAACCAATTTAGTACCGTCTTTTTTAGTAATTTCTAACGAATCATAAATTTTTGGAAGTTCTCCGTTAGTAGTGTCAAACACTACATCTACAACTGGTCCAATAATTTGTGCAACTTTTCCTGTAACTTTAGACATTGCTTATGTATTTATTTAATAGCTATTTATTATTGAAAAAAACATACTTTTTTCAGTGTGCAAAGATAGTTTTTTTAGATTCAATTATGCAATATATTTTTTGACTTTTTTTAATAAAAAAGCGAAATAGTAATTATTTCGCTTTTTTGTGTTATCCATATTTTGATTTTATATTTTCAATCAAGACTTTAATTGAAATTGATTCTGGTCAAAATAAATTTTAAAAAACCCGATTCGTTTTTTGAATCGGGTTTGAAATTAATTAATTACTAATTTTTTAATTTGTTTTATAAAGCTATCGGAGGTAATTTCAACCAAATAAAGCCCTTTCGATAAATCACTAGTATTTATTTGAACTTCTTTTGAATTTATTTCATTTACTTCTTTAACTTTTTTTCCTAAAATATCATAAATTACAATTGATTTAATACTTTCAGAATTGTTTTGTAAATAAACTTGAACAAAATTTGAAGCAGGATTTGGAACCAATAAGAAATTACTTGTTTCAAATGCTAAATTCCCTAAAAGTGAAACAAACTGAGTATTAAACGTATTGGTAACGATAGCAGGATTTGTATCAAAATAAATATTTGCAGTGTTTGGCACTATATCTCCAATAGCAAAACCTGGTTTTAGTTTTATTTTAAAGAAAACATAACCTTTACTCAATTCCATATTTGAAAGCGCTGGAGGTAAATTAATGAAATCAAACTTCCAAATGATTTGGTTGTTAATTCTTTCCATTACGTAACCATGACTTGCGCTAATCATTTGTATGCTAGTTTCATCTAATTTTGAATCTAATAAATCTTCAATTTTTACACTTATAGCATTTGCAGTTCCTTCATTTTGGAAACGAATGGTGTAGTACAGGTAATCACTAGCAGCGAATTGATTAAATTGAATTTCTTTTCCATGCGATTCCATTTTATCATTTGGATCATAAGAAGCAACAACAATTTGAGAATTTGAAAAAGAATTATTAGCTAAATTAATATCTCCAGAAGGAGCAGAAACTGTAGCGTTATTTGCCAAGATATTATTTATATTCACAATAGGTATTGCTGGAACACTCATAGTAACATTTATAGAACGAGTTTCATATGGCGTTAAATTTGCAAAATCATAAGTAAATCCTGTTGGGTTACTAACAATTCCAGGTTGTGATACAGAAGTTATTGCAACATTAGCGTCTTTAGTAAATGAAACTTGTCCACTTGTTGTTACTACACCTAAATTTCTATAAATAATTTTATTGGTGTAATTAAACCCAGGTCTTGGTGGAGAAACTGAAACAATTGAAACAGCCACGTCATTATAACCAGACACAAGAGTTATTGGAAAATATAAGGTCTGTGTTCCACTTCCTAAAGCAATGCTCACATCATTATAATTTGTTGTACCAGAAGAATAATAAGGTGCATATTCTGAGTTTAATGAATAACTAAAATCATAAGTATTAATTGGATTTGAATAGTAAACTGTATACGTTCCAAAAGGAGAAGAGACGTTACTTATTGGTCCTGCATTATTTTGTTGAGACACGAATGAACCATAAGTAAAATTAACTTCACCACTATCTTTAATTCCATTATTATTTACATCAACATATGCAATAAGATTTATTTTGTCTGAACATTCAGGCGGACCAGTTGTAAAACTTCCTGCTTTAATAAATACAGCAGAATCAAAAGCAGCATCATTTCTATCAGCCACAACTAATTTAATATGGTAAGGATGATTAGGGATAATAGCAGATGAAGCGGTCATTTCAGCAGTTTGTCCATTAAAATTTGTTGCTGAAGCATAATTAGTAGCGCCAGAAAAATAAGTATCAAAAAAGTCAGGATTTACGGAAGTACAACTATTGTTATATTGCGTATCTCTTATAGTAACTACTGAAATTGGTGCTGTTGTTCCAGGTACAACCGCTAAATTTGTGGTAACACCTGACACTAGATCAGTTAGTAAAAAAGCAAAGGCATCTGCATAAGCACATTGATAAGTACCATATTCATCAGAAGCAAATAAGAAATTGAAACTCATAAACTCATTCAAACTTGTAAAATCAAATTCAAGTTTTGTTGCATTTTTTGAATTCATAGCTATTCCTGTCGCTGTTAAAATTATATTTTCAAGCTGTGAATCACCTGTCCAAGTAGTTATACCATCATTTAAAATGGAAGTATTTGGTCCAGGTGCATTATTTACATTACCAGTAGAAAGGACAATTCCAGATGATAACGGGAAAGTTGGGTTGGTGTTTGTAAAATATCCAATACCATTTGTTGAACCAAAATTCGTACCTGTACTAGAAGTTACATTTGAAATAGTAATACAAGGATTATTTACTAAAACATTCGTTACTAATTGCTGGTTTGTATACGTTGTTGTATTAGTAACTAATGGGGGTAAAGATACATAGGGAGTAAAAGCATAACCTGTTGTCCAGCTACTTTTAGCACTAACACCGCAAATTCTTCTTATATAAAATTTATAAGCAATTCCTGTTGTTAAACCTGATGCGGTATATGTGTTTTGATTTACTAGTATTCCTACAGATGTACTTGTTGGTGCTGCTTCATTAGCCAATAAAACAAGTGCTTCCCATTGGGTTGCTGAACCAACAGCCCATGTTAGTGTTGCACTAGTTGGGCTTATGCCATTTGTGGAAATTGAAGTTGGAACTGAACATGTAGATGTTGTAAAAATTGAGTATAAAGTCCAATTACTAGAACTTGTAGCTGAGCAAATTGTTCTTACGAACGCTTTATAAGATGTTCCAGATATTAACCCTGAAGCTATATAGGAATTTGTATTTGTCAAAACACCTGTTGAAGTTGCTGTTGGCGCAGTCATAGATGATGGTTGAACAATTACTTCCCATTGAGTTGCTGCGTTATTTGCAGTCCAAGACACTTCTACACTTGTTAGACTAGTACTATTTATGGTAACTAGAGTTGGAACTGAACATGTGGGTGTGGTAAAAATTGAGGATGAAGTCCAATTAGTAGAACCTGTAGCTGAACAAATTGTTCTTACATATGCTTTATAGGATGTTGCAGGTAATAATCCTGAAGATGTGAAAGGATTTGTAGTTGTAAAAACACCTGTCGAAGTTGAAGTTGGCGAAGCCATAGATGATGGTTGAACAATTACTTCCCATTGAGTTGCAGAACTATTTGCAGTCCATGCTAATGTAACTGTATTTGAAGTTACTGTAGATGTAATTATCGATGTTGGCGGTAAACAAGTCGTTACAGGACCACAAGCTACATTAGCAATCCAACCTGGTAGATTATAAGTGCTATCGCTTCTAAATCTGAAAGTTAATGAACCATCAGAACTTGAAGAAGTTATGTATCCAGGACTATTAGTTCCCCAGAAAGCACCTGGTAAGCCGCCAGGAATATTTCCTGCTGGATTTGCACTTGAAATTTGTGGGGCATTGATAGAGTTTCCATTATAAATATAAAGCCCATCGTAATTGGCTTCTGTTTCGAAAGAAGTAAAACTTACTGTAACTAAATCTCCTGGATTATTTGGATAAATGGTTACTGTATAATCACTATTATCTGCATAATTTGTAGTTGCACCTTCAGGATCAGTAAACGTTCCTCCACAAACTGGTGATGTTTGTGCAAAAGTTAAAAGTGTTCCGAAAAGTAATGCAAATAAACTTAAATGTAATTTTTTTTTCATGATTGGTTGATTTATAGTTTTCAAATATAGATTGATTTTTAATGACTTACAAACAAAAAACAAGTTTTTTATTACAAAACAATCTCAACATCAAGGAAATAGTGATTATTTTAATTGAATGTTAGTAGAATTTTATTCTTATATTTTGAAATTAAAATTTCAAGAAATTATATTAAATAAAATAATAAAACTATTTAATCATTTTGGAACTTTATCTTAAAAATTATTATCGAAAGGCTAGCTAAATATAGTCTCTAATTTTGATTTTTTTCAATAAAAAAGCGAAATAGAGATTATTTCGCTTTTTTATTTATTCTACTGTAACTGATTTTGCTAAATTTCTTGGCTGATCTACGTTACAACCTCTTAATACTGCAATGTGATAAGATAGCAATTGCAAAGGTATTGTAGTTAATAATGGCGTTAATGCTTCCGAAGTTTCTGGAATTTCAATTACGTGATCTGCTAAAGCTTTTACTTGCGTGTCGCCTTTGGTTACAACAGCAATGATTTTTCCGCTTCTTGATTTTATTTCTTGGATATTACTAACTACTTTGTCGTAATGCCCTTTATTTGGAGCAATTACTATAACTGGCATTTGTTCGTCAATTAAAGCGATTGGTCCGTGTTTCATTTCTGCAGCCGGATACCCTTCAGCGTGAATGTAAGATATTTCTTTTAATTTTAAAGCACCTTCTAAAGCTACAGGAAAGTTAAACCCTCTTCCTAAATATAAAGCGTTTGGTACATCTTTATAAATTTTAGCAATTTCAAAAGCCACATCATTTGTTTGCAATGCTTCTTTTACTTTTTCAGGAATCATTTCTAATTCTAACAAATAACGTTGATAATCTGTTTGATTCGTAGTCCCTTTTGCTTTAGCTAAACGCAATGCTATAAGAGTAAGAATGGTAATTTGTGTTGTAAACGCTTTTGTAGAAGCCACTCCAATCTCTGGCCCAGCGTGTGTATAAGCACCTGCATGAGTTTCTCTAGAAATAGAAGAACCTACAACGTTACAAACTCCAAAAACAAAGGCGCCGTTTTCTTTGGCTAATTTTATAGCCGCTAGGGTATCAGCCGTTTCTCCTGATTGAGAGATAGCAATTACCACATCGTCTTTATTTATTATAGGATTTCTGTATCTAAATTCTGATGCATATTCTACCTCAACAGGTATTCTTGCAAATTCTTCAATAATATATTCGGCCACTAAACCTGCATGCCATGATGTGCCACATGCAATAATTAAAATACGTTTGGCATTGGTAAATTTTTCTAAATTATCTTCTACTCCAGACATTTGAATGATGCCTTTATTGGCCAACAATCTTCCTCTGTAAGTATCTTTAATTACGCTTGGTTGCTCATAAATTTCTTTTAACATGAAATGTTCGTAGCCCCCTTTTTCAATTTGTTCTAAATTCATTTGCAATTCTTGAACGTAAGGATCTACTAAAGAATCATCTTTAATTTTACGAACTTTCATGGATTTATTCAACCGGATAATAGCCATTTCTTCATCTTCTAAATAAATAGCATTAGAAGTAAATTCAATAAAGGGAGAAGCGTCTGAGGCAACAAAATATTCATCTTCACCAATACCAATTGCTAATGGAGAACCCAAACGCGCACAAACTAATTCGTCTGGTTTGTTTACATCAAACACCACAATTGCATAAGCACCAACAACTTGATTTAAGGCAACTTGAACTGCTTTTCCTAATTTTAAATTATCTGTTTTCTGAACGTCTTCAATTAAATTAATCAGAACTTCCGTATCCGTATCGGAATGAAAAACATAGCCTCTTTTAATTAATTCTTTTTTTAGTGGTTCGTAATTTTCAATAATTCCGTTATGCACAATGGCTAACTTCCCAGAATTTGAAAAATGCGGATGCGAATTTACATCATTTGGTACTCCATGAGTTGCCCAACGTGTATGTCCAAAACCAATATATCCGTCAGTAGTTATTTCTTTCGCAACTTTTTCTTCTAAATCGGAAACTTTCCCTTTAGTTTTGCAAAGTTTTAAATTTTTTCCGTCATATAAAACTAAACCAGCACTATCGTAACCACGATATTCTAATCTTTTTAATCCTTTAATAATTATTGGATATGCTTCTCTATGACCAATATAACCTACGATTCCACACATATATATAAGGGTTTAATTTGGTTTTGTATAATGTATAACTAATTTTAATTTTTTAGATGCGTCTGCGGCACCAGGATTTGTACCATGAAGTACCACACCTTGTTGCTCCATAATTGAGGCTACAGGAAAATATTCGATATCATCGGTAGACACAGTTGGTGTATTGTTCACATCAAAAGGTGATTTAAAATAATAACTATTACTGTAATTAATATTTTCTGTAACAGTAAGACCTAATCTTACATTTTTTCTCAAATCGGCATTCGTGCTATTAATTACGTTATCAATGTGTTCCGTAATTCTGATTTTATATTTAATTCCTTTTTTGTTTGAAGTATCGTCACGTTCAATAATTCCACCAAAAATTAATTTGTTATATTTTGTATTTGAATTTGTTGTAGCATCAAAAGTATAATCTATTAAAGGTCTTTGGTTGGTAGCATCAAATAAATATAATCTTTCCGCTTCTAACTGATTGGCGCCTGCCATTTCGGTTTTATCAATGTAAAACTCTAAATATGCTTCGTTAATTAACCAGCCATTCAATCGTAATTGATCCAATTCATCGGAAATACCATTAGATCCTGAAATCAATTGCCCATTTAACGGTTTTAAAACATCTGTAGATCCAAAAATATCCATATAAACAACTGAACCTTTTCCTCCTTTTAGATACAATTTAGAATCGGAACCAAATGTTGGGTTGGTAGCGGAGGCGTTTAATCCTGAATTATAAGCACCTGAATAAGAATAATCTTGTAATGAAACTGAATTTGAGCCAGAACCTGCACCAAAATTTAATACCAAAGTTTTAGATGTAGCAGCGGTTCCTGCAACAGCACCATCATTTATAGAGCTATAATTTACATTTAATTTAGCATTTGAAAAATTAAGCATAGCCATAGCACCTTCTTCGCCTGGAAGTTGCTCCATTTTAAAATATAATCCTTTAAAATATTGTTTAAATTCGTTGTTGTTAATTAGGTTTGCACTTCCAGCTTCTAATATTCTTTTCTTAAAAAAAGCTTTATTTAAAGTTAAATATATACCCGGTGCTAAACGTTCCTTAACTACTCGTAATGACACATCATTTTGATTGGCTAACACTACATCATTTGCATCAATATATTCCAAAACACCTGTTGTGGTATTGAATTTTGTTTTATAAACTATAATTTCTGCTTTGTTAAAAAAGAACTGGTCATTTTCTGTGGTACTTGGACTATCATTTAAACGTGTTCCGTTTTGTACAGGATTTCCACTGCCGTCATTTCCTATTTTTTGATTCTCAAAATTAATTAGAGCTCCATTTGCAGAGCCGTCAGAAAAATAGCGTTGAGCTGATTGAGAATTATCTAATGGGTTAAATGAATTTAGATAATAACCGTTTTCATAAACGCTTAATTTCATTTTGCTTTCTTTGTTTGTTCCATAAACAGATTGCAAAGCATATACTTTTGAACCATCTGAATTAGTACTTTCTACGTTACTAAAATAAGGCACATACAAAGTTACATTTTCTACTTGAACACTGGTTCCGAATGTAGGTTGTTGAATTGCCAATGACACTTGTGAAACAAAATTTGCTTTAGTAACGCCAAAATATGGATTATTATAAATACCTAAAGGATTAACAGGCAAGTTATTGGTTTGCACTTCCTCTGTTTTTACAGAGTAGGCCTTCAATTGCGCTTCATGAGAACTGAAATCAAAATGTTCATCACCTACTAAATCGGATCCAATCGTATTAAAATCTTGGTCACAAGAAATAAATACCATTGCAAAAACTAAAAATAAAACGGTTATGTGCTTTTTCATTGTAATTATTGTAATTTATTTTTTAAAAAATCTAAATATGTTTCTTTAAACAATTCTTTCGGGGTGAAAGGTAAAAAAGGTTTTTTTGAAGTTTCTATATATTTTGTTAAATCTGCCGACAAGTTTTCTGAAGCAATAATTAGTGCGTCTGAATGATCAATTGTTGCCATCATTAAATTAGTAAAACCAGGCTCTTTGTATTTAGAGATAGCTTCTTGTGGTAAATTATCGTAGGCTAATTTTGTAATCAATTCCGCATCAAGCATTCCCTCAAAATCTGTAGCGTAAATAGATGTAATAATTTTTGTGTCTCCAAAAATACCCTCGTCTTTATAATAATGTTTTAAATATACAGGCAACAAAGAAGCCATCCAACCGTGAACATGAATAATATCAGGAACCCAATTTAATTTTTTTACTGTTTCTACTACTCCTTTTGCAAAGAAAATAGCTCTTTCGTCATTATCTGGATACAACACACCTTCTTCGTCAGAAAAAGTAGCTTTTCTTTTAAAATATTCGTCGTTATCAATAAAATAAACTTGAATTCTTTCTTTTGGTATTGATGCAACTTTAATAATTAAAGGCATATCCATATCATTCACTACCAAATTCATCCCAGAAAGACGAATTACCTCATGTAATTGATGTCTGCGTTCATTAATATTCCCGTATCTTGGCATAAAAATTCTTATCTGCCCTCCTACTTCATTTATCATTTTCGGCAACTCATAAGAATGTAGTGATACTTCGTTTTCTGCTAAATAAGGCACTACTTCAGATGATACATATAATATCCTCTTGTCATTCATATAATAAATGTTATGTTTTTGTTTAATATGCAAAATTATAAAAATTTATGGACTTAACTACTAAAATAGTAAGTTTGCACTTTATAATATTATAATATGCCTGTTTTTCAAACACAAAATGCGCTTCAAATTGAATTAAAAAAAGGACAAAATCAATCAAAAAAAATTGGTTTTGTACCTACAATGGGCGCTTTACACAAAGGACATCTTTCATTATTAGAAGAATCAGTATCTGAAAATGAAATTACCGTTTTGAGCATTTTTGTAAATCCAACGCAGTTTAATAATGCTGATGATTTAAAAAAATATCCAAGAACGTTAGAAAAAGATGTAGAACTTGTTAAAAAATTAAACAAAAACATACTTATTTACGCCCCAAGTGTTTCAGATATTTATGAAGGCAATACCATTTCTGCTTCTTTTGATTACGACGGATTAGAACATCAAATGGAAGGCAAACATCGACCGGGGCATTTTGATGGAGTGGGAACAATTGTTAAAAAATTATTTGAAATTGTGAACCCAACACATGCCTATTTTGGCGAAAAAGATTTTCAGCAATTGCAAATTGTAAGAAAATTGGTTACAAAATACAAAATTCCAGTCAATGTAATTCCTTGTGAAATTCACAGAGAATCTAGTGGTTTAGCCATGAGCAGCCGTAATGAACGCCTTTCTGAAAATGCCCGAAATGAATCGAAATTAATTCACCAAATTCTTTTGGAAGCCAAAGATAAATTTATGCTAAAGTCAGCTCAAGAAGTTACTCGTTTTGTGGTGCAAGAATTTAAAAAACACAAAAATTTTACTTTAGAATATTTTGAAATTGCCGATGAAGAAACACTTTTAACGTGTAAAAGAAAAACAAAAAGTAAAAATTACAGAGGGTTTATTGCTGTTTTTATTGAAAATATTCGATTAATTGATAATATTTCGTTAAAATAAATTATAAAATTTACTTGAATTAATTAACTTTGCCGCATGCAAATACAAGTAGTAAAATCTAAGATACACAGAGTTTCTGTTACTGGAGCCGATTTAAATTATATTGGAAGTATTACAATTGACGAAGCTTTACTAGAAGCGGCCAATATTGTTGAGGGTGAAAAAGTGGCAATTGTGAATGTAAATAATGGAGAACGATTGGAAACTTATGCTATTAAAGGGCCAAGAAATACAGGCGAAATTACTTTAAATGGACCTGCGGCACGAAAAGTACATCGTGGTGATATTATTATTATTATTGCGTATGGAATAATTGACTTTGAAGAAGCAAAAACCTTCAAACCTTGCCTTGTTTTTCCTAATGAAAAAGATAATTCTTTAACCTAGTTTTGAAAGCAAAAATAAAAAAAATAATTGGTATACTTTTGCCTCTGTGTATTGGTTTTGGCATCATGTATTACCAATTCAATACCATGTCGCAAGACCAAATAGAAAAAACTAAAGTAACGTTTTTAAAAGCGGATTATTTTTATATTTTTTTATCTTTAGTAATTTCTGTGATAAGTTGTTGGTCAAGGTCGTACAGATGGAAATTTGCCCTAAATCATCTTGGATATACCACAAAATTTAGAAATGATTTTTTTACCGTTTGCGTGTCCTATTTAGTCAATCTTACAATTCCTAGAAGTGGAGAAATTACACGAGCTGTTGTTTTAAAAAAATACGAAGATGTGCCGTTTGACAAAGGATTTGGAACTATAGTAGCTGAAAGAGTTGTAGATTCATTGATTTTCTTATTGTTCCTTTGTGTAGGATTTGTGTTGCAATTTGATAAAATATATCAATTTTTATTAGATAATAATTTTAATTTTAATAAAATAATTTTTATTGCAATAACAGGACTTGTGCTTTTTATTGTAAGTATTTTAATTTGGAAATTTTCTAAATTGAATTTTATTTTAAAGCTTAAAAATAAATTATCTGGATTGACAGAAGGCATTTTAAGTATTTATAAAATGAAAAAGAAATGGGCGTACATTTTCCATTCCTTTTTAATTTGGTTTTCATACTTAGCCATGTTTTATGTTACTATATTTGCATTACCAGAAACCGAAAATATTAGTTTTGATATTGTAATTATGGGCTTTATTTTTGGAACTTTCGCCGTTGGATTTTCTCCTGGTGGTTTAGGTGCCTTCCCTTATGCAATAGCTTCAATATTTCTTTTATACGGAATTCCTACAGAGATAGGAACTGCATTTGGCTATTTGGTTTGGACATCTCAAACGCTTTTAACTATTGTATTGGGTTTGATATCTTATATATTATTACCTGTTTTAAATAAAAAATAAGTAGTATATTGCTACATTATTAAACCAATTACAAATGAAAATCAAATGTACCCTGCTATTTTTAATGGTTTCTATTTCCTTGTTTTCACAAAAAGTGGAAGAGAAAATACAATCTAAAAAACTTAACGAAGAACGAAATTTTTCTGTTATTCTACCAGCTTCATACGAAAACAGTCCCGAGAAAAAATATCCCATTTTAGTTTTATTAGATGGTGAATATTTAGCCGATCCGTTTTCAGGAATTTTAAAATATGGGAACTATTGGGACGATTTGCCTGAAATAATTATTGTTGCGATAAATCAAAAATATGGCGAAACTCGTTTTAACGATAGCAATTATGGTGAAGATGGCTTACCCGCAAAATCAGGTGCTAAGTTTTTTGAATTTATAGGATTTGAATTATTGCCATACATGCAACAAAAATACCGAACACTTCCATTTAGGATGATAGCAGGACATGATACAACTGCAGGATTTTTAAATTTTTATTTATTTAAAGACGACCCAATTTTTAATGCTTACATTTCTATTTCACCAGAAATGGCTCCAGAAATGGAAGTTCGTGTTGCAGAAAGATTGTCTAAAATACAAAAACCGGTGTTTTATTATCATGCCACATCAAAAGCAGATTTAGATGAAATTCAAGAAAACACAAAAAAACTAGATGATGTTGCAAAAGAAATTAAAAATACGAATCTAAACTACCGATATGATGTTTTTCAAAACACCTCGCATTATTCATTAGTTGCCGAAGCTATTCCAAGTGCATTTTACTTTATTTTCAATGGTTATCAACCTATTTCAAAATTAGAATTTAACGAAAAAATATTGAAATTAGAAAGTGGCTATGCTCAATATTTAATTGATAAATATGATAATATTGAGAAAAAAATTGGGTTAAAAGTTCAACCTCGATATTCAGATTTTAAAGCCATTGAAGCTGCAATACTTAAAAACAAAGCGTATTCAGATTTTGAAATTTTAGGTGCGTATGCCGATAAACAATTTCCAAAAACCATGTTAGGAACATATCACAGAGGGTTGTATTTTGAAAAAATTGGGGATTACAAAAGAGCCGCTAAAGAATATCAAAATGCTTATGCCAAATCAGAAATTGGTGACCTAACTAAAAATTATATCTTAGATCGTGCAGAAGCCTTAAAATCTAAAAAAGAAGAACCAAAACAAGAAATTGAAGAATCTGCGCCAGTGGAAACACCTACTGAAGCTCCAAAAAAAGACGAATAATTTCGAAAAAAAAACTACTATGGATTTGAAGTCCATAAGTTTGGTTGTCAGACTAAAAGTCTGCACAGCTTTATAGTTTTTTTGACACAAATTAGCACGAATTAATTTGTGAAATTCGTGTCATAATTTTTAGAATATGCAAGGGAAATTCCCTGAAGTGAATAGTTTTAACTATTTTTGAAACCAATAAAAACACAAATGGCTAAATTAAAAACTTCCTTCTTTTGCCAAAGTTGCGGCACCAACTATGCTAAATGGCTTGGACAATGCACGTCTTGCAAGCAATGGAACACGATTGTAGAAGAAATTATTCAGAAAGAAGAAAAACAAGCCTGGCGAAGCACGACTTCTGAATCAAAAAAAGTAGCGAAACCTTTAAAAATTAACGAAATTTCCACCTCGGAAGAAGTACGAATGAATACCACTGATGGCGAATTAAACCGCGTTTTAGGTGGCGGATTGGTGCCAGGTTCTCTTACCCTACTGGGCGGCGAACCAGGAATTGGAAAAAGCACACTTTTACTTCAAATTTCATTAAAATTACCTTATAAAACACTTTATGTTTCGGGAGAAGAAAGTCAGAAACAAATAAAAATGCGTGCTGAAAGAATTACTGGTCAAACGGATAATTGTTTTATTTTAACCGAAACCAAAACACAAAATATATTTCGACAAATAGAAGAAATTGAGCCTCAAGTTGTAATTATCGATTCTATTCAAACCTTACATACCGAATATATTGAATCTTCTGCAGGAAGCATTTCACAGATTAGAGAATGTACTGCAGAACTAATAAAATTTGCTAAAGAAACCAACGTTCCTGTCATTTTAATTGGCCACATTACCAAAGACGGCACCATTGCAGGGCCGAAAATTTTAGAACACATGGTAGATACTGTTTTACAATTTGAAGGCGATCGAAATCATGTATACAGAATTCTACGAGCTTTGAAAAATCGTTTTGGTTCAACTGCCGAATTGGGCATATACGAAATGTTAGGAAACGGCTTACGCGAAGTTAGTAATCCATCGGAAATATTAATTTCTAATAAAGATAATTATCTATCTGGCACAGCAATTGCAACTACAATAGAAGGAATGCGCCCGTTAATGATAGAAATTCAAGCCTTAGTTTCCACAGCAGTTTATGGTACTCCTCAACGTAGCACAACCGGTTATAACCTGAAAAGATTAAATATGATTTTAGCTGTTTTAGAAAAACGAGCAGGATTCCGTTTGGGAGCTAAAGACGTGTTTTTGAACATTACAGGTGGTATCAATGTGGACGATCCGGCAATTGATTTGGCTGTAGTTGCGGCAATATTATCTTCTAATGAAGACATTACGATTGATAAAGATTTTTGTTTTGCTGGTGAAGTAGGTTTAACAGGCGAAATTCGTCCCGTAAATAAAGTAGAACAACGCATACAAGAAGCTGAAAAATTAGGTTTTTCGACCATTTTCGTATCCAAACACAATAAAATTAATCCAAAAGATTTTAAAATTGATGTGCGATTGGTTAGTAAAATTGAAGATTTGGTGGAACAATTGTTCGGATAAAACAAACCCTCATTCTTAAACTTAAAATATATGAAAAAAAGTATCTTAACTATTTGCTTATTGGTCTCTGCAATTGCATTCGCACAAAAACCAATTTTTACTTCTGCTAAAACAAAAGCGGCTACTGTTTATTTTTCTGGCGCTGAAATAACACAGAGTACTTCGGTAAATTTACCTGTAGGAACAAGTGAAATCGTTATAAAAAATGTAGCGGATTATTTAAATGAAAACACCGTACAAATTGCTGCACCTAAAAGCGTAACCGTTTTATCTGTTCAATTTTCAGATAATTATGTTTCTGAATACGAACTTGATGAAAGTAATCCGGCTATTAAAAGAGTTCGAGATAGTATAACCTTTGTTCAAAAAGAACTTAAAAAAATACAAATCGATAAAAATTCGCACCAACAGACCATCGAAATGTTAGATAAAAACAAAGAAATTCGTGGTGCAAATTCTGGTTTAAATGTAGCAGAATTAATGAAACTTGTTGAATATTACAAAACAAAAAGAATTGAATTGGACAATGCTGTTCTGTTGCTTGCAGAAAAAGAAACAAAATGGAACAAAAGACTTGACGAATTAAACAATAAACTGGAAATTAATACCCAAAATGAAGAAAAAATATCTGAAGGGAAACTAATTTTACAAGTAATGAATGAAGTAGCTGGAAATGTAAATTTAGACATTTCTTATATTACCAATTCGGCTTCTTGGCAACCATTTTACGATTTACGAGCAGAAAATATAACTGCTTCAATTGAGCTTGCATACAAAGCAAAAGTAAGTCAAAACACGGGCATTGACTGGAAAAAAGTAAAACTTATCCTTTCAAGTGGCAATCCAAATCAAAATAACGTAGCGCCTTTATTACAAGCTTGGTTTTTAAGTTATGGGAAAGATAAAGAATTTGAAAACAGACCCAATGCATCTGTTATAGCGTCTTTGCAAGGAACGGCCCCAGGTTTATCAATTATATCATCAAGCGGAACTCCGGGTTCGGCAAAATTTGATGGATATATCAGAGGTGCTTCCTCAATTAATGGAGATACAGACCCTTTAATCATAATTAATGGCATTCCTTCAACTAATGAAGAATTTAGAAACCTTAACCAAAATAATATAAAAAGTGTTAATGTTTTAAAAGATGCTGCTGGCACTAATGTTTACGGAAATCGCGGTAAAAACGGAGTTGTTTTGATAACAACAAAAAATATGAATGATTATACCACAATTGAAGAACAAGAATTAAATGTCTCTTTCGATATTGATATCCCGTATGATATATTATCTAATGGAAAAGCACATAGCGTATCCTTGAAAGATATTAAAATTCCAGCAACTTATAAGTATTATGCGGCACCAAAAGTAGAAAAAGAAGCCTTTTTATTGGCTGAATTAAATGATTATGCAAAATATAATTTATTACCTGGTGAGGCAAATATTGTTTTCGAAGGGATGTATGTTGGAAAAACGACGATAAATCCGAACCAAACGCAAGATACTTTAAATTTAAGTTTGGGTAGAGATAAAAAAATCTCGATTAAACGTGAAAGAATAACAGACAAATCGGGAACTAAATTTTTATCTTCATATAAAGAGCAAACCTTTACTTATGATATTACGGTTAGAAACAACAAAAAAGAAGAAATTAATATGTTGTTAAAAGACCAATATCCATTAAGTACAGATAAAGAAATAACTGTTGAACTTTTAGATAAAGATGGAGCAAAAGTAAATGAAGAAACAGGTGTTTTGAGTTGGGAAATTAAATTGAGACCAAATGAAACAAAAAAATATAGAATCAGTTACAAAGTGAAATATCCAAAAGATAAAGTGATTGGGAACTTGTAAATGACTAAATCCTATATAGTTTTAAAAAAAATGAGAGTTTACATAACTCTCATTTTTTTTATTCATACATTTTATTACCGATTTAAACTTCTATTTTAAAGTATTTAAATAATTTACCAAAAGCAGTAATTCTTTCTCATCATTAAGAGAAATTTTGTTTGATTTTAAAAAAGCCGATATTTCCTTCTCATAATTAGGAAATAATCCCAAGAGATCTTTGTTTTTTTTCGGCATTTCAACTATAGATTTATCTGATAATCCAATAAAGTATAATTTTTCACCCTTTTTAAAATGAGAAGGTATCGGTTCTGAATAAGCATTTGATGCATCAGCATACGGAACATAAACAATTACTTCTTTTGTATAAAAATTTATATTTTTATTAGAGGTTTCCATTCCCAAAAAACCTTTTTTAGATACGTTTTCAGAATTATAATTTAAGTAGCTATAAACTTTGTTAATAGTAGGTATTTTTATTACAGCATAATCTTGAGGAACTAAAGCGTATACTTTATCATTCTTTTTAAATTCTAATTCATCTAAAACTACATTGTATCTAACCGGAAGAATGGTTGCAACCGTGTCTGTAAGACGAATCTGACCATCATAAAAGTTTTCATCAGCATAAGCCGATCCACTTACTTCTTTAATTTTTATGGTTGACTTTACTTCTCTTGTTAAATCCCAAGATGCAAATTGACTGGTTTCTCGGCCAACAGATTGAACTTGAGAGTAACCTGAAAATGAAATTGACAGAATAAACAATAATATAGGCTTCATAGTTTTTATTTTAAGATTAAGAGGGAGTAAAAATAGTGTTTTTATTTGAAATTTAAAATAAGAATAAAAAAATTAAGGCGCTGGGTTTGGAATTAATTCATGAATTTTATTGATTTCGTCAAAAACAGCATCGGTTAATAGTACCTCAAACGCATTGATATTTTCTTCAAGTTGGTCAATTGTGGTAGCGCCAATTATGGTTGAAGTCACAAATTCTTGATGGTTGACAAAGGCAATTGCCATTTCAGTTATGGTTAAGCCCAAACTATGTGCTAAATCTTGGTATAATTTTGTAGCTTTAAAACAATTTCCGTTTGAATAACGTACAAAATTTGGAAATAATTTCATTCGAGAATTTTCTGGAATTCCATTTAAATATTTACCAGATAAAAATCCAAAACCTAATGGTGAATAAGCTAATAAACCAACATTTTCCCGCATTCCAATTTCAGACAAACCCACTTCATATAAACGATTTAACAAAGAAAATGGATTTTGAATGGTGGCAATTCTAGGTAAATTATGTTTTTCACTTTCCATTAAAAACTTCATCACACCCCACGGGTTTTCATTTGAAATACCAATATGTTTTATTTTTCCTTCTTTAATTAAACCATCAAAAACAGTTAAAACTTCAAAAATATTTTCTTGCCAATGGGTATCTAATTTTTCTACCCCTCTTTTTTGAAACATATTCATTACTCGCTCCGGCCAATGCGTTTGATATAAATCGATGTAATCCGTTTGTAAATTTTTTAAACTTAATTCTACCGCTTCGGTAAGGCTTTTTTTAGAGAAATCCAATGGTTTACGAATGTAATCCATACCTCTATTTGGTCCTGCAATTTTAGTGGCTATCACTAAATCATCTCTTTTATGTTTGTTTTTAGCAAACCAAGTTCCAATAAAACGTTCTGTACTTCCAAAAATATGTTCGTTGCCGCCAATAGGATACATTTCGGCTGTATCGATAAAATTAATACCACGTTCTGTAGCGTAATCTAATTGAAAATGGGATTCCGCTTCGGTATTTTGATTTCCGAATGTCATTGTTCCTAAACAAGCTTTGCTGACTTTTAAATTGGTATTTGGTAGCGTAGTGAATTTCATTATAAAAATGTATTGAATGACGAAGTTACAAAGTTTAAAAAAGAGAAGAGCATAAGTGATATAGATTTTATTTATTTCAAGATATCCTCTATAATTTTTAAATGATGTTTGGTGTGAATCGTTAAAAATTTTTTGGTTTGTTTTACATTTAAATCCTTAAAAAAAGGATGATTAAAAAACTGATTTTCAGAAAAAGAATCCAGTTTTAAAACATTATTTCTGGCCGCTTCTAGTTTTGCGAGTAGTTCCTCTTGAGTAGCAACCTGATTTGGAATTACCACTTTTGGCGCTTGTGCTTTACCTCTTGGAATTTTACCTGTTGTAAAAACCATAAATTTAGGAAAGGTCCATTTGGGTTTAAATTTAGATGGCTCTGAAATTTCTATATGACCAATAATGCCATTTATAACCAACAAACAATGGTCTATTTGCCAGCCAATAGTACTATTTGAAACCTTCATATTTGTTTTTTCAAAATTAGAAATATGATTTTCTAATTGCTGAAGTAATGGAAGAAATGAGTTCATATTTTATGAAATAAGAAAGTTGCCTAAAAAAATAATTTCCTCTTAGGCAACTTTAATTATTAAATTGAATCTTACAATTCGTTTAACAACTTAGACAATTCGTCTAATTTTGGTGTTAAAATAAATTCGATTCTACGGTTTTTTGCTTTTCCTTCTGCCGTTTCATTTGAGAATAAAGGTGCGAATTCTCCACGACCAGCTGCTGTTAAATTTTCTTTTTTAACTTTGGCATTAGCCGATAAAATGGTTACAATTGCTGTTGCACGTTTGGTAGATAAATCCCAGTTATTTTCTACACCACCACCTATAGAACCAACGATTTTATCATTATCTGTATGTCCTTCAATAAGTACCGAAATATCAGTATTATCACCTAACACTTTTCCTACTAAATCAACCGCTTTTTTACCTTCTGTTCCAACAGTCCAACTTCCTGATTCGAAAAGTAATTTGTTTTCCATAGAAACATACACTTTTCCATCTCTTTCAGTAACGGTTAAACCTTTTCCTTCAAACGCTTTAAGGGATTTAGATAAGGTTTCTTTCAGTTTTTTCATAGCCGCTTCTTTGTCGGCCATAATTTTTTCTAATTCTGCTAAACGCGTAGATGATTTTAATAAATCGGCTTTCAATTTATTTAATTTATCTTGTTCAGCACCCATTGCTTTTTGTTTGGCTTCTAATTCGGCTAACAATTCACGATTTTTTTTGATATTCGCATCTAATGCTTCATTGCTATCTTTTTCTAATGCATCGTAAGACGATTTTAAATTGTCTAAACTTTTCTTAGTAGCGGCGTAATCAGCAGCTAATTTATCGCGTTCCGCCTTTAATTTTTCTGCTTCCGATTTATATTTGTTTAAATCGGTTTGCAAAGTAGAATTATTGGTTTTTAATCCTTCATTTTCATCTGCTAACGCGTTGCGTTCTTTTTTTAAATCCGCAAACTTGTTTTCTAAATCTTGATAGATTTTTTTGGAAACACAAGATGTACTCAAACTTAATATTGCAAGTCCTAATGTGATTTTTCTTATCATCTTTTTATATATATTTGATTCTGTTCGAATCGGTTATTATTATTTACTTTAGACGTTTCTTTTTCTAATTTGGTTGTATATTATCTAACCTATTTCTACCAAAACAGGACAATGATCTGAATGTTTGGCTTCTGGTAAAATTAAGGCTCTTTTTATTTTTTCTTTTAAAGGTTCGGATGCTAAACAATAATCAATTCGCCAACCTTTGTTGTTATTTCTTGCATTTGCTCTATAACTCCACCAGCTATAATTATGCGGTTCTTTATTTAGATGACGAAATGTATCAATCATTCCTGTCTTCATAAAACCATCTAACCAAGCGCGTTCTTCTGGTAAAAAACCAGATGTTTTTTCGTTTCCTTTTGGATTATGAATATCTATAGCTTCGTGACAAATATTATAATCACCACAAACTACTAAATGCGGAATTTCTTGTCGCAAGTTTACGATATAATCCTGAATATCGTCCATGTATTGAAACTTATATCCAAGTCTGTCATTATTGGTTCCAGAAGGCAAATACATACTCATAACTGAAAAATTTTCAAAATCTACACGGACATTTCTTCCTTCAAAATCCATACTTTCAAGACCTGTTCCAAATACGATATTTTTAGGTTCGGTTTTACATAAAATGGCAACACCACTATATCCTTTTTTTTGTGCTGAAAAATAATATTGATACGGATAACCCGCAGCCGTTATTTCATCTGTGGGAATTTGATCCTCAGTAGCTTTGATTTCTTGTAAACAAATTACATCTGGGTTAGCGCTTTTTAGCCATTCAATAAACCCTTTGGCTATGGCTGCTCTAATTCCGTTTACATTGTAAGAGATAATCTTCATTAACTAATTTAAGTATTAAAACCTTAAGAAATTTTTATTTCCAAACCTACTTTTGCACATTTTTATGATATACGAACGTAGTTAAAAAACTAATTATCAAAAATAGAAAAAGTTTTCAATAAAATGTAGGATTAAATGAGGAATTTGTAAAAAATTTATCAAAAAATGCCAATTAATAAATTGTTGGCAATTGTTTAAACAAGATATAAAGAAATTAAATAGAATTGCTATCTTTGTTATTCGCTCTAAACAAAAATAAATGGGATTAGTTACTGCAAAAGAAGTAGCCAAAGCAATAAAGACGGACAAATATGGTTTTATAGGAACTTTTTCTGGGTGGTTGCTCATGAAAGTTCTCAAAATTTCTACACTTAATAAAATTTATAATAGAAATAAACATTTAAGCGATTTAGAGTTTTTAAATGCTATTTTAGATGAGTTTCAAATTAAATTTGAAATTCCTGAGGAAGATTTAAAACGTTTACCAAAAGAGGGCGCTTACATTACCATATCTAATCATCCCTTAGGTGGAATTGATGGTATTTTATTACTGAAATTAATGCTTGAACGCGAACCTAATTTCAAAATAATTGCCAATTTTTTATTGCATAGAATTGAACCGATGAAACCTTATATTATGCCGGTAAATCCGTTTGAAAATCATAAAGATGCGAAATCTAGTGTAATTGGAATAAAAGAAACGTTACGTCATTTAAGCGATGGAAAACCTTTAGGGATTTTTCCTGCAGGAGAAGTTTCTACCTATAAAGATGGAAAATTAATTGTAGATAAACCTTGGGAAGAAGGTGCCTTAAAAATTATTAAAAAAGCAAAAGTACCAGTTGTTCCTATTTATTTTCATGCTCAAAACAGCAAACTATTTTATCGACTATCTAAGTTAAACGATACGTTACGTACGGCAAAATTACCAAGCGAATTATTAACCCAAAAACATCGCATAATAAAAGTTAGAATTGGAAAACCAATTTCGGTTAATGAATTGAATGAATATGAAAGTATTCCAGAATTAGGAAAGTTTTTAAGAAAGAAAACGTACATGCTTTCTAATTCTTTTGAGGAGGAAAACTTTAAGTTGACGTTTCCAAAATTCACCAGTCCTAAAGCAGCAAAACAAATTGTAAAACCTGCCAATCACGAACAAATTATTGAAGAAATTAATTTCTTAAAAGAAGGCGATTATCAATTATTACAAAGTAAAAACTATAAAGTATTTTTAGTAACCGCCGAAAAAATTCCAAATATTTTACACGAAATCGGTAGGTTACGAGAAATTACTTTTAGAGAAGTAGGTGAAGGCACAAATGAGGCAATTGATTTAGATAAATACGACCAATACTATCACCATATGTTTTTATGGGATGATGAAGCTCAAATGATTGCTGGAGCTTATAGAATGGGGTTTGGCTCGAAAATATTTCCTGAATATGGTTTAGAAGGTTTTTATTTAAACGAACTTTTTAAATTTGAACCCGAATTGAATGATATGATGAGTCAATCAATTGAAATGGGAAGGGCTTTTATTATTTCGCAATACCAACAAAAACCAATGCCTTTGTTTTTACTTTGGAAAGGAATTGTACATACCACTTTGCATTATCCTGAACATAAATTTTTAATTGGGGGTGTGAGTATTAGTAATCAGTTTTCTGAGTTTTCAAAATCGTTAATGATTGAATTTATGAAATCCAATTATTACGATCCATACGTGGCGCAATATATTAAACCCAAAAAAGAGTTTAAGGTTAAATTAAAAGACGCAGATAAAGATTTCGTTTTTAATGAAACTGAAGCCGACTTAAATAAATTTGATAAAATTATCGACGAAATTGAACCAGGATCATTACGATTGCCTGTTTTAATTAAAAAATATATCAAACAAAATGCTAAAGTTGTAGCGTTTAACGTAGACCCAATGTTTAATAACGCCATCGACGGGTTGATGTATATTAAAATTTCAGATATTCCAGAAAGCACGGTTAAGCCTGTAATGGAAGAATTTCAAGCGGAATTAGAAAGAAAACATAAAGGCTAATTAAAAATTATTAATTAGCCGTTAGTTTAGTTTGAATGTCTCTGTTTATGGTAAGATTTTTTCATAAAAAAAATTATTCCTAAAAAAAATACTACAAATATTGAAATTATTTGAGATGGTGTAAATACATTTTGATTTAAAACAGAACCCCTATTGTCTGCTCTAATAAACTCCAGCGTAAATCTAAAAATTGAATATGTTAGAATATAAATATAAAATTGATTTTTAATTTTATATTTCAAAAAAAACAAAAATAAGCATAAAACAAAAGCGCATTCGTATAATTGAGTTGGATGTACATTAACAAGTCTTTGAAAATGGTTAAAAGGTAAACTATCAATAGGAAAAGTTACACCCAAAATTGAATTAGTTGGATTCCCAAAACAACATCCTGCCATAAAACAACCAAGTCTTCCAAAAAAATGAGAGATACAAAATGGCAATGTCATAAAATCGAGAGTAGATAAAATCGGAAATTTAAAACTTTTAAGACAAAATACTAAAACAATTAATCCACTGATTAGACCACCTAAAAATGTGAGTCCGATTTTGTTTAAATTATCAAATGTCAATTCAATGTTTTGAGAATAAGCATCAAAGATAAATGCGCCCATAAAACCCAAAAAAATTGAAATAATTAAACTTAAATGAATTTTATGTTTTTGTGCTTCACCCATTGCTTTAAATGGAATTTGATATTGAAGAAAAAGCATAGCTATAGCAATTCCAATTCCTACAAACAGATTATAAGATGGAATAAAATTATTGTATCCTATTTCTAAATATCTAAGCATTAAAAAAAGGTGGGGTTAAACCCCACCAATTAAAATTATTAAGCTTGATTTTTTTGTGTCAATGAAATAACTCCACCTATTAAAAATAAAATGCAAACTATAAAAGAAAGTAAATTAAAAGTAACTAAAGTTACACCAGATAATAGACCTGCAATAATCATCATTACCCCCCACTTTTTTGAATCTTTCTTGTATAGGAAAGCACTAACAAGACCAAGTATAGCTGCTATTAAACCTATCCATAAAAACGCACTTCCTGAATTATCTGTAGATTGTTTTGTAGCTCCATCTGCAAGTGTTGAAAGTCCTGCAGCACATGCTCCAGAACAAATTGCAGCAGGAAGACCTAAAATACCGCCAATAATACCCAATATCATTGGTGCGTTTGAAATTTGTTTTTCGTTACTCATATAAATGAATTTAATTAGTTAATTATTAAAATATTATGAAAATAAAAACAATATTCTTGAGTTTTTGCAACATTTTTTTGAAATTTGTTAAATATTTTTATGAAGAATTAAAAAAAACTATTTCCAAATAGACTGCTTTAATATTGCTTCTAAATTATTATCTTTGATGTAAAAAAACAATCTAATTAAGTGGTAGATTCCTAATAATGTTCCTACAAAGTAAGCTAGCTTAATGCTGTAAAATAATTTATCAAAAAATGGTTTTTTATAAATTAATTCTGCAATAAGTTTAAACAAAACCAAGAGACAAAAAAATACAAAAAGTGGTCCAAATAGATGATGAAATAAACTTCTATAAATATCACCTTCATAGAAATATACAATAGATTTTGTAATTCCACATCCTGGACAAGGAAAACCGGTTAACATTTTAAACGGACAAAGAGATTGTTCGTTATCTAAATCCCCAGAATTATTTTGTTGAATAAAAAAAGGAACAATTAGTGTAACTAATACACCAATTATCCCTAATATTCTATTTTTTATAAACGGCTTAATTGTATAATTTATTTATATCACCTTGAATAATCATGGCAGAAACCATTGGAAAGAAAAAACCCAATACTAACAAAAGTGCTGACTCGTCTTTTTGTGGTTGCCCCGTTAACTCATATATTTTTGGCAATGCTTCTTTTCCAGCAATCCAATAGTAATATAAATTAATAGGCAAACAACATCCAGCTAAAATAGCTACTGGAGAAGAAATTACTTCTTTCCCTGATACTGCATTCATAACTTCAGCAGCTTTAATATTCCAATATATTAAATATAATCCGCAAGTTAAAATTCCGAAAATTAATACCATTATTGGATCTACTTTAAATACTGGGATATTTGGCTTAGAGTTATTCCACTCCTCTTGTTTTGTAACTTCATTCATAGTTTTATAGTTTTAGTTTTTGATTAGATGCCTATTTTTTTATTTTGTTACATATACTCTTAAAATTTTATCTACAATAACTTGAGCAAGTTTTTCTTTACTTTCAAATGTCCATCCAGCAATATGTGGTGTTAAAATTACATTTTTGGCTTGTAATAAATAATCAAACGCTTCAGGTTTTTTACCTTCAAATAAGGTTTCAAAAGATAGTTTTTCGTATTCTAAAACGTCTAAGCCCGCGCCTAAAATTTTACCGGATTGTAAGGCGGTTACTAAATCGGTAGTTACTACACTTTTCCCTCTTGCGGTATTTAGTAGCCAAAACGGCTTTGCAAATTGATTGATAAACGTAATATTTACCATTTTATCCGTTTCTGGTGTCCACGGAATGTGTAAACTTAACACATCTACTTTTTGTTGAATTTCTTGCAAGTCAACTTGTTTGGCATTTTCATCTCCTTTATTTGGTAAAATGTCGTAACACAAAACCTCTACATCAAAACCTCGCAATTTTTTTGCAAAAGATTTTCCCATATTTCCATATCCAATAATACCGATTGTTTTGCCGTCTAATTCCGTTCCGCGATTACTTTCTCGGTTCCATTGTCCGGATTTCACTTCTTTATCGGCAGTATTTAATTTATTAAATAGCGACAAAAGCATCCCTAAAGAATGTTCGCCAACAGCAGTAGCATTTCCTTCAGGAGCGGCAATTAGTTTAATGTTTTTACTTTCGGCATACTCACAATCGATACTTTCTAAGCCAGCGCCCACACGCGCTATGAATTGTAAGTTTTTTGCTTTATCAATAAAGGGTTTATCAATTTTAAATCGGCTTCTAATCACTATTCCGTGATAGTTTTCTATTTTACTTTCTACTGCTTCTTTGGTGGAAGTATAATCTGCTTCATTCTGAAAACCTGCCTTTTCTAATTGCTCCCAAAGCAACGGATGATTGGTGTCAAGATGAAGAATTTTAATCGTAGAAATAGTTTGCATAAGTTCTATTTTGAAAACGGAAAGTTAGATTATTTCGTAGAGATTCGCAATTTTTTCAAAAAGAATCACAAAACTCGAACACAGATTATCGCAGATTTCACAAATTAATAGAATGTAAAATTTGCGTGAGATCCTTTCAGGATGACAAACTAAGCGTGGTAAAAATAATTAGAAAATTGACTTACTAACCAGTTAACACATTATCGTAATTTGCATACACTTCTTTTATTTGATTGAAAATATCAAATAATTCGTTGTGTCCGTCGGTGGTAACTAATCGCTGTTTGTATGGTTTGAAATCTTGAATGCCTTTGAAATAATTGGTATAATGACGACGCATTTCTACAATTCCAACACGTTCGCCTTTCCATTCCATAGACCAAATTAAGTGGTTTTGAGCGGCTTCTACTCTGTCTGCAACAGTTGGTGGGGCTAATTTTTCACCTGTTTTGAAAAAGTGTTTGATTTCGTTAAAAATCCAAGGGTAACCTATTGCAGCACGACCGATCATCATACCATCTAAACCGAATTTATTTTTATATTCTAAGGCTTTTTCTGGAGAATCGATATCACCATTTCCGAAGATTGGCATAGAAATTCTAGGATTATTTTTGATACGTTCAATATGCGTCCAATCGGAATGCCCTTTATACATTTGGGCACGTGTTCTGGCGTGTACAGTTAAAGCTTGTACACCAATATCTTGTAAACGTTCAGCGACTTCATCAATATTGATTGAACTTTCGTCCCAACCCAAACGGGTTTTTACAGTCACCGGTAAACTAGTTCCTTTAATAACTGCTTTGGTTAAGCGCACCATTAAATCGATGTCTTTTAAAACTCCAGCGCCAGCGCCTTTACAAACTACTTTTTTTACGGGACAACCAAAATTAATATCTACTAAATCAGGTTGAACGGTGTCTACAATTTTAGCAGATAGTTCCATAGCTTCTTCATCACCACCAAAAATTTGAATACCAACTGGACGTTCGTAATCGAAAATATCTAATTTCATTTTGCTTTTCATGGCATCACGAATTAAACCTTCTGATGATATAAATTCAGAATACATCAAATCGGCTCCGTGCATTTTACACAAACGGCGAAATGGCGGATCACTCACATCTTCCATTGGAGCAAGAAGTAAGGGATAATCGGGCAAAATGATGTTTCCTATTTTTGGCATGGTGTAATTTTGTGCAAAGATAAGTAAAGTTTATGAATTTGATGGGTACACAGATTTTAGGGATTGAACGGACTTTCGCTGTGTTATATTTTGAAAACAATTGTTGTGTTTTAGCCCCGATAGGAGCGGCATCTTTTTCTTTTGTTGCCTTCGAGTTCCTCAGGCAACAAAAGAAAAAATATAGCGGATAGCGGGACCGAAAGTCTTCTGAAAATTGGGGTTTTGCTCCTAAAAATTATTTAGGTTTTAACCAACTTTTTGGATTTAGAACCGTTGTGTTTTGATTGATAACAAATTTTAACACCGAATTTCCTTTGGCATTTGTTTTTATTTTTCCGAGCGTTTGTTTTGCCGTAACTTTATTACCCACAGAAACCGAAACGCTACTTAAATTACTATATGCGGTAAAGAAATCTCCGTGACGCACCAATACGGTATAGGTATTTGTAGTTTGAGATACTTGCACACCTGATACTTCACCAGCAAAAACGGCACGTGCTGAAGAACCGGAATCCGTAGTGATGTCGATTCCGCTATTATGAATGACAATATTGCTATAATCTGGATGTGGCTGATCTCCGTATCCAGTGGAAATAAATCCTTTTTCTGCAGGCCAAGGCAATTGCCCTTTGTTGGCTTTAAAACTATCTGAAGATAATTTTCCTTCAGGTGTTAATTCAATTTTTGTAGAAGAAACCGGTGCTATTTTCACAGGCACAGTATTTCCTGAAGCAGTTGCTGCCGCTTTTTTCTTAGCGGCATTTTTTTTGTTTTCAGCTGCAATCGCATCGTTAATCATTTTTTTGATTTTTTTATCGATGGATTTTCTTTCTTTATCCATTTTAGCAATATCTGCAGCAATTTTTTTCTTGTCTTTTTGTATAAGTTTTGCCGTTGCTACTATTTCTTGTTTTAATTTTTCGTGTTCGGCTTTGATTTTTGTTTTTTCAACAATAACTACTTCTTTTTCTTTTTTGTTGGTTTGCAGTTCGCCAACAGCAGTTCCTAATCTTGCTTGTTTTACTTTTATTTCTTCGGCTTGACGTTTTCTATACCCTGCATATTGTTTCATATATTGCACACGTTTGTAAGCTTGCAAAAAACTCGTAGAAGACAATACAAACATAAATCGGCTTTGTTCAGAACGACTTTTGTATGATTTTACAATCATTTTCGCATAATCTTCCTTCATTATTTTTAAATCTTTATTTAACTTATTAATTTCTAATTGCGTTAAATAAATATTGTCGTCTAAAATTCGTGCTTGTTTGGCGATTGTAGAAATAATTTTTTCGGAAATTTTAATTTGGGCATCTTGTCCCGCAATTTCTTTCAAAACGGATTTTTCTTTTTTCTTTTCATTCTGAAGTTTGGTTTTTGCTTCAGACAATTCTTTTTGTAATTGTTCTTTTCTTTGTTCTAATTTTTCTTTCTCATCAATTTGTGCTATTGCTGAAAAGGAAAAAAAGAGTACGAATAGGGATAAAAGAAATTTGTTCATTCTTGATATTTTTTACAAAATTAATCTATTTTTATTTGAGAATAACCATCTGGGATAGAATATGGATACGATAATGATTCATTAAACGTAATTTTTTTATATTCTACATTAATTTTAACTTGATTTTGTTGGTTGGCAAGTATAGAAACGCCAGTTGGCATAAATATATTGTCTTGATTTGTAAAAGATGGATAGTTCACTAAAACGTTTCTGTTTTTTGAAATTTGGTTGATAAATTGTTCTTTTAACAAATAATTTCCTGTTTCAAAACGAAATAACTTTTCAATATCAGCTTGTTTTTTTGATTTTAATTGTACTAGATTAGTTGCAATTTCTGCAATGAAAACGTCTTTGGTTAAATCATCAATAGGACGTCCTAACAACAAATTTTGCACTTTTTGAAAATCTAAATCGGTACCTAATATTTTAGCTAAAATAGAATAGTCACCATCAAAAAAAGTTCCGTTTGTTTTTTCATAATAACTTACTCTTGTTGGCGTTATAAGTGCTTTTGCCATTGGAATACCGAAAAATTTTAGATTGATCCAAATGATTTCATCTTTTTTAATTCTGATATCGGCACCTATGGAAATGGATTGTTTTTGGTCTTCATAATCTGCAGAAGAACGAATAGAAACCGTTTGAAAATTCAACGTATTTTGATAATGCTTTTCAATAATTGCTTTCGCTTTATTATCAACCACAGTTTGTTTAGAAACGGTTTGTTCTACGACTGTTTTTTTCGTTTTGCACGAAGCTAAAACGACTACTAAAATTAGGAATGTGAAAATTTTTTTCATATTATTTATTAGAAATTGCATCTAATTTTTTTTGATAGGTTTGTTTCATTTTTAAATCCGATAATGCGTCGGCGCAAATTATAAATTGCTTGCAAAATCCGGCTTCTAAAATTGGATCATCAATAACATAATCAATTCCCATTTCTAAAAAATCTTTTGCTTTTTTAAAATTTTTCAAGTTGTTATTTCCTTTTGCGGCGTAATAATACAAATTGGCTTTGGTTGGAAATAAATCGATGTATTCCTCTGATTTTTTTGCCATTTTTTCAAATTGCTTATTGAAATCATAAATATTCAAAAGTAAATCAATTGCTTCAATGTCGTTTGAATTGGATTTTTCGATGTACTTCTGTGCCAATTCGAAATTATTCTTATTATAGAAGAATTTTCCTAATTCTTTATTAACATCCATACCCACATTATTGTCGAAATATGAAATGCTATTGTCAATTTCTACAAGTAATTGCGGATTTTTAATGGCAAATATTAAGTACTCGTTTAAAACGCGTTGCTTAATTTTAAAATCAATTTTACTGCTTTTTATAACTCTTTTGTAAGAATCTGTAGCTTTTGAAATGTCATTCGCTTGAATGTGAAATTTAACCAAACTAACGTGTGCTAAATCAGAATTTGGCAACTCTTTTTCTAACATCAAAGCCGTTTCAAATGCTTTGTCTTCTTGATTGTTTACAGAATACGCATAAATTAAATCGATATAATTTTGTTCTGCTTTAGGGTTGCTTTTTATGGCTTCAACTAAATCGTTACTATTTGGTTTGTTCCCTTTTTGCATACTTTGAATTTGCATTTGATACGATTCCATAGCTTTGGTCAATGTTCCTTTGCTTTCAATATCATTAATTACAATTTTGGCTTTATCAAATTGCTGGGTATTCATATATAACGACACTAAATCTTCTTTCATATTTGCATCGAAAGTGACTAATTTTTCAACTATAACAATTGCTTTTTCATACGCTTTGGTTTGATAATGTACATCATACAAACCATTCAAATACCAAAGTTGTTTGGGCTCTAAATCGACTGCTTTTTGAAACGCATTTTCTGCTTCTACATACTTTTTTTGCGCTAAATAATTTACGCCTAACTGGTAATGTATTTCTGGGTTTGCAGGTTCTTTTAGCAAACATTTTTGTAAGGCTATAATAGCTTTGTCGTAATTTTCTATAGCTTTTTCTTTTAAAGCATCAAAAAAATTAGTTTCAAATTCATTTTCCGCAGTCTCTACTTCTTCTGGATTTATCTGTCCAAAAGAAATTTGAAAAAGGAAAAGAAATGCTATTATTTTATACATATTTTGTTGTTAAATAAAAGTATTACAAAAATTATTCCATTGTTGAATAGTCACCTAAACTTACGCTTGTAAACTCGCCATTATAATTTACGTGATTTCCAATCATCGCATTATCTAATTTTGCATTTTTAATATGTGAATGCGTTTGAATTAAACTATTTTGAATCTTACTATTTTGAATATGTGACCCTTTTCCGATAGAAACATTTGGTCCAATTATAGAATCAATAATTTGAACTCCTTCGCCAATAAAACAAGGTGGAATGATTTGTGAATTATCTAAACGCACATCTTTAGCTACTAAATCTTCGCCGTCTTGATGTAAAAATCCTAACATTCTGTTGTTGGTGTCCACGGTAACATCTTTATTTCCGCAATCCATCCATTCATCAACTTTGCCAGGTACGAATTTCATACCTTTTGCCATCATTTGTTTGATACCATCATTAATTTGGTATTCGCCACCGTGAATAATGTTGTTATCTAAAACCGCTTGTAATTCGTTTTTAAGAACTGCTATATCTTTAAAATAATAAATTCCGATAACGGCTAAATCAGATACAAATTCTTTAGGTTTTTCTACTAACTCAATAATTTCATTGGCTTCATTTAAGTTAATTACACCAAATGCTTCTGGTTGATCGACTTGTTTTACCCAAATTAAGCTATCGGCAGTTGCATCCAATTCAAAATCGGCACGAATTAACGTATCTGCATAAGCTATAACTGCTGGTCCGGATAAAGAATCCTTCGCACACATAATAGCGTGACCCGTTCCTAACGCTTCATTTTGGAAATAAATGGTTCCTTTTGCTCCAATTTTTGTAGCAATCGCCAATAAATCTTTTTCTACTGTTGCACCGAAACTTTCGTGAATGATAAACGCTACTTCATCAATTGGTTGATTAATTACTTTAGCAATATCTTCCACCAAACGGTGTACAATTGGTTTTCCAGCAATTGGAATTAATGGTTTAGGAATGGTTAATGTGTGTGGGCGAAGACGTGAACCACGACCAGCCATTGGTACTATTATTTTCATATTAATTTTTTTAAAACTTCAAAATTCGTTATTCAAGATTGAATATTCAACATTTTTAAACATAGAATATTCAACTTGGAATTTTGAATATTGAATTAATTGTTACTTGTTTTTATTTCTTGATGTTTCAATACTTTTCACAAAAATTGATATTAATTCATCGCTTTCTTTAATTGCAGAAGTTATTTCAATTTCTTGTCCCATAAACAAATTTGCTCTACATATTATCTTTAAATTAGATTGGGTTTCTCTTAGTTCTTTCAAAACAACCGACATTTTATGAATAAAATCATTTCTTGATTCTGCGCTTTGTGCTTCACTATAGTTCAAAGATGGAGCTGTTCCTGATCTAACAATTTGACCTGACAAATGATTACCAGCTTTTGATGTTTTTACATTATCTGTAATGTTAATGATTTGAACTGCAAAATCAATTAGTCTCTCGTGTAAATCAAATTTTTTCATGGCTTATATAATTATTTCTGTTACTATTTACTTTTTCAAAATTCGTTAATCAAAATTGAATATTCAACATTTTTTAACTTGGAATATTCAACTTGGAATTTTGAATGTTGAAGTTTTACTTCACACCCGTACTCCCAAATCCACCTTCTCCGCGAGACGTTTCGGTTAATTCTATTGTTTCTTGCCATTCGGCGCGTTCGTGTTTGGCGATGATTAGTTGTGCGATGCGTTCTCCGTTTTCAATAACGAAATCTTCATTGGATAAATTGACTAAAATCACACCAATTTCGCCACGATAATCCGCATCTACTGTTCCTGGTGAATTTAAAACAGTAATGCCTTTTTTAAAAGCCAAACCACTTCTTGGTCGCACTTGCGCTTCATAACCAATTGGTAATTCTATAAAAAGACCTGTTTTAACCAAGATTCTTTCTAAAGGTTGTAAGATTATTGATTCGGTTAAATTCGCACGTAAATCCATTCCAGCTGAAGCATTCGTTTCGTAGTTAGGTAATGGATGTTGCGATTTATTTATAATTTTTATTTGCATTGTTTTGTTTTTTTACCGCGAAATCGTAAAGATTTTTCGCAAAGTTCGCAAGGTTTTATTTATTTTAAGACTGTAAAGTCTGTTTATTTTCGTTTTATTAATTTTAAAATTACTTCTTTTTCATTTTTATAAATATAATAACTAAAGCCAATGATTGCAAGTATTCCAAAAACAAACGTTTCTCTTAATTCTTTAACGTAAAATGAAATACAAGCCAAAGTAATAGAAGCAAAAAGATACGTTAAAATCTTTTTCATTTCGAAAGGAATTGGATATTTCTCTTTTCCTAAATAATACGAAATCACCATCATACTTCCGTAAGCACAAATAGTTGCAATCGCTGAACCCAAATAACTCAGGTTGAATTTTACTATTAAAATATAATTCATACTTAAAGTAATAATTGCACCAATTGCGGAAATATAAGCACCTATTATTGTTTTATCAATTAATTTATACCAAACAGATAAACTCGTATAGATCCCTAAAAAGAAATTCGCGATTATGATTAAAGGTACTATTGACATGGCTTCCCAATATTCTGGTTGTCTTACTAAAAAGAATTTTACAACATCAGCAAAAACGACCACAACTAATAAAATTAAAGAGCCTAAAATCACAAAATATTTAGTAATTGTGGCATAGGTTTGTGGCGCATTCTCATTTCCAGCTTGACTGAAGAAAAACGGTTCGATACCCAATGTATAAGCGGTACGAAACAGAACCATAAACAAGCCGATTTTATAACACGCAGAATACGCACCAACTGCTGCCTTTGCAGTTGCTGGATCTAACCATTCTGATAATAAAATTTTATCTAAATGTTCATTGATTCCAAAAGCCAAACCTGCAAATAATATTGGCCAACCATAATGAAGCATTTTTTTCCATAGTTCATTATTAAAAAACCAGTTAGGCTGAAAATAATGCGGCATAAATAACACAAAAGTGAATAAACTCGCCATTAAATTTGACAAGAAAACATACCCAATTTGATAGTCTTCCACATAAAAAGAACTCCAAAAACCTTGCGGATTGGCTTGTGCTAATTTGGGTAATATTGCCAATAAAAATACGTTTAATAACAAATAAATAAGCACATTAGAAATTTTTAGCACAGAGTATCTAATGGGCCTTTGCTCAGCACGAAGCTTAGAAAACGGAATAATTACAAGCGCATCGAAAGCTAAAATCCAAATGGCATAGTTTACGTATTCTTTATCTATATTTAATAAGCCTGCCAGTGTTTTTTGAAATAAAAGTGCTACTGATAAAAATAAAATGGTGGTCCAAAAAACAGAAACCGTAGCGGTACTAATTACTTCTTTTTTGTTTTCTTCTTTATGGTAAAACCTGAAAAAAGCCGTTTCCATTCCGTAAGACAATATCACATTGAAAAATATCATATACGCTAAAAGTATAGTAATTTCTCCATAGGCTACTTTCGGCATTAAATCCGTGTGTAATCCTACCAATAAAAAACTCATTACACGAGGCAATACGGTTGCAATACCGTAAATAAGGGTTTGTTTAAGAAGTATTCTGTTTGAACTCAATTTATTTTATTTAAAGAACAAAAATAGTTAATTATTATTTGGTTTAACTGATGGATACATTAACATAGGTAATTCTTTTATGTCATCTATAATAACTGTAACTTCCTTACCGTTTATATTGAAAAAAATCTTTGCTTGATTGGTTTTTAAATTGGTTATAATTGTTTCAGTAGGAACCGTTTCTGATTCGTTATCAAAGGTTTTTATTGACGATTGATAAGATAATTCGTTCAATTTTATAATATTTCCATCTCTATTTTGAAATTGAATTTTTATTAATTGCGTATCTTCAGGTATACTTTTAAGTAAATTTATATTTAAAATTGTGCCGCCACCAGCACCTTTTACGCCACCAACCCAATTTTGATACGTAATTTTTTCAAAATAGTGTTTGGTTTCTTGATGCGCTTTATTAGAAGAACAAGAAACTAAATTCAAAAACGTAATTGCGAATAGTCCAATTATTTTCATTTTTATTGATTTAATATTTTAACAAAATGAAACCCTTTTGGCTGAAATCCGTGATTGATATAAAATTTTCCAGCGGTAAAATTGGTAGTAAACGCATCTAAAACAATCTGATTTGCACCTACTTTTTCAGCTATTTTATGGACTTCTTCAATTAAAATGTCACCTATTTTTTGACCTCTAAAATCTTCATCTACTACAAAACTATCAATTTCAATGTATTTTCCTGACCATAATTTTGTTCCAATCCAAACACCGGTTAACGCTATTGTTTTATTGTTTTTTGTAACAATAACTTGTTGGTAGTTGGCTTTAAGCATTTCATCTAAAAGCGTACCATATTTTTCAACGGTAAAATCAGGATATAATTGTTTTACGATATCCAAATGGGCTAACATTTCGGCTTTTTTACTTAAAATACGAATTTCCATTACTTTTTATCTACTAAGTTTTCATTAAATAAGTCCAAAATTCTTCGATATTCATCTACCCAAGAATAGGTTTTCTGAAATCCGTGCGCTTCTACTGGAAAAACGGCTAAATCCCAATCTTTTTTGCCAAGTTCAATAAAACGTTGCGTCATTCTAACAATATCTTGAAATTGTACGTTGTCATCTACCATTCCATGAAGCATTAACAACTTGTCTTGTAAATTATCCGCAAAATAAATTGGCGAACTTTTTTTGAACGCTTCTGGATCCGTTTCAGGAAAATTTAAAATATTAGCTGTGTATCCTTGATTATAATGTGCCCAATCTGTAACCGAACGTAATGCTGCGCCAGCTTTAAATTCGCCAGGTTTTGTTAATAAACCCATTAGCGTTATAAATCCACCATAAGAACCTCCGTAGATTCCAACTTTATTAGCATCAATGCCTAATTTTTCTACTAAATATTTTTTTCCATCTAATTGATCCGACAAATCTAAACCACCCATATGACGGTAAATTCCAGTTCTGAAATCGCGTCCGTAACCATCACTTGCACGATAATCTATATCTAAAACGGTGTAGCCTAAATCAGATAAAAGATTATGAAACATATATTCTCTGTGATAGGTGCTCCAATACTTATGCGCATTTTGTAAATATCCTGCCCCGTGAACAAATATAACAGCCGCTTTATTTTTGTTTTCTACTTTTGGATTATAAACTCTGGCGAAAACATCCGTTCCATCAGTTGCTTTAAAAGAAATAACTTCCGGCTTTTTCCAATTATATTTTTTGAAAGCATCCGAAGTTGAAAATGTAATTTGTTTTAATATTGGATTGGATTTGTTCTCCGCAAGATATATTTCCCAGGGTTTGTTGCTAAATGAATATCGTATTGCCAATTGAGTTTCATCCGGTGATAATTCCACTTCATAAGCGCCATCACCAATAAGAATAGGTGTTTTTTTACCAGACGAAATATCTAACTTATAGAAAGAACGATTTCCTGGATGCGTTTCAGTGCTTGTAATATAAAAGGAATTAGACAATTTTGATAAAACTACATCGCGAACTTCCCATTTACCTTGTGTAAGTTGTATTTTCTTTTTTGTTTCCAAATTGTACGTATACAAATGAGAAAAACCTGTTGCTTCAGATTGAAAATAAATGGTTTTGTTGTCGGCTAAAAACCCTAACGTTCCGTTGCTAAAATTATAGCCTGGAATTCCAGGTCCGCCAATCCAAGCTTCATCATGTTGGTACTCTATTTCCGAAATGGTTGCCGTTTCTAAATTTAATTGAAGAATCCAACGGTCTTTATTATCTATACTTCTGGCTTCAAAAACAGCTAAGTTTCCCAATGCATTGTATATTGGCGCTTGCATCGTTATTGCTTTTTCAACTGGTTCTAAATTTTTTAAATTATTGTATTCTTGATAATATTTTGGAAAGGTTTTTATCCCTGTTAAATTTGAAAAAGAAATTGGCATCAAGGTATCTTTCTCTATATGATACACATACATTTTATGTTTGCTATTGTTATTTATAGACACTTTTTCACGTGCCGTTTTGCTTTTTGTATACCCATCAGAAGTTATAAAATTTTCAACTTTTGTGTCTTTTGTAGTTGGATATTCCGAAATAGTATAGGTAACGAATTTTCCACTTGGATTGATTTTAATTGACTCTAAAGCGTTCGCACCATAAAAAATTTCGGAAGGAAACTTTAGTTTTTTCTCTTCAGATTGGGATTTAATCCATTCCGATTTGGCTTTTTCCTCGTTTACAAATTGAAACAATTCCTTTTGTTGTAAGTTTAGAAAATTATCTTTGTTGGAATCGGAAGAATCTGTCCCAGATTTAAAATTTGTAAGTTGCAGTAATTGAAAATTCTTTACATTTAATTGATACAGATTTTTATTTTGTTGAAAATAAATTACATCAGGTGTACTACTTCTTTGTACAGCATTGATATTTGAAGTTGTTTGATAAATTATCTTGTTTTCTTTCGTTTTTTTATGATATGAAAATAGTGTTCCTTGATTTGCGTAATATACAACCTCAAATTTTTCTTGCACTTGATATTTAATATTCGAAAAATTAAAGGCTTCTTTTGGTACTAATTTTGGTTGAGAAAAACCTTTTTGCCAGTAATAGGTTTTATCACCGATTTCATTGTTTGGATTCCATTCAAAATAAATAGTTTTCCCATCTGCAGACCAACGTTGATTTGAAGGTTGATGACCAATAAATTCGTTCCCTTTCATAATTTCTTCTAATTGAAGATTTTGTGAAATTACAAGAGAACTTAATAGTAAAAGTAACGCTGTAAAAATGTTTTTCATATCAAATCGGTTTATACAAATATATAATTTTTTCACTACGGATTAAACTGATTAAAAGGATTTTATATTTTATTTAGCAATTCTGCAAATAAAAAAAGCCCCAATAAATTGGGACTTTAAGAAGTTATAAAACAGTAAATAAAATTAATTATTTAATGCTTCTGCACCACCAACAATTTCTAAGATTTCTCCTGTAATTGCAGCCTGACGTGCTTTGTTATATGTTAATTTCAATTGATTTCTTAAATCAGTTGCATTATCTGTTGCTTTGTGCATTGCCGTCATACGTGCGCCGTGCTCTGCAGCGAATGAATCTCTAACCGCTTTGTACAATTGTGTTTTTAACGATTTTGGTATTAATTCTAATACAATTTCTTCTTTTGATGGCTCAAAAATATAGTCAGATGAAATAGCAGCAGCACCTTTAATTGGTGCTAATGGCAAAAATTGTTCGTTTACAACATATTGAGTAGCTGCATTTACAAACTGATTGTACACTAATTCAATTTTATCATATTCACCATCTAAAAACAAATGCGTTAATGATTGTGCGATTTCTGCAGTATTATCAAAAGTTAAATCATCAAAAAGATCACTTCTGTTAGCTACAACATAATTTGATTTATGTAAGCCATCATTAGCTTTTTTTCCAATAGCAAAAACACCAACATTATCGTGTCCGTATGTATCAGATAAAATTCTAACTTGCTTAATGACATTATTGTTAAGTGCACCACACAAACCTCTGTTAGAAGTAATAGCTACAACTAATACCTTTTTAACTTCTCTTTGAGTCGTATAATTAGCCGCAACATCACCTTCTAAAGAAGCACTTAAACTTTGAATTAACTCGGTTAATTTTTGAGAATAAGGTCGCATTGCTGTAATAGCATCTTGTGCTTTTTTTAATTTAGCAGCCGAAACCATTTTCATAGCAGAAGTGATTTGCATCGTTGACGATACAGATACAATTCTATTACGTATTTCTTTTAAGTTTGCCATTTTATTAATGTGTCAATTTGACAATTATCAATGTGCCAATTAATTGAATAATGGGCACATTGGCTAATTGAAAATTAATTAGTATTTTGCAGAAATTTCTTTTGCAGCAGCTTCTAATACATTTGTGATGTTATCATCAAATTTACCAGCTTTTAATGCATCTAAAACGTCTTTGTGTTTTAAAGTTAGGAATTGAATATAATCTTTTTCAAATTCTTTTACTTTATTTACAGGAACATTTCTTAATAAGTTTTTTGTTCCAGCATAAATAATTGCTACTTGGTTTTCAACAGCAAACGGACTATTTAAACCTTGTTTTAAGATTTCTACGTTACGTTTACCTTTTTCAATTACATTTAAAGTAACTGCGTCTAAGTCAGATCCAAATTTCGCGAAAGCTTCTAATTCACGGAATTGTGCTTGGTCTAATTTTAAAGTTCCAGCTACTTTTTTCATTGATTTAATTTGTGCATTACCTCCAACACGAGATACGGAAATACCTACGTTAATTGCAGGACGAACCCCAGAGTTGAATAAATCTCCATCTAAGAAAATTTGTCCATCCGTAATCGAAATTACATTTGTTGGGATATATGCAGAAACGTCACCCGCTTGTGTTTCAATAATTGGTAACGCTGTTAATGAACCACCACCTTTTACAATTCCTTTTAAAGAATCTGGTAAATCATTCATGTTTTTAGCAATTTCGTCATCGTTAATTACTTTACATGCTCTTTCTAATAAACGAGAGTGTAAGTAGAAAACGTCTCCTGGATACGCTTCACGTCCTGGAGGTCTTCTTAATAATAAAGATACTTCACGGTAAGCAACGGCTTGCTTAGATAAATCATCATAGATAATTAAAGCAGGACGGCCTGAATCACGGAAGTACTCACCAATTGCAGCACCTGCCATAGGAGCATATACTTGCATTGGCGCTGGGTCAGAAGCATTTGCAGCAACAATAACTGTATAAGCCATTGCGCCTTTTTCTTCTAATGTTTTTGCGATTGATGCAACAGTAGACGCTTTTTGTCCGATTGCAACATATATACAGAATACTGGTTGACCAGCATCGTAAAATTCTTTTTGATTTAAAATGGTATCTAAACAAACTGAAGATTTACCAGTTTGACGGTCACCAATAACTAATTCACGTTGTCCACGTCCAACAGGAATCATAGCATCGATAGCTTTGATACCAGTTTGTAATGGTTCAGTTACCGGTTGACGGAAAATAACTCCAGGTGCTTTACGCTCTAAAGGCATTTCGTATAATTCGCCACCTATTGGTCCTTTACCATCAATTGGGTTTCCTAATGTATCCACCACACGGCCAACCATTTGTTCACCAACTTTTAAAGACGCAATTCTGTTAGTTCTTTTTACGTTAGAACCTTCTTTAATTCCAGTTGATGGTCCTAATAAAACCACACCAACATTGTCTTCTTCTAAGTTCAATACGATAGCTTCTAATCCGTTGTCGAATTGTACTAACTCACCGTACTGCGCATTTGATAAACCATATACACGAGCAATACCATCACCAACTTGTAGTACAGTACCTACTTCTTCTAACGTAGCGCCAGATTGAAAATCTGATAATTGTTTCTTTAATATTGCTGAAATTTCAGCTGGTTTTATTTCTGCCATTTTATATGTATTTAATGGTATTTATTTAATATGTAAATTCTCTTTTTAACTGTTGTAATTTGTTTGCCACAGATGCGTTGTATTGTTTATCTCCAATTCTTAACACAAAACCTCCAATAATTGAAGGATCTACTACGTTGGTAATAGAAATCGTGTTTGATGAAAATTCTTTCAACTTATTTTTAACTAATACTTCTAAATCAGCAGTTAACGGAACAGCTGTAGTAACAACTGCTTGTTCAATACCACTTGCAATATCAAATAATGTATTGAATTGTGAAGTAATTGCAGACAAAATTTCAAATCTTTTATTTGCTACTAACAATTGAAACAAACCTTTGGTTTCTGCTTGTAAAGATGGAAATATTTCAGTTAATGCATTCATTTTTACCGTACCATTAACTATAGGATTTGATAAAAATTCACTTAACTCTCCGTTTTCTTTAATTGCAGCGCCAATAGTTTTCATATCGTTATTTACAGCTGAAGCGTTATTGCTTTCTGTAGCGATATCTATAATTGCTTTTGCGTATCTAATCGCAGCTCTTGACATAACTTTGGATTAGTTTAATTTAACATCAGCTAACATTTTCTCAACCAATTTAGTTTGAGAGTCTTTGTTAGATAATTCTTCTTTTAATAATTTTTCAGCGATTTCTAAAGACAATGAGGACACTTGATTTTTGATTTCAGCAACTGCATTATTTTTTTCGCTTTCGATTGTAGCTTTCGCTTGTTCAATCATTTTTGCGCCTTGAGATTGTGCTTCAGATTTTGCATCAGCAATCATTTTTTCTTTGATAGCTGTAGCTTCTTTAATCATAACATCTCTTTCAGCTCGGGCTTGATCTAATAATTTTTGATTATCTGATTTTAAAGCCATCATTTCTTTTTTTGCATTTTCAGCAGATAATAAAGCATCTTTAATACCTTCTTCACGTTCGTTTACTGCATCTAAAATAGGCTTCCATGCAAACTTTTTAAGTAAAAGGATTAATCCAATGAATAAAACCGTTTGCAAAATAAATAAACCAAATGAAAATTGACCGAATAATTCTTCCATTATATATAGTATTTAATTTTAATTTTCAATGTAAACAATTGTTGTAACCAACCGTTACAACAATTGTTAGCTTTAATTATTTTACTGCGAATAACGCCGCAAAACCAATTCCTTCAATTAATGCTGCTGCAATAAGCATAGCGGTTTGAATTTTTCCAGTCGCTTCTGGTTGACGAGCAATAGCATCCATTGCTGAACCACCAATTCTACCGATACCTATACCAGCACCAATAACTACTAATCCAGCTCCTACAAGGTTAAGAGTTCCTTCCATAATGTATATATATTTAATTAAACATTCAATTTATTAATGAGCTTCATCGTGATGATGCTCTTCTTTTGCGGCTCCAAAATATAGTGCCGTTAGCATAGTAAAAATATAAGCTTGTAATAAAGCTACTAAAACTTCTAATATTGATAATACGAAAGCTAATACAAATGATAATGGACTTCCGATTGGACTACTAAAAGTATACATTAACGCAATGATACTCATTAATACCACGTGTCCTGCCAACATATTTGCATATAAACGAATCATTAATGAAAATGGCTTAATGATTGTCCCTAAAAACTCGATTGGTGCTAAAATAATTTTCATTAGAACGGGCACTCCTGGCATCCAGAAAATGTGACCCCAATAATTACCATTAGCAGTAAACGTTGTAATGAAATAAGTAATTATTGCTAATGAGGCAGTAATTGCGATATTTCCGGTAACGTTAATTCCAAGCGGGGTTAAACCAAACATATTTAAAAACCAGATAAAAAAGAAAATAGTCAATAAATGACTCATGTATTTTTTATAATGCTTTTCTCCAATATTAGGAATTGCTATTTCATCTCTGATGTAAATAACTAAAGGCTCGAAAAATCTTCCAACACCAGTGGCAATTCCGCCATTTTTACTGTACGATTTTCCGAGGTTTCTAAAAACCATAAACATCAATAAAGCAACAATTAAAATCATTACAATACTTTTTGTGACAGAAAAATCGATAGGTTTTGTATTTATAGTGTGGTGTTTTTCGTCAACATTGAAAGTTCCATTTGCATCCGTATTGTAAATCATCCCATCGTGGTGATTTATTTTAAAATATTTACCATTTGATTCTGCAACGGCTTCACCATGGTGAAATTGTGATGACATAAAAAAATGCAATCCGTCTTCCCATAAAAGTACTGGTAAAGGAAAACCAATGTGTGATTCATGACCTGTTGCTTTTCCATAAGAAAACAAATGAAAATCATGAGAATCTAGTAAGTGATGTTGAATGAATTCTGCTCTTTCTTCTTGCGCTTGGGTTTCTTCCGAAACAATTTCTTTAGTTGCAACTTCCCTATGATTTACAACTTCTGTATGTGCCGATTTTGCAACATTAGTTGTAACTGCATTAGCAAAAGAAACTACTGGAAAAACCGCAAAAATTGTGGCTATAAATAAGTGAATTGTTATTCTTGAAATCAACATAAAATATATATTCTGATAAATAGTGTACTAAAAATTTTTGCAAAGGTATATTTTTTTCTTTAAATTACAATACTAGAAAATTACTTTTTTCACCAAACTATTCGAAATTAAATTGGTTTATTGTTTTTTATTCAAAATACCTATTGTTATAATCGTTTCAATTACTAAAAAACCCATAAAAACAATTAGACAATTTGTTTTTTCAATTTGATTATTTGGTATGTTTAAAATGGGTTTGATTATGAAATAAATTGTACCCGTTTTCACAAAAGTGGCTATCATAAAAACCATCCCCGTATTGTCAAAGCTTTTTTCAGACACTTTTTTTACAAGGAATAATATTAAATTCAAAAACACAAAAAACAGTAAAAATAAATGGAAAATTGGGAAATGAAATTTTTCTTCTGCTTGCTTCAAACCAGGCAATAAAAAAACCAAGCGATTGATAGCATATAACGAAAAAGAAAAAAAGAAAATTCGTGTAAAAAACAAGAGGTTATTTTTCATTTTTATTCAGTTGATTGACTTGACGAATTACATTATACATGGCTAAAAAAACTCCTACAATTGTAAAAATTTTTACATAATTTTCTGATTGGTATTTTTCATCTAAATATTGACCTAAATAAGCAAACAAAAAAATAACTATTCCCATTTGTGCGGGAATACTTATTAATTGAAGCCATTTATTTAAGGGTTTTAACTTGTTATTTTGTGTCATTTTTGGTTGAATTTTATAAAAAAATTACTTAGATGTCATCTCGCAACTAGCTTCAAAAATTGCGCCTGGTTCTATGGCTAATTTTCCCACGGTTACTTCTCCAGAAATTTTGGCTGATTTTTTAATTCCTAGCAATTCTTCCACTACTAACTTACCGTTGAATTTGCCTTCGATATCAATGTTTTTACAAGTAATATTGCCTTGCACTTTACTTTTCGGTCCTAAAACAATTTTTCCTTTGCAAGTAATATCGCCAATTAATTCGCCGTCCAAGCGTAAATCGGCAGTACAAATTATATTCCCAGTAATAGAAGTTTGTTCTACAATTCGATTTGTTTTTCCTAATAAATCGTAGTCTGATTTTGGCATACTTATTTGATTTTAGCTAAATATTCTTCTACGTTTTTCTTTACTTGAACCACTTTGTAATCTTCATTTGAGATGATAAATGGCGTGTCTTTAATTTTATAATCTTTGTGCTCTTTAAGATAATTAGCCACCGATTCCGCAGTTGCTTTATTTATTATGCCATGTAAAACAATCATATTTTTGTCTAGATTGTAAATATCGTTTGACACTTTTACTTTGCTGTCTCCGGATTCTTTAGCATATTTATTTAATTTTTCAATTAAATTTTTATGTAAAGTCTCGTTAGGATAATTGGTGATAAAAACTAAATTAAATGTTTTAGGTGTAGCGCCAAATTTTAATGATTCAAGAGCCAGAATATCTGAATTCAGCATTGACTCTATTTTCTTAGTTTCAGCGGCTTTTGGGTAATTATTTACAATATTTTGCAACGCCTCTTTATAAGCCGAAAGCCCGAATAATCTTGCCGTAATTTTTGCTTTCAAAACATCGAATTTAGCGTTTAATTCGTCACCATCGTATTTTTTTAGCAACGCATCAATTTCTAAATTGGCTTCTCTGAATAATCCTTTTTCTACTTTCGTATACAACATATTAAATTCGGAATCCGCTGTAATGTCGGCATTTATTGCAGTGTTATTAAAAGCTGAAGCATATCTGCTTTCTGGATATTCTGATACTATTTTTTGTTTATAAACCAGTGCTTTTTCATTTTTATCAGCACTATATAATTGGTATAAATTATAATACGTAGGTAAAATCAATTTACTTTCTGGTTCATTTACCAAAATAGCTTCAAAAGAAGTTATGGCTAACTTATTTTCTTTAAGTTTTTCTTTAAAAATAGAACCCAATTGAAAACGTGCGTAATTTGCTTCAATATTTAAACTTTCAAGTGCTTTGGCGTCTTTTGGAAGTTGATCAATATAAAAAGAGGTTTTATATTTTGGTTCAAGACCAGCTTCGTCGGTTTTATCTAATGTTTCTTCTTCTGTTTCCTCATCAGATGCATTATCTGTTTGGTTTTGATTTGAAACTGCTATCGTTTTCCAATTGTCGCCATATTTAATATCGCCCCATTTTTTCTTGAAATTAATTTTACCTTGTGCAACCGTTACAGCATTATAAAAATAAAAATTGCTTTGCATACCCGATGAACTTACAGGTTGGTTTGTTAGAGATTGTTCTAAAACGGGATTTTTAGCCATCGAAATTCCGCCGGCTGAATTTTTATCCTTTGGGTTTAGGTTATCACTAAAATTGTCTCCAGAAAACATATCCGCTTTTTGATTTTGTTTGAATAGTGCTACAATATCTGCTGCTTTTTTGGCGGCAATAGAATCTGATATTTTTAATTTTTCAATATGTTTTTGATAAAATTTAATTTTTTCAGAAGAGGATATTTTTGATACTCTAATAATACTATCTGAATAACTAATAATGTATTGATATTTTACAACATCTGTTATTGTTTCTAATTTCTTTTTTGTTGGTTTAAATTCTTTATTTTTTTCTGTTAAATGAACCAAAGTAGAATCTAAATATTTTTTTACGAAATGAAAATTTTGTTTTCTGTAATATATTTCCGAGATATTTCTATAATTTAAAGAAGCTAAATATTTATCCGACAAACTATTTTTTATAGATTTATTATAGTTTAAAATGGCCAATTTGTCTTTCCCTTTTTTATCATAAAAAACGGCTCTTTGATGATGTATTACATCTCTAAAATTTTTATTTTCGATATTCTCAAGTAATTTGTCAAGATTTTTATGAAAAGCTACCGTGTCGCCTTTTGCGAAATCAAACTGATTTGCTTGTTTTAAATGCGAATAAATTGTGTAACTACGTGGCGATTTACGTTTCATATCAATTACTTCTTGAAACGCCACATAAGCACTATCTGAATATTGCATTTTTTCATATAATTGTCCTAAAATAAATGTATATCGCGCTTTTTCTTCTTTTAATTTGGTTTCTTTTTTGGATATTTTTACCGATACTAATGCACTATCTAAAACATTTTTTTTAATATACGCTTGGGTTAAAACGGAATGAATATCGGCCAAATCCTGACCTGTAACTTTTTGTCCTTTTAGCGTTCTATTTAGGTTTTTTATGGCTAATTGTTCGTTTTCCAACTTTAAATTGACTTTTTCGCGCCACACTTGTGCTTGGTACACATTATTACTTGTTGGATACTTATATAAAATATAATTAAAGGCTTCCATAGCAGGCAAATAGCGGTTTTCGTAATACCTAGATTTACCCAACATCAAGTACGATTCGTCAATTTGATTGTTTTTTTCGTATCCACCAATATTCATTGAATGAATTTGAATGGCTTTAGTAGCCTTAGTTTCGGCACGTTCAAAATTTGCATTTTTGGTTACTGCCTCTTCTTTTTGTTCTGTAGGCATTATTTGCATACGTTCTAACGGAAGTAAGTCCCAAAAATCATCAGAATATGTTGCTTTTACATCTGTAATTCCTTTTTGCATTGCCAGATCACCATTGTACAAAACATTATATTTTGTATTTGTGGAATGCCACTTTCTGTTTATATAATTGTCTTTTTTGGTAGAACAAGCCAAAAGAATGGCAATGCTACCAAATGTAAGTAAATATTTTAATTGTATCTTTTTCAATGTATTGTGATTTTTATAAATAACTTTAATTTTGGTTATTTAGTATGCAAACGTGTAAAAATAAGTTTTTTTTTTGAAAGTTAAACATTACTTTTTTAAGATTATATCATTTCAATTAATTCTAAAGCTTTATGAATGCTTTTTACGTTTTCAAAAGTGATTAAAAGTCGTAATCCGTTTTTGGTTTCTTTTTCTTTTACTTTACATAAATTTCCGTTTTGTTGAGCAAATTTCATCACATTCATAAAACGATTACTTTGGTAAAAATTAGATTGCTGATCGCCAATAAAATATCCAACCATTTTATTTTGTTTCAAAATTAAACGTTCTAATCCAATTTGTTTGGCTTTCCATTTGATTCGAACGCTATTTAATAAAGAAACCGCTTCTTTAGGCAAAGCACCAAATCGGTCTATTAAACGTTTTTCGTACGCTTCTAATTCTGCAATATTTTTCACAGAACCTAATTCATTATACAAACTCAATCGCTCCGAAATATTATTGATGTATTCGTCTGGAAACAGCAATTCAAAATCAGTATCAATTTGAAATTCTTTTACAAATTCTTTGGTTTCAATATCGTTTTCTTCTTCGTATAAATTGGCAAATTCATTTTCTTTTAGCTCGTCAATGGCTTCATTCATAATTTTTTGATACGTATCAAAACCAATTTCATTAATAAAACCACTTTGTTCGCCACCTAACAAATCGCCGGCACCACGAATTTCTAAATCTTTCATCGCAATATTAAAACCGCTACCTAATTCTGAAAACTGAACTAAAGCATTAATTCGTTTTCTGGCATCATCCGTCATAACAGATTCGGGTGGTGTAATAAAATAACAAAATGCTTTTTTATTGCTACGCCCTACTCTGCCTCGCATTTGATGCAAATCTGAAAGCCCAAAATTATTGGCATTATTAATAAAAATCGTGTTTGCGTTTGGTACGTCTAAACCACTTTCAATAATAGTTGTAGCCACTAAAACATCAAATTCACCTTCTATAAAGGCAAGCATTAATTCTTCCAGTTTTTTCCCATCCAGTTGACCGTGTCCGATTCCTACTTTTGCATTGGGAACCAATCGCTGAATCATTCCAGCAACTTCCTTAATGTTTTCGATACGATTATTGATGAAAAATACTTGTCCACCACGTTCAATTTCATAAGAAATAGCATCACGAATGGTTTCTTCATTAAAACGAATTACATTCGTTTCAATTGGATATCGATTTGGCGGCGGTGTAGTAATTACTGATAAATCGCGAGCAGCCATTAATGAAAATTGTAGCGTTCTTGGTATGGGTGTGGCCGTTAAAGTAAGGGTATCAATATTCGCGGCAATGGTTTTTAATTTATCTTTTACATTGACACCAAATTTTTGTTCTTCATCTACAATAAGTAAGCCTAAATCGCGGAATTTTACATTTTTATTTACCAATTGATGCGTTCCAATTACAATATCTATTTTTCCTTCTTCCAAACCTTTTAACGTTTCCGCTTTTTGCTTGGCAGTTCTAAATCGGTTCAAATAGCTAACGGATACAGGCATATCTTTTAATCTATCTGTAAATGTTCGGTAATGTTGATACGCCAAAATAGTTGTTGGAACCAAAATAGCGACTTGTTTTCCGTTATCTACAGCTTTAAATGCCGCACGAATAGCGACTTCTGTTTTTCCAAAGCCCACATCACCACAAACCAATCTATCCATTGGACGATCGTTTTCCATGTCCATTTTTACATCGTGTGTGGCAGTAATTTGGTCGGGCGTATCTTCATAAATAAAAGAACTTTCTAATTCTTTTTGCATATATGAGTCGGGTCCGAAAGCATATCCTTTATCCAAACGACGTTTGGCATACAACTGAATTAAATTAAACGCAATGTGTTTAACTCGTGCTTTTGTTTTTTGTTTTAATGCTTTCCAAACGCCACTTCCTAATTTATATATTTTTGGTGCTGCACCCTCTTTTCCTGAATATTTTGAAATTTTATGAAGCGAATGAATACTTACGTACACAATATCATTATCGGCATACACTAATTTAATAGCTTCTTGAGTTTTACCTTCTACTTCAATTTTTTGTAAGCCTCCAAATTTTCCAATTCCGTGATCGATATGGGTTACATAATCGCCAATGGATAAAGCTGTTAGCTCTTTTAAAGTTACCGTTTGTTTTTTAGACGCATTGTTTTTGATGGAGAATTTATGATACCTTTCAAAAATTTGATGGTCGGTGTAACAAGCAATTTGCAACTCCGAATCGATAAAGCCAGAAAATAACGGAAAAACAATGTTTTCATATTTATCTTTCACATCAATAGCCGCATCTTCATCAATATCTTTAAAAATTTCTTTGAATCTTTTGGCTTGATTTTCATTCGATGAAAATAAATAATTTTTAATTCCGTTATGGAAATTATCGTTTAAATTATTCATCAACAAATCGAATTGTTTATTAAATGATGGCTGCGGTTGCGTATAAAATTCGACTGTTTTTTCAGATTTAAAAACTGGGTTTTTATCTAATTCGATTATCGAAAAATCTAAGGCCCGTTTTAAAAATGTTTCCTGATTTACAAATAATTCTTCCGGTTTGGCGTGATGAATCGTTAGTGTTAGTTTCGAATAGGCTTCTTTTGCTTTTTCGAATAATCGGTCTAATTTCCCACCTAATAAATCGGTATTTTGAAGGACAATAACGGTTTTTTCTGAAATATAATCTAAGAAATTTTCACGATTTTCTTGTAATATTTTATTTTCAACATTGGGAATAATAGCAATTTTAGTAACTTTTTCTTTTGACAATTGCGTTTCAATGTCAAAGGTTCGAATGCTGTCAATTTCGTCACCAAAAAACTCGATTCGGTACGGCACATCATTAGAAAAAGAAAACACATCTATAATTCCACCTCGAACAGAAAATTCACCAGGTTCCGAAACAAAATCGACACGTTTAAAATGATATTCAAAAAGTGTTTCGTTAATAAAATCAATAGATAATTTATCGTTAACACTCAGTTTTAAGGTGTTTTTATCTAATTCTTTTCGCATTACTACTTTTTCAAAAATGGCATCTGTATACGAAACAATAATGGCAGGTTTTTTTCGAGAATTAATTCTGTTTAATACCTCAGCACGTAATAAAACGTTCGCGTTATCAGTTTCTTCAATTTGGTAAGGACGTCGATAAGAACCAGGATAAAACAACACGTCTTGGTTGTTAATTAACGCTTCTAAATCATTCAAATAATACGCCGCTTCTTCCTTATCATTAAACAATAATAAAAAAGGAAGTTCCGATTTTTTAAACAACGCATCAATCACAAATGAAAGCGAAGAACCTACCAAACCGGTAGCGTTTATTTTTTTTCTGGACGCAAAAAATTCAGCAATTTGTCCGATTTTTGGATGTTGCTGATATTTTTGAATGATTGCTGATTTACTCAATTTATAATATATTTTTATAAAAAATAGTATTCCTTTGACTCTTTACCTTAAACCTAAAATTACTTCTTTTTTGAAATTTCTTTTTGTTCTAAATCGTCAAAATTTATTGCTTTTGCATTTCGGGTAGTATCGCTAATACTTATGATTTTTGGCTCGCCAATTTCAGTTGGGATTCGGTTTTTAATAACAATTTCTTCGCACTGCATATAAAAAGCATTCAATTCTTTATTAATGGCTGCAATTAAATTTTGCACTTTTTCGTGTGGCACAACATCTAAAGAAAAATAAGTATCAAGAGCTAATATTTTAGTTTGTAACGCTACAATTCTGCTTCGCACTTGAGGGATATTAAAACTTAGAGGAACATTTTCATGTAAAGTTGAAGATTTAGCAACTAAATTTAAAACCTTTTGCTTAAAAGCACTAATAGATGATTTTGGTTTTTGTTGAAGTTCTTCTTCAAAATTTTTCCAATCTTGCCATTGATTTAAAACGCCTCGTACTTCTGTGCTGGTTATAGGAATATTCAACTGCCAAGCTTTATTAATTTGTTCAAAAGATTCTCGATTTTTTTTCTCCATTTTTTCGACAAGTAGTACTTGCTCGTCATTTTGTTTACAAGAAAAAAACAAAAGACTGCTAAAAACGGATACTATAAGAAGTTTTAAAAAATTCATTTTTTACAATTATGAGTCGCAAATTTACAAATGTTTATACGATTTTTTTTAAAATTACGTGAAATAAATAATTAATAATCTGAATAGGTGGTTTTTACGAAATTCGAAAAAAACTGACAAAATAACGGGTTATTATTGCCAATATTTTATATTTGTAAGACAAAACTACTAACTATGCAAACCAAAATATTAATCATTGGCGCTTGTGGTCAAATAGGCACCGAACTTACTTCTAAATTACGTGCTACTTATGGTGTAGAAAACGTAATTGCTTCCGATATTAGAAAATTAGAAAATGACGTAGTAAATAACGGAATTTTTGAAGTTATAAATGCCTTAGATTACAATCAGATTGAACAATTAATTGAAAAATACCACATTACTGATGTGTATTTAATGGCTGCCTTATTATCTGCAACTGCCGAAAAAAATCCCGCTTTTGCTTGGGATTTGAATATGAATTCGTTGTTTCACGTTTTAAATTTAGCCAAAGCAGGAAAAATAAAAAAAATATTTTGGCCGTCAAGTATTGCCGTTTTCGGACCTACAACTCCAAGAGAAAACACGCCACAATATACCATTATGGAGCCTAGTACCGTATATGGAATTTCAAAACAAACAGGCGAACGCTGGGCAGAATATTATCATAAACAATATGGTGTGGATATTCGAAGCATTCGTTATCCTGGACTAATTAGCTGGAGTACGGAAGCCGGTGGCGGAACTACAGATTACGCTGTGGATATTTATCACAAAGCGATTTCGGATGGAAAATTTACGAGTTTTTTATCTGAAAATTCTGCTTTACCGATGATGTATATGGACGATGCGATAAAAGCGACAATTAGCATTATGCAAGCCGATGCAGAAGATATTAAAATTCGTTCTTCGTACAATTTATCTGGAATGAGTTTTACTCCGAAAGAATTGGCAGCAGAAATCACAAAACATTATCCAGATTTTACTATTGCATATGAGCCCGATTTCCGTCAGAAAATTGCTGATAGTTGGCCAGCAAGTATTGATGATAGTGCAGCAAGAAAAGATTGGGGTTGGAAAAACGATTTTAACATAGAAAATATGACCGTTGATATGTTTAAGAATTTGAAAGTAACCATTTACAAATAGAACACTTTTTTTGTCAATCTGAACTTGTTTCAGATTCTAAAAAAATTAAGTAGAATCTGAAACGAGTTCAGATTGACAAGTCATTATTTAGTTTGGTTTTTTAGTTTTTCAATTTCCTTGTCTTCAATAAGCGATTTTATTTTTACGACTTCATCTGTATGGTCATTTGGAATAGTCATTGATAACACGTACTGTTTGATTTTCCAATTTCCTTTTTCATCCAAAAATAAAACACCACTTCCACGACAAATTTTCATTTGAGTGTTTAGCAATTCATCAAACCAAGCTGTTTTTTTATCCGAAGAAAAATAAATATTTCGTTCTAAAGCAGAAAAATTCCAAGCTTTGCCTTTATCGAAAAAGGGTTTGGCGAATTTTATAAATGCTGATTTGTTCCAATTCTCAGTTGCGTCTGTTCCTATAAAAATCGCATCATCAGTCATCGCATTAAAATAGTTGTTGAAATTAGCTTCAGCTGCTGCTTGGTGCCAAGAATTTAACATAAAATCAATTTCAAACCTTGATAATTTTAAATCTTCTTGTGCGGCTTGTTTCGATTTACATCCGATTAAAACCAATCCGATTATAACCACTATAATTTTTCTCATTCTAATAATTTTTTGGTGACGGTACTACTGGCAATTTTTGAAGCAATAAACCCTAAAACTGTAATGGTAACTAATACAAGTATAACATTTTTTATTTCGAAAAGTACAGGATATGCTAACGTTGAATTTATCATAATTAATTCAAATTGTTGTTGAATTAAGATGACAACTATACCTAAAATCAATCCAATAATTCCTCCGAAAATAGAAATGATATTTCCTTGAAACAAGAAAATGTTTTTTAAGTATTTAATTTCTGTACCTAAATTATATAAGGTTTTTAAATTGTTTTTCTTTTCGATAATCATCATAATAATCGCACCAATTAAATTGAATAACGCAATGATAATTACTAAAGTAAAAATTAAATACACCACGATGTTTTCGGTATTAAGCATTTTATACAACGCGTCATTCAATTGGGCTCTGTTTTTTATTTTTACTTGATTTGGAAATATTTTATTAATGGTTTCTATTGCATCTGATTCCGTTACATTTGGTGCAAGTTTAAAATCGATATACGTCAGTTGATTGGGTTTGTAATTCAGTAAGGCTTGCGATAATTCAATGGTAGAGTACACATATTTTTCATCAACATCTTCGCTAACTTGAAATATCCCAGAAGTAAGTAAAGGCGATTTATTAAACGTTTCCTCAGGGTTTTCAATTAATCCCGAACCTGGTTTTGGAATGTATACTTCTAAAACATTATTAAAATCGAAAAGTCCTAAAGCTAATTTTCTGGAAATACCAGAACCTACCACTACCTGATTGGTATTGGATTCCAACCAATCTCCCGCATATAAAAACGTATTTAGTTTGTTTACCTTACAAAAATTGGCGTCTACACCTTTTAAATAAGCTACGTGTTCTTTATTTTTATAATAAAACAAGGCGCGTTCTTCTACAATTTTAGTGTATTTAGTAAATTCTTTTGAAGACTGTAACTGAGATTCTTGTTTTTCAGAAATGAAGAAAGATTTGCCCGCAAGCGTTTCAATACGTAAATCGGGATCTGTGGCATTGGAAAAACTTAAACTGAAATCGCGCAACCCGCTAAAAACAGATAGCACTACAAAAAGTGCCATTGCGCCAACAATAATTCCAAAAGAAGCAATAAACGTAATTACATTTATGGCGGTAGTTTTAGATAAACTAAAGGTGTATCTTTTGGCTATGTAGAACGGAAAATTCAAATTATGATCTTTTTCTTTTTTCTAGTAAATCTGGGTTTTCAATTGGGTTTTCTTTTCTTGAAAGTGCATTGTCAATTTTTTCAATATAGTCCAAACTATCATCAATAAAGAAAATTAAATTCGGCACACGTCTTAATTGCAATTTTACACGTTGCGATAAATCGTGTTTAATTAAAGGCGCGTTACTTTTTATAGCAGCCAATAATTCTGGACCTTTTTCGGAAGGGAAAACGCTTAAATACACCTTTGCGATAGATAAATCTGAAGTAACATTTACCTTTGAAACAGAAATTATTAAATTAGAAATTGAATTTTTTCTAATCTCACCTTGTAAAATATCTACTAAATCAGTTTGCAATAATGCCCCGATTTTTTTTTGTCTATTTGTTTCCATGGGGCAAAAATACAATTTTTACATACAAAATAAGCAGAAATACGTTTATGAATGTTTATTTTTGCATATTAATTCCTGAAAAAATGAGAAAAATAGAACATATTGGCATAGCGGTTCTTGATTTAGAAAATTCAAATGAATTGTTTTCAAAACTTTTCGGACAAGCCGCCTACAAAACAGAAGAAGTAGTAAGCGAAGGTGTAAAAACCTCATTTTTTATGTGCGGTCCTAATAAAATTGAATTGTTAGAAGCCACAAATGAAGACAGCCCTATTGCTAAATTTTTAGAGAAAAAAGGCGAAGGCATTCATCATATTGCTTTTGATGTAGAAGATATTTATGCAGAAATAGAACGACTAAAGTTGGAAGGTTTTACCGTTTTAAATGAAACACCAAAAAAAGGAGCTGATAATAAATTAGTGGCTTTTTTGCATCCGAAAACCACAAACGGCGTGTTAATTGAACTTTGTCAAGAAATAAAATAGATTAATTTCAAGAACATTACCCAACATTTTAGAATCGATTAAAAAAAGATTTGCTTGCAAATAAAAATAGTAGTAATATTGCACCTCCAACAGCGGTCCTATAGCTCAGTTGGTTAGAGCACCTGACTCATAATCAGGTGGTCCCTGGTTCGAGCCCAGGTGGGACCACAAAATAATAAAGCCTTCACAGTAATGTGGAGGCTTTTTTTATTCATTTTCATAACTACTTTCCTTCATTTTTTATATCACTAGTATTTAAAATTTTGTGATATTTCATTTTAAATCATTCATTTCCAATGTTAAGTTTTCGCCAAAACTAAAAACTTAACATTGGATATTTAATATTTAATTTACCTTTGCATAACATTTACTTAACATTGGAACAACAAACAATAAATAAAAATGGAAGAAAAAAAACAAATTGAGGAAACAAGTCAAGCAGAAAAAGCAGTAACTAGTAGTGTGACGCCACCAAAAACAGCTACTCCAGTTAGAAGAACAGCTACAAGAAAACCGGTTGTAAAAAAAGAAGTTGTAACAAAACCTGATATAACAACTAGAACTGCAAGAGTGAGAAAACCAATTGAAGTGAAACCAGTTGAAAAAATTATTGCTCCTACAGAAAGTAAAACAGTAGTAATTGCAGAGAAAAGTGCTAGTGGTATTGTAGTGGAAATTACTCCTGCAAATCATGAAACAAAAAAATTAGAAAAAAATAACATTAAAAAACTTAAAAAGATGAGTAAAAAAATCACAGAAAAAGAAAAGAAAGAAAAAGCAAAGCAAAAAGAAAAACAAGCGGTAGCTAAAGCAAAACAGAAAGAAAAAGAAAAGAAAGCGAAGAAAAAGAAAAAAGAAAAAGCGAAGAAAGAAAAAGCTAAAATGAAATTAAAAGCGAAAGCGGCTAAGAAAAAAGCTACGGCTAAAAAGAAAAAATCAAAAGCAAAATCGAAGAAAAAATAGGTAAAAGTTTGCCCCTAACCAAAAAAATCGGAACAATTGTTCCGATTTTTTTTTATTATTATAATTAACTAATTTCTCAGTTCATACATCCTAGCAATATACTTTCCTACCACATCAAATTCCAAATTTACTTTTGTGCCAATTTCAAAAGTATGGAAAACAGTATGTTCATATGTATATGGAATAATAGCCACGCTGAAACTGTTTTTAGCTGAATTTACAACTGTTAAACTCGTTCCATTGACTGTTATTGAGCCTTTTTCGATAGTAATATTGTTTAAAGCCGTGTCGTATTCAAATGTAAACTCCCAACTACCACTTTTTTCTTGAATACTTGTACAAACTGCGGTTTGGTCTACGTGGCCTTGTACGATATGTCCGTCCAATCTATCGCCTAATTTCATGGCTCTTTCAATATTTACTTTGTCCCCAATTTGCCATTCCCCTAAAGTAGTTTTATCAATCGTTTCTTGAATGGCTGTAACTACGTGTTTGTTGTCAAAAATTTCAACAACGGTTAAACAAACACCATTATGTGCCACACTTTGGTCAATTTTTAACTCATTTGTAATATTTGTTTGAATTGTTAAGTGTACATTTCCCTGATCTTTTTTGATATCTGAAATTATTCCGATAGATTCTATGATTCCTGTAAACATATGACAGTTTATTTTTATAAATTTGCATCAAAATTAAGAAATAAAAATGGTAAAACATTCGGAAAATATAATTGTTGGTGTTTCTATTGGAGACATGAACGGAATTGGACCAGAAGTAGTGTTAAAAACATTCGAAGACACACGAATGTTAGACATCTGCACACCTGTTATTTTTGCTAATGCTAAAATTGTTTCGTTTTTAAAAAGAGCTTACAATTTAACCGCATTTATACAAGGAATTGACCATCTAGATCAAATTGTTTTAGGAAAAATAAATGTTTTAAATGTTTGGCGTGAAGGGGCTAATTTAGAAAACGGCAAATTGGATGAAGAAATTGGTAAATACGCCATAAAATCTTTTCAAGCGGCAACTGCTGCTTTAAAAAACAACCAAATTGATGTTTTAGTCACGGCACCTATAAATAAATACAACATTCAAGCAGATGATTATAGATTTGCAGGACATACCGATTATCTAAACGAACAATTAGAAGGGGAAGCCTTAATGTTTATGGTTCATGAGGACATAAAAGTAGGATTAATTACCGACCATATTCCCATTGCGGAATTGTCAAAACATATCAATTCAAAATTAATTGAGAAAAAAATTAACACCATACATCAAAGTTTAATTGCTGATTTTAAAATAAACAAACCTAAAATTGCGGTGTTAGGACTAAATCCTCATAGCGGTGACAATGGTGTAATTGGCAAAGAAGATGATGAGATTGTGAAACCAAGTTTAGAGAAAATTTTTAAAAGTGGTATTCAAGTTTTTGGACCGTTTTCAGCAGATAGTTTTTTTGGTTCCAATCAATATAAAAATTATGATGCGGTAGTTGCGATGTATCACGACCAAGGATTAATTCCTTTCAAAACCCTTTCTTTTGGTGAAGGTGTGAATTTTACTGCGGGTTTAAACAAAGTAAGAACTTCGCCAGATCACGGAACAGGATTTGATATTGCAGGAAAAAATATAGCCAACGAAAGCTCTTTTAGAGAAGCCGTTTACAGCGCTATAGACATATATAAAAATAGAATGGAATATGTTGAATTAACCAACAACCCTTTAAAAAAAGGAACAAGTAAAGTTTAATTTAAAAAAAAGCAAAGAAAATTATTGTAATTCCAATATTTTTGTATCTTTGCACACCCTTATAAAAAGGGAAAAACTGATGTTATGGATATATTAAAAGAATTTTTAATCCCATTTTCAGGATTAAAACTGGGTAAACACCAGTTTGAATTTCAAGTAAACAATACGTTCTTTACTCATTTTGGCTATGACGAATTTAACGATTCCAACATCAAAATGAATGTAGTATTAGAGAAAAAAAGCAACATGCTTGAGCTTAATTTTTCGCACAAAGGAATTATAAATGTTCCTTGTGATTTAACAAACGAAGATTTTGATTTACCTATTAAAGGAAAAATGAAACTTATAGTTAGATTTGGTGATGAATTTAATGACGACAATGATGAATTTATCATTTTGCCTCATGATGAATTTCAAGTAAACGTGGCGCAATATTGTTATGAAATGATGGTTTTATCAGTTCCAACAAAAAGAATACACACCGGAATAAAAGATGGGACATTACAATCAGAAGCATTACAAAATTTAGAAAAATTTTCTCCAAAAGAAACAAAAGCACAAGAGATTAAAGAAATAGACCCAAGATGGGAAGGTTTAAAAAAACTATTAACGGATAAAAAATAGAATAAAATGGCACATCCTAAACGTAGACAGTCATCGACTAGAAGAGACAAAAGAAGAACACACTACAAAGCATCTGCACAACAAATTGCAACTTGCGTAGTAACTGGTGAAGCTCACTTATACCACAGAGCATACTGGCATGAAGGTAAAATGTATTATAGAGGTCAAGTTGTTATTGACAAGACTGAAGCAATGTTATAATTCCATTAAAATTATTGAGAAACTCTCACTTGCGTGAGGGTTTTTTTATTTTACTGAAAATTATCTAATCGTATTTTTAGAAAATTCCGAAATAATTCGTAATTTTCGCCTCTTTATGCACACAAAGTTGCAAAGAAAATTATTTATTTATGAAATCGCTATAAACATTGCGTGCTTCGAAAGAAAATCACAAAAAAATAGCGATACATATGTTACCAAAAAAAATAACATTAAAAACATATGAATAAAATTACTGCCGCAATTACTGCAATTGGCTCGTATGTACCAGAATATGTATTATCAAATCAGGTTCTAGAAACTTTGGTTGATACCAATGATGAATGGATTACATCAAGAACCGGAATAAAAGAGAGAAGGCTTTTAAAATTAGATGGCGAAGGAACCTCTTACCTTGCTATTAAAGCTGCTCAAAACCTCTTAGAAAAAGCAAAATTAGACCCAAAAGAAATTGACTTGGTTATCATGGCAACTACCACACCCGATTTGCCTGTAGCGGCAACTGGAGTATATGTAGCCTCACAAATTGGAGCCACAAATGCATTTGCATACGACTTGCAAGCCGCTTGTTCAAGTTTTCTTTTTGGTATGTCAACTGCTTCAGCCTACATTCAATCTGGAAAATATAAAAAAGTGTTACTTATAGGTGCCGATAAAATGTCGTCCATAATTGATTACACCGACCGTGCTACTTGCATTATTTTTGGTGATGGCGCCGGTGCTGCCTTGTTTGAACCTAATTATGAAGGATTAGGAGTGCAAGACGAAATTTTAAAATCGGACGGAATTGGAAGAGAGTTTCTGAAAATTGATGCCGGTGGTTCTATTTTACCTCCATCTGAAGAAACCATTAAAAACAAACAACATTTTGTATTTCAAGATGGAAAAACCGTATTCAAACACGCTGTTTCAGGAATGGCAGATGTAAGTGAAAAAATCATGCAACGCAATAACTTATCGCACGATGATGTGAATTGGTTAATTGCACATCAAGCAAATAAAAGAATTATTGACGCCACTGCCAGCAGAATGAACGTGGATGAATCTAAAGTTTTAGTCAATATTCACCGATATGGAAATACTACTTCTGCTACATTGCCTTTGGTTTTAGCAGATTTTGAAGATAAATTTAAAAAAGGAGATAATTTAATTTTTGCCGCATTTGGAGGTGGATTCACATGGGGATCTATCTATTTAAAATGGGCGTATTAAGAATAACAAACTATAACTAAAACAACTTAATTATGGATTTAAAAGAAATTCAAAACCTAATCAAATTTGTATCTAATTCTGGAGTAGCAGAAGTAAAATTAGAAACGGGCGATGTGAAAATTACAATTAGAACTACATTAGAAGGTAATTCTCATGATATCACTTATGTGCAACAAGCACCCGCACAACAAGCTATACACCAAGCTGCTCCGGTAGCTCCTGCTGCAATTGCTCCTGCTGCTGTAGCACCAGTAGCAACTGCTGTGGAAGATAATTCTAAATACATTACTATTAAGTCACCAATGATTGGTACGTTATACAGAAAACCTTCTCCAGACAAACCAATGTTTGTTGAAGTGGGAAGTACTATTAGCAAAGGTGATGTGGTATGTGTAGTTGAAGCCATGAAATTATTCAACGAAATTGAATCTGAAATTTCAGGTAAAATTGTAAAAATATTAGTTGACGATTCTTCACCAGTTGAATTTGACCAACCTTTATTTTTAGTTGATCCATCATAGTTATTTTAAATTCCAATATTTTAAATTCCAAATTCCAAAAAAAGTTTATTTTTAGGTATTGGAATTTGGAATTTGTTTGTTGAATTTTTAAAAAAAAGATATGTTTAAAAAAATATTAATTGCCAATAGAGGTGAAATTGCTCTACGCGTTATTCGTACTTGTAGAGAAATGGGAATTAAAACAGTTGCTGTTTATTCTACCGCTGATGCCGAAAGTTTACATGTTAAATTTGCTGACGAAGCCGTTTGCATAGGACCGCCGCCAAGTAATTTATCTTACTTGAAAATGTCTAATATTATCGCTGCAGCTGAAATTACTAATGCTGATGCCATTCATCCGGGTTATGGTTTCCTTTCTGAAAATGCAAAATTTTCGAAAATTTGCCAAGAACACAATATCAAATTTATTGGTGCTTCGCCTGAAATGATTGACAGAATGGGCGATAAAGCTTCTGCTAAATCAACAATGATTGAAGCTGGCGTGCCTTGTGTACCCGGTTCAGTTGGTATTTTAGAATCTTACGAACAAGCTGAAAAATTAGCTGGTGAATTTGGCTACCCAGTCATGCTAAAAGCAACTGCTGGTGGTGGTGGAAAAGGAATGCGTGCCGTATGGAAACAAGAAGATTTATTAAAAGCTTGGGAAGGTGCAAGACAAGAATCTGCCGCAGCTTTTGGAAATGATGGCATGTATCTAGAAAAATTAATTGAAGAACCAAGACATATTGAAATTCAGGTTGTTGGTGACTCATACGGTAAAGCGTGTCACTTATCTGAAAGAGATTGTTCAGTTCAACGTCGTCATCAAAAATTAACGGAAGAAACTCCTTCTCCATTTATGACAGATGAATTACGTGAAGCTATGGGAACTGCAGCTGTAAAAGCAGCAGAATATATAAAATACGAAGGTGCTGGAACAGTAGAATTCTTAGTGGACAAACATAGAAATTTCTACTTTATGGAAATGAATACCCGTATTCAAGTAGAACACCCAATTACAGAACAAGTTGTAGATTACGATTTAATCAGAGAACAAATTATGGTAGCTGCCGGAATTCCAATTTCTGGTAAAAACTATTTTCCACAATTACACGCTATCGAATGTAGAATTAACGCAGAAGATCCGTATAACGACTTCCGCCCTTCTCCAGGGAAAATTACAGTATTACATTCGCCAGGCGGACACGGTGTTCGTTTAGACACACATGTTTACGCAGGTTATACGATTCCACCAAATTATGATTCGATGATTGCAAAGTTAATTACAACAGCGCAAACCAGACAAGAAGCCATAAACAAAATGAAACGTGCTTTAGACGAATTTCATATTGAAGGCATAAAAACCACCATTCCATTCCACAGACAATTAATGGATCATCCAGATTATGTTTCTGGAAATTACACCACAGCCTTTATGGACTCTTGGGTAATGGATGCTAAAAAAGAAGAATAAAAAATAGGCTAGTCATTGACTAGCCTATTTTTTTTAAGTCTTTTATTATTTCATCTTTTTCTTTTAAGCGAATTTCGTATTGCTCAATCAGTTTTTCAGATAAATTATTTATAGTTCCTAAATTTTGAGATACTGCAATACCACCTAATTGATTCGTATTACTTTGAAAACACTCACTTGGTAATAACTCTAAAAAGTTTTTATCTAAAACCTTTGCTATTTTATCAAGCATTAAAATGTCGGGGGAACTTTTATCTGTTTCATACCTTCTATAAGTAGGCTCTGAAACACCTGTTTTTTCCGCCATCGTTAAAGTAGTAAATCCCTTTTCTACTCTAATTCCTTTTAATTTATTACCAATTAACATAAAACATAAGATTTTGAGTAAAAATAGAATAAATTTTA
>NZ_JBBALQ010000001.1:0-269963 GCF_040402955.1 Flavobacterium sp. | reverse complement strand
TTTATTTAGAAATTAATTAACCATAAATTTGCTTTTTAACACAGTTCATGCTGAAAGCATCTTTTTTTGTTAAATGAAAAACGTTGCGTGAGACCCTTTCAGGGAGATAAGTTTGTGTTTGTTTTTTGAAAGATTATTGAACTACTTCTTTTTTCTTTTGTTTTAATCGCCATACTGCGTAAAAAACACCCGCTACTAATATATAGGGTATTGCCATTAAATATACAATTCCGTCATTTACACCTTCGGCAACAGATTTGTTTGCTTCGTTTTGTAAAGAAGCTCTACACATGGCGCATTGTGCGTTTCCTTCAAGAAAAAACAAACAAGTAAAAAGTAAAAAACAAACATTAGTTAATACATACTTTTGACTTTTGACTCTTGACTTTTGACTATTTCCGTTACTTAACATAATAAGGCGAAATCATTACATAAACCACTACACCTGTAATGGCTACATATAACCAAATAGGGAAAGTAATTCTCGCTAATTTTTTATGCTTATCAAATCGATATGCTAAAGCTCTTACATAAGTAATTAATACTAATGGAATAATAATTACCGAAAGCGAAATATGAGTAATAAGAATAAACAAATAATTAATTCTTTCAAAACCAATAGCTACTCTTTCTGATTCTTCTAAGATAGAATTATGGTTTGTATCACCAAACACAGCAGAAATAGAAGTCATATGGTACGCCACATACATTAACAAAAATGCCAAAGAACAAGCAATAGCTGTTTTCATTAAATATTCATGTAGTTTTCTTTTACCATTTTTAATTGCTAAAACTGCAGCAACTAATAGAACTGCGGTAATTCCGTTAATAGTTGCATAAATAGGCGGTAGGAAATTTAAAGGTTCCACATCGTAACCTAATTTTCTTAAATTCACACCAAATAAAGCAGCTACAGCAATTGGAATTATAATAGATACTGCTGTTATTAGTTTGTTGTATTTTGTTTCGATGTTGTTTTCCATTTTATAATTTGTTTTTATTAAACACAGATTGAAGAAATTATATTAATTTTTATAATCACTCTTTTAATAATAATTTGATATCTTCTTTAATGGCATCAATTCCTGATTGTTCAAGGCCATCGTAATACATAATTGGGTTACCAAATTTATCTTTTCGACATCTGATATTTCCTTCTTTATCAATTAGAGCAAAAAGTCCTGAATGTTCGAAACCACCTTGTACTTTATCATTTTTACCAGCAAAGATGTTAAACCCTTTATTTGCAATACTCATAATATACTCATAATCACCCGTTAAAAAATGCCAATTCGAATGTTTTACACCTAATGATTTAGCGTGCTCTTTTAAGGCGGCTACTGTATCATTTTCAGGATCTATAGTGATTGAAGCGATTCCAAAATTTAAGTCGCCATAAAAACTTTCTTGCAATTGTAACATGTTTTGGTTCATTTTCGGGCAAATTGTTGGACAAGATGAAAAGAAAAATTCAACCACATATACTTTGCCTAAATACGTTTTATCTGATATTTTCTTACCGCTTTGGTCTGTAAGTTCAAAAGAAGGGACTTTAGCTAATTTTTCTAAGCCACTATCTTTAAATCTTACCCTTAATTCATTTACTGTCCAAATTCCAAACAATAAAATAATAAATGATATTCCTATATAAGAGTTTTTTTTCATAAATTTAATTTGTTACTCTTGACAAAAAGCTGTTTACTTTTTTATTACTTCTTGTTCAATTTTATCTCTAAAATCATCTTTACGTTTGTTCTTTTTAAGTGCCAAACGGTACTCGCGAAGTAATATTTTAACATCATCAGACATTTCGTTGTGTAATTCTGCAGCAGAAATAGTATTATAACATTCTCTATATTCTACTTTACCTTTAATTTTTTGACCTTTTCTTCCTCTTAAACTTTTTTCTTTGTCAATAATGTAAACAAAAGAAGTACCTGTGAAAGTATCTAATTCATTTTTAAAATTAAACGTATTATAATAAGTTTGAATAGCTTCTGGTTTTCCGAAAAGAAAATGCCAGTTTTTTAGATCATTAGAAAGTCTTCTAAATTCTAGCATTATGGCTTTAATTTTATTTTGATTTCCATCTGGTAAAATCATCACCATTTGAAAATCTTTAAAACCTTCATATTTGTTATAAATTTTTTGATTTAAGTTAAACAGATTGGCTTTTACTTCATCAATATTACTTCCAGGAAACCCTAAAACAGTAATATTTTTATCTAAAACCACTTTCTCCCCATTTAAAGAAACAAATTGGTTTGGGAGATCCGGATGATTTTTTGAAATTACCGGAAGAAATAAGGAATTATGTGAGGCTGTTGCGAAAAACATATACGCCACTATGGGCAATATGAAGAGTACGGTTAATACGATATATTTTTTCACTTTAGTAAAGTTAACTATTGAAATACAAAGATAAAAAAAATCCCGTTCCAATATGAATTGGAACGGGATTATTATAATTTATTTTATTAAAAAATCCATTTGTAATGAGAATTTTTAAATACTTCAAATATATAATCTGCTTCAATTAAAATAATGAAACATAAATATAAAATCAGAAATACCAGTGGTGCTACAACAGACCATCGCAAGCTTTTCTTTTCGCCTTCTAAGTGCATAAACGCCCACATAATATAGTATGCTTTTACGATTGTTAAAATAATAAACAACCAGTTTAGTAAACTCATACTTAAGAAAGTTCCTAAAAATAAAGCCTCTGGTTTTGTAATACCAAAATAAACTTCTACTGTTGTGATGATAGATAAGATTCCGAAAACGGTCCAGATTCTTTTCATATTAGATTCGTGTGCGTGTGCCATAATATTTATTTTTACTAAAAATTAAACTAAATAGAAGAATGTAAATACAAACACCCATACTAAATCGACAAAGTGCCAATATAAACCAACTTTCTCAACCATCTCATAACTTTTTCTTCTTTCATAGGTTCCTAATAATACATTAAAGAAAACTAAGATATTTAACATTACGCCAGAAAATACATGGAAACCGTGAAAACCCGTAATGAAAAAGAAGAAATTTGCAAATAATTTATGACCGTATTCGTTTCTAATTAAACTAGCCCCTTCAACTACTAAAATCGCATCTTTCAATCTAGTTTCTGATTCCGTACGAGAAAGCACTGTTTTTTCTTTTTTCTTTGTGATAAATTCGGTTCTAACCAAAATTTCAGGATGTGATTTAAATCCAGCCATTACTTCAGTAACAGAATAATTAGGTAAGGCATGGTCTTCTTCCATAAACCAAACCCCTTTTTCTCTTGTTAATTGCTCTCTTTCTTCCGATAAATTAGCTGCAAATTCTTCTAATTTTACTCTCTTGAATCCTGTTTTTTCAGATTTATCTACTTTCACAAATTGTAAAATAGAACCTCCGGCAGTTTCTACAGCACCATACTCACCTTTAATGAAATTTTTCCATTCCCAAGCTTGAGAACCTAAGAACATAAAACCACCAATTACTGTTAGCAACATATAAACAGCCACTTTTGTTTTTTGTAATTTGTGGCCTGCATCAACAGCGATTACCATCGTTACTGATGAAAAGATAAGGATAAACGTCATCAATGCAACATAATACATAGGTGCGTTTACACCGTGTAAGAATGGAAAGTGCGTAAATACCTCATCGGCAATTGGCCAAGTTTCGATAAATTTAAATCTAGAAAATCCGTAAGCAGCGATAAAACCCGAAAAGGTTAAAGCATCTGATACGATGAAAAACCACATCATCATTTTACCGTAAGTGACTCCCATTGGTCCAGGACCTCCGTCTAAAGCGTGTTCATTATTAACCGTAGCGCTCATATAATAATTATTGTTAAAAAGTTTTCAAATTTATTGATTTTTTTCTATTTGAAAAAATAGAAAAATAAAAACAAGTAAACCCAAATAAAATCCATAAAGTGCCAATAGATGCCACTTAGCTCAATACCAAGGTATTGCGAGGAATTGTATTTTTGTTTATAATGATTATAAATTACATAAATTAATGAAATCATACCTCCAAATAAGTGTGCCACGTGAACAAACACAAAAGCATACAAAAAAGAGACTGTAACTTTACTTGAAGAACCAAAAGGAACAAGTCCTTGATTAAACAAAATATCAAATCCTTTAAATTGAAGAAATGTAAATGATATTCCTAGTACTAAAGTAAGTAATAAATATACTTTTGTTAAAGAATGATTGTTTGATATAATAGCTCTTTTAGCCAAATAAAACGTAATGCTGCTTAATAGTAATATTATAGTACTATACGTAAATGTAACCGGAATTACTAATTCTTTTAGCCAATCTGGACGTTGTTTACTTACTACAAAAGCACTAGTTAATCCTGCAAAAATCATTATTATGCTTATCATTGCAAAATACAACAGCATTTTATATGTTTTTGCCTTTTTATCGTAAGCTTCTTGTTCTGAACTACTTTTCATTTTTATTTGTTTAAACACATTTTTAATATAGAAATTTTGTGTTCTTTATTGTTTATTTCTTGAATTATACAAATTTATCAATTACATAAATAATTTGCAACAAAGTTATGTAAGTTACGCTAACTAACATTAATTTTTTTGCAGTTTTTGCTTCTCTATTTTTAAATAATTGTAAGGCATAAAATAGCATCCAACAACCAAGTAAAAAAACCACAACTGCCGCGATTACAGACAATTGCAATTGACCTGTGAAACCGAATACTGGTAAAATGGATGCAATTAGTAACCAACAGGTATATAAAATAATTTGAATTACTGTTTTAGTATCGCGTTTTCCTGTAGGTAACATAAAAAATCCTGCTTTTTCGTAGTCTTCAAATAAGAACCAGCCAATTGCCCAAAAGTGTGGAAATTGCCAAAAAAACTGAATTATAAATAAAGTTCCTGCTTCAATTCCGAAATTTCCTGTAGCGGCCACCCAGCCTAACATAAAAGGAATGGCACCTGGAAAAGCTCCTACAAAGACAGATAGTGGGGTTAATGTTTTTAATGGCGTGTACAAACTTACGTACATAAATATAGAAATCGCTCCAAACATAGCCGTTTTTGGATTGATAATATACAATACTACTAAACCAATAAACGTTAAAACAAATCCTAAAATTAAGGCACTATTCACAGAAATTCGTCCAGATGGTAAGGGACGATTTTTGGTTCTGTCCATTTTTGCATCTAAATCTTTTTCAATGACTTGATTAAAAATATTTGAGGCGCCAACCATACAATATCCACCAATTGCTAACAATAATAAAGTAACTACACTAAAAGGATGTTTGTCTGAAAAACCCAACAAATAACCAACAATAGAAGAAAATACCACACTTATAGCTAAGCCAGCTTTAGTAATTTCCTTAAAATCTAAAAAAATTGATTTTAGCGTGATGGTAGTTGTTTTCAAAAGTGAATTTTTATTCGAATGCAAAGATAGTAAGAAGATTTTGGTTTTCGCAATACTTAAAGGGCAAATTCAAAATATAAAATCTAATTAAAAATAACTTTAAATATTCTTTATAAAAATATAGATTAAACAAAAACATCTAAGCTAATGTGAGATGTTTTTGTTTTGTGTTTTATGGTAATATTTTACTAAAATAAAGCCAGTTATTGCGCCTAAAGTATTTGCTACAATATCATACCAATCGAAAGCCCTATTTTTTGTGTAGTTTTTTTGTAAGAATTCAATACTAATTCCTAGCAAAAGTGCTATGAAAAGCACAATTAAAAAATATCGCAATGAAATATTTTTAAAACTCATAATCCATAAGAAAACAAATACAAAATAAAATATAAAATGTATAATTTTGTCTAGGTTTTCAATAGGTATTGAAGGCAAACTTGGTACATCATTTAAACACAAATAAAAAATTAAAAGTGTCCAGAAAATGGCGGTTATTTTAAAAAAATTATGCCCCAATAAGTGCCGAGTACTCTTCACTAGATAGTAATTGTGCCACTTCAGAAGCGTCAGAAATTTTCACTTTTACCATCCATCCTGCTCCATAGGAATCAGAATTTACAGCTTCTGGATTACTTTCTAAATTGTCATTAAACTCAATAATTTCTCCACTTAATGGTAAAAATAAATCTGAAACCGTTTTAACTGCTTCTACAGTTCCAAAAACCTCATCTTTAGCTAATGATTGGTCTAATGTTTCAACTTCAACGTAAACAATATCTCCTAATTCTTTTTGAGCAAAATCAGTAATTCCTACAGTTGCTACATCGCCATCAATTGAAACCCATTCGTGGTCTTTTGTGTACTTTAAATTCGCTGGTATATTCATTTTATAATTGTGTTTTTATATTTGACAAATGTAAATTATATTCTTTAAAGTCGCAAGTCATAAAGTCATAATGTCGAAAAGTCGAAAGTCGAAAGTCGTAAAGTGATTGACATCATGACTTTATGACTTTCGACTTTTCGACTTTATGACTAATAATTAGTTTCCGAAATTATATCGTAAGGTAAATCCAGAACGAATATTTGTAAGAGGAAATGCTGTAGAAATAACCGCTTTAGAAAACTGATGATCGTAAAAGAAAATAGCTGTAAAATTCTTGCTAAAAGAATAATCTGCCGTTAATTTAAATGACCAAATATTCTGTCCGCCTCCTAATTGATTGTTGTTATAATCTAAATACCTAACGATAGTCATATTTTTACGTAATGTAAAATCGGCTTTAAGATTAATATCGCTTTTAATCATTCCTTGGGCGTTGTCTGCTAATTTTGAGTTAATTTGAACCCCCTTAATTCTGTATCCTAAACGAACCGTATAATCATTTCCTTGTACTTCCGTTAATAAGTTGTTATCGAAACTCATGTTTAAACTTCTGTCTTTTTTAACTTCGGCCATTACATTAAACGAATTTTTCAACTCAAAACTCACGTTAATTAACGGATTAAATTGCTCTGTTAAATTAACATTAGAAGTGATTATCTCTGGAAACAAATTACCTTTTGTGTCAATAGGACTAGGATTTAAATTACTTCTGTATGCGTTTACACTATAACTTGAACGATACCCATGTTGTATTGAGAACTTTTTAAAATTATCTTTAAACCAAGCCATCTTCATAAATCCTGTATATTTTAATGTCCAGTTTGGTAACGGAAAATTAGAAAATAAACCCGTTTGAACCTTAGCGGTTTGTACACCTGTATAAGCAGATAAAAAAGCCGGCACTAAAACACGTTGGCTATTTTTACCAAATTTGGTAGGAAAACCATCTAATTCTCTTGGGAAGTTTGCTGTTCCATAATAATCTTCCGCTAAACGAATTGCAATTGCGTATCTATTTTTTCGGAATCTATCGAAAATTTCAGATTCATTTTCATCACTGGCGTTGAAAGCGGTTTTAATCATTACAGTAGAAATACTAAAATTTCCGGTACTAAAAGGCGCTCTTGATTGGTAGTTTCCGCCAACAGCATCATATTGTTCCGAATAATTTTCAGTGATATTTCTTTCCGCATTTATATCGATTCCTAAGTCGGGTATCAATTCTAATCTAGCAGTATAATCTAATTTTTTAGATTTAATTTGAGTAAAACTCTGATTAAATTCAGGATAATTAGTTAGGTAGCCCATTTTTGCTGCTTCATATCGTATGTCTGATTGATCTCCAAAAATGAAACCTAAAGATGGTTTTGAACTTCCGAAAAAACCTAAACCTGGCAAATAACCTGGCAATAAAGTTCCGCCAGATTCTGAATAATTTACTTGAATGTTTTTAACAGAAGTTAGTAATCCAATTCCAAATTTAGCAAATGCATTTCTTTCTTCCGTTTGTGGTTGATTTGGTGCTGTATTGGTAACTTTTTCACCTGGTTTTGGCGGCGCTTTTTTAGTGTTTGCAGGTTGTTTTTTCTGTTTTTTTGCTGTTAAACCGATGTACTTGTAAAACATATTCATATCTAATCCGGCATTTATTTTATGCGAATTAGCATTCTGAATGGTGTTTCCTAATTGATAGATTGTTCCGTCTAACGCTTGAAAAGTTGAAAACGCATCTGAAGATCGTTGCCAACTGTAATCTCCAGTATACACATAAGAAGTTTTAACAAAACTTAAAACTGGAATTTTATTTATTGGTAAATCGTAATTAGCTGTTATTTGTTGGTTGTGTGTGTTTGCTGTACCAAAATTCCAGTAATCATTCCAAATATCTAAATCGTTAATTGGATTATTTTGTGTATCAAAATAATTACGTACGATATTATTATTCGCAGCTGTATAATTTAATTTTAAAGATTTTGTGATTGGAAAATTTACGCCATACTGATAATTGAAAAAATAATTTCTTCTATATAACGGATCCAAACCAATACCTTGAACATCAATTAATCTGAATTGTTGACGATTAAATTGTCTGGTAATATTTGAATTAAACGTAACATTACTTGGTAAAAAGTTAAAATTAAAATCGCTAATTGCTTTGTAATATCCGCTTTTCTTGAAAAATTTATTCTTCTTAAAAGGTTCTATAGATTTCGTTTTAAATGAATACGCGTAATCTAAAGAAGTTTTTTGTTGTTGATCTACCAAATTTTCTACTTGATAATCGTGATGTAACATTTCGTTGAATGAATAAGAGAGCGTAACGTTTTCTACATCATAAAAATATTGTTTTTGTTTGTCGCCTCTATCTTTTTTTACACCGATAAAGTTAACACTAGTTCGCTTAGTATAATCAATAGCACGATTTTGAATTTCTTCTTTTTTATTCTGATTTGCTTCCGCGGCTATTACTTCTTTTAATTCTAAATCTTGAAATAAAGGATCGTATTTTGGTGTGATTAATTGTTCGCCCACGGCATAATTAAATGGTAAATTTAATTTCCATTTTTTAGGTAAAATTTGACCCACATTAAAATTTGATACGATATCGTATTGTTTAACATCTTCTCTACTTCTTTCGTTTGGCCCTTGTTCTAATGCTCCAAAACCAATGGTGCTAATTCTCCCCGTTGCAGAAAAAGTGGCGAAATCGGCTAAATTGGTATCTAAATTAGCTACTGCAGCATAACCGCCTTTGTTGTCAATATCAGACATACGCAATTCGTTGAACCAAACTTCTCCTCTTAAAGGTCCTGTAGATGAAGGGTTTGGATTTTTCACCCCAATCATTAAGGTTCTTACTTGCCCGAAATTAGGATTTCCTTTAATACCAATATTTAATCTGCTTTTTGATGAACCCAAAGCACTTTCATTTAAAAATGCAATTCCGTTAGCATCTGGAACAATTGAACCATCACCAGCAATATTTAGACTTTTAATTTTAGATAATAAGGCCAAAGGCAATTCAATTTCATTATCTGCTAACCAAATATCTTCTGCTGTTCTGGCGCTTAAAGAACTTACTTTTAAAGGCATTTCAATTTGATAAAAGTTATCTGTAAAATCATTTCCTAAACGAATGAATGCTACCAATTCATCATCTTTTAAATCTGTACCACTTCCTAAATCTGATTTGAAAGGCTCCGCGTGTAAAAACATACGTAGCTTTTTGTACTGACGCATGTCAACATCTACATTTTTAAAAACGGCTCTTGAATCATTTTCTTCTAATCCTCCTAAACCTACATTTGCAGGATCTTTTTTGTACACTCTTAAAGATAAAGATTGTTCATTTTGATTGATAACCGTATTATTATTAAAGAATTGTTCTCTATCTACTCCTGGAGGAGCCACATATGGAATAGGGCTTCTGTTTGCATTTTCTTGTATATTTATAGCTACTACATCAAAACCAGTGTCATCATTAGTTACATCAGCATCTAAGGCATCTAGTGTATACACGTATCGTCTCCATTCGCCTCGAACTAAATCTAACGATCCCAAACGAAGTGTTACTTCATCATTAAATCCAGATAAAAACATTCTCATGAAACGAATGGTTCTAAAATCAGTAATTGGCCCTTCAACATTTGCAGCAGTAGCTTCTAAAATAGGAATTTTATATTGCACCCACCTTACTGGAATGGCATTTCCGTTTGGTACAGAACCAGTTGTAGTTAATACATCAGCCACATAATTTTGTCCAACAACTGGATTTGGAGAAATTGGAATATTAAATTTATAATACGCATTTATCGTATTCATAGTGTTGTCTCTATTCAAATCTTCTACATCAGGAATCGTTGAATTTCCTCTGTTAGTATCCGTTACTGTAGTGGGAGAATTCCCTTCAAATCCGTTATAATTTTTATAGCGATCTAAAATAGTACCCGTTGTATTTAAGTAATATTGATAATTATCTGCAGAAGCGTCAGAAAAAGCCGCAAAAGCTGGATGTTTAATTTTTTCTTCAACGTCATTTAAACCATTTAAACCTACATCCTGAACCCCTCTATTGGCTTCATTGGTATCAAAAGCATAAATTAATGATTGAGAAGCGGGTACTTTACCCCAGTTCGTTGAATAAGTAGGCTGAGCACCTCCATTTTCTGGCAAACCATTTTCGTATAATTTTCTTCCGTCTTTTAATATATCTTCACTAATTTCTCCTAAATTCAAGGTTAATGTTCCGGTATTTGAAGGATTTGTAACGTCTGTTGTGGTTCCGAAATATGGATCCATCATCCAAAACTGCACATATTCTACATTAGATTGTTCAAAATTTGTAGTATTAATGGCACGCATAATTCCACCCCAATTATTTGGAGCATCAATAGCAGGAAATTGGTTATTTGATGCAGCAATTGGATTATAATTGTATGGTCCTCGTTCTCTTGGATAATACGTTAAATCTAAAGTGTTAATTACATTGGTTTGTCCTTGAGGAATATCCGTATTAGGAAATAATTCCTGACTAAAAATACGTCTTGTTTTATTGCTAGAAATATCGTTATCAGTAATTCCTGCTGGCTTGTTTACATAAAAAATTGGATCAATATTATACCAGGAAAGTTTAGCTCTTTTATATCCATAAACTCGATCATCTTCATTTAATTCACCTCCAAAACCTATTGGCGTACTCGCTAACGACCAGGCCAAAGGCGATTTCAAATCGATATTAGATTGCGTGCCTTCGAAATCATCAATATACGAAGTTGGTTCGCCATTAAAATCTGCAGCTTTTGGAGCATTTGGAAACAAATAAGCAAATTCTCCTCTGAAAGACAAATTAGAAGGCGCTTCTGTTTCAATGTTTGGTAGTTTATTTACTAACCTTGTTAAAAAAGGCACTTCAGTTGAAAAATTAGTATTTAAACCAACAATGGTATTGTTAACAGATTCTTGATTGTAATCGGCTTTTTGCGTAAAAGGTCTTTCTGTCATTTTCAAGAAAGTCGCACCTAATAAAAACTTCTCATTAAATTTATGCTCTACATTTAAACCATAAAATCGTTTGGTTTGTTGTCCGAATACCGAATTGTTTTCTAATGACACATTTATGGGTGTATTAGACGCCATTAATGACGGATCTAAAATTTGTACCCTACCAGCCTGATAATTAACGGTATAATCTACCCCTTCTACTAAAACTCTACCACCTGCAGTAACCACAACGCTTCCTTGCGGCACATTAAACGCGTTTAAAGAAATACCATCGCCCGCGGAAGATTTAAAACTTCCTTTTAATTTGAATTTGTTTTTTGAACTCTCTTGTAAAGCAGCGGCTTGTGTAGATTTATATAAAGTTCTGAAAACGTATTTTGCTTGGTTTGAATTGTATGACAATGGCGTGTCGTAATCTTCCGTTAAGGTAGTAACATCTAATTTATTAAATAAGTGTTTACCAAAAGGTTCTACTGTAGAGAATATAATTCTTCCGTATTGAGAATCTACAGTAATTCCTGGATAAAAATCAAAAAAACCATCTCCGTTTGGCTGCGGGTCATTCGTGAAGTTTAATTTATCTAAATTGAATACTTTCAATAAAGGTGTGTTGGCAACATTTGAAGGCAATGCATCAATACCAGCTTGTGTAATGTAATTTAAAGGCGAAGGATCTTGGTATAAAATATTGAATTTAAAATCTTGTTGTTGCAATTGATTTCCACCTGGAATTTGATAGATGTTTTTCATCATTAAATCCCAACTTGGTTCACTTACGTTGATTAAACTTCCTTTTAACATTTTTAAAAGTAAAGCTTGCGTGCTTGGTACTCCTGCAGGATCAACTGTTGTAGATTCTAAACCGTCATTAGCAAATTCTCCTACTTGATACACTTCTCCACCAATTGTGTATTGATACGCTACCGCTAAAACCTCATCATTTTGCAATTTCTGATTTAAGGAAATGTATCCTAGTTGTGGATGAAACGTATATTCAGTAGTGGCTAATTTTCTGGCGTTTTCTAATTTCGAATAATCAATTCCTTCCGAAAAGGTACTTGTAGAATTTGACACTAAATTGAAGCCTGAAGATGCCGTTGCGATTTCTCGTATGGCTGGTGTTAAAAAACTACCTGCTTGTCCAATAGTACCAGGATTGAACTTGTTATTTTTATTATCTGTTGGCGAATCAGCTGCTACATTAAAAAAAGTTGGGTTTAAAGCTAAATCTAGACCCACAACTTCATTATCTGGAATAGTAGTTAATTTTGATTCTCCTAAATCTTGTAAAGCCAATACATTTCTAAGATTATTGTCTGTATTAGTAACTCTATTTTGTTTGTTGGTAATCCAAACTTCAATTCTGGTAATTTTTGCACGAGAATCAATTACTGGATAATTTCTTAGGGCATTATCATAATTATTTCTGAAATATTGTGATAAGAAATAATGTTTATCCGAATCATAATCTAAAGCAAAAAAGTCAAACTCTTGAATGGTTCCACCACCTTGAGTGGTTATGGATTTTGATTGCGATTTTTGTTCCGAGAAAACCCCTGTAAAAGTTGTTTTTCCAAATTGAAATTGCGCTTTTACTCCAAATAAACTTTGTGCCCCACGGATTAAAGAATTTGAAATTGGAAAACTTACATTTCCTACTTCAATTTTCTGTAAAATATCATCTTCAGTTGGAGCGTAATCTAATTTTATTAAATTTTGAAAAGCAAACGTAGATTGGGTATCATAATTAATGTTAACATTCAATCTTGTCCCTACTTTTCCTTGTAAACCCATTGAAATTCGTTGATTAAAATCGAATGCTGTAGTTTTTCTATTTCTTGGAGAAAAAGAAGGATTGTCTTGTTTAGTAAATCGGATACCTAAATCGACTTCAACAGAACCACTGGGTTTAACATCAATCGTATTACCTCCAAAAATGGCTTCAAAAAATTTATTATTTACATAAAATCGTGGTAATAAGTTTTTTCTTGCTTCTTCAGAACCTGCTCTTTTTCCATCAACTGCATTTTGTTTGTCTTGGAAATACTTTCTCATGGTTTCTTTTAAAACCAATTTTTCGTATTCTTCTGGAGTTAAAATTAATGGATAATTAATAGAAAAACCATCTACCGAAGCCGTGTAAATATATTTATTGGAAACGGGATCATACGTATAGCCATCAATAATACTTTTAGGATTTGGCAAAGAAAATTGTCCCAAACTATAGCCAGTTTTTACTGAATCTTGTGCTTTAACTGGTGTTGTTTGCGCATAATTATACACGCTTAAAAACATCATAAAAATTACAATGCTTGTTCTTGAAACTATATTTTTAAGTAATTTTTTCAAATTATAATACTTTTAATGCTTGTTTTATTAATTCTTCTACAGTGGCTACTGGCGAATTAACAATAATTTTTTCTACTACTTTTTCGGCGTTTTTTCTAATATATCCTAAAACTTCCAAAGCAGATAACGCTTCTTCTTTGTTTGTATTGTATGAACTTCCAGAAATTTCTTCAATTGCATATATTTTTAATACTTTGTCTTTAATATCTAAAATAACGCGTTGTGCCGTTTTTAAACCAATTCCCTTGATAGATTGCACTGTGCCAACATCATTTGCTGCAATAGCTTGAATGATTTGTTCTGGATTTAATGACGAAAGCATGGTTCTTGCCGTACTAGCACCAATTCCTGAAACAGAAATTAATAGTTTAAATAATTCTCGTTCTTTTTTGTCTGCGAAGCCAAATAGTGAATGTGAATCTTCTTTTACTTGTAAATAGGTGAATAATTTCACATTTTCGGAATCCGGAATTTGAGAATAGGTATGCAATGAAATATGAATTTCATACCCCACACCATGGCATTCTATAACCACTTCTGTTGGTGTTTTTTCTACTAGTTTTCCTTGAATATGTGCTATCATAATTTTATTTTTTTTATAACCATATAAGTAATATAAGGTAATATAAGTGTTCTTTTTTACTTTTTACTTTTTACTTTCAACTTATTCTTCAACTTTTCTTGCGCATCAACAACAGCAACCGCTGCCATATTAACCATTTCTTCTACACTGGCACCTAATTGAAAAATATGTACCGGTTTTTCTAATCCCATCATAATTGGACCAATAGAAACTACTTTATCTAATTCTTTTAGCATTTTGTAGGTAATATTTGCAGCATCTAGATTTGGAAAAATCAGCGTATTTACTTTTTTATTGGCCAATTTAGAAAACGGAAATTTACTTTTTAACATATCCGCATTTAATGCAAAATCGGTTTGAATTTCACCATCTACTATTAAATCAGGATAATTTTCGTGCAAAATTTTAACTGCTTGTCTTACTTTAATTGCGCTTTCATGAGAAGAAGAGCCAAAATTAGAAAACGAAATCATAGCAATAACTGGTTCAATACCAAACAATCGTACTGTTTTAGCCGTCATTAAAGCAATTTTTGCTAATTCTTCAGCAGATGGATTTGGATTAATTGCGGTATCCGATAAAAATAATGGACCACGTTTGGTGTTCATGATATTTGTTGTAGCAATTCTAGACACACCTTGTTGTTTGTCAATTAATTCCATCACGGGTTTTACCACATTTGGATAACTTCGCGAATATCCCGTAACCATGCAATCTGCATCACCGGCATTTACCATCATTGAAGCAAAGTAATTGCGTTCACGCATCCATTTTTGCGCATCTAGTAAAGATGTTCCTCTACGTTGTCTGGTTTTCCAAAAATATTGTGCGTATTTTTCTCTAGTTTTATTTTCGTCTTTAGATTTTGGATCGATGATTTTCAAATCCGCATCAAATCCAATTTCTTCTTTTAATTCTTGAATAATTTCTACGTTTCCTAATAAAATTGGAATTCCAATTCCTTCTTCATGAACAATTTGTGCCGCTTTTAAAACATCTAACTGATCGGCTTCAGCGAAAACTATTGTTTTTGGATCGGTTTTAGCTCTGTTTGTAAGTAATTTTACAATTTTGTTATCATTACCTAAGCGTTCTTCTAAATCGCTTGCGTATTTTTCCCAATCTGTAATTTCTATATCCGCTACACCACTTTCCATTGCTGCTTTTGCTACTGCGGGAGAAATGGTTGAAATCAATCTCGGATCAAAAGGCTTTGGAATAATATAATCTTTTCCAAAAACCAACTTCTTTTCGCCGTATGCAATATTCACTTGTTCTGGAACAGGTGATTTCGCTAATTCTGCCAAAGCTCTTACGGCAGCCATTTTCATAGCTTCATTAATTTTTCTGGCTCTAACATCTAAAGCGCCTCTAAAAATATAAGGAAATCCTAATACATTATTTACTTGGTTTGGATAATCAGAACGACCTGTAGCCATAATAATATCTTCACGAGTATTTATTGCAACGTTATAATCAATTTCAGGAACTGGATTGGCCATAGCAAACACAATTGGATTGGCTGCCATTGTCAATAACATGTCTGGTTTTAATATATTTCCTACAGATAATCCTAAAAACATATCGGCACCTTTTATTATTTCCGATAAAGAAGCCGGATCACATGATTTTGCGTAACGCATTTGTAATTCGGAAACATCATCTCTGCAAGTGGTTAATAACCCATTTACATCGAACATGTAAAGATTCTCAGGTTTTACGCCTAATAATACGTATAAATTAGCGCATGCCAAAGCAGCTGAACCCGCACCAGAAACTACGACTTTTATTTTAGAAATGTCTTTTTCTGCAATTTCTAACGCGTTTAAAAGTGCGGCTGACGAAATTATTGCCGTACCATGTTGGTCGTCATGCATTACGGGAATGTTTAATTCCTCCACCAATCTTCGTTCTATTTCAAACGATTCTGGTGCTTTTATATCTTCTAAATTAATGCCACCAAAAGTAGGGGCAATTGCTTTTACAGTTTCTACAAATTTATCAATATCAGTAGCATCTACTTCAATATCAAAAACATCTATGTCAGAAAATATTTTAAATAGTAAGGCCTTGCCTTCCATTACTGGTTTAGAAGCTTCCGGACCTATATCGCCTAAACCTAAAACAGCCGTTCCATTGGTGATAACGGCTACTAAATTTCCTTTAGCCGTATATTTGTAAACGTTATTTACATCTTTTGCGATTTCCAAACACGGCTCTGCCACTCCTGGAGAATAAGCCAAAGACAAATCACGTTGTGTAGCATATTTTTTTGTGGGTACTACCTGGATTTTTCCTGGTGTTGGTTTGGCGTGGTATAGTAAAGCTTCTCTTCTTTTATTATTATCTGTAGACATATATAATCATTAGCATCAACTCACAAAGATAAAATAAGCAATGAAATAACAATAACGATTGACTAAAAACTTATAGTTTCTTTGTTTATTTATTAAAAGAGCTAAAAAAAGCTGCACAAAATTGTACTGCTCTTAAAATAAAACTAAAAAAGTTCCCGTTGGTTTAGGTTTTTTATTCTGCCTAAATGTTTGTAGGCTTTTTCGGTAGCGAAGATTTTCAATTCACACCTACTATAATAATAACCAAATAAAAAAACTACAAATTTTTGTCATTGTAGTTTATGTTTCTCTTTTCACTTTGTGGGCAGGGATTGCAAATCCGAGCTATCGGGTTTTATAACCCTTGTATATTAAATTCTTATCATTATTTGGAATATCTAATAATTGATAAATATATATAGTGTCATTACTTTTTATTATTTCAATTGGAGTATATATTCCTTTTTTATTTATGTATGTCAAGTTTACTTCTCTTAAATTATTATCAAAATAATCTGTGACTATTAATACTTTCTCTCCAAACTCTGTAAAATCTATAGAATGAATAATCAATTTATACTTTTCAATGTCATTACTATATATCTCATTATTATATGTATATTTTTCTTTACTAAAATTTGAATTTCTTTCTTTATAAAAATTATTGTTAGGATCAGATAATAAATACTGCAAATGAAAATCTTGATCTTCATTTGTTGGATTTAAATACCAATAAAAAAATATTCCAATTAATAAACAAGGTATAATTAATATATATTTTAAATATGTTTTTCTCATAATGATTAAAATAATCCGATAGCTCCCGCTCCACAAAGTCTCCTGACTTTGAGCTAAGCATAAAAATAAAACTAAAAAAGTTCCCCTTGGTTTAGGTTTTTTATTCTTCCTAAATGTTTGTATGCTTTTTCGGTAGCTTCACGGCCTCTGGGTGTTCGCATTAAAAAGCCTTCTTGAATTAGAAAAGGTTCATATACTTCTTCAATTGTTTCTCCGTTTTCTGATACTGCTGTGGCTAAGGTGGTTAATCCAACAGGCCCTCCTTTGAATTTGTCAATTAAAGTCGTTAAAATTTTATTGTCCATTTCGTCTAAACCATTGGCATCTACATTTAGGGCTTTTAAGGCGTAACGTGCTATTTCTATATCAATGCTTCCGTTTCCTTTTATTTGAGCAAAATCGCGAACTCTTCGTAATAAAGCATTGGCAATACGAGGTGTGCCTCTACTTCTTCCAGCAATTTCTATAGCGGCTTCTATATCAATAGGCACTTTTAATATTCCCGAACTTCTTTCGATAATAGTGGCTAATAATTCAGTATTATAATAATGTAAACGACTCTGGATTCCGAAACGGGCACGCATTGGTGCGGTTAACAAACCAGAACGTGTAGTGGCGCCCACTAACGTAAACGGATTTAAATTAATTTGAACCGAACGGGCATTTGGACCCGATTCAATCATAATGTCAATTTTATAATCTTCCATAGCAGAATACAAATATTCTTCTACTATTGGCGATAAGCGATGAATTTCGTCAATAAATAACACATCTCGTTCTTCTAAATTGGTTAGCAAACCTGCTAAATCGCCTGGTTTATCTAATACTGGACCCGATGTAATTTTGATACCGACACCCAATTCGTTAGCTAAAATACTCGCTAAAGTAGTTTTTCCTAATCCCGGAGGACCGTGAAACAGGGCGTGGTCAAGCGCTTCACCACGTTGGTTTGCTGCTGCCACAAATATTTTTAAATTTTCAAGCACGTGGTCTTGTCCTGCAAAGTCGTCAAAACTTAACGGTCGCAGTGCTTTTTCAATATCTAATTCTTGTGGCGTAAAACGCTCTTTGTTCGGATCTAAATTTTCATTCATTTTACAAATATAATTAGAAGTTGGAAGTTAGATGTTGGAAGTTGGAAGTTTTTTTGTTTTTGAACACAAATTGGAGAAATTTTTGAAATTTTTGAAATCTCTTTACAACTTAAGCGATGGAATTGCAGGTTTATGCGTGAGGGATTGAAGTGGAGCTCTTTTTTGTTCCGATTTTTCTTCGGAACAAAAAAAGCGGGAGCGGAAAGCCCGACCCATAGGGGCACGCCCAAATAAAAAAGAAATGAATTGTTGCTATTTTTGAAATTTGAATTGGCATTGAACTTTGATATTTAAAAAGTATCTTTGTAAAAAATTAAGCATATGATTATTTATAATGTTACCATAAATATAGACGACAGTGTTCACGACCAATGGTTAAATTGGTTAAAGACCAAACATATTGGAGACGTTTTGGCTACCGGCTGTTTTTATAAAGCGAAACTTTCAAAAGTTTTAGTGGAAGAAGAAATGGGAGGAACTACTTATTCTATTCAATATTCCTCAGAAAGTAAGGAAAAACTTCAAGATTATTACAACACTTTTGCTCCTAAATTACGAGAAGAAGGGATACGCTTGTTTGGTGATAAAATGTTGGCTTTTAGAACAGAATTAGAAGTACTAAACGAGTTTTTCGGTAATGAAAACTAATTCATTTACGAATTGGGATTTACGAAGTTGAAATTTAAATAAAATATATGTCAGTTAAAGCCAAAAAACATTTAGGTCAGCATTTTCTTAAAGATGAAGGCATTGCGCAGCAAATTGCCGGTTCGTTGGTAGGTTCTAACTACAAAAAAGTATTAGAAATTGGTCCCGGAATGGGAGTTTTAACTAAATATTTATTAGAAAAACCTTACGAAACTTATGTTGTAGAAATTGATAAGGAATCCGTAACCTATTTAGAAGCCAATTATTTAAAATTAGCAAACAAGATTTTCTCTTTAGATTTTTTGCGTCACGATTGGCAAACGGCTTTTAAAGACGAGCAATTTGCTATAATTGGGAACTTCCCTTATAATATTTCCACGCAAATTGTGTTTAAAACCTTAGAATTACGTCAATTTATTCCAGAATTTTCAGGAATGTTTCAAAAAGAAGTGGCAGAACGAATTTGCAGTAAAAAAGGCAGTAAAGTATATGGTATTTTATCCGTTTTGGCACAAGCCTTTTACGATGTTGAATACTTATTTACGGTACCACCAACGGTTTTTAATCCGCCACCGAAAGTAGATTCGGGTGTGATGCGGATGACGCGAAAAGAAAATTACGATTTGCCGTGCGATGAAAAATTATTGTTTAAAGTGGTGAAAACGGCTTTTCAGCAAAGAAGAAAAACATTAAGAAATAGTTTAAAAAGTTTAAATTTATCCGATAAATTACAAGAAGATACTATCTTTGCACAAAGACCAGAACAATTATCTGTAGAAGAATTTATTTCTTTAACACAAAAAATAGCGGCAGATGGAATTTAAAATCAGTAAAGAACTTATCGCGCAAATTGAAAATTTAATTCAACAAAATAACATTGTTGAATTGGAAAGCATTTTGCATGAAATTCACTTTGCTGATATTGCTGAAATTATGAATGATTTGGATACGTCTGAAGCCATTTATATTTTCAACTTATTAGATTCTGAAATTACTGCAGAAATTCTTCTTGAACTTGATGAAGAAGTTCGTGAAACTATTTTAAGCACCTTATCTGCAAAAGAAATTGCCGAAGAACTTGATGAATTAGACACGGATGATGCGGCAGATATTATTGCCGAGTTACCGCAATCTAAAAAAGCACAGGTAATTTCGGAGCTTGAAGATGTGGAACACGCCAAAGATATAGTTGACCTGTTACGATATGACGAAAATACCGCAGGTGGTATTATGGCAAAAGAATTAGTACGAGTAAACGAAAACTGGAACGTGTTAACTTGCGTGAAAGAAATGCGACTTCAGGCAGAAAATGTTACTCGAGTACATTCAATTTATGTAGTAGATGACGAAGACCGTTTGAAAGGTCGTTTGTCGTTAAAAGATTTGTTGACCACTTCCACCAAAACGCAAATTAGCGATATTTACATAAAAAAAGTAGATTACGTTAGAGTAGAAACTAAAGATGTAGAAGTAGCCCGAATTATGCAGAAATATGACTTAGAAGCCATTCCTGTTGTAGATGAATTAGGCAGATTAGTAGGTCGCGTTACAATTGACGATATTATTGATATTATAAAAGAAGAAGCCGATAAAGATTACCAGTTAGCTGCCGGTATATCGCAAGACGTTGAGGCAGATGATAGTATTTTGGAACTGACCAAAGCGCGATTACCTTGGTTGGTTTTGGCTTTATTTGGTGGTTTTATTTCCGTAAAAGTATTGGGTATTTTTGAACCAATGATGGAAAGTCACAGAATGTTGTTATTCTTTACTCCACTTATTGCTGCAATGGCGGGAAATGTGGGTGTACAATCTAGTGCTATTGTGGTGCAAGGTTTGGCAAACAACTCCATTACAGGAAGTTTATGGAACCGATTGCTAAAAGAATTATCCTTAAGTTTATTAAACGGAAGTATTTTAGCTGGGATTTTAATTCTTGGGAGTCATTTTCTACTTGGCTACGAATTTATAATTGGTATTACTGTATCTATAGCCCTATTGAGTGTAATTGTAATTGCCTCATTAATTGGAACATTTATTCCAATAGTCTTAGATAAATATGGTGTAGATCCTGCTTTAGCGACAGGACCATTTATAACTACCAGTAACGACATCATGGGAATTATTATTTATTTTACTATTGCCAAATTGGTGTTGGGGATTTAAAAATGTAAATTAATATTGCAACTTTATTATTTACAAATTATCATCAATTAATGAATGAATTTGTGTGGCAAAGAAAAAATCCAATTACTAAATCTTAAATAAATCCACAAAAAAAGTCCTAATTTTCATTAGGACTTTCTTATATATTTTAGTGATGTAATTCTACTTCACCTTCTTTCATTAGTATGTTTTGCGGTACAAAATCTTCATCATGACCAGGTTTACTGTAGTCATATGGCCAACGGTGTACAGCTGGGATTTCTCCTGGCCAGTTACCGTGCATGTGCTCTACTGGTGCAGTCCATTCTAAAGTATTAGAACGCCAAGGATTCATCGGTGCTTTTTTACCTTTGAAAATACTGTAGAAGAAGTTCCAAAAGAAAACCAATTGGAACGCAGCTCCAACTAAAGCAAAAACAGTAATTAATACGTTTGTATCTGCTAACTCATCAAATAAAGGAAAGTTAGAATTGGTATAATATCTTCTTGGTAAACCTGCCATTCCAATAAAGTGCATTGGGAAGAAAACCCCGTAAGCACAAACTGCAGTTACCCAAAAGTGAATATATCCTTGTGTTTTGTTCATCATTCTTCCGAACATTCTTGGGAACCAGTGGTACACCCCAGCAAAGAATCCGTATAATGCTGAAATACCCATTACTAAGTGGAAATGCGCAACTACGAAATACGTATCATGCACGTTAATATCCAAAGTACTATCTCCTAAAATGATTCCTGTTAAACCTCCAGTTATGAAAGTAGAAACCAAACCAATTGAGAATAACATACCAGGGTTTAATTGTAAGTTACCTTTCCATAATGTAGTAATATAGTTAAACGCTTTTACAGCAGATGGAATTGCAATTAATAAGGTTGTGAATGTAAATACCGAACCTAAGAAAGGATTCATTCCTGAGATAAACATGTGGTGACCCCATACAATTGTAGATAAGAATGCAATAGCTATAATTGATGCAATCATCGCACGGTATCCAAAAATTGGTTTTCTAGAATTCGTTGCAATTACTTCAGAAGTAATTCCTAATGCTGGTAATAATACAATGTAAACTTCAGGGTGACCTAAGAACCAGAATAAGTGTTCAAATAATACTGGAGAACCACCTTGGTAATGTAACACTTCACCTTTAATAAATATATCAGATAAGTAGAAAGAAGTGCCAAAACTTCTATCGAAAATTAATAATAATGCCGCAGAGAACAATACAGGGAAAGAAATCACACCAATAATTGCAGTTACAAAGAAAGCCCAAACTGTAAGTGGCAATCTTGTCATTGTCATACCTTCTGTTCTTAAATTAATAACGGTTACGATATAATTTAATGAACCCATTAATGAAGATGCAATGAAAATAGCCATTGAAACTAACCATAAAGTCATTCCCATTCCAGAACCTGGAATCGCTTCTTCAATTGCAGAAAGTGGTGGATAAATTGTCCAACCCGCAGATGCAGGACCCGATTCAACGAATAATGAAGCAATCATAACAACACAAGAAATAAAGAACATCCAGAATGATAACATGTTCATAAAACCAGACGCCATGTCTCGGGCACCAATTTGCAATGGAATTAATAAATTACTAAACGTACCTGATAATCCCGCCGTTAGTACAAAAAAGACCATAATAGTTCCATGTATGGTTACTAAAGCCAAGTAAATATCATTTCTCATAACTCCACCCGGAGCCATTCTTTCTCCCAAGAATACTTTAAATATTTCAAAAGATTCTTCTGGCCAAGCAATTTGCATTCTGAAGAATAAAGATAAAACTACCCCTATAATTCCCATCAACAAACCTGAAATTAAGTATTGCTTAGCAATCATTTTATGATCAATACTAAAAATGTATTTAGTAATGAAAGTATCTTTATGATGACCGTTATCGTGTGACATAATAATTATATTATTTTTTTAATCTTAATTTAATTTTTTCCTACAACTTGCGCTAACATTTTAGTAGTATCTACTACAACTTTAGCATCTGCAGGATTTGCTGCAGGATCAACTTTAGGAGCATCAGCTTCTTTTACTACTGCAGAAATAGTTTTTTGTTCTCTTAACCATTTTTTGTAATCTGCTTCCGACTCTACAATAATTTTCAATTGCATGTTGTAATGAGAAGCACCACAAATTTTATTACATAATAATAAATAGTCAAAAGTATATGGTTCTAAAGCTGGTTTACCTTCAGCTAGTAATGCTTGAGATTTCTTGGCTCTAATTTTATTAATTCCATCAACTTTTTTCATCATCATAGCGGTACCACGCATATCTTCAGTAGTTAAAGTAGGAACAAATGCAAATTGAGTAACCATTCCAGGGACACAGTTCATTTGAGCTCTAAAGTGAGGCATGTAAGCAGAGTGCAAAACATCTTGAGAGCGCATTCTGAAATGTATTTTCTTACCAACTGGTAAATGAATTTCCGCCACAACTTTATCATCTTGTGAAGCTGGATCTGCCATATCAACACCAAGTGTATTTACATCTTTTATGTAACGAACATTGGCTTTACCTAGCGTGTTGTCTTCTCCAGAATAACGTGCTTGCCAACCGAATTGTTTGGCATATAATTCAATATTGATAACTTCTTCATCTTCATTTACAAACATAATTTGATTCCAAGTAAACAATCCGTAAAGAATTAAAACAGCTAATACAATTACTGGAATTATGGTCCACAATGCTTCTAATTTATTATTATCTGCAAAATATAATGCTTTCTGACCTTCTTTACCTCTATATTTAAAAGCAAAATAATGCAATAAAAACTGGGTAAAAGTTTGTACAAAAAAGATAGTTGCCATTGAGATATTCATCAATCTATCTACATCTTTACCGTGCAATGATGCTGGTGTGTCTAGTACAAAACTTCCCCATTTAACAAATGAATAAATTGTAAAAATGTATATAAATGCAAGGAAACCAAACATTAAATATCCATTTATATTGTTGTCTTTATCTGTCGCTATTGCAGAATCATCTTTTGCAGTACCAATTTGAGTTAGACTAAATATCTTAGATAATTGCCAAGCGGCAACACCTAATAAAACTATGATTAAAAGTATCAATAAACCGTTCATTTGTTTATTTCGTTAATTAATTATTAATAATGAAAATGTTTGCTTTCTTCTATATAAGGATTTCCTTCTGAAGCTAATGGTTCTTTTGTTAATGCTGTGAACACAACAAAAATAAATAATCCTGCGAAGAAAAGTACCGAACTAATTTCTGATACTCCAATAAACCATTGATCACCAACAGTTGCAGGCATAATCATGTTAAAGAAATCAACATAATGACCCGTTAATATTACAATACCAGCCATTACAACTACCCAATTAAGGCGTTTAAAGTCAGCATTCATTAATATTAATAATGGAAATACGAAATTCATCACAACCATTCCGAAGAAAGGTAAATTGTAGTTTTCAATACGAGTTACAAAATAAGTAACTTCTTCAGGGATATTAGAATACCACATTAACATGAATTGAGAAAACCATAAGTATGTCCAAAAAACACTGATACCAAACATAAATTTAGCTAAATCATGTAAATGCGATTTATTAACTTCTGGTAATAAACCTTTATTTTTTAAATAAATAGTTGTTAATGCAATCGTAGTGATACCGCTTACAAAGAAACTTGCAAAAACATACCAACCGAATAACGTACTATACCAGTGAGGATCTACAGACATAATCCAATCCCAAGACATCATAGATTCAGAAATAATGAAGAACACTAAAAATATCGCTGCAGCATTATAGTTTTTCTTAAAGAAAGACATATCCCTCGTTTTGTCTAGTTTAATTGAATTTTTTCTTGACACATATCTATATAAATTCCAACCAAATAAGAAAATTACGGCTCTAATTAAGAAAAAAGGTACATTTAAAAATCCGGTTTTACCTGCAATAATATGGTCATAATTAGGACTTTTCGGATCAGCAACACCATCAGCCATCCATGTGAACATGTGATTAAAATGGAAACCTGCTAATAATAACAATACGAAGAAAATAATAGAACCAGGTAAAACATAAGCAGTAATTCCTTCCATTACTCTAAATAACATTGGCGACCAACCTGCTTGGGCTACCCATTGGATGGCATAAAAGGCTAAGGCACCAACAGCTATTAACATAAAGAAAATACAAGCTACATATAATGCAGACCATGGTTTATTTTGCAATTGGTGTTTTACGTGCTCAACATGTTCTTTATGTTCCGCCTCGTGATTAACTATTTCTTTGTTGTACTTACTTACGTAAACGTCACTTTTTTGGTTTGTTACAACAGGAGCAATGGCTACTACTGTAGAGTCATGTGATTCGTGAGCAGCAGTATCAACAGCGACGTGAGCCACTTCATGATCTGATGAATCTACACTTACAGCTTTATGAGTTGAAGCTTCGTGAGAAGTGTGTGCTTCTGCATTAACATGTTCCTCGTGAGAATCATCAGAATGCGTTGCTGCGGCATGAGTATCGTGGTGTGCACCACCATGATGAGCTTCTTGCTCTTTTAAGATGGCTTCAACGTCTTCGTTAGTTTTAGGTGCCGTCCAGAAACCGTAACCGATTCCTAAAATACCTAATACCATTAAGGCGAATGAAAAGCTTTTTAATCTACTAGAAAACTGGTACATATTTTTATTTTTTCTAAAAAGTAATACTATTTTAATTCTGATTTAAGTTTCAAAACATAATCAGCTACTTGCCATCTTTCTTCTTTTGACAACTGATTTGCATGTGAACCCATTGAGTTGATACCATATGTAACAATATGAAAAATGCTACCTGCAGTTACTTCTCTATCTTTATAACTAGGAACGCCTAGAAATTTTTCTCTTTTAACTAAATTTCCTTTTCCATCTCCTGCTTCACCGTGGCAAATTGAACAATAAATGGTAAACAATTCTTTACCTCTTTCTGTATCAATTTTGTCAGAAGTTATATCTGAACCTAACGTTTTAGAAAAAGCATATCCTTCTGGCGTATTAGGGATTTCATAAGGAACAAAACCTTGTTTGATAGTTCCAGCTGGTGGTATTTGACTAACTCTTCCTTTTTCTCCCGTTGGAGAATTGAATGCTTCAGATTCTCCATAGGTTTCATAAGAAACAGGCTCATACATGTTTGGAAAAAACTGATAATTAGGTGCAGATTTATCAAAACAAGAAGTCATTAGCAAAGATGCTCCTACTAATGTCAATATATTTAAAATACTTTTCATACCTATTAATGCTTATCAATTACTTTTACTTCTACTGCTCCAGTGTTTTTAAAGAAAGAAACCAATTCTTCTTCGTTATCATGAACACCAACTTCCATTAAAAAATGGTCATCCGTTGTTCTTACATCTGGATTTTCTGCTTGTTTGAATGGCCATAATTTACTTCTCATATAAAAAGTAATAACCATTAAGTGAGCGGCAAAAAACACGGTCATTTCAAACATAATCGGAACAAAAGCCGGCATATTTTCTACGTAACTAAAACTTGGTTTTCCTCCAATATCTTGTGGCCAATCTTGAATCATTATAAAACGCATCATAGTTGTTGCAACCGATATACCTACTATTCCGTATAAAAATGCACAAATTGCAAGTCGTGTTGCTGGTAAACCCATAGCCTTATCTAGTCCGTGAACTGGAAATGGCGTGTAGACTTCTTCAATGTGATAATGTGCGGCTTTAGTTTTATGAACTGCTGCTAACAAAATATCATCGTCGTTATATATAGCGTGTACTACTTTATTACTCATAATTCTTTATATTAATGATGATCGTGTCCTTCATGTGCATCATGTCCGTGATTGTCATGATGTGGTTTACTATCTCCTCTTTCTCTTTTAAAATTATCTCCAGATGATTTTAAGATTGTTTTTACTTCAGCTTGAGCAATTACTGGGAAACTTCTTGAATATAATAAGAATAATACGAAGAAGAATCCAATAGTTCCAATGAATATACCTGCATCTACAAAAGTAGGTTGAAACATTGTCCAAGATGATGGTAAATAATCTCTGTGTAAAGAAGTTACGATAATTACGAAACGCTCAAACCACATTCCGATGTTTACCACAATAGAAATAACGAAAGAAAACGCAATACTTGTTCTTAATTTTTTAAACCACATAAATTGAGGAGAGAACACGTTACAAGTCATCATTAACCAATATGACCACCAGTAAGGCCCAGTTGCTCTGTTTAAGAAAGCATATTGTTCATATTCTACACCTGAATACCAAGCTACAAATAATTCTGTAATATAAGCACAACCTACAATAGAACCCGTAATCATAATAATGATATTCATCAATTCAATATGTTGTACAGTAATATAATCTTCTAAACTTGATACTTTACGCATTACAATTAACAGCGTGTTTACCATTGCAAAACCAGAGAATACAGCACCTGCCACAAAATATGGAGGTAAGATGGTTGTATGCCAACCTGGAATTACTGAAGTAGCAAAGTCAAAAGATACAATAGTGTGTACAGAAAGTACAAGAGGCGTAGCTAAACCTGCCAATACTAAAGATACTTCTTCAAAACGTTGCCAGTCTTTTGCTCTTCCACTCCATCCGAAAGATAGAATAGAATATATTCTTTTATTAAAAGGTGTAATGGCTCTATCTCTAAGCATTGCAAAATCTGGTAATAAACCTGTCCACCAGAAAACCAATGATACAGATAAATACGTTGAAATTGCAAATACGTCCCATAGTAATGGTGAGTTAAAATTCACCCATAATGATCCAAATTGGTTTGGAATTGGTAATACCCAATACGCCAACCATGGACGACCCATGTGAATAATTGGGAATAAACCAGCTTGAATTACAGAGAAAATAGTCATTGCCTCTGCAGAACGGTTAATCGCCATTCTCCATTTCTGACGGAATAATAATAGTACTGCAGAAATAAGTGTTCCTGCGTGACCAATTCCTACCCACCAAACGAAGTTGGTAATATCCCAAGCCCATCCAATTGTTTTATTTAAACCCCAAGTACCGATACCTGTTGTGATTGTGTATACCATACAACCAAGTCCCCAAAGGAACGCAGCTAATGCTATTGAAAATACTGTCCACCATAATTTGTTAGCTCTTCCTTCTACCGGACGAGCTACATCTACGGTTATATCGTGATAAGATTTATCACCAATAACCAAAGGTTTTCTAATGGGTGCTTCGTAATGAGACATAATCCTTTATATTGTTTCTATTAATAATTATTTATCGTTTCTTACCTTAACGTGATACATTACGTTTGGTTTTGTTCCAATGCTTTCTAATAAATGATACATTCTGTCGTCTTCTATAAGTTGCGCAACATCTGATTCTTTGTTATTAACATCACCAAAAATCATAGCTCCAGAAGTACAAGCTGCGGAACAAGCGGTTTGGAAATCATCTTTCCCAACTTCTTTTCCATCTTTCTTAGCTTTTAGTATTGTAGCTTGAGTCATTTGGATACACATTGAACATTTTTCCATAACCCCACGAGAACGTACATTTACATCAGGATTTAATACCATACGACCTAAATCGTCATTCATGTGGTAATCAAATTCATCATTCTTGTTATACAAGAACCAGTTGAAACGTCGTACTTTATACGGACAGTTATTAGCACAGTAACGCGTACCTACACATCTGTTATAAGCCATATGATTTTGACCTTGACGAGAGTGCGATGTAGCTGCAACTGGACAAACTGTCTCACATGGAGCGTGATTACAGTGCTGACACATTACAGGTTGGAAAACAACTTGTGGATTAGCAGAAGGATCTTCCATTTCTTGTAATGTAGAAACCGTTTCTGTTAAACCTTTTGAGCTATCTTTCTTAACAATATCATTAGAGAACGTTTCTTCAGAAGAATAATATCTGTCAATTCTTAACCAGTGCATATCACGGCTTCTTCTAACTTCAGTTTTTCCAACAACGGGTACATTATTTTCTGCGTGACATGCGATAACACATGCGCCACAACCTGTACAAGCATTTAAATCGATAGATAAGTTGAAATGGTGACCTGTAGTTCTGTCAAAAGAAGTCCATAAATCTACTGATGTAGCAGCAACTTCTTTGTGATCTAATGAAACAACTGGTGTTGGATTATAAATTTCCTTATCACCTGCTTCATTTGCTTTATTGAAAATAGTTAAAGTAGTATCTTTTACGATGTCCCCTCTACCCATTAATGTTCTTTGTAATTGTACGCAAGCAAACTCATGTTCCCCCTCAGTTAAAGTAACTGAAGCCGTTTGATTTGCGTTTCCGTTTGCGTATAATGTGTAAGCATTAACGCCTGTTTGCATTTCGTCTTTTAATGCTTCTTTTCTACCATATCCAAAAGCCAAACCAATTGTTCCAGCAGCTTGACCTGGTTGAATAATTACTGGTACATTTTCTAAAGTAGCGTTTCCAACTTTAATTGAAACATAACTTCCGTTTAAACCTCCGTTTGCTACATTAAAGTTTTCTAATTTATATTTTTCGGCATCTGCTTTAGATACGGTTACATAGTTATCCCAAGATACTCTTGTAATTGGATCTGGAAACTCTTGTAACCAAGGGTTATTGGCTTGTTGCCCATCTCCCATTCCAACTTTACTGTATAAAACTAAGTCTAAACCATTAGATTTTGCAGATGAAAGTTTTGTAGCTGAAGCTCCGAAATTACCTGCTTGTGCAGAGACATTACCAGAAGCTGAAACAGCAAAACCGTCATGAACCGCTTGATTCCATGATTTCCCACCTAAATTAGTGGCAGCAAAACCTTTTAAGAAATCATAATATGGTGTAGCATTATCATTCCAAGTTAATAAAGCTTCTTGAAATTGTTTCGTATTGAATAATGGACGAATTGTTGGTTGAGCAATACTGTAGTTAGAACGTGTTATTGCAACATCATTCCAAGACTCTAAATAATGACTTGCTGCTGCAGCGATGGTAGTCTTAACAGCCGTTTCATCTTCTTTAGTTGAAAATGCTACAGATAATTTTACTTTTCCTAAACCTGCAACAAATTCTTTAGAATTGGCTAAAGTATATACTGGATTTACGCCACTCATAATTAATGTGTGTACTTTTCCAGCATTCATATCCTTTACTAATTGAGCAACCGCTTTTGCGTCTCCTTTTCTAGTAAGTTTTGCATCAGAAGGATTAAAAGCTTCAGATTTTAAAGCTAAATTGATACCCAACACTAAATATTGTGCATCAAAATCATCTAAACCTGTAACCACAACTCCTTTAGAACCTGCAGCTTTTAATTGTTGTGCTGCTTTTTCAACTTCTTTATCTAAAGCACCAACACTATTTACAGAAACATTAGAACCTGTAACCGCATTATATAATTTTACTAAAGCTAATTTTTGACCAGCAATAGTTAACGGAATTCTTTTATCAGCATTAGCCCCAGCCAATGACATATTTGATTCAATTTGAATGTGTTTAGACATTTTCCCGTTTTTCGGAATACGTCCTTTTGCATAACTTGCATCAAATCCGCCACCTTGCCAATCTCCAAGGAAATCTGCACCAACAGAAACAATAGTATCTGCATTAGCGAAGTTATAATTTGCTAAACCTCTGAAACCGTAAACAGCTTGAAAAGCATCTAACGCATTTGAATCAGAAATTGCATCATATATAATGTGTTTAACATTTGTATATTTAGTTGCTAAATCTGAAATTAATTTATCTGTTGAAGGACTTGCTGTTGTGTTTGTCAAAACTACAACTTGACCGCCTTTTGCTTTAGCATCAACTAAACTAGCTTTTACTTTTGCATTTACTTCATTCCAAGTGGCTTCTTTTTTAGAAATTTTAGGATTTTTTAATCTTAAATTATCATATAAAGACAAAACAGAAGCGTGAACTCTTGCATTAGCTCCAGTTACGGCACCTTCAGTAGTATTGTTTTCAACTTTAATTGGACGACCTTCACGAGTTTTGATTAAAATATTTGCAAAATCATAACCATCCGCAATAGTTGTAGCATAATAATCTGCTACACCTGGGATAATTTCTTCTGGTTGAACCACATAAGGAATTGACTTAATTACCGGACCTTCACAAGCTGCTAACGATGCTGCGGCTGTACTGAAACCTACGTACTTTAAAAAGTCACGACGCGAAGTAGATGAATTTGAAAGATTTTCTTTATCACCTAAGAACGCATCAACAGGTATTTGCTCTACAAATTCGTTGCTTTGTAACGCCTCAACAATAGAACTATTTTCATTTAGTTCTTCAACACTTTTCCAGTATTTTTTGTTTGATGCCATTGTATATAGATATTAACTTCTTATATTATTATTAATAGTGACATTTACCACATTCTAAACCACCCATTTGAGCAGCTGTCAACTTAGAAACACCTAATTTCTTAGATAATTGTTCGTGGATTTTTTTGTAATAACCATTGTCTTCAACTTTCACATTTGTTTCTCTGTGACAATTGATACACCAACCCATTGTTAAAGGTTGTGCTTGTTTCATTACTTCATACGTTTGCACTTCACCGTGACATTTTTGGCATTCAATACCACCAACAGTTACGTGTTGTGCGTGATTGAAATATACGAAATCTGGTAAATTATGAATTCTAACCCATTTTACAGGTTTTGTTTTCCCAGTATATTTTTGAGTGGCTTTATCCCAACCCACTGCATCATATAATTTCTGAATTTCTCCAGTGTAAAATTCCTTTGTGTATTCCACATAAGTAGAATCTTTAGAACCTTGGAATTCAGCAATGTTTTTATGACAATTCATACACACATTTAATGAAGGAATACCTGAATGCTTAGAAACCCTTGCAGAAGAGTGACAATACTTACAGTCAATACCATTTTCACCTGCGTGTATTTTGTGTGAATAATGAATTGGCTGAATTGGCTCATATCCTTGGTCTACTCCAATTTGCATCAAATAACCATACATAAAATATGCAGATGTTAATAAGAAGAAAATAGCAGTAACCACCATTATAAACTGATTTTTCACATAAGCCTTAGCAAAAGAAACAACCGCAGTAGTAGGATTTGTTCCTTCTGGAACATCAACACCTTCTTTTTTAGCAAGGTTACGCATTAATTTGTTCACAGAAAAAAGCACAAAAATCAAAGCACCTAATATAAATGCTAACACACCTAATATTAAGTTATTTGAAAGACCTCCTTCTGAAGCTACAGCAGTAGCACCAACAGCGGCTTTTGGTGTTTCAGCAGCCGGAGCCACTTCCATAGTATATGCTATAATATTATCAATGTCACCAGTTGATAATTGAGGAAAAGCCGTCATATTTGCTTTCGCATATTCTTCGTACACTTTTACTGCTTTAGCATCACCAGACTTAATAAGGTCTGAACTATTTTTAATCCATTTGTACAACCACGCTTTGTCATACTTATCGCCAACACCTCTCAATGCAGGACCAGTCATTTTTGCATCTAATTTGTGACAAGCCGCACAATTAGTGTTAAACAATTCTTTTCCTTTAACCGCATCACCTGAACCACTTGCTGGTGCCGCTGCAATAGCAGTAGGCGCAGCAGCTGCAACAGCTTCTTGCGCAGAAACGCTAACTGCAAACAAAGCAGAAAACGCTAAAGAAAAGATAGTTTTTGAAAACGATTTAGGGTTACCCAACTTTTTCATATTAAAAATTAATTATCAAACTTATTTTTTGGAATGATTTTAGCGAATGCTTAATCATACTCTTTTTAAAAACTTGCACAAAAATACAACATTAGAATAATTATAAAAACCTTAAATTTATCTTAAAATGTAATTTATTTTAATTCTAAATAAGATTAAGGTTTATAATTTAAAACTTAGTAATAAATTTGCAATAAATATCATTCATTATGAAGACTTTAAATAAAATTATCACATTCACAATCTTTATTTCAACATTTTTGTTTGCGCAAAATATTTTTTCGCAAACATCAAAAAAAATAATTGAACAAGATGAAAAAATTGAAAAATTGCTTCAAGAAAAAAGAAAAAACAATTCTGGCATTACTATAAATGACAAATTTAAGATTCAAATATTTTTTGGAAACATAGAAGAATCTAAGAAAACATTACTTGCCTTTAAAAAAGAATTTTTACAAACAGACGGAACTATAGTTTATAGCAATCCGTCATATAAAGTTTGGGTAGGAAGTTTTAAAAGTAAAATTGAAGCCGAAAAAGCGCTAATTCTAATAAAAAAGAAATACCTAAGCGCAGTAATTATTGAACCTAATAAAAAATAAACTCGGTTTCATGGCATAATTTTTGATATGTTATTTATTTAAATGGTTAAAAATGATAAAAAAATGCTCATTACTTTTTGGTTTTCTGATAATAAACATACAATTATCTTTTAGTCAAGAAGTTACAGATACTATCAAAACACAAAATATTGAAGAAATAAAAATCAATTCTAAGAAAATTACAATTGATAAAAATCAAACGCCTTCACAAATTGAAATCTTTTCAAAAGAAAAAATAGAATTTCAAAACTTTCAAAGCACCGCAGATATGTTGGCAAATTCTGGAGCGTTATTTGTTCAGAAATCGCAACAAGGTGGTGGGAGTCCAGTAATTAGAGGATTTGAATCCAGCCGAATTTTACTATTGGTAGATGGCGTACGAATGAACAATCTAATTTTCAGATCGGGTCATTTACAAAATGTAATAACTGTTGATGAAAATTTCCTAGAAGCGACATTGGTGCAATATGGCCCAACCTCCTCATTATACGGAAGTGATGCGCTTGGAGGTTCGGTAAATATGATTACGAAAAACGCAAAGTTAATTGATGGTTTTACTGGAAATTTTAATACACGATATTCTTCTGTAAACGAAGAGAAATCAGGCTATTTTGACATTAATTATGGAGACAAGAATTTTGCATCGTTAACTGCTTTTTCATACAATGATTTTGGTGATTTGAAAATGGGAAAATCTAAAAATCATAATGGCGATTTCTTTGGAGAAAGAACAAAATATGTTGAAACCATAAATGAAGTTGATGTTTTAAATCAAAACGACAACAAATATGTACAAATTGGAGGTGGTTTTAAACAATACAACTTCATGCAAAAATTCGTATACAAATCTAAAAGCGGTTTTACTCATAGTGCCAATTTTCAATATTCAACCTCTTCAAACATCAATAGATACGACCGATTAACAGATCCTGCTGGTACAGGTTTAAAAAGTGCCGAATGGTATTACGGACCACAAAAAAGACTTTTAGGGGTATATAGTTTGGAAAAAGAAAATGTGTTTTCCAATACCGATTTCAAATTAGATGCGGGTTATCAAAACGTGGAAGAAAGTAGAATGAATAGAAATTTTGGGAATTACAACCTGCAAAACAGAATAGAAAATGTAAATATATATTCATTAGCCGCCAATTTTGAAACCAAATTAAAAAGAGGAAATTTATATTATGGTTTTGAAAATTATTATGATAATTTAAAATCGACTGCCTTTAAAAACAACATAAACACAGGTGTTGTAGTGCCATTAGATACCAGATATCCGAATGGAAAAAACAATATGATGCGAAATGATATCTATGTTTCATACACTTCCAAAAGATATGTAGCTACCAACTTTTCTATGGGTGCAAGAATTGGATACGCTACTCTTACTAGTACAATAGCTGATAATTCAATAATACCTTTACCTTTTAATGAAATAAAACAACAAAACTTAATCTATAGCGGAAACATTGGTTTAGTTCATAACGCTTCGGAAAATTTTATCCTTAAAACCAATGTAAGTTCTGGTTTTAGAGTGCCGAATATTGATGATTTAGCAAAAATATTTGAATCTGGCGCAGGAACTTTAATTGTTCCAAATAAAGATTTAAAACCAGAACAAACATTAACTGGAGATTTTGGATTTGTTTTAAAGTCTAAATCGAACAAACATCAATTTGACACTACCTATTTTTACACGCAATTATACGATGCCATTGTAACAGACAGCTTTACTTTTAACGGACAAAATACCTACGATTTTGGAAGTGGCGACGTAAGAAAGGTAATCGCAAATCAAAATTTAGGAAAAGCATTTGTAACAGGTGTAAACGGGAATTTCAAAACTACACTCGCAAAAAACGTGCAATTTAATGGTTCCTACAATGTTACTTTGGGCAGAGTTACTACTAATGGAAACAGAAGACCTTTAGATCATATTCCTCCTCATTTTGGAAAATTAGGGATAAACTTCAATCCAAAATGGGCTGATTTTGAAGCTTATATGTTATTTAACGGGAAAAAACAATTAAGTGATTATTCTACAAGTGGCGAAGACAACTTGGTTTACGCGCCTACAAATGGGATGCCAGCTTGGGAGACTTACAATTTTAAAGCGGCAACAAAATCAATAGAAGGATTTACTTTATTTACAGGAATAGAAAATATTTTAGATACACAATATAGAAATTTTGCATCCGGAATTAATGCTGCAGGAAGGAATATTTATGGTGGGGCAAAATATAGTTTTTAAAAGTTAATTTTATTACTAGAAACTTCAAAAACTTCCAAATTTTATCTCATCAAGTAAAAGAAATCACAAAAAACCAATTACATTGTTAAAGATTTAATTGCTAAACAAACCATCAATTTTTTCAGCCAGTTGATAATCTAAATTGGTAATTTCATTTTTGTCATAAGTATATAAAGTGATTTCTAATTGAAAGGCTTTGTGGACTTTACAATCGGGGTGGTGGTTAATTTCATCAGCATAATTAGCCACTTTTAAAAGAAAGTGTACCAATTCTGTTTGCGATTTAAACTTAAAATTGTTTACTAGTTTTCCGTCAATTACGTTCCATTCCATAATATTTAATATTTACCGTTTAGAAGTTCCCCGCCGATTGCCGATTTAGCTTCGATACCTAGCTTTTTCATCATTTCAAAGGTAGTACAAACCGCCGCTGATGTAACTGGAATACCACATTCAGCTTGAATTAAATCAATAGCTTCCAATGATGGCATTTGTACACAGGCTGAAGCAACCAAAACATCTACATCTTTCAAATCCAATTGTTTATAGATTTCTAATAAATTCATTGGATTTTGAGCGGCTACTTCTAAATTATCTGGAATTTCTAAAGCTATACTTTGTTTTACTTTAATGCCTTGATTTTCGATATAATCCACCACCATATCTGTTAATGGTCGCATATAAGGTGTAATAATCGAAATTTGTTTCGCACCCAAAACCTTTAATCCGTTAATTAATGCACCTGCAGAAGTTACAATTGGCGTTGGAAAATCATTAGCAATTGTTTCTTGGTGCAAATTTACTTCCGATACACAATGATACCCGCGTCCCATACTCATAATGGCTACTAAACAGGCATAACCCATCACATCTACTTGAGCATCTGACAACTCTTGAGCACATTTCAAACTCATCGCATCCATCGCTTCCAATTCTTCTTTGGTTACTTTTTTCATGCGCATTCTACTGCTATGAAACGTAAATCGCTCAGGTAAAATGGTTTCACGAGAGCGAAAAATGGCTGGTATTTCGGTTTCCATCGTTACGTTTGATGATGGAACTATTTGTCCTATTCTGTATTTCATTTTATTATTTGTTTTGTTTCGCAGAGATTCGCAAAGTTACCACAAAGATTTACAAAAAATTTTGTGCTACTCTGTGCTTGTCTCTGTGGAACTCTGTGTAATAACTTTATATCTCTTTTACGGTGTTCACAATTGTTCCAATGCCTTCCACTGTAGCTTCTACCACATCTCCATTATGCATCCATTCTTGTGGGTCACGACCAGCGCCAACACCTGCTGGAGTTCCGGTTGCGATGATGTCGCCTGGTTCTAAGGTAAAAACAATACTCAAATCTTCAATCAAATCATTGATATTGAAAAGCATAAATTTGGTATTGGAATTTTGTTTTTCCACACCATTTACTTTTAAAGATAAATTCAAGTTATGTGGATTTTCAATTTCGTCTTTTGTAACCAAATAAGGCCCCATTGGTGCAAACGTATCTTGCCCTTTAGATACAATCCATTGTCCTTCTCTACGGCAATCGCGCGCAGAAATATCATTAATTACGGTGTAACCAAAAACATAATCCATTGCATCTTCTTTAGCAACATATTTCCCTTTTTTAGCAATTACAACAGCCAATTCACATTCCCAATCCAGTTGTGAAGTCAATTTTGTGTTTTTTATTATTTCCGTATTAGTTCCTGTTACCGTTGTAGGTGGTTTGGAGAAAATAATTGGTTTTGTTGGCAATTTACCAGTTGTATCTAATCCACGAGCGCTTTCTGCAACGTGTTCGGTGTAATTTAAACCAATTCCAATGATGTTTTTTCTTGGTTTTTCGATAGGTGCTAAAATCGTAACTTCGTTCATTTCAAAAGCGATTTCCTCGAAGAAATTTTCTGGTGTTTCCGAAATTAATTCGCTTATTTCAGCAATAATTTCAAAGCCCATATCAATTAATTCCAACATATCATTAGGTAATGGAAAATTAGAAATTTGTCCAAAATCTTCCATATCAATGACTTGATTGTTGTGAATGAAGCCCAAACGTGGCTCGGTGTCTTGTGTTTTGTAGGTAAGTAGTTTCATGTTTTTTATTAAGTTTCAAAGTTGCTAAGTTACAAAGTAGCAAAGTTATTTGTAGTTATTAATTTTCAATATTTATTTTGCTGATTTGACCTTCTTTATTTTTAACTTCAAGAGTGTAAAAATTTTTGTTTTTAACATACTTTTTTAAATTTAAAATTTCACACGACTTCATTTCATTAATTTTAAAAGTATCTATGCTTAGTATTTCATCACCAAATTTAATTTTTTCAGCCAATTTTTTATCCCAAACTAAACCAACTATTAATTTATTATCTAAAATTGTTGGCGCGAATTTTGGCTCTTTATTTGAAAGGATTATTGTTTCATTTGCTTCAAAATAAAAATTCTTCTTTTTGAAATCGAGAATTACATTTCCATAATTCAAAAACTCTAAACCTATCCTTGAATTACTGTCATCAGTAGTATCTGCATATAATTTATTAATTGATTTATTATTTAAAAAAGCATTTTCAACTAAAACTAATCTTTGCAAGCTAGGTTTTCCTAAACCAAAAAGTCCAATACTACTTAATCCTTCTGATTTCCCTTTAATTTCAAAAATATTTTGATTTTCAAATATAGCAAACGCACGATTTGACATATCATACAAACCATCCATACCTGTATCAAACAAAACCATATCTGAAGCTTTTTCTTTGTTTTTACCTAAAAAATTAAGCTCAATATATGGTGCTTTTTGGCTTCCAATTAATTTTACTTTAGTTGGTTTTACCTTTATATTTAATAAATCGATTTGATCTGTAATAATTAGGTTCTGATTTGTTTTATCAATTTTTAAACTGGAGTTTTTCAATAAATTACTACCGATAAAACCATCAATATTATAACAACTTAATAAATTATGATTTTTTAAATCATAAACCAAAGCTATTTGTTCTTCAAATATTAATTTTCCAATTTCAATTTTCGGAATAACTATACTTTGCATTGATTGATTAAGATTATTCGCATCACGTATATTAATCTTGTTAGTTGATACAAAATTTAATTCTTGCATAACTTCATTTGAAACTAAATTCGGTGCCCCAGTATCTAATAGGAACCTAAAATTTTTACCATTTATGGTTACAGGAATGATAATTTTATCATAAACAGTTTCATATTGAACTACTTCAAAATATTTTTTTTGAAGTATAATTCCTTTATCAAAATCAACATTTTGAGCAATACAAAATTGTGATATGAATACAATTAGAAATGTTATTTTTTTAAAATTCATAATCGATTATATTTTTTGATGCCCGTTATTTTCTTCTAATTCTCTACTTTGGAACAATCCTAAACTTTCAATCACAGGTAAATCGTTGAATTGAAATAAGCAAGCGTCTTCAGTTTCGGAAAGGTTTTGATGTTCGTGCCAAGCCCAACTCGGAACACAGAAAATATCTCTTTCTTTCCAATCGAAGCGTTGTCCGTTGATGATGGAAAAACCTTTTCCTTTCGCACATTGATATACGAACGAACCTGTATGCTTGTGTGCTTTTCCTTTGAAACCTGCGGGTAACAATTGCATCGCGGCTCCCATCGTTTGCATCACGTGTCCACCTGTTAACGGATTCGAATATTGCATAAAAATCCCATCAAACGGATTAACTTCATTTACTTTTTGAGCTTCTAAAAGTGCTCGATACACATTTTTCCAAGAATATTTGAATAAAGGCGAATAGGGCTTGTCCCATGTTTTATCAGCTGGAATTAATCCTGCACAACCATACATTATTGGTGAATAATTCAGCGGTTTTAGTATTTTTTGTTTTCCATCATAAACCGCATAATCATTGGCTTCTAAAGCATTTACTAAAGGAATATCCAATCCATCTTGCCAAATACAGGTTTTTCCGTCTTCTTCTACACCATGTTCGTGCCAAGTTGAATTAGGCGTAATGACAAAATCATTGACTTCAAACGTGATTTTATTGCCGTCAACAACCGTGTAACCGCCTTCGCCTTCCATAATAAATCGTAATGCCGATGCCTTGTGACGATGCGCCGAAGTACTTTCACCTGGACGCGTAACTTGAATTCCAGTGTACAACCAACCCACGGCTGCCGAAACATCTTTACGCTTGTCGTTTACTAAATAAACCACACGTCTACCAGCTTGTTCTGGTGTAACTAATTCGGATGATTTTAAAACTAAATTGCGTAAATCATCATATTTCCAAAGCATGGGTACGGATGACGAACGGGGTTCCCAAGGTTCGATATCATTTGCTACAGTCCACAAAGCACCCGCTCCTAATGTTTCCAATTCTTTGTAATAGGCAACTAATTCGGGTGAATCTTGTACTCTTGCACGACCAATTTGGTCATCTGAAAAATTGTTTTCTTCCATTTTGTTTTATTTTAAATTGATGACTTCGAGAGCCTCAGTCATCAATTATTTATCTTTTATTAAACTCCTCGTGATTATCAATAAATGTAATTTTTCGCGTTGGAGCGGTGTTAACTCGTAAATCGAAAATATCAAATCGGTTGTAATGTCCTAAAATATCGTGCATTTGTTTGGGTTGGATGCACTTTTCTAAGTCAATTTCAGCATATACTATTCCTTCTTCATCAATTAAAGGTTGCCCTATAACAGCGCCATTTGGACCTATAAATCCTGAGAAAGCTGAACTTTTTCTGTCTAATAATTCATCTACATTCGGCACATCGGCACGTAAGGCGTCTTTGATTTCTTGAGAAACCGTTGAACACGACACAATCGTAAATAATTTTCCTTCAAAAGAGTGCGCAGCGGCACGTATTTTAATCGCTTCAGCCATATCATAATCTGGTGGAGCTACCGGAAGCGAAATGTAATTAGCGATGTGAATCAATTCGCCTTGAGCGAGCAATGCAAATCGTGCTAACGTATTCGTGTTTTCGCCACACGCCAAAGTTCCGATAGGTCCTATTTCGGTATCATAGACTTTTAATGACGATCCATCGCCTGAAGTCCACGTCAATTTTTCTGCCCAAGTTGGCACTAATTTTCTATGTTTACCGATGATAACGCCTTTATTATCAATGATTAAATTGGTATTGTAAATTTCACCATAGCTTGAACCTCTTTCGTTGATTCCCATTACAATATGAATATCGTTTTCTTTTGCAGCCAAACACAATTTCTGAATTTCAGGTCCTGCAACATCTACTGAATTTTTATATAATTCTTCGTACCATTTACTACCTTGAACGGGTGTCATGATCCAATTCCAATAGGGATATCCCGAAATAAATACTTCAGGAAAAGCAATAAGTTTTGCTTGTTTTGAGGCAGCTTCTTTAATAAAAGAAATCGCCTTATCGACTGTCTTTTCTACGTTTAGAAACACAGGTGAGGTTTGAACAGTAGCGGCTTTAAATTTTTTGAATTCCATTTTTTATTGTTTTGGTACGCGGATGAAACGGATTGCTTTGCAAACGCGAATAATTGCTGATTTTTTTGGAACACTGATTAAAGAAATTTACATAATTTCTAAAATCTTTGTAATATATTTTTTTAATTTACAAATTGAAAACGAGATTAAATCGTAATATAAATTTATTTTGAATTTATATAATAATTCAGTTTTTGAAACGCTTCTAGTTTCTTCCAATAAATCCCTTCAACAATTTCTTTTCCGTTTTCGTCGATATAACCAAATGCACCCGCAACATTTTTAATCATTGCGTATTTTTTTTCATCTTTTTGAATTTCAAAATCATAAATTTTAGAATAGATGGCTTGCACAATTTCTTTTCCGCTCTTATCAATAAAACCATAAGTATTAGCCACTGTTTTTACTAATGCCCAATCTTGATGTTGAGCATCAAATTGATACACTTTTTTGTAATGTGAAGTTGAATTTTGAGCAAAACAGTTTATTGTCAAAAACAACACTAATGTAAATCCTATACTTTTCATAATTAGTAATTTATAATTTATAATTTATAATTTTATTCTTCATTTCCTCGTTAAAAGGTTCGGCTTTGATGCTTTGTCTGTCTTCTTGAATTTTCACATTAACCAAAGTAACTTCGCCTTCTAAAACTAAATTATTGCTTTCGTTTTCAAACTCAAATCCGCAAATAATAGAGGAGTTTTTTAACTCTTTTACCCAAAGTTTTTTAGTTAAGATTTCACCCAAACGTGCAGCATTTTTGAACTGCACTTTTAAATCTACGGTTGGAATTCCATTAGTTTCGTGCATTTTTGAAAACGGTCGGTCTAAGGCTTCTTCAAACCAATCTTCTACTAAATCATTTAGCATTTCTAGAAAACGTGGATAGAAAACGATTCCAGCGTAATCGATGTGTTTGAAACGAATTTTTTCTTGTTTTATAAATTGCATATTTCTGTTATTTTAAACACTAATTACAAAATTAGTACTAATTATTTTAACTTAAATCGTTGAATTTTACCTGTTTCTGTTTTTGGTAAAGCTTCCACAAAATTAATCATTCTAGGATATTTGTATGGTGCCGCATTATTTTTAAACCAGTTTTGAATTTCCGATTTTAGTTCGTCACCTTTATTATGTTGCTCTTTTAAAACGATATGTGCGCAAACTAACATGCCTCGTTCTTCATCGGGTAAACCCACAACGGCACATTCTAAAATATTTTCATGTGTTAAAAGTACGGATTCTACTTCAATTGCGGCAATATTATAACCCGAAGAAATAATCATATCATCGCCACGAGCCACAAAATGGAAATACCCTTCTTCATCTTGTCGAAAAATATCACCTGTGATGTTCCAGCCGTTTTCAACGTATTCCTTTTGTTTTTCTTCTCGATTCAAATATTTACAACCTGTAATTCCTCGAACCGCTAATCTTCCAGCTTCGTTTCTTGGTAATTCATTGCCTTGTTGGTCAATAATTTTAGCTTCGTAACCCGTAATAGCTTTTCCAGTTGCGCCGGGTTTCATATTCTCTTCATTGGACGAAATAAAAATATGCAACATTTCGGTAGCACCAATTCCATCAATAATTTTTAGCCCTGTGGCATCAAACCAATCTTGCCAAACCTTCAACGGCAAAGTTTCACCCGCCGAAACACATTTTCGTAAACTCGAAATATCATACTCTTGAATTTTTGTTGTAATAATTCGCCATGCGGTTGGAGCTGTAAAACAAATCGTGATTTTATAATCTTGAATGGCTTGTAACAACACATCTGGACTTGGTTTTTCGATTAAAAAAGTGGAAGCGCCAAAACACATCGGAAACAACACCAAACCACCTAAGCCAAAAGTAAAACCAATGGGCGGACTTCCAATAAAAATATCATTTTCAGTGGGTTGTAAGGAATAGTTTGGAAATGCTTCGCAAATATTGAGAATATCTTTGTGATAATGCGCCGTCATTTTTGGTAAACCTGTGGTGCCCGATGTAAACCCAATTAAAGCCACATCCTCTGATTTTGATAGATAATTGTCGAATGTTTTTGGTTTGGATGCCATTAACTTTTCTAAATCGGAATTTCTGTAAAAACATATGTGTTTTAGAAAATCAGAAGTTACTAAATTCATTTCTTCGGCTAAATCGCTATCGCAAAAGGCGTGAGAAATTTCAGCACAATCAATTATAGTGGTTATTTCTTTAGCACGCAATAAGGGCATGGTGGCTACTACAATTCCGCCTGCTTTTAAAACTGCAAACCAACACGCGACCATCATTGGGTTATTCGCCGAACGCAACAACACGCGATTGCCTGATTGTAAACCTAAATCCTCGACTAAAACATGTGCAATTTGATTGGCTTTTTCAAACAAAACTTGATACGTCCAGGTTTCTTCAAAGGTTCGAATGCAAACTGCATTTCCTCGACCTTCTTTGATGTGAGAATCTAATAATTTTTCTACACAATTCAACATTTCTGAATGTTGGAATTGTGGAAAATCCAAAAAGGTATATTCTGGTTGTAATTCCAGATTAGGTAAATTTATATGAGCAAAATTATCCTTCATTATTAATTACTTCTTATTACTCTTCGGTTTCAACGCTTTTTTTATGCCTTCTGCTTGTTTTCTTTCGGCAGCTTTTAAGGGATACAAATGTGAAATGCCCAGTTTATAGGAATTTGGAATATCTGTTGCTTGAAATTGTTCATACGCTTGTGCATTTCTTACAAAATTAGCATCCAATAATAAAGGCCTTCCAAGTGACACTAGATCGGCTCTTCCGTTTAAAATTATGGTATTAATTTGATCAATATCTTGAATATATCCAGCAGTTATTGTTGGAATATGAACCGTGTTTCGAACCGCATCTGAGAAAGGCGTTTGCCACATTCTTCCAGTTTGTGGTTTTTGGTTAGCAACTGTATTTCCTGTGGAAACATTAATGATATCCGCACCAGCCTTTTTGAAGGCTTCCGAAATCACCAAAACATCTTGTTCTGAAATTCCGTTTTCAGCCCAATCGGTTGCCGATATTCTAACAGAAATTGGTTTTTCAGTTGGAAACACTTCTCGTATTGCTGTAAAAACTTCTATTGGATACTTTAATCGATTTTCAACGCTTCCACCAAATTCATCGGTACGAATATTTGTCAATGGAGATAAGAAAGAAGCCAATAAAAACCCGTGATGTGCTTGTAATTCAATCATATCAAAACCAGCTTCGTAAGCATTTTTAGCAGCTTGTACAAATTGATTTTTAACCAATTTCATATCTTCCAAAGTCATTTCTTTTGGACAATCAGAATTTTCATTAAAAGGAATATCAGAAGCTGAAAGCAACTCCCATTTATTACCCTGAAATCGTTCTTCCCAAGGAATTTTTGAACAGCCTTTTCTTCCTGAATGTCCCAATTGAATTCCGATTTTGGTTTGGGTGTATTTGTGAATAAAATCAGTAATTCGTTTCCAAGCGTTAATTTGATTTTCGGTATAAATTCCAGCGCATCCTTCAGTAATTCTTCCAGTATCAGAAACAGCGGTCATTTCGGTCAGAATTAATCCTAAACCGCCCACAGCTCTTGACGTATAATGCTGAAAATGCCAATCATTTACCAATCCGTTTTCAGCTAAATATTGCCCCATGGACGACATTACGATACGATTTTGCAATTCTAAATCTCTTAATTTGAATTTTGAAAACGCAGCTGATTGATTTTTGATATTGACATTGCAATTGTCATTAAACTCAACCAAAACTTTATCAGTAAATGAACTATCTCTTAAGCGTAAATTCTCATACGTTACTTTTTTGGAACGCGTCATGCAGCCAAAAGCAAATTGCTGAAACGTATGTTGCATATGACGATCCATATTTTCAAACCAATCTAATGAAACTATAGCAGCATACTGAATCATTTCTACCGTATTTCTTCGGGTTTTATCGTACTGTGCAAAAGCGGCTTGAACATTAGTTGGATGAGCAATTACGGCATCGGATAAGCCAATAGCAGAATCCATAGCCAATTTTGTTCCTGAACCAATAGAATAATGGGCTGTAGCTTTGGCATCACCTAATAAAACAATGTTATTATGATACCAATTTTCATTCGTTACATGCGGAAACTGTCGCCAGTGTGATTTATTTGAAATTAAGGGATGTCCATCTAATTCTTCTGCGAAGATTTCGGCAATTTTTGCCATCGTATCTGCTTCGTTGGTGACTTCAAAACCGTGTTTTTGCCAAGTTTCATCGCTACATTCAAAAATCCAAGTGCTCATACCTTCTTCGTATTGATACGAATGTGCCACGATGGTTCCGTGTGGCGTACTTCTGAAAAAATAAGTAAAAGCATCTAATGGTTTTGTTGAGCCTAACCAAACGAATCGGTTTTTCTTTAACTCGACTTTTGTTCCAAATTCCTTTTGATATTTTGTGCGAATTGCACTTCCAATTCCGTCTGTTGCCAGAATAATATCGGAATCCGCAAATTGTGATAAATCATCTACATTTTGTTCGAAATGCAAGTTTACACCTTCTTCTAAACAACGTTGTTGAAGTAATTGCAAAAGCGTTTTTCTGGAACAACCGCAAAAACCATTACCTGCAATAGTTACGGATTCACCATCTCTAGCAATAATAATATCATCCCAATATGCAAATTTACTTCGGATTAATTCATACGATTGCATGTCGCGTTTTAAGAATTCGCCTAAGGTTTCATCAGAAAACACTACACCGAATCCAAAACTATCATCAGGTTTATTGCGTTCGTAAATGTCGATTTGGCAATGCGGCATTGCTTTCTTGGTTAATATCGAAAAGTAAAGTCCGCCTGGACCACCACCTATAACTGTTATTTTCATGTTTTAATTGATAATTAAATTATCTTTTAATAGAGAATATTTCTCCTAATTTGCTGTAATTTGAACCTGCTAATCGTGCGACAGGTTTGTATTTTTCTAAATTTATTTTATGATTTTCCATCAAAATTGAATCGTCAATATGCATTGTAATAATTTTTCCAATGATAATACAAGCGCCACCATTTTGATGTTTTTCGATAAAATAATGATGCACCATTTCGCATTCAAACTGAACCAAACTTTCTTTTACTCGTTTTGGTTTGATGTAAATGGATTCTATTGGAGTTACGTTTGCTAATTCAAATTCATTGACATCAGCTGCTACAGATTGCGAAGTAATATTCATTTGTTCTACAACATCTTCAGTAACTAAATTGACTACAAATTGCTTATTTGCTAAAATATTATTTAATGTATCTTTATTTTTATTACCCGTTCGAACCGTTGAAAACATAATGTGCGGCGGATCTTCACTCACTACATTAAAAAAGGAAAACGGCGCCAAATTATCAATTCCATTTTCATCAACAGTGGCTACCCAAGCGATAGGTCTTGGAATGACAGTTCCTGTCAATAATTTATATAAAGCCGAAGATTCGGTGTTTTGAATGTCGAATTGCATTTGAAGTTTATATTAGTATCTTCAAAAATAAGTTAAAAAAAACAAATTATTATAATTTTTTACGTTTAATGTTTAAAGATTTTCTAATGATTTCTATTTTATTTATTTTCAATAAATTAAAGTGAATAAAAATTTATAAAACAAAAAAAATCCCAATTTTCATTGGGATTTAAGTTTATGTTTAAAAAATTATTTTAATTTCTTTTTGATTTCAATTTCGTGGAAACTTTCAATGATATCCAATTCTTTAATATCATTGTATCCTTTAATTTGCATACCACAATCGTATCCTTTTGACACTTCTTTTACGTCGTCTTTGAAACGTTTTAAAGCTACTAATTCTCCTGTGAAAATAACAACACCTTCTCTAATTAATCGGATTCTGTTGTTACGAATTACTTTACCATCTGTAATCATACATCCAGCAATTGTTCCAATTTTAGATACTTTAAACAATTCTCTAATTTCAGCAGTACCTGTAATTTCTTCTTTCAATTCTGGGGAAAGCATACCTTCCATAGCATCTTTTAAATCGTCTATAGCGGCGTAAATAATAGAATAATTACGGATGTCAATTTCTTCTTTATCTGCTAAAGCTTTTGCATTTCCTGCAGGACGAACGTTAAATCCGATAATAATTGCGTCAGAAGCAGAAGCTAATAATACGTCAGATTCTGTAATCGCTCCCACTCCTTTATGAATGATATTAATTTGAATTTCTTCTGTTGATAATTTAGAGAACGAATCAGAAAGTGCTTCTACCGAACCATCAACGTCTCCTTTAAGGATAATGTTTAATTCTTTAAACTGACCTAAAGCGATACGACGTCCAATTTCTGAAAGTGTAATATGTTTCTGAGTACGAACCGATTGTTCACGCGCTAACTGTGCACGTTTTGTTGCAATTTGTTTGGCTTCTCTTTCGTCTTCGTAAACATTAAACTTGTCTCCGGCAGTTGGCGCTCCGTCTAAGCCTAATACGGATACTGGTGTTGATGGACCTGCAATTTTTACACTGTTACCTCTTTCATCAAACATGGCACGAATTTTACCATGATTTTTACCCGCTAACATGTAATCACCAATTTTTAAAGTTCCTGCTTGTACTAAAATCGTAGAGACATAACCACGACCTTTGTCTAATTGTGCTTCTACAACTGTTCCTTGTGCAGGTTTATTTGGATTTGCTTTTAGTTCAAGAACCTCAGCTTCTAATAATACTTTTTCTAATAATTCAGGAATTCCTTGTCCGAATTTTGCTGAGATATCATGAGATTGATATTTTCCACCCCAATCTTCAACAAGTAAATTCATTCCTGCTAATTGCTCTTTAATTTTTTCAGGATTCGCATTTGGTTTATCTACTTTATTAATAGCGAAAATCATTGGAACTCCTGCTGCTTGTGCATGAGAAATTGCTTCTTTTGTTTGAGGCATGATGTCGTCGTCGGCCGCTACTACAATAATAGCAATATCGGTAACTTGAGCACCACGAGCACGCATCGCTGTAAAGGCTTCGTGACCGGGTGTATCTAAGAAAGCGATTTTTTGACCACCATCTAAAGTTACTCCGTAGGCACCAATATGCTGTGTAATTCCTCCAGATTCTCCTGCAATAACGTTTGCTTTACGAACATAATCTAGTAACGATGTTTTACCATGATCGACGTGACCCATAACAGTAACAATTGGTGCTCTGAATTCTAATTCTTCTTCAGTGTCTTCAACTATTACTGCATTTTCTTCAATATCGGTGGTGATAAATTGCATTTCGTAGCCAAATTCGTCAGCTACAATAGTTAATGTTTCTGCATCCAAACGTTGGTTCATGGTAACCATAATTCCTAAAGACATGCATGTTCCGATTACTTTTGTAATTGGCACATCCATCATAGTTGCAATTTCACCAACTGTAACAAATTCAGTTACTTTAAGGATTTTGCTTTCTAAATCTTGTTGTGCTAAATCGTCATCAGTACGTTGACGGTGCGTATCTCTTTTATCTCTTCTATATTTTGCCGCTTTAGATTTGTTACCTTTTCCTTGTAATCTTTCTAAAGTTTCTTTAATTTGATTTTTTACTTCTTCTTCCGTTGGCTCAACCTTTACCACTGGGGTTGATTTGTTAAAACCTGGTTTTTTGAAACCACCAGCACCTTGTCCGCCTTGATATGGTCTTTTAACAAAGCCACCTTGACCTCCACCTTGCGTATTTCCAGCTGTACCACCTGTGTTTGGTGTTCCCGGCTTGATAATTCTTTTGCGTTTATTTGCTGCTGAACCTGGAGCGCCTGGAGTTCCTGGTTTACTTGCCGCAGCACCTGGAGTTCCTGGTTTTTTAAATTCTTCTTTCTTTTTCTTAGGTTTATTAAATTGAGTTAAATCAATAGTTTGACCCGTGAAAGTGGCTCCCGAAAGTTTTGTATATTGTGTATCTAATCTTACTTCAATTGGTGTGCCGTCAGGATTAAATTCTTGAGGTTGAATTGAAGGTTCTTCTGGTTTAACTTTTGTTTTTCCAACAGGTTTTTTTGTAGTTTCTGCAGATTTGTCTGAAGTTTCTTCTGCAACAACTGTTTTTTCTTCTTTTGAAACAACATTATTATCTTTAGTAACAATTTGTTTTTCTGTTTTAGTTGCTTCTTGTTTTTTTGGATTTAAATCAATTTTTCCTAAAGAAACTGGTGCGGCTACAACTGCTTTTGCTTTTATTATTTCTTGTTTTTGTCTTTCTTCATCTGCAAGACGTTTTACTTCGAGTTCTTTTTCGATTTCACGTTTTAGTGCTTCTTTTTCTTTTTTCTTTTCTTCGCCAACTTCTTTCGAAGCTACTTTATTTCCTTTATCGGCCGAAAAAATATCGCACAAAACGTCGAATTCCAATTGAGAAACTTTTGCATTGGGACTGTGCTCAATGGTATGACCCTTTTCTTTTAAGGTGTCAACAGCTCTATCAAGTGAAATGTTGAATTCTTTTAAAACTTTACTTATTCGTATTACTCTTTCTTCAGACATATTTGTTTTTTGCTTAATTTTCTTGTGATTGTGATGCTAAATTATTTTTTGATTAGCTATCTAATTCTTGTTTTAAAATACTGATTACATCTAAAATAGTTTCTTCCTCTAAATCTGTTCTTCTTACTAAATCTGCAACATCTTTGTCGATAATACTTCTAGCGGTATCTAAGCCAATTTTTTCGAATTCTTCAATAATCCATTCTTCAATTTCATCACTAAATTCTCTTAATTCCACGTCATCTTCTTCTTGAACAATTCCTTCACGAATTACATCTAATTCGTATCCCGTTAATTGACTCGCTAATTTAATGTTTTGTCCGTTTCTACCAATGGCTTTTGAAACTTCTTCAATTTTTAAGAAAACTTCTGCTTTTTTATTTTCTTCATCAATTTTTACAGTAGAAACTTTAGCTGGGCTAAGCGCTCTTGTAATAAATAATTGTATGTTTTGTGTGTAATTAATTACATCAATATTTTCGTTTCCTAATTCACGAACAATTCCGTGAATACGAGATCCTTTCATACCTACACAAGCTCCAACTGGATCAATTCTATCATCATAAGAATCAACCGCAACTTTTGCTTTTTCTCCTGGGATTCTAACTACTTTTTTAATAGTAATTAAACCATCAAAAACTTCAGGAATTTCTTGTTCGAATAATTTCTCTAAGAAACTTGGTGCTGTTCTTGACATTATAATTTGAGGTTTATTTCCTTTAAGCTCTACGCTTTCGATGATTCCTCTTACATTTTCTCCTTTTTTAAAGAAATCGTTTGGAATTTGTTTTTCTTTAGGTAAGATAATTTCGTTTCCATCATCATCCATTAAAACTACCATTTTTGGTCGTACATGATGTACTTCGGCAGTGTAAATATCACCAATTAAATCTTTAAATTGTTTGTAAAGATTGGTGTTGTCGTGTTCATGAATTTTTGAAATCAAATTTTGGCGTAACGCTAAAATAGCTCTTCTTCCTAAATCGATTAATTTTACTTCTTCAGATACCTCTTCACCAATTTCAAAATCAGGTTCGATTTTTCTAGCTTCTGTTAATGTGATTTCTTCGTTTTCAAGATCTAAATCTTCATCAGCTACAACTACACGGTTTCTCCAAATTTCCATATCTCCTTTATCTGGATTTATGATAATATCGAAATTGTCATCTGAACCATATTTCTTTTTCAACGCATTTCTAAACACGTCTTCCAAAATTGCCATTAAGGTAACTCTATCGATTAGTTTGTCGTCTTTAAATTCTGAAAATGAATCTATTAATGCAATATTCTCCATGGTATGCTTTATTTTTAAAATGATATTATTACTACTGCTTCTTTTATGTCTGTGTAGGGAATAGTGATTGTTTTTAGAACGGTTACTTTTCCTTTCCCTATTTCTTTTGGTTCTCTTGCCCTCCAAGATAATGTAGTGGCTTCTTCATCTGCATCAGATAATGAAGCCTCAAAATCGCCTTGAGAAATGGTTTTTACTTTTACTGTTCTTCCTATATTTTTTTTATATTGTCTAACCAATTTCAATGGCGAAGACAGTCCTGCTGAGGCAACTTCAATAGAATATTCTACATCTTCTGCTTCTAATCCGCTATCTAAAAACTTATTTACATTGATACAATCTTGTAAATTCACACCAGAATCGCCATCTAAGATAACGGAAATTTTGTTTGATTCTGAAAAATCTAAATCAATCAGAAACAATTGTGTGTTCTCTTCTAACGCTTTGTCAAGCAAATTTTTTACTTTTTCTTTAAATGTCATCTTTATAAAAAGAGGCACGCAATGCGTGCCTCATTATTTGGTTGTTTACTAAATAACTTCGCAAATATACAACATTTTTTTTTAAATGTCCAAATATTTCATTTTTCCAAAAAAGTTAACCAATTCAAAAAAAAATCGTAACTTTATACTGTAATTAAATAGTAATTAAATTTAAACAAATGAAAACAATTTTAGTCCCTACCGATTTTTCAAAACATGCCGAAAATGCTTTAAAAATTGCCGCACAAATTGCCAAAAAAAATAATGGCGAAATAATTTTATTACATATGTTGGAATTATCAACTTCAGGCAATGATGCGCTTCATACCTCACATGAAATTCCTGAATTAATGTTTTTTAAAAATGCAGCTGTAGCCAAATTAGAAGAATTAGAAAACTCCGATTTTTTAAATGATATTAAAGTTTCAAGCATTGTACAGTTTAATATGGCGTTTGAAGGAATTATTGAAAATGGAAAAAAACATCATGCTGATTTAGTAGTGATGGGCTCTCACGGAGCAAGTGGTTTTCACGAAATGTTTGTGGGTTCAAATGCCGAAAAAGTGGTAAGAAATTCAGAAATTCCTGTATTAGTAATTAAAAAAGAAGAAGACAATTTTAAAGTCGAATCACTTACTTTTGCATCCGATTTTTCAAGTGAAATTAAAAAACCTTTTGAAAAAGTAGTTGATTTTGCAAAATATTTTGAAGCACACATTAACTTATTACATGTAATTACACCAAATAATTTTACTACAACTAGAATAGCAAACGAAAAAGTTAAAAACTTTATTGAAGAATTTCACTTTTCTGACTATTCTATTCACCTTTATAATGACATTAATGTAGAAAAAGGAATTTTACATTTTGCAAAAGATTCAAATTCCGATGTTATTGCCGTTTGTACACATGGAAGAAAAGGAATCTCTCACTTTTTAAACGGAAGTATTTCTGAAGACTTAGTGAACCATGCAAAAAGACCTGTTATTGCTTTTAAAATATAAGTGATTTAAATGTGATACAAATAAAAAAATCCCGCTTTTTTCAAAGCGGGATTTTTGTTGGCTCACAAGGACTCGAACCTTGAATGACTGCACCAAAAACAGTAGTGTTACCATTACACCATGAGCCAATTATTCTGTAATTGCGAGTGCAAATGTAATATATATTTTATTCTCTGCAAATAATTTTTTAAATAATTTTAAGAAAAAATTAATTGGTAATCTCTCCAATAAATAGTTTCTTTGTAATCTAAATTAATTTAGCATATATATGACTTTATTTAATTACAGCAAATGGAATACCTACTTAGGTTGGTTTGCTTTTATAATTGCATTAATTACCTATACTTTAACCGTTGAGCCTACAATGAGTTTTTGGGATTGTGGAGAATATATTGCCACCGCTGCCAAATTAGAAGTTGGTCATCCGCCGGGAGCGCCTTTATATCAAATGATTGGTGCGTTTTTTGCCATGTTTGCTTCAAATGATAGTCAAATCGCTTTGATGGTTAATATGGTGTCTGTTTTTTCAAGTGCTTTTACCATTTTATTTATGTTTTGGTCGTCATCTAAAATCATACGAAAAATTGTTGTCGCTACATCTGAATGGAACAATGAAACTTCAAAACTTACATTAGGGGCTTCACTAATTGCCGCTTTATCTTTTACATTTACAGATAGTTTTTGGTTTAATGCCGTAGAAGCGGAAGTATATTCAATGGCTTCTTTGTTTATTGCTTTGTTATTTTGGTTGGGTCTAAAATGGGAAGAAGAACTGGAAACAGAAAGAGGAAACAAATGGGTAATTTTAATTTCATTGGTTATTGGACTTTCCTTTGGAGTTCACTTTTTGGCCTTATTAGCTTTACCATCAATTGGAATGTTATATTTCTTTAAAACTCAAAAAAATATTACAGTTAAAAACTTTATTGTTGCCAATGTAGTGATATTGGCTATTTTGATGTTTATTTTTAAATTCTTACTACCTTATACATTATCGTTTTTTGCAAAAACAGAAATTTTTGCAGTAAACTCAATGGGATTGCCTTTTAATTCTGGAACTATTATTGCCTTTTTACTAATTGTAGCTGGTTTTTATTTTGGTTTGGCATATACCAAGAAAAAAGAATTAGTAAAGTTTAACACACTATTATTAAGTATACTATTTATTTTAATTGGATTTTCAACTTGGATTATGCTTCCCGTAAGAGCCAATTCTAACATTAATATAAACGAGAACAAACCTAGTGATGCTGCAGAAGTTTTAGCTTATTACAATAGAGAACAATACGGGGAAACCAAGTTGTTTTACGGACCTCAATTTTCTAATACTTATGCAGGTGCTGATGAAGAGAATCCGTATTCTGACGATAAACCAAACTACGAAAGAGACGAAAAAACGGGTAAATATATAATTACCAATAATTACATAAACGGAAAACACAATCCAAACTCTAAACACAATGCGTTTTTACCAAGACTTTGGAGTGAAGAACATGCCAAAAACTACATGACGTTTACCAAACCATTAGAGTTTAGTGTAAATCATGAAGCGTTTTATGATGAAGAAACTGGCGAAACAGATGAAGATAAATTAGGTCAATTTACCGAAATCGTTACGGATTTTAGAAGTCAATTTGCATCTAACAAACTTGGATTAGACGAATACGAGGAATTTCTAAAAAATTACGGTGATTATTTAACGATTGAAAAACCATCGTTTTCAGACAATATGAAATTTATGTTTGAATACCAATTTGGCTATATGTATTTCAGATATTTAATGTGGAATTTCGTCGGAAAACAAAATGATTTACAAGGAAATTATGAAAGTTTAGAAGGAAATTGGCTAAGCGGCATCAGCTTTATAGACAATTTACACTTAGACAATCAAAGTGAATTAACTACCGATATGAAAAACAATAAAGGAAGAAATACATATTTCTTTTTACCTTTAATATTAGCAATTATCGGAATGGTTTATCATGCGCAAAAAGAATGGAAATCATTTTATGTTTTACTACTCTTGTTTTTATTTACTGGTTTAGTTTTGAAAATTTACTTAAACGAAAGACCTTTCGAACCAAGAGAAAGAGATTATGCTTTAGTAGGTTCGTTTTATATTTTTGCAATGTGGATTGGCGTTGGAATATATGCCATTTATCGATATGTTTTAAAATATGTGTCGCCTAAAGTAGCGCTTCCAGCCGTATTGGCCAGTGCTTTATTAGCTTCACCAGTACTATTGGCAACGGAAAACTGGGATGACCATGATAGAAGTGGAAAATACACAGCTGTAGCGATGGCAAAAGCCTATTTAGATTCCTGCGAACTCAATGCCATATTATTTACAATTGGTGATAATGACACCTTTCCAATGTGGTATTTGCAAGAAATTGAAGGATACAGAACGGATGTTAGAATTGTAAATACAAGTTTGTTAGCTACTGATTGGTATATTGATGAGATGAAAGTAAAATCGAATAAATCGGATGCTTTACCTATTTCGTTTACTCATGATCAATATGTGGGCGATAAAAGAAATTACTGTTTATTTAACGAAAGAACAACTGATACCTTAGATTTAGGTTTAACTTTAGATTTCTTAAAAGACGATCGTTCTAAAAGAGAAATGAAAAATGGTCAATTTGTACATTTTTATCCGAGCGAACATTTAAAAGTTAAAATTGATAAGCAAAACATTATCAAAAATAAAGTTGTAGATAAAAAATATTACGATTCTATTGTACCACAAATTAATTTAAAATTAAAAGGCGGTGCGATTTATAAAAACAGAATTTTAATGTTAGACATATTTAATGCCAACAACTGGAAACGACCTATTTATTTCTCTCCAGGGAGTTTTGGCGCAGATGATTATATTTGGATGAAAGAATACCTGCAATTAGACGGTATGGTGTATAAATTAGTTCCTATAAGAACCATACTAAAAGAAGGAAATTCTTACGATATGGGTTATATTGATACTGAAAAAACTTATAAAATTATCAACCAATGGACTTGGGGTAACGCTGGAAACGATAAAATTTATCACGATCCAGAAACGCGCAAAAATGCCTTATCTTACAGAAATAATCTATCTCGATTGATGACTGCATTAATTGAAGAAAAAAAGTTTGTTAAAGCGGAAAAAGTAATTGAAATTGCTATGAAAAACATGCCAATTGATTACTTTGAATATTACACAACAGTAGAACCATTTGCAGAAGGGTATTATAAAATTGGTAAAAAAGAAGAAGCAAGAAAAATCTTAAATCAACTGATTAAAAAATATCAAGAAAAAATAACTTTCTTTCATTCGCAGTCAGAAAAACAGAAAGCCTTTTATCGAATGGAAATTTACAGAGAAATTGAAATTTATCGTTCGCTATTATTATTAGCTCAGGAAAATGGAGATGTAGAGTTTTATAATTCACAACGTTTAAAATTCAACAACTTCAATAATATGATGGGCGAGTATAAAAGAGAAATCGAATAAACAAATACATAAGCCATTCCTTTGAATGGCTTTTTTTATGATAAAAGTTCCTAAAATAATAAAGCTCTTATTTTTTAATCAGGTTTGGAATATTCCGAATTCTGAAAATACTATTTATTTAACTTTTGATGATGGACCAACGCCAGAAATCACTGAAAGAGTTTTAGAAATTTTAGATAAAAATCAAATCAAAGCCACCTTTTTTTGCATTGGTGACAATGTAAGGAAATATCCAGAAATCGTACAGAAAATTCTTTCTAAACAGCATTCTGTAGGAAATCACACCTATAGTCATTTAAAGGGTTGGAAAACTCCTACAAATATATACATAAGCAACACAGAAGCTTGTAGAATTAAACTGAATTCACAATTTACCATTCAAAATTCACAAATTTTCAGACCGCCTTATGGTAAAATTACACCTTGGCAATCGTATAAATTAAGAAAATTAGGTTATAAAATAATTATGTGGGATGTATTGAGTAAAGATTATAACGCAAGTATTTCAGCAGAAAAATGTTATGAAAATGTGATAGATAATGTTGTTTCAGGAAGTATAATTGTGTTTCATGATAGCTTTAAGGCAAAAAAAAATGTACTCAACAGTTTAGAAAAAACCATTGAAACACTAAAAAGTAAAGGATTTAATTTTGAAAAAATCGCCTAAGCTTGTTCTTGAATAAGAGAAATTAAAGTATTGGCATCAAATTCACCGCTTTGTCTCCAAACCATTTGACCATCTTTGTAAATCATAAAAGTTGGTAGACCTTTAATACGAAGTGCTTCCGCTAATTCTTTATTTTTATCTACATCAATTTTAATCACTTTCGCTTTGTCGCCTAAAGCGGCAGCAACGTGACGAATTGTTTCATTCATAGTAATAGATTGTTCGTGCCATTCCGTAAAAAAATCAATTAATACTGGCACTTGTGCATCTATAAGTTCTCCAAATTTCGACATAGACCGAATTGTTTATTAAACAAATGTATATATTTTTTTAATATATCAAACAAAAAACCACATTTTTTAAGCAATTACGCCTCTTTTTTGGATTTTTTTAACTCAATAACGGTAATTTCGGGCATAATTCCTACTCTACCTGGATAGGCGTGAAAGCCAAAACCACGATTTACATAAATATATCTTCCGGCATTTTCATACAATCCTGCCCATTGTTTGTATACATACTGCACAGGACTCCATTTGAACCAACCTGGAATTTCAATTCCAAATTGCAAACCGTGCGTATGACCCGATAACGTTAAATGATAATGTGTCTCGTGATTTTTTATTTCATTTTCCCAATGACTTGGATCGTGACTCATCACTATTTTAAAATCTTCTGGTTTAACATTTGATGTCGCCTTTTTTAAATCGCCTTTTTTACCAAAATGTACGCCCCAGTTTTCTACCCCAACCAACACAATTTCACTAGACCCTTTTTGTATTTTTACATTCTCGTTAAGTAACAATGTAAAATCTATTTTTTTGTGAATGTTTTTTATATCTTCAAAATTTTGAATTTCTTCTTTTTCCGAATCCCACTCGTAATATTTTCCATAATCATGATTACCTAAAATGGAAAATTTACCTAATTTGGGTTGATACAATCCTTTAAAAGTATCAATCCATGGATTCATTTCTTTGGCGTGTGTATTTACGATATCACCAGTAAACAATAATAAATCAGAATTTTGTTGATTAATTAAATCTACCGCATATTTGATTTTATCGGTATCTTCATCAAAACTACCGCTGTGAATATCTGAAATTTGAGTAATTGTCATCCCATCAAATTCTTCTGGTAAATCGTCGAAAAAGATTTGTTGTCGGAGTACTTTAAAATTATATTTTCCAATAGTCATTCCGTAAAGTAAAGAAGCAAAAGGAATAGTCGCAATTCCTAAAGCAATCTGGCTCACAAAACGCCTTCTTGGACTAAAAAATTGTTCCCTATTTTCATCAACAAAACTCATAATCGTGGCTTCTACCAAGCGTGAAACATCTTCTATAAATAAAATTAAGAAAATTAAAATTTTAGGAACATAAATAAGTAAAGCCATACCAATGACAAATAAACTTGTTTTGTTTTGTCCTTTACCTCTATCAAAATTCATAAATGAATAGACGATAAAAAGCATCAAAACGATAGAAATAACTAAATAAATTAATAAAACCCATTTGTTTTTGGTAATCGTTTTAATTGCTTGAAACGAATAAAATTCAACAATTAATAATATAAGAAGTGGTAGTAAACCTTTCATGTTTTTTTATTTTATACAAATTAACTAACAAGTTCGTAATAAACATAAATATTTATTGAAATTTAACAAAGATTTTTTATTTAAAGAATTGTATTTTTACAAACGAATAGATAAAAAAACCATTTATGTCACAAAAACGCTTATTTCTTTTAGACGCTTACGCATTAATTTTTCGAGGCTATTATGCTTTTATAAAAAACCCAAGAATCAATTCTAAAGGCATGGATACTTCGGCCATTATGGGATTTATGAATGCCTTAATGGATGTGATTAAACGTGAAAAACCAGATCATTTAGCGGTTGCTTTTGATAAAGGCGGTAGTACGTTTCGTTTGGAAATGTTTGAACAATATAAAGCCAACCGAGATGCTACGCCAGAAGCTATAAAAATTGCGGTGCCTTATATTCAAGACTTATTACGCGCTATGCATATTCCAATTATAGAAGTAGCAGGTTTTGAGGCGGATGACCTAATTGGAACGATTGCAAAACAAGCCGAAAAAGAAAATTATAAAGTCTTTATGGTGACGCCAGATAAGGATTTTGCGCAATTGGTTTCCGAAAACATTTTTATGTATCGTCCTGCCAGAATGGGGAATGATATTGAAATTTGGGGAATTCCTGAAGTACAAGCCAAATTTGAAATTGAGCATCCTTTACAAGTAATTGATTTTTTAGGAATGATGGGCGATGCTGTAGATAATATTCCAGGATTACCAGGTGTTGGAGAAAAAACAGCGAAGAAATTATTAGCCGAATTCGGTTCAATGGAAAATCTTTTAGACAATACTGACAAACTAAAAGGCGCTTTAAAAGACAAAATTGAAGCCAATAAAGCACAAGGAATCTTATCTAAAAAATTAGCTACTATTTTATTAGATTGTCCAGTAACTTTTGATGAAAAAGATTACGAATTATCTTCGCCAGATGTTGAAAAAACTGATGCGTTATTTATGGAATTAGAATTCCGACAAATGAAAGCGCAATTCGATAAATTGTACAATCCAGCAGCGAATGCTGAAGAAACAAATTCTGACATTCCCGTTTTAAAGAAAGCACCGGTTAAAAAAACTACAGATGAACAATATGATTTATTTGGTTTTTCAGATGCTGATGATACTACCGAAACTGTCAATTCGTATTATGCAACTATAGAAAATACGGAACATTTTTATCAAAACGTACAAGGCGATTTACCTACAAAAATGTTCATTCAGAATGTATTGAATCAACCTTCGGTGTGTTTTGATACGGAAACAACTGGTTTAGATGCGTTAAATTCTGAATTAGTAGGTTTGGCCTTTTCTTGGGAAAAAGGAAAAGGATTTTATGTGCCATTTCCAAAAAACAGAGATGAAGCCCAGGTTTTAATTGAAAAATTCAAGCCGTTTTTCGAAAATGAAAACATCGAAAAAGTGGGTCAAAATATTAAATACGATATAAAAATTCTTTCTCAATACGGAATTGAAGTCAAAGGAAATTTATTCGATACGATGATTGCGCATTATTTGATTAATCCAGATATGCGTCATAATATGGATGTATTGAGTGAAACGTATTTGAAATATTCACCAAAATCTATTACAGAATTAATTGGGAAGAAAGGGAAAAATCAGGGCAATATGCGCGATATTCCTTTGGATGAAATTAAAGAATACGCTGTAGAAGATGCCGATGTTACGATTCAACTTAAAAATCATTTTTTACCTATTTTAGAAAAAGTAGGTACGAAAAAATTATATGATGAAATTGAAATTCCGTTAGTTCCTGTTTTAGCCGATATGGAAAAAGAAGGTATTAATTTGGATGTCAATTTCTTGCAAAAAATGTCAGTTGAAATGACAGCTGAAAGTAAAGCTTTAGAACAAAAAATCTATGAAACTGCTGGTGAAACCTTTAATTTGGCCTCTCCAAAACAATTAGGCGATGTGTTGTTTGACAAAATGAAAATTGGCGGAGCAAAACAGAAGAAAACAAAAACGGGTCAATATGCCACTGGTGAAGAAATATTAAGTTATTTAGCCCACGACAATCCGATTGTAAAAGATATTTTAGAATGGCGTCAAATGGTAAAATTACAAAGTACTTATATTGATGCGTTGCCTAATCAAGTGGATTCAAAAACAGGACGCGTTCATACCGATTATATGCAAACCGTTGCGGCTACAGGTCGTTTGAGCTCTAATAATCCGAATTTACAGAACATTCCTATTCGTACCGAAAGAGGAAGACAAATTAGAAAAGCATTTATTGCCAGAGATGAAAATTACACCTTAGTTTCTGCCGATTATTCTCAAATTGAATTGCGAATTATAGCGGCTTTATGTGGTGAAGAAAATATGATTGCTGCGTTTAAAAACAATGAAGACATTCATAAAAGTACGGCTGCTAAAGTCTTTAATATTCCTTTAGAAGAAGTAACAAAAGAGCAAAGAAGTCACGCCAAAACCGTCAACTTCGGAATTGTGTATGGTGTTTCGGCTTTCGGATTGAGCAATCAAACCAATTTATCACGTAAAGAAAGTGCTGAATTGATTGATGCCTATTACAAAACCTATCCAAAATTAAAATCATTTATTTCAGATCAAGTAGATTTTGCGAGAGAAAATGGTTATGTAGAAACCATTTCAGGAAGAAGACGATATTTGAAAGACATTAATTCTGCAAATGCAATAGTTCGTGGAGGTGCCGAAAGAAATGCCGTAAATGCTCCTATTCAAGGTTCAGCGGCAGATATTATTAAAATCGCAATGATCAACATCCATAAAAAACTAAAATCAGAAAATTGGCAATCCAAAATGTTATTGCAAGTACATGATGAATTGGTTTTTGATGTGCATAACAGCGAATTAGAAAAAATCCAACCAATGATTAAACACGAAATGGAAAATGCCTTTAAAATGATTGTTCCGTTAGAAGTGGAAATTGGTAGTGGCAAAAACTGGTTGGAAGCACATTAATTTGTTATTAAACCTGTCAGGTTTAAACAAAAATGCCTTCTTATTTTTAAGAAGGCATTTTTTATGTGTTTTATTTTTTAAAACTTATTGACCCACAACTTTTACATTATCTACTTCCCAAGAAGCAGCTGCAGAAGTTGTAGAAGTATATTTAAATGCGATTCTAAAGTTTGAACTTCCAACAAAAGATGAAATATTTATTCCTCCCGAAGCTGTCCAAGGTGTAAAACCACCACTTGTCCAAACAGGTAAATTTGCATTAGTTATTTGAGTCCACGTAGCCGTGTTTGGCGCACCTGTTCCATTATAATTTGTAGAAACCCAAATTGTTAATGCAGGTCCCGCATAACGGGTACTGGTTTCAAATGAAACTAAAGAAGCAGAAACACCACTTAAATTGATAGCTGGTGAAATTAACCAATCTTCATTAAGTTGATTTCCTCCACTAAATCCATTCATTAATGCACAAGGAGCAGGATTACCAAAAGTAGTTGTTCCCCATATTTGAGCACCAACTACATTTTGTTTTGACCATAATCCAAAATTAGAAGTAAATGATTCTTCAAACAAAGGTACAACTCTAGATCCTGTTAATTTTACATCGTTTTCTGTACGAATCATAAATTGATAGTCATTATTATATCTTGTAAGCACACCTCTTACTTTACCATTTCCTGAAGGAATTGATTTAGACATAAAGGAAGCAAATTCACTAACTCTTACAATAATAGAACTACCAGCGGCATCTTTTAGAACGTGATTTGTAGCACCACCAATACTATTTAATGAAGCATCATAATATTTTTTTCCCAAAGATTCATCGGCAAACTGAACCGCATCAAACTCTATTAACTTGTTTAAATTAGCATTGTTTTTTGCTGCAGAAATTGTCATTTGATTTACAATTGCACTTTCATCAACTTTTGTACAGCCTCTTTTAATTATTGCTTCATATTCCACACCAGAAATTCTCCCTACTTGTGTTGCATTATATAAAGACCCGATTTCTAATGAATATGTTTGACTATTATTTGCAAAGTATCTGTCTTTCATTTTAACATATACTTTTCTACCTGGCTCATATTTAGTATATAAATTGTATGCATCAATTGGCATACTAAAACCTTTTGTCCCGTCTACAGAAACCATAGAAATAGATTTGTAGAAATTTCCACCTTCGTCGCTAGAAGTAATATAAGCTTCAATTACATCGTCTGCTATATATTTCTGAGCAGTTGCAGTTGCTACAGTTGCAACATCTTGTGGCGTTTTTGTAACTATCAAATCAGAACATTCACCTGATAAATTTGGTGCATCATAATTGTCACTATTAATACAACTAAAAAGAGTTGAAAATAGTACCGTTGCTAATAATATCTGTATTTTTTTCATAACTTTTAATTTTTAGTGATCTTAACATTATCTAATTGGCATGTTGTAGTAATTCCACCCGTTTTGCTTCCTATATATTTAAAAGCAATTCTGACATTATTACTATTATAAGCGCTAATATCAATATTTCCGCTGTTAACAATTACATCATTAACGCTAGGAGTTGCAAAAGTTAAAGGTGTCCATGTAGCGGTTGAAATACCAGCAGTACTACCATCATAATTTGTTGAAATAAAAGCGGTCATTGGAAATCCATTTGAAAATCTAGTTTTCGTAGTAAAAGAAAGAATTTCACCAGTAGTGCTAGTTAAATCGATAGCTGGAGTAATTAACCAAGCCACATCATTAGTTCCTGCCGCAGAATAAAACGAAGAAAATTCAGCATAAGTATCACCCGTGAAAACTCTTGCATGCCATAAACGAGTTGCAGTAGCATTATGATTTACCCATCCTGTTAATGTAATAGGCACTTCAACAGCGCCACTTCCTGTTGTACATGTTGAAAAACCTTCATTAAATGCATATTTAAATACTGTTGGAATATCTGTTTCAGCTACATCACAACTTATAAAAGATCCAATAGTAATAATTGCAAACGTAATTTTTAAAAATATATTTTTCATTGCCAATTTATTTAGAAGTTAACGTATAAATTTATAAAATAGGTTCTTCCGTATCCATAAAAATACTTTGGCCCGAAAGCTGGAGTACCATTGGCATTATCTGCTTGTAGGTCCGGAAAAGTTGCTTTTCTTGATTGCTCAAAACCCCCTGTTTTGTAGGTTGTATCTAACACATTATTAATTGAAGCGAAGAATCCAATAGTAGTAGTGTCAATTCTCCAAGATTTACCACCAGTAAGATTTAATAAATTAAAGTTAGCAAATTTTTCTTGGTTTAAAGCTTTTCTAACTGTTTCTTCATTAGCTCCCGTATAATTATCACCAGTAGCTTTGTCAATAGTAAAATTATCGGTTCTTGTGATATTTGAAACGTCTAAATACGAATCTGCTAAATAATTAATATTTGCACCAACCCACCAGAAATTTGGATCTCTATATTCCAATCCTAAAGAGGCTGCTGTTTGCGGCATACCTGGTAATCTGTAATTTTTTAAATACGCTTTACCAAAATCTACAACTGGTTGTGTATTGGTTAAAGTTGCTTGTGCATCGTCATTAATTTTTAAGTTTGGATTGTTACCATACAAATATTGACCATATGATGCTGCAACTGTTGCTTTAATTGTTGAAGTGAACTGATATTCTAAACCGATTTCAGCTCCAAAATTTCTCTTTTCGATTCCTGTTAAAATTTCAGAAATAAACGAATCTTGATCGTTTCCATCTACATCTTCTCCAATACCTTCAGCGTAAAAGAAAGAAATTTCCGTTGCATTTTGTACTTTAGAAGCAAATCCTGTTACACGTGCTTTAAATTTAGGCGTTCTTACTACATAAGAGGCATCTAAACTCGCAATTGTTTCGCTGTTTAACTCTGGAGTAATGTTATTATTAATACGAGCATTTGCAAAAGTGTTTCTCATATTTGGTGCTTTTGTCATATACACCCCATTGAAATCTAATAAATGTTGCCCTGTAATTTTATATGTTAACCCACCTTTGAACCCAAAATTTTCAAAATTTTGTTTTGATCCTTTTCCAAAAGACGTGTTAGCATAAATTCCGTTTCTGTATAAACCTTCTCTTTGATATTGGGTTCTAGAGAAAGATTGTGCCAAATAGAAATCTACTTTTTTATAGGTAAATTTAAATTGTGTAAACGCATCTGCAACAATAGCATTTAAATTATAATTGTATCCATATTCGTCGCCTACTTTAATTTGACGGTTCGGATTATTTAAATCAGACTGCGTTTGATCTCCTGAATAAAACGGATCTACGTCTGAAAAATATTGACCTCCTAATAAATCCAACATATTCTGGAAATTATGAGATTTTAATTTTTTAAAACTCGCGCCAGCATTTAATTTTACGTTATCTGATAAATCTGAAAATAAAATAGAATTTGCCGTAAGCTGTTTGTCATCTGTTCTATCTTCATACAAGGCGTAAAGACTCTTTCCTTGAATAACACTACTGTTTTGGTTAGCAAAATACATTGCATTCCAGTTAATTTGACTGTTGTTTAAGAAGTAATTTTGAGCTGCAGTAGCACCTGCCGTGTCACCTAAATTAGAAAAATAACTAGGTAAATTTTTGTAATATGTTGGATCAGGGCTATTTGCTGTTTGGTAATCTAATCTACTATTTCCGATAGAACCCGTTTGATAAGCAACGTTTGTATTTAATGTAGTTTTATCAGATATTTTCCAATAATGACTTAACATTAAAATTGGTTCTTCAACATCTTTGTCTCTAGAATTACGTTTTTTACCATCTTGCCATCCCCAATACGAATTGTATTTAATTCCTTTTAAATTATTTACTTCGTTGGTGTTTGGAGATGATTTTCCTCTTGTATTTTGAGCGTAAATTGTAGTGAAATTCAAACTATGTTTTTTATTGATTCTCTTTTCTACACTTGCAAAAAAGGAATTAGCTCCGTAATCTGTTCCTTCAAAATAACCTTCTTGCGCCCATCTTCTTGAACCAGAAATACTGTATGCCCAACCATTATCCATTAAACCTGAATTATGAGTAACCATAGAACGCCAAGAATAATTCGTATTAGTTCCTGCCATAGAAATTCTTGTTCCTTTTCTGTATAAAGAGGCTCTTGTATTAATTTCTTGTGTTCCTAATATCCCTCCAAAAGTATAATCTGAAGGTGCTGAACCTAATGTAAATTCTTGATTTCTTGTGGCGTCATTTAATCCACCCCAGTTACTCCATTGTGGTCTTCCGTCGTAGATTTTATTCATAGAAATACCATTTATCATAGTTACTCCATATTCATTATCTAAACCTCTCATTCTAAAACGAGCTTGACCCCAATTGAAAGCTGCGGCTTGCTGATAAGCATCTCTTGAAGATTGTAATAAACCTGCTGTACTTTCAGAACCACTGTTATCATCACCTAAGTCGTTTTCAGTAATGGTTACTAAACTTAATTGCTGCTCTGATGTAATGTCTTCGTCCAAAAACAATAAACCAACATCTAACGTTTGATTTGCCACCACTTCAATGGCAAAATTTTGGGTGTTGTAGCCATCCACGGAAATTACTAAAATTTGGTTTCCGTCTGAAATACCACTAATTTCAAATTCTCCCAAACTATTGGTAGTTACAAATTGTTCATTAGACTGAATCATTACTTTAACGCTACCCAACGGGCTTTGCGATTTGGAATCAACTACTTTTCCTTTGACAGTTGATTGGTTTTGAGCCATTATAAAAACAGCTTGAAACAAAAACAAAAGACTTAATACAAGTTTTTTCATACTTAATTTTAAATTAATAACTTATAAACAATTTAGTAATAAACTAAAAAGCTAACAAATGTAAAACAATAAATTAAATTATTTACCTTTGTTCCAAATTTTACACTTTAATTTAATTATAAGTTAACCTGAAACATGAAAATCAAACCATTTTACATCACTTTAGCACTGCTTTTATTTATTTCAATAAGTTTTTCACAAGAGAAAAAAAATTATCTTGTAAACACCATCGCTTTCTACAATTTAGAAAACTTATTTGATACGATAAATGATCCAAATATAAATGATGAAGATTTTATTTATACCCCTGAAAATTATAAAGACAAACTAAAAAAATTAGAACGAGTAATTTCTCAACTTGGAACTAGTGCCGACCAAAAAAATTCGCCCGTAATTTTAGGCGTAGCCGAAATTGAAAACAGACAAGTATTAGAAGACCTTTGCAAGCAACCCTTATTGGCAGCAAAAGGATATGCCGTAATTCACTTTGATTCGCCAGATAGACGTGGAATTGACACAGGATTTTTGTATCAAAAAGGACATTTTCAACCAACGAGTTATAAAAATTATGCACTTATCGTTACAGAAGATGAAACCGATAAAAAAGCTAAAGACAAAGAAAAAGTAGAAGATACCGATGATAATGTGGTAGATATCAAAACAAAACGAATTTACACTCGAGATCAAATATTAATGACAGGATTATTAGACGGTGAAGAAATGCATTTTATTGTAAGCCATTGGCCTTCGCGCAGAGGTGGCGAAAAAAGAAGTAGTCCGCTACGTGAAGCAGCTGCAGCGTTAAACAAAAAAATTATAGATTCGCTACAAATAATTAATCCGAATGCGAAAATCTTTACAATGGGCGATTTGAATGACGGCCCTTTTAATAAGAGTATCAAACAAGTTTTAGGCGCAAAAGGAGATGAAAAAGAAGTACAACCGTTAGGACTATACAATCCAGCAGAAAAATTAATGAATAAAGGAATTGGAACGTTAGCTTTTAGAGATTCTTGGGATTTTTTCGATCAAATCATCATTTCTGAACCTTTATTAAGAAGGGATTATTCGTCATGGAGATATTGGAAAGCTGGTGTGTACAATGCGCCTTTTATGATTCAACAAACGGGTCAATATAAGGGATATGCGTTGCGAAATGGCGCATTAGGACCTGGATATTCAGATCATTTTCCATCTTATATTTATCTGATAAAAGAAGCAAAAAAATAATTGAAGGTACATTAAAAGTGCCTTTTTTTATTTTGTAACTTTACCTTTTAAAATTCTTTTTATGTCAATTGCAAAACCTTTCAACTTGAATAAGTGGATAGAAGAAAACAGACATCTTCTCGTTCCGCCAGTTGCAAATAAAAATTTATATATAGATTCTGGCGATTATATTGTAATGATTGTTGCAGGACCTAATGCCAGAAAAGACTATCATTATAACGAAACCGAAGAATTATTTTTTCAGTTAGAAGGTGAAATTACCGTGTATATTCAAGAAAATGGCGAAAAAAAAGCGATGCATCTTTCTGCTGGAGATATGTTTTTATTACCTGCAAAAGTACCGCATTCGCCAAGCAGAACAGAAAATTCTATTGGTTTAGTAATTGAAAAAAAACGAAATCATTTGGATGTAAAAGACGGATTGCTTTGGTTTTGCGATTCGTGCAACCACAAACTTCACGAAGTATATTTTGAATTAAATAATATAGAAAACGATTTTCTTTCTCATTTTACAGATTTTTATTCTTCGGAAGAAAAAAGAACGTGTGAAAAATGCGGAACTGTGATGGAAAGCAATCCAAAATTTGTAAAATAACTAATTCTTTATTCTGAATTCAATTTATTATATTTGCATAATCATAACAAAATCATTTAAAAAAGTTAAAAATGTCAATAATTGCCTCACAATTTGGAATGCCTGAAGCTTTAAAAGCACTTGGAATAAAAGAAATTAATGACGGAACCTCAACGGGTTCCAATTGTTTCTCTTCTGGAGAAATTATTGAAAGTTATTCACCAGTTGATGGTCAATTAATTGGAAAAGTTAAAACAACCACTGCTGCAGATTACGAAAAAGTAATGCAAAGTGCTACAACTGCTTTCAAATCGTTTCGTGCTATGCCAGCACCTCAACGTGGCGAAATTGTTAGACAATTTGGAAATAAATTAAGAGAATTAAAAGAACCTCTTGGAAAATTAGTTTCCTATGAAATGGGAAAATCGTTACAAGAAGGATATGGTGAAGTACAAGAAATGATTGACATTTGCGATTTCGCAGTAGGTTTATCTCGACAATTGAACGGACAAACCATTCCGTCTGAGCGTCCTGGCCACGTAATGAGAGAACAATGGCATTCTATTGGAGTAGTAGGAATTATTTCTGCTTTTAACTTTCCAGTAGCCGTTTGGGCTTGGAATACCGCATTGGCTTGGATTTGTGGTGACGTTTGTGTATGGAAAGCTTCGGAAAAAGCGCCATTATGTTCTATCGCTTGTCAGAATATTATTGCAGATATCTTAAAAGCAAATGAGTTACCAGAAGGAATTTCTTGTATCATTAACGGCGATTACAAAGTAGGCGAAATGATGACAACAGACGTAAGAATTCCATTAATTTCTGCTACAGGTTCTACCAGAATGGGAAGAATTGTTGGTACTACTGTGGCACAACGTTTCGGAAAATCTTTATTGGAATTAGGTGGAAACAATGCCATTATTATTACTCCAACTGCCGATTTAAAAGTTGTTGTTCCAGGAGCCGTTTTTGGAGCGGTAGGAACAGCTGGACAAAGATGTACTTCTACAAGACGATTAATCATTCACGAAAGTGTATACGATAAAGTAAGAGATGCCATTGTGGGCGCTTACGGGCAATTAACCATTGGGAATCCGTTAGATCAGAAAAATCATATTGGGCCGCTTATTGATACAGATGCGGTGAACACATATTTAGCAGCAATTGAAAAAGCTAAAGCTGAAGGCGGAAAAGTATTAGTAGCAGGTGGTGTTTTATCAGGTGAAGGATACGAATCTGGATGCTATGTAAAACCGGCTATCATTGAAGCTGAAAATCATTTTGAAATTGTACAACACGAAACGTTTGCCCCTATTTTATATCTAATGAAATACGAAGGCGAAGTGGAAAATGCGATCGAAAAACAAAATGGCGTGGCACAAGGATTATCTTCAGCCATTATGACAAACAGTATGAAAGAAGCTGAGAAATTTTTATCTTTCGCGGGTTCCGATTGTGGAATTGCGAATGTAAACATCGGTACTTCTGGTGCTGAAATTGGTGGTGCTTTTGGTGGCGAAAAAGAAACGGGTGGCGGAAGAGAGTCGGGTTCAGATGCTTGGAAAGTGTATATGAGACGACAAACCAATACCGTAAACTATTCGGATCAATTGCCGTTGGCGCAAGGTATTAAGTTTGATTTGTAGCATTGAAGTGATTCGAGAAAAGTAATTAGTGATTAGTCACTTTTTAAGATATAGAAAAACCCCTGCAAATATTTTGCGGGGGTTTTTTGTTGTTTTAATTTATAAGTAATTAATGTATCCACGAAAATTAACACGATTAAGAAATTTCTTATAATAAGTTTTTAATATTGGTTAATTTTTTTAATCACTAAATAATTTTTATACTTGTTCGAATTAAATTTGGATCAAATGACAACTAACAAACTAATTTCTAATATAATAAAAAAATCCTTTTCAATAATTATTTCAATATTTTCATTGTTTTCTTACAGTCAGAAAATATCTAATGAAAAACTTTTTGAATCCACAAAAAATTGGGTTTATAGTTCATATGGAAACCCTATTGATGGATTTAAAAGAGTTTCAATAAAAACAAATAATAATTATAAAGAAGATGGCATATTTATGTTATCTATTGAAAACAGTGCCGAGTCAATTAAGTTAAAGATGCTGCGGGTGAAGGAGAAAATGACAGGGATGATTTATCAATAGATTTAAAATCTTCATTTTCATTATTAGATTTAAAAGAATTATTTATGTATTTTGATAATGATAAATCTTACTACAAAATTAATCACCGTATATATAGTGAAAAGGGATTGATTTGGTGGAATGCAGTTGATAATAAAGATAAAGAATTTATAGACAGATTTGATTTTGTAAATAAATTAAAAAGTAAAATGAATGTTACATTCAGATTAGTTTTTGCGGATGATACCTCAAAAGAGATAACTTTTTCATTAAATGGAAGTAATATTGTATTGAATCAAACCGTTGATTTATCAAATTTCACAAATAATGGAGATGAGAATTTTAAAATGGATTCTGTATTTGGATTAATAGAATTTCGGAAATTAACAAAAATGATAAATTAAAAAGTGATTTACTTGAATTAAGTATTTCAATTGATAATTTTAATACTAAATTAATTCTGTTTTTAGAAAAAAAATTAGGTAAATTTTACTCTACATTCATAGGAAATATTGAATATGAAAATCAAATTCTTTATATTTATGATTTTAATGACAGAGTAATTTTAGAAATAAATATTACAGAAGACCTTTTATGAAAAAACTATTTAATTTAATTATTCTCTTATCCTTTTTTTCTCAGGGTCAATCTTATTATGGATACAAAAGTCGTTCTAATCCTCAAGAAACAAAAACAACTGACACAAAATTAACCTGTGATGATTTAGTTAAATTAGTTGAAAGCAAGGGAAGATATTTAGATGTATCATTTGGAGGATACAATGAAAATGCTATTGAGAAAATTAGGTGGTATGAATATAAAGGCTTTCTTTACTGTTTAGTATTTTTTAAAACTAATATTAATAAAGGTTACATTTACGGAGGTTGGAATTATAATTTCGATAAATATTATAAATTAAAATCAGAATTTAACAAATCGGAATCGAAAGGGGAATTTTTTTGAGAATTTATAGAGGAATTTAAATTTGATTGTGAGTAATACATCGTTAAAAATTCTATAGTACAAACTAAAGCAATAATTATTAATATTTTCTTCGATTATAATTTTATAAAGTTTTAAAAAAAATAGTCACGGATATTAAGTATTAGAACAGATTAAATGCGTTAAATACTTTAAATCCGTGGATAAAAATTATTATAATATTAATTTTGTCTTTATACAACAATAAATCAAACCCTAATTATTCAATAATAAATTTCTTAAATACTTTTTTTCTGTTCCATTCAATGGATATTATGTACATTCCAGAAGATAAATTTTGATAATATAAGGTGCTGTTATTTTCTAAAATAAATTCTACAGTATTGTAAATTAAACTTCCATTAACTGAAAACACAGTAAATTGCACGTTAGTATTTACGGTATCTGAAAACAAAACCTTTAAAATTCCGTCTTTAGATGGGTTTGGATACAAAAGGACACCTTGATTATTTTCATCTTCAAAATTGATACTATCACTTAACGTAGCATCAAATATGGGTAATTTTACATAATTACCTCCCAAAACTTCTGCGGCTTCAGTTTCAGACATACACAACCAATCTTGCATCACGGTGGTATAAATTTGTCTGTAATCAAACTGCATTGGAATTTGATCATTTACCGCAGCATTTGTTGGTAAAACAGGAGAAGTTCCTATCATTCCAGGAATTGGGTGCGTCGTATTTGCCACTTCATTAGGGCTGGTGTTTAGTGCGCCACCAAAGAAAATAACTGGTGCTGCCGAACCGTGGTCTGTTCCTTTGCTTGCGTTACTTTTAATTCTTCTACCAAACTCACTAAACGTCATTCCGGTAACATCATTATCTTTACCCATATAGGTAATTTCTTGTTGAAACGCACCAATAGCTTGAGACAACAAAGTCAAATTTATAGCTTGAGAACCTTGCGTTTTATCATTAGTATCTACCTGATTTTCGTGTGTGTCATGGGTATTAGGGTGATTGACAATATAAACTGGCGTTTGTAAACCTCCATTAATAAGTTTGGCAACAATTTTTAACTGGTCGGCCAATTTGTTGCTTGTTGGATAGGTAACTCCCGAGTTTAATGCAAAATTATAAGCGGTTTGAATCACATTTCTATACACATTACTTTGGTCTTTCATTAATCGAAGAAAAGTAAGTTCGTGACCATAATCTGAATTTGGCGAAGGGTCTGTAATACCATTAATAACATTAAGTAACGCATTTGGATCTGGAGCACTATAACCCATATTCATATTTGGTCCTTGCAATGAAAAAGGCAACGTTGACCCAATTTGTATGGCTAAAGGATGCGGCATTTCAGGCGAAGGATAATCCATTGGATAATTTGGATATTTGACATCTAATGCTCTACCAAGCCAGCCGCTATTTAAATTTTGATTACTTCCAGATGCCGTAAACCATATATCAGTTGCTCTAAAATGACTATAATTTGGATTGGGATACGATACCCCCTGCACAATCATCATTTTTCCATTATTGTACAGATTTTTCATCTCTGTCATAGCAGGATGTAATCCAGTAGTAGCATTGTTATTTAAAGTTAACACGCTACTTTCTGGCATTAATATATTAGAACGCGCATTAACTAAATTACTCCATTTGTCTAATGGAAAAACCGTATTTAGCCCATCATTACCACCATTTTGCTGAATAATAACTAATATTTTACCGCAGTTTATGGCAGAAAGCGCCATTTTTTCTAATGTTACACTATCAACTTCCGAAGAAGCCATAACAGGAATACCATTAAATAAAAGTGGCGTTGTTGCTAAAGCAGTCGTTTTTATAAAATTTCTTCTTTTCATAAACAATTACATTAGTTGATATTCTGAAAGTTGCGTAATAGCAAGTAACAAACTTTTTAATCTTGTTTTTACGATACTGATATTACCCGCATTTGTTGGATTGTTAACATAATTACTCCATGCACCTGACCAGTAATAATTTTCTACTTGATTTGATAATAAATTCTGCACTTTCAAATTGTTTTTTACAGAACTGCTTAAATCAATAGGAAGTAAATATTTTACACATTCGTTTACTAATAAGTCTGGATCAGAAATTACTGCGGGTGCAAACTGAGAAACCCATGCAATAACATCTACTTCAATTCGGGTTGTTAACCCACTATAAGTTAAATTGAAACCATTAAAAATGGCATCAATAAATGCAGCTCTTTTTTGTACCGTATTAGAATTAATCCAATATTCATGGAAATTTGGATTTTGATAATAGGCTGGCCATCCTGCAACATTTGGAATGGCTCCCATTGTTTGATCCATGGTTAGTAAATAACGACTGCTTATGGCACTCCAAACAGAATATTGCGCATAATAATTTGTTTGATCAGTTACGTTATAATTGATATTAAAAGTACGAAGCGAACCAATAACTAAATCGAAAGGTGATTTGATAAAAACACCATAATTTGCCATATCATAAAAATGCTGACTTTTAAATAATTTATCTAAAACAGGGGCGATTTCCCAATTATTCGCAACAAAATGTTGGGCTAATGGCACAATAACATTCGCTTCTATATTGGCATCAATGTCATAATAAACAAAATAACGATACAGTCTTCTACAAATATATTCAGATACGACTTGCGATTTAGAAAATATCATATCGATAAATGCATCTAATTCTGCGCTACCATTATTTGTAATTGTAGTATTATTAAAAAAAGCTGAAAATTGTTTTGTACTCGTATTGTGTTGCGTTGAAACAAAGCTTGTTGTAGTTGGATGTGCATTTAAATTTTGAACACGCCAACCCGTAAGAATTTTTGCTGCTGCCACCACATCAGCTTCTGTAAACTGACTCAATGGATCTTTTCCAAGCGTAAAAAGCTCCATTATTTCTCGAGCAAAGTTTTCATCAGGCGCAATACTGGTATTGGCTTGATTATTTAGATAATACATCATCGCAGGTTGTGTTGCAACATTTCGTATTAAAGTTTTAAAATTGCCTAAACCATTGGTTCTAAAATTTTGAATGTATTCGTGAGATATTCTTGCTGAATTTGTATTACAATAGGTATTTTGAGAAAGTCTAACAGTATTAAAATCAACTGGAATGAAATGATACCAAAACCAAGTCATTTTTTCTCTAATATTTAAAGATTGGTTTAATGCCAAGCCCAAATTCCATGAAGCAACGCTATTTATCCTGTAAATATTTGTAGTATTTCCAATACTTGTTGAATTAAAGGCGTGTTGTGTCCAGTTACTCCCGTATGGAATATTTCCCTCATCAGCAAAAATATTCTGATAGTAATTAACTGGTGGATTTGGTTGTGTATTTGGGACTGTTAATAGTGAATTAACACTCGAATTAAAACCCGCTTGTAAAAAAGGGCCAACGTCTGAAAATTTAAAGCCAAATTGTGTTCTTCGTAATAAATGTAAAACCGAAGCCGTATTCCAAGCACCAGCATATGGAGTTAAACCGCTTGTGATGTTACCTATTCTATTGGTCTCCGCATTTGCGTCAATAGATTGGTACCTTCTTAAACCGTAGTTTTTTCTTTTATATTTTTCAAAAAGAGGATCTTGACTTTCTTCTCTTCGAAGGAATACTTTTTTAAAAAGATTTCTTCTCGAATATTTTTTTTCCATATTCTATAATTAACATATTCAAAATTAGACTATTAAATCACAAAAAGGTTTAAAATTTTTGTGGAAAGTACAAAAAAATATTCAATAAATTTTAAACCCTGCAAAAAAAGTGTTTGCAGGGTTTTAAATCTCATAAATACAAACGCTATGTGATTATATAAAATGTCCCATAACGATTTTTCATTAATGAAAATCTACTTTTAAATCATTTTGTTTTGTGTATTGTAGATTTATTAGACTAAAAAATGGTTCTCCGTTTGTATAATAACCAAAAGATTTTTTAATTATATTACCTTTAGAATACAAAGAAGCTTGGTAACAACCATCTCCACCTTCTTTGTCACAAGTTTTTAAAATTGTATCAATTTTTGAACCAGATTCAATATTTTTAAATTTCATTGGTTCGCAGTCCAATTTAGATACTAATATAATACTATCTATTAAATTAGTAGAGTCATTAATTATTACTATTTTATTGTTATATTCATTACAAGAAATTAGCAAAATCATACAAAACAAAATTAATATTAATTTTTTCATAATTTATTGATTTGTAGGTGTCAAAATTGAGTTTTGAGTCGCTCTGTTTGTAGTTGTTGCTAAATTATTCAAATACATTAAAAAACCAGTATTTAGCTGAGTTTGAACGTTTTCGTATACAGTTAGTAAATTTGAATTTCCTGCAATATTTCTTCCTTTTTGATTGTTAAACAAATCCATATCTTTTTCTTTGTAATGATATTGATAATCAAAAGGTTTTTCTTCATGTGCACTAGTTAATTGGTTAGAAAATCACTACCTATTAATAATGTGGTTAATGCATTCCACAGAGTGTGCCTGTAAGCGTCACCTTTACCATTATACAAACTATTAGGATATAATTCGTTTGCTTTATCATTTGCTTTATATGCTGCTGCAATATAAGATAGTTTTCTTGTAATGAATAAATCATCATAAATTGCCTTTTCTGATACTGACATACCATTAATAAATTGATCATATTTATCAATCCATACTTCCATTACATCCATATCTAAATCAATAGATAAATCTATAACATCCTCAATAAACTTTTCACTTCCAACAGAATAACTATTTGCAGCCAGATAATCTTTGATTCTTTGCTTGGTTACTTCAGATTGCACATATACCCATTGTTGTTGTTCGTATGTTAAATTTGCAAAAAACACATCAATCGGTTTGTTTTCATATCCAATATCTAAAACAGGCTCACTTATTCCGTTTTGGTATAAATCTGTTGGTGTCAAATTATTTGGGAAACTTGGCGTAATATATCCGCTTCCGCCGCTTCCGCCGCCGCCTGCACTGCTACCTCCATTATTAAATGGATTACCATAATAACCAGCGGAGCCATCTCCTCCACCTCCGTTAGGGCTATCATTACAATCAATAGCTATTGTTATTGTTTTAATTTGTGGTGCTGCAGAACCAGTTAAATTACATTGTGATCTAATAGTGTGTCCATTTGCACATGCGGTAATTACTGTTATAGTTATGGAACCACAACCAGTACTTTGAATTTGATTTTCAAATTCGTATTCACCAAGTTCTTCAGTTATAATTGGGTTTTGTAATCCTAATAATACACCATTTGATAAATTAATCCTTTCTTGTGCAGTTAGGTTATATTTTAATAATTTAGCATAATATTTTCCATCAGTATGTTCATTAATAACTAAATTCTCAAGTAATCCATTATTAAACGTTCTTCTAATTGGAAAGGTATAACTTTCTAAATTTGCATAACTTAAATGCAATCCATTATTAAAATTAACTTCAAAATCTAAAGAATCTAAATTAACGGTTTTTGAATTACTTTGAGTTTTTGATGACGTTGATTTAAGATTTTTGTAAACAGCAAAAGCATTTTCGTTTTCACTAAACTCTTTAAAGTTTACTTTTTCTCTTTTAATGTTAGAAGGTCCATTTGATTCTTCATGATCATGCACTTCTTCACTACAACTTGCTAGCACCAGCGTTGCAAATAACAATAGGATGTTTTTCAATTTGATTTTGGGGTTTTTCATAATTTAAAAATTAAAGTTAATAAAAATATTTAAATAAAATTAATAAAAAAATTTAATATAGGACAATAACTCCTATAAAATATTTATATTATGGGGCAAATTTTGTATGTGCGTAAAAAAGTAAATACAAAATTTTTAGAGGATTTTGGTTTTAACCTTAAAAAAGTTAGAATTCAGAAAAATATTACACAAGCACAACTTGCGATTGATTGTGATGTGGATGTTTCTGTAATTAGCAGAATAGAACGTGGTGTTGTAAACACTTCTCTTTCAAATATAAAAACAATTGCTATATCATTGAGTGTTGATATTAAAGAATTGTTTGATTTCTAAAATCAATCTACACTTTTCTTTTATTTAATAAATATAACCCTGCAAATTTGGTATTTACAGGATTTTTGATAATTGACACATTGACCAATTTTCACATTGGCTAATTACTTCGTTTTCTTCACATACTGCGTTAAAATAAAAATATGTTGGTTTTCTACTCTGCCTTCAATTAAGTTGGCATCGTCCCAAACCACTTTTATATTGTGAACTGCTGCTCCTCGTTTTGCTGTAAACGTAGCGCCTTTAACATCTAAATCTTTAATTAAAACCACCGAATCTCCATCTTTTAAAATGGCGCCGTTGCTGTCTTTATGAACAATTTTATTTTCGTCTTCCTCTTCTCCTTCGCCTGTTGCTTTCGCCCATTCTAATGCTTCTTCATCTAAATACATCATTTCTAAAGTATCGATATTTTTTAAACGTGCTAACATGCGCCAAGATAAAATTTGTACCGGTAAATTTTCGTTCCACATACTATCAGACAAACCTCTCCAATCATTTGAATTCATTGTGTCTGGGTTTTCGACTTGATCTTTTAAATGTTTGACCAACAAAACCGAGTGTGCTAAACTCTCTTCGGTATAAGGTGGTAACGTGTACACCACTAAATCCAATTCGGCACCACTAATTTCACATTTTGATTCGCTTCTGTCTTTTAATTTTCTTTCAATTACACTCATTATTTCTATTTTTATGGCTGTTATTTTATCTTAATTTTGGGTAAATGTAAGTATTAATTTCTTCCTATTTCATTCGGATATAGCTCAGGCAATCCATCACTTTGCCAAAAGGCTTTAGAAACGACATCCATTATAGTTAGCACTCCAAAAAAACCAGCTCCCGTATCTAAATTCCAAACCGAGTTTTTACAAAGTGGCGCCACTATTTTAGTTTTGGAAATAGGTGTATGTCCAATAAATATTTCAGAATAAATTTTCAGTCTTTTTGGATATATTGGAGAACTTTTATCTATTTTTTCATCTAAACATAAAGCCACTTCCCATAATGTTCTGTCCCAATACATTAATTTTGGAAAAAATTCTTGTGAAACACCATTCATATTAGTAAATCCAGCATGAATAAACAATCTGTTTTCAGTATCTAAATAATAATTTCGTAATAATTTTAAAAAGGTAATGTGTTTTTGTTTTGTTGCTTCAGAAACAGTATTGTAGGCGTCAACAGTAGCTTTTCCTCCGTGTTTAAACCATACTTTTTCGTTTAAATTTTCATGTCTGTTTTCTAACCAATCCAAAAGCAATTCATCATGATTGCCTTTTATGAAAATACATTTTTGTTGTTCCGATAAGGCAATTAAAAAATCCAAAACACCTGGCGATTCGCTCCAACCGTCCACATAATCTCCCAAAAAAATTAAAATATCGTCGGGTTGTATTGCTGCTTTTTGTAGTACTTGAATTACTGCTTTTAATCCGCCGTGTATGTCGCCAATGACTAATGTTCTGCTCATTTATTTCTTTTAAAATAGAGGTACGAATATACGAATAATAATTCGACAGTAAAACATGACATTTGTTAGGTTTTTGTTTTTAGAAATAGTTACCTTTGTATTTTAATTCAATCTAAATAAGTTTGTGAAAAATAGTAATGCTAGTGTATTAAAAAAGGGACAAATGGCTCAAATTTCGGATATTAATATTGATGAAATTCCATTAAAACTTATTGAAATGGGTTGTTTGCCTGGTAATACTATCCAATTAATTCAGGTGGCGCCAATGGGAGATCCTTTATTTTTTAATATAAACGATGCTAAAGTGGCGATTAGAAAAAAAATAGCTCAAGAAATCTATATTCTACCCGAATCAATACAATAAAATGAATTCTAAAACCATAAAAGTTGCGTTAATTGGGAATCCAAATGTGGGTAAAACTTCTGTTTTTAACCAGTTAACAGGATTGAATCAGCAAGTGGGAAATTATCCAGGAATTACCGTGGATAAAAAGATGGGGATTTGTAAACTTAACCAAGTTACGAGAGCCAAAATTTTAGATTTACCAGGAACGTATAGTTTAAATGCCAATTCTATTGATGAAAATGTAGTAATTGAACTGCTATTAAATAAAAATGATGAAGATTTTCCAGATGTGGCTGTTGTGGTTACTGAAGTGGAAAACTTGAAGAGAAATTTATTGCTTTTTACACAAATAAAGGATTTGGAAATTCCAACGTTACTTATAATTAATATGAGTGACCGAATGAAACAAAAAGGAATTGAACTAAACATTCCGTTGCTTGAAACAGAATTAAAAACCAAAATTGCCTTAATAAGTTCCAGAAAAAATATTGGAATTGAGTATATAAAAGAATTAATATTAAATTACAAAAATCTTTCTACAGAAGCTTGTTTAAATTCGAGTTCTATTGATATAGAATATTTTAATCGTCTTAAAAAAGCATTTCCAAATCAGTTACTTTATAAATTATGGCTGGTAATTACGCAAGATGTAAACTTCCTAAATTTAGAACGAAACGCAATAGAAAACAACTTTACCCGATCGCACTCTGATTTAAAAAAACTACAACAAAAAGAAACCATAAAAAGGTATCAATTTATTAATGATACGTTGAAGATTACCCAAAAAATTGACAAATCTAAAGCAACAGATTTTCAAAGTAAGTTGGATAATATTTTGACACACAAAGTCTTTGGGTATTTAATTTTCTTTGGAATATTATTACTTATTTTTCAATCTATTTTCGATTGGAGTAGCATTCCAATGGATTTTATAGATACTACTTTTTCAAAATTTAGTGCTTTAACTAAAGAGAATCTTCCGAAAGGAAAATTTACAGATTTACTTTCTGACGGAATCATTCCTGGAATTGGAGGCATTATCATTTTTATTCCACAAATTGCCTTTTTGTTCCTGTTTATTTCTGTTTTAGAAGAAAGCGGTTATATGAGTCGTGTCTTATTTTTGATGGATAAAATTATGCGAAAATTCGGCTTGTCTGGAAAAAGTATTGTGCCTTTAATTTCTGGAACGGCTTGTGCTATTCCTGCCATAATGAGTGCTCGAAATATTGAAAACTGGAAAGAACGTTTAATTACAATTTTAATCACACCTTTTATTACTTGTTCTGCACGATTACCCGTTTACGCCATTTTAATTTCATTAATAATTCCAGAAAAACGATTTTTAGGTTTCAGTTTACAAGGTTTAACCTTAATGGCATTATATTTATTGGCTTTTATTGTAGCAATTGGATCGGCATATATATTAAACAAAGCCCTGAAATTAAAGTGTAAATCGTATTTTGTGGTAGAAATGCCAAGTTATAAAGTTCCACAAATTAAAAATGTAGCCTTAAATGTTATAGAAAAAACCAAAGCGTTTGTAACTGGAGCTGGAAAAATAATTTTAGCTTTATCAATAGTCCTATGGTTTTTAGGGTCACACGGGCCTGGAGAAAATTTTGATAATGCTAAAGAAATTGTTGAAAAGCAAGCGTTTGCTGACCCAGAAAAGAAAAATTCATCTGTAATTGAAAATAATATTTCTGCCTACAAATTGGAAAATTCTTATATTGGTATTATAGGAAAAACCATTGAGCCAGCCATAAAACCATTAGGTTACGATTGGAAAATTGGAATTGCAGTAGTAAGTTCATTTGCTGCAAGAGAAGTATTTGTTGGAACACTTGCTACCATATACAGTGTAGGAAATCAAAGTAAAGAAGAAGCCACTATTAAAATGAAAATGGCTGAAGATGTAGATGCAAATGGTAATAAAATTTTCAATTTTGCAACCGGAATTTCATTACTTTTATTTTATGCTTTTGCGATGCAATGTGTAAGTACGCTTGCTATAGTTAAAAAAGAAACCAACTCATGGAAATGGCCAATTATTCAGCTGGTTTTTATGAGCGGATTTGCTTATGTGGTAGCACTAATTGCTTATCAAACACTAAAATAGATTTTTTAAACACATAGGCATATAGGTTTCATTTAATTTGTTGTGAAAAAGTTAATATTGAACTTTTTTTAAACACAGATTGTAGAAATTTATTTAATTTTAATAATCCGTGTTGTTAACTTAAAAATTAATAAAATTAAAATTTATGAATTTACAAGATATTTTAACATACATCTGTTTAGGTTTAGCCGTAGGATTTCTGGTTAGAAAATTCTTTTGGAAGAAAAAAGCAAACAAAAAAAGTTGTGGAGACAATTGCGATTGTAAGTAATTTGAATAAATTATTAATATTAAATTATTAACCCAAAGCCACATCTAAGCTCATCATTACAATAAATCCTGCAATAAATCCTAAGGTAGCAATATCGGTATTGTTATCTTGTTGGGTTTCAGGTATCACTTCTTCTACGACTACGAAAATCATCGCACCAGCAGCAAAAGCTAAGGCATAAGGCAAAATTGGCGTGAAAAAAGTAACCGCAACCGCTCCTAAAACACCGGCAATAGGTTCCACTATAGCAGAAGATTGTCCGTACATAAAACTTTTTCTACGACTCATTCCCATTCTTCGTAAAGGCATAGAAACGGCAATTCCTTCCGGAAAATTTTGAATTCCAATACCTATTGCCAACGTAACGGCACCAGCAATAGATGCTTCTGGAATTCCAGCCGCTACCCCACCAAACAATACTCCAACAGCCAAGCCTTCTGGAATATTGTGAAGTGTTATGGCCAACACTAATAAAGTAGTTCGTTGCCAAGGCGATTTTATCCCTTCTGTTTCTTTAAAATTAATATGCAAATGTGGTAATGTTTTATCTAAGGCAAATAAAAACAAAGCACCCATTAAAAAGCCAGTTGCAGCGGGAATTACTTTTGTAAAACCTTCGCCTTCACTCATTTCTATAGCTGGTGCTAATAAACTCCAATAACTTGCAGCCACCATTACACCGCCTGTAAAACCCAACATTCCATCTAAAACAGCACGATTCATAGTTTTAAAAAAGAAGACCAAGGAAGCCCCAGCAGCAGTAACCAACCACGTAAACATAGTAGCATAAAAAGCAGCTAATATTGGGTCAATTCCTTCTAAATATTTTATTAAATCGTCGTACATTTAATTTTTTATTAAAACACAGATTTTAGAAATCATTAAAATTTTAAAAATTTCTAAAATCGGTGTCGTTATTATTTTACATATAAATTATTAGCAATTTTATCCGATATGACCAAAACGCTATTGTTAATTTCAATTTTAAGTGTTCCATCGAAAGGTTCTTTTTCTAACACTTTCATTTTTGTACCTAACGAAATGTTCTGTTTGTTTAAATATTGTAAAAAATCCACAGAAGTATCTTTCACGCCCACACAAGTGATGGTTTTACCAACTTCAATTTCAGAAACCAATTGCTTTTCTATCTTTATTATTTCACCTTTTGCATTCGGAATAGGATCGCCGTGCGGATCAAAACTTGGGAAATTTAAAAACTGATCCAATTGATTGATTAATTTTTCGGACTGAATGTGTTCTAACTCTTCCGCAACTTCGTGCACCTCATCCCAAGCAAAACCTAGCTTTTCAACTAAAAAAACTTCCCATAAACGGTGTTTTCTAACAATTATTTTGGCATTAAATTTCCCTTTATCCGTTAATGAAACGCCTTGGTATTTTTGATAATGTATCCAATCTTTTTCAGATAATTTTTTAAGCATATCTGTTACAGACGACGCTTTTGTATCTAACATTGCAGCAATAGCATTCGTGTTCACCCCTTTTGGGGTAAGGTTTGATAAATGATAAATAACTTTCAAATAATTTTCTTCAGAAGTGGTCATTTTGTATATTTGAAAAGCAAATGTAAAATAAATTTACGGATTTAAAAAAATATTTTTAGATTTGCCTAAAAAATATATATGAAAAAATCATACTATTACTAATTTGGATTCCTTTTTTAGCGTTTAGTCAAGAAATTGAACCCATACAAACGGATAGACCCGACCAAACAGAAACGCCCTATTTAGTTCCAAAGAAAATGTTTCAAGTGGAAAATGGATTCAGTTTTCAAAAAAATAACGCCAATAGTAAGACCTTGACTTTGCCGTCTTCTTTGTGGAAATATGGAGTCAACGATAATTTTGAATTGCGATTAATCACTGAATTTTTAATCGACAACAATTTGGACTCAGAAATTTCAGGATTAAACCCGGTGCTTGTTGGTTGTAAAATTAAAATTGCTGAAGAAAAAGGAATTTTTCCTAAAACTTCATTTATAGGACACGTTGGACTTCCAAATGTGGCGTCTTCAAAATATAAAAATGAATTTACAGCGGCCGAATTTCGATTTGTAATGCAACACACCTTTTCAGAAAAAATGTCATTTAGTTATAATTTAGGAAGCGAATGGGACGGAAACTCGCCCGAAGCTACATTTATTTATACCATTGCAACAGGTTATTCTATTTCGGAAAAAATAGGAAGTTATATTGAAGTTTTTGGCTTTTTACCTGAAAATACTACATCAAATCATTCTATTGATGGAGGAATAACCTATTTGATTAATGATAATTTTATGTTAGATTTGTCATCAGGATTCGGAGTTACTAAAAATGCACCAAGCTATTACGCTGCTTTTGGTTTTTCTTTCAGAATGTAACAAATGAAACACTATCATTACATATTTACCGGAAACGGTTTATCTGCATTATTGACCCTTTTTGAAATGATTCAATCTGGCAGATTCTCGGATAAAAAAATACTGTTGCTAGATTCCGATACGAAAAACAAAAACGACAGAACGTGGTGTTTTTGGGATTCTGAAAATTTATTTAACGGAATTACCACCAAAAATTGGCAACAAGCTTGGTTTAAAAGCGAAAACTTCATCAATAAATTAGAATTATTTCCGTACTCATATAAAATGGTAAAAAGTGCTGATTTTTATAAATTGATGTTTGATACGATTTTACAACATAAAAACATCGAAATTTTTCAGGATGAGGTTCTTGAATTTTCAGAATCAGGCAACAACTGTGTGGTTCAAACCAAAACTAAATCGTTTACCTGCAATCAAATTTTTAATAGCATTTATTCATCAGAACTCGTAAACGCACAAACTAAATTTCCATTGGTTCAGCAGCATTTTATCGGTTGGTTTGTCAAAAGCAAAGAAGTTGTTTTTACTGAAGATTGTCCGACTTTTATGGATTTTTCAATAGCACAAAAAGGAAATACACGCTTTATGTATATTTTGCCAACTTCATCAACTGAAGCTTTGTTAGAATATACGTTGTTTTCAAAAGATTTATTATCAAAAGAAGCTTACGAAACTGAAATTGAAAATTACATTAAAAAATTAGGCATCACCGAATATGAAATCGTAGAAAAAGAACGAGGAAACATTCCAATGACTTGTTTTCCTTTTTGGAAAAATAACAGCAAAAACATAATAAATATAGGTTCGGCAGGCGGATGGAGCAAAGCCAGTACGGGTTATACATTTAAAAATTCGGTAAAAAAATCAAGAGAATTAGTTAGGTTTTTACAAACTGAAAATGATTTTACCAAATTTCACAAAATCAATAAGTTTTGGTATTACGATTTATTATTAATTGACATTTTATATCAAACCAATCAACACGGAAGCACTATTTTTTCGAATATGTTTAAAAGTGGAAAAGCATCGCTAATTTTCAAATTTTTAGATGAAGAAACTTCTTTTTGGGAAGATTTACAAGTCATTTGGATGTGTCCACAACGTTTGTTTATCAAAGCGTTACTAAAAAGAATTTTTTAATTATTCTTCCGAAAACTTCTTATTCACTAATTTTATATTCGTGTAAAATTGATTGACATCTGTAAAAATAACGCCCTTTTCATCAAATCTTTTAAATGTAAAATCCCGTAATTTTTCTTCAATAAATAAAGATTTTAAGATCATTTTATTTTTGACAATTTCAAAATTTATAGCGACTTTTTCTCTTTGATATATCCAATTTGAAGTAAATTTATGATTTTTACCAATATTTTCTTCACTGGAATAAAAGAACGGATAAGGTTCTTGAGTTTCATAATTTAATTGTAATAAATTGTAATTTTTATCCACAATAAAACTTCCTTTATAAAACCCTTTTGACTCAAAAGTTACTACTAATTCCTCGTCATCTAACCATTCTCTGGTAAATTCGTAACCATTTGGATGTATCAAAAAATCTAATTCGGCAGTAGTTAAATTTTTACGAATCGGAAAACCCGAAAGCCATCCAATTGGTGATTCTTCTGAATTATATACTTTAAAAATTTCTTTAAAATTAGAAAACCAATTGTTTTTATTTTCAATCACATTTTTTTTTGAAAAGGTACTATTGAAATTAGCAATTTTAATAATTTGGTCTTCAGTTCTATTAATAATTGTGTCCGAATTTTTTAAATTTATTTGACGCAAATCGAAAATAAAACTTGTAGTATCCGTTTTTTTTAATAATTGTTTGTTTACTCTTTTTAAGATAGTGGCAATTTTAGGTTTGCTTTTAATATTTACCAATTCAATTTCTGCATCTTTGAGTTCTTGAGCAAAACTAAATGTAGCTAGACTTAAAAAAAATAAAACGTAATATTTCATAAACTAAATTAATTACTACAAATATAACATACAATTTTAAAGATTTGATCAAATTTATTGCACGATAACAAATCTTTATGATAAGTTTATATGTGTAGAAGCAAAAACTTTGTAAATTTGTGCTTTATAAACGCAAATTAAAAAATAAAATATGTATCCAGAAGAAATGGTAAAACCGATGCGTGCAGAATTATCTGATGCTGGTTTTCAAGATTTATATTCAGCTGAAACCGTTGAACAAGCTATGACCAAAACAGGAACTACTTTAGTAGTTGTTAATTCAGTTTGTGGTTGTGCGGCCAGAAATGCTCGTCCAGGTGCAAAAATGAGTTTAGAAAACGCAAAAAAACCAAGCAATTTAGTAACCGTTTTTGCAGGAGTTGACAAAGAAGCGGTTGACAAAGTAAGAGAACACATGTTCCCTTTTCCACCTTCTTCACCTTGTATGGCGTTATTTAAAGACGGCGAATTGGTTCACATGTTAGAACGCCATCATATTGAAGGCCGTCCAGCAGAACTTATTGCAGAAAACTTAAAAGATGCTTTTAACGAATATTGCTAAATACTATGCAAGCATACTAAAAAAACCACCTAATTGGTGGTTTTTTTATTTTTAACTCGTACCTTTGAAAACGTTATAAAAAAAAAAGGTATGCAAAAAATTATTTCGTATCCATTATCGGTACTTTATGCAATAGTTTTTTTATTTTGGTTGCTAATTTTTCACCCTATTCAATTGGTTTGTTACCATGTTTTTGGATACAATGCACATAGAATGTCCGTAGCAGTTTTGAATTTTTTTTTATTAAGAACTTCTCATATTCTGGGTACAACTTACACCTTAACAGGCAGAAAAAATTTACCAAAAAACAAACCTTTAATTTTAGTTTGTAACCATCAAAGTATGCACGACATTATACCAATTATTTGGTTTTTAAGAAATGTGCATCCGAAATTTATCAGTAAAAAAGAGCTTGGAAAGGGAATTCCTAGCGTTTCTTTAAATCTAAGAATTGGTGGTTCTGCATTAATTGATAGAAGAGACGGAAAACAAGCTTTAGCAGAAATAAAAAAAGCAGGAGAATACATTAACAACACGAATCGTACAATGGTTATTTTTCCAGAAGGAACGAGAAGCAAAACAGGAACAACTAAAGAATTTGCACCAAACGGATTAAAAATGTTATATAAATTTGCTCCGGATGCCTATTTTGTTCCCATAAGTATAAATAATTCGTGGAAAATGAACAAGTTTGGACAATTTCCTTTCGGATTAGGAACAAAAATAACATTTCAAATTCATGAACCATTAAAAATTTCTGATTATTCATTTGAAGAAATTTTCGAAAAAACAGAAAAAACTATAAAAAAACATATAAATTAAAAACCATGTCAATACAGAACATACGACTTGAAGTCATGCAATTATTGGAAAAGAAAATTGATTCTTTTATGGAAGAATTTTTAATTCCTGTAGAAAAAATATGGCAACCAACCGATTTATTACCTGATTCTAATCAAGAAAATTTTTTAGAAGAAGTAAAAGAATTAAGAGAAATTTCAAAAGATTTACCTTACGATTTTTGGGTAACTTTAGTTGGAGATACCATAACAGAAGAAGCTTTACCAACCTACGAATCTTGGTTAATGGATGTGGAAGGTGTGGATAACGTGGAAAGAAATGGATGGAGCAAATGGGTACGCCATTGGACAGGTGAAGAAAACCGTCATGGTGATGTGTTAAACAAATATTTATATCTTTCTGGAAGAGTAAATATGCGGGAAATTGAACAAACCACACAACATTTGATTGCCGACGGTTTTGATATCGGTACAGGAAGAGACCCATATAAAAACTTCGTTTATACTAGTTTTCAAGAATTAGCTACGTTTGTTTCTCACAATCGAGTAGCATTAATTGCGAAAAAATACGGTGAAAAAAAATTATTCAAAATGTGTAATTTAATTGCTGGTGATGAAATGCGACACCATTTAGCCTACAGCGAATTTGTAAATCAAATATTTAAAGTAGATCCTAGCGAAATGATGCTGGCGTTTCAATACATGATGAAGCAAAAAATTACTATGCCTGCTCTTTTCTTACGTGAATCGGGCGAGAAAATTGGTAGTGCTTTTGAAGCGTTTTCAGATTCAGCACAAAGAATTGGCGTGTATACTGCCGCTGATTATGTTGATATCTTAGAGAAATTAAACGTGAAATGGGATATTGCAAACATGAACGGACTTACAGCTGAAGCCGAAAAAGCAAGAGATTATCTTATGAAATTACCAGAAAGAATGAAGAAAATTTCTGAAAGAATAATCATTCCAAAAGAAGGTCAAATTTTTAAATGGGTAGAACCTGCTTTAATTAAATAATTTTTTAAATTCCAAATTCCAAAAGAGTTTGGAATTTTTTATCCATACTAAAATGTCAGTACTAGAAAACACACAAAACTTCGTAAAAAAACAACTAGAAAGTGCGGAAAGTGGTCATGATTGGTTTCATATAGAGCGTGTTTATAAAAATGCTTTGCTACTTGCAAAAGAAGAAACCTGCAATTTAGAAGTAGTTCAATTAGCGGCTTTATTACACGACATTGCCGATAGTAAATTTCACGATGGTGATGAAAGCATTGGCCCAAATATAGCTCGTGATTTTTTAATAAAAGAAAATGTTGCAGAAGGAATCATTTCTCATGTAGTGGCTATAATTGAAAATATTTCATTTAAAGGTGGAAATTTCGAAAAAAACTTTAGCTCTAAAGAGTTAGAAATCGTTCAAGATGCCGACAGACTGGATGCGATTGGAGCCATTGGAATTGCAAGAACCTTTAATTATGGTGGTTTTAAAAATAGAGCTATTTATAACCCTGAAATTTTACCAAATTTAACAATGTCAAAGGAAGCATATAAAAATTCTACTGCACCCACAATTAATCATTTTTACGAAAAATTATTACTGTTAAAAGACAAAATGAACACCAAAACAGGTAAAAAAATCGCACAAAAACGTCATAATTTTATGGAAACGTTTTTAGAACAATTTTATAATGAATGGAACGGAATTGTTTAGTATTCAGTGTTCCGCTTTTAGTGTTCCGTTATTAAGTATAATAAAAGCAGTTTTCAAAAATGAAAACTGCTTTTATATTTAAGGGAATCTGTTTACTAATTACTGCAAACTGAATACTTATTAAACTACACCTTGACCTAACATGGCGTCTGCTACTTTTACGAAACCTGCAATATTTGCACCTTTAACGTAATCTACATAACCATTAGCGTCAGAGCCATATTTTACACATGCTTCGTGAATGTCTTTCATAATTCTTTTTAATCTATCGTCAACTTCTTCTGAAGTCCAGCTTAAACGTAACGAGTTTTGCGACATTTCTAAACCTGAAGTGGCTACGCCACCTGCATTAGATGCTTTACCTGGTGCAAATAATATTTTTGCGTTTTGAAACACAATAACCGCTTCTGGAGTAGTTGGCATATTTGCTCCTTCTGCCACACAGAAACATCCGTTAGCAACTAACGTTTTTGCTTCATCTTCATTTAATTCGTTTTGCGTAGCACATGGTAATGCAATATCACATTTTACTTCCCAAGGACGCTTTCCTTCTACAAATTTTGCAGCTGGATATTTTTTAATGTAATCTGAAATTCTTCCATAATTTACGTTTTTAATTTCCATTACAAACGCTAATTTTTCAGCATCAATTCCAGCTTCGTCATAAATATATCCAGAAGAATCTGACATAGTTACTACTTTACCACCCAATTGAGTTGCTTTTTCTGCCGCATATTGCGCTACGTTTCCAGAACCAGAAACCACAACCGTTTGCCCTACAAAACTTTTACCTTTTGTTTTTAACATGCTATCTGCGAAATACACATCACCGTAACCTGTTGCTTCAGGACGAATAAGTGAACCTCCAAAAGAAATTCCTTTACCTGTTAATACACCAGTAAATTCATTTCTTAATCTTTTATATTGACCAAACATATAACCCACTTCACGACCTCCAACACCAATATCTCCAGCAGGAACATCCGTATCCGCACCAATATGTTTCGATAATTCTGTCATAAACGCTTGACAAAATCTCATAATTTCTACATCTGACTTTCCTTTTGGATCGAAATCTGCACCACCTTTTCCACCACCCATTGGCAATGTAGTTAATGAATTTTTGAAAACTTGTTCAAACGCTAAAAATTTTAAAATACTTAAATTTACAGATGGATGAAAACGAATTCCTCCTTTATAAGGTCCAATCGCAGAGTTCATTTGAATTCTGAAACCTCTGTTTACTTGAGTAGTTCCTTTATCGTCTATCCAAGCTATTCGGAACATAATCACTCTTTCTGGCTCCACCATTCTTTCCAATAGCATTTTGCCTTGGTATTTTGGATTTGCCTCGATAAAAGGAATTACGGTTTCAGCCACTTCTCTTACGGCTTGCATAAATTCTGGTTCGTTTGCATTTCTTTTAGCTACTTCGCCTAAAAATGCTGTAACACTTTGACTCATAATTATATTTTTTTTGATATTTTTCAGTTGCAAATATACATCTTAAAAAAAACACTTCGAAGAATTTGATAAAAAAATAAGTGTTTTTGTAAGAAAAAATAAAACCCAATCGAAAAAAATAAGAAATCATCAAAAAACAACAAAATGTTAGATTTTTAAAAAGCATAAATTCAGTATTACTGATAAATAATTTTAAAGTGAAATACTAATTATTTTCGATTTTGGTATACTAATTGATAATTATTTTATAAATTTACATCATATATTAAAATTATGGCAAAAAAATACATTTATATTATCCTATTTTTCTTATCATTTAGTGTTGGTGCTGTGGCTCAAGAAAGCAGAGGCAGCAGTTCAGCTAGATCGCAAGAACCTACTATTGAAGGATTAAGTTTGTACCCAAACCCGAACAATACTGGGAAAGTTTACATTACTTCTAGATTAAATTTAGACAAAAAAGTGGAAATTTTTGATGTTTTAGGCAAAAAAGTAATTGATACTGTTTTATACACTAAAGAATTAAACATCTCTAATTTGAACCCTGGTGTTTACATTATTAAAATCAAGGAAGGCGAGGCTTCAGCTACTAGAAAACTGATTGTTAACTAGTTACTAATTTATCTTTATTAAATTTACATTAATTTTACGAGACCCATGAGTCCTAAAATTAATTTTGTTTCTATATGTGTTCCCAACTTAATCTTTAAAAAAATGAAAAAAATCTACTTTTTACTTTCTTGTTTAATTGCAGTTACTAGTTTTGGACAAACTATTTATACTGAAAACTTTGGAACTCCTGCTTCTACAACATTAATAACAGCTTACACTGGATGGCAGGCAAGTACTCCAATAGCATATTCAGGCTCCGGAGATGTAAGAACTTCATCAGCTTCAACAGGATATGTTGGTGCTTCAGGAAGTGGAAATGTTTTTTTAACAAGCACAATCGGTAAAAATTTAATAATTAGTGGTATAAATACATCCACTTTCACAGCTTCAGATATCCAATTATCTTTCGGTTATACTACAAATTCTACAACTACACAATTAGTTGTTGAAAAATCTACAGATGGTTCAACTTGGGCACCTATTACTTTTACTAATAATGCGAATACATTATGGAATTTAGTTACAATTCCTGGAGGTCAAATCCCTTCGTCTACAACTTTATCACTAAGATTTACACAGCCCGCAACCGCTCAAATGAGAGTTGACGATATTAAATTAGCTGCAGTATCAGCTTCTTGTACATTAGTATTAGGAACTCCGGTAATCGCTTGCGTTGCTTCAACTTCAGCATTAGATAACTATACAGTAACTATTCCATTTACAGGTGGGGCAACGGGCACTTACGCAATAACGGCTGCTGGCGCTACAATAACAGGAGACAATCCTTCAACAGCTGTAACTGGAAGTGTAATTTTAACTTATAATGAAAGTACTTTAGGAACTTCTAGTGTAGTAATAGCTTCTGGGCCAACTTGTACATTTTCATTTAATATTACAAGTCCAGATAGTTGTATTGGAACAAATACAGTACCAGTAAACGAACCTTTTAATTATACCATTGGAACTTCTTTAAACTTTTCACAAATGTGGAAAAACACTTCAGTTGGATCAGACGAAATTTTGGCAGTTGCTGGAAATTTATCTTACACTGGTATCACTGCAACAGGAAATTCTGTAGCTTTAGCAGGAACTGGAAGTGATACTTTATTACCTTTTACAGATTCAACTTCTGGAGATATTTACGCATCATTTTTAATTAAAGTTACTGATTTAACAGGAATATCATTAACAGGATCAACCTACTTTGCTACTTTTTCAAATGCAACAAATGTATATTCTGGAAAAATTTGGATTAAAACAAATGGTACGCAATTTCAATATGGAATTAGCGCTACTACTGCGACTGCAGATATTGTTTGGTCTCCAAACTTATATAATGTAAATACTATACAGTATTTAGTTTTAGGCTATAATTTTACAAATAATTTATTAGCTTTATATGAAAATCCAACAATTGGAGGTTCTGCAAGCGCAACTGTTTCAGCTACACCTGCAACCGCTTTAACAAGTATAGCTAACTTTGTTTTCCGACAAGATAGCGCTACTTCAACACCTGCAATGACATTAGATGAATTAAGAATAACAACTACTCCTAACTTTACTCTATCAAACCAATCTTTCTCACAAATTGACGGATTAAAAATGTATCCAAATCCAGCAAAAAATAATTTATTTATTGAAACGGCTTTAAATAGTGATATTAATGTATCGATAATTAATGTTTTAGGAAAAGAAGTAATCAATTCGAAAGTAAGTAATAATGTTGTAACTATTTCTGGTTTAACACCAGGTATGTACATTGTAAAAATTACTGAAGAAGGAAAAACGTCTACTAAAAAATTAATTATTGAATAATTAGTTTTAACACATATTCAAAAAAGCACCAACATTAGTTGGTGCTTTTTTTATGCCCAAAAATCAGAAAAAATACTTGCAACTAATATTCTTTTTCTACTTTTGCACTATGATTTCACAAGAAAACATTTTTGCTATTTCCTCTAAAAAAGAATTTGAAAAAATTTCTTTAAAAGTTTTTCGTTATCAATACGAAAACAACAAAGTGTATCAAGCATTTTGTAATCATTTAGGAAAAAACCCTAGTAATGTCAAGCAAATAAATACGATTCCGTTTTTCCCGATACAATTTTTTAAATCGGAAACAATAGTTTCTAATTCAAAACAAGTTGAAGCTGTTTTTACCAGCAGTGGTACAACAGGTGCTATTACAAGTCAACATTTTGTTACAGATATTTCATTATACGAAAACAGTTATACCTTTGCTTTCACACAATTTTACGGGAATATTCAAGAATATTGTGTCTTAGCGTTACTTCCATCCTATTTAGAAAGAGAAGGATCTTCTTTAATTTATATGGTTACTGATTTGATTGCAAAAAGCAATCATAAAGACAGTGGGTTTTATCTAAATAATTTGGAACAACTAGCCAATAAAATTTTTGAACTTGAAAATGAAGGTCATAATATTCTGTTGATAGGCGTTACTTACGCTTTGTTAGACTTAATTGAATATAGAAAATTCAACTTAAAAAATACCATCGTTATGGAAACTGGCGGTATGAAAGGCAAGCGAAAAGAAATTATACGAAAAGAGTTACACCAAACGCTTTGCGAAGGTTTTGGAGTGAATATGATACATTCCGAATACGGTATGACCGAACTTTTATCGCAAGCCTACTCGATGGGAAACGGGGTTTTTGAATGTCCTTTATGGATGGATGTATTAATAAGAGATACGGAAGACGCGTTACAATATGTTGAAAATGGAAAAACCGGTGGCATCAATGTGATTGATTTGGCGAATATTAATTCCTGTTCGTTTATCGCTACGCAAGATTTAGGGAAAAAACACCACAATATGACTTTTGAAGTATTAGGAAGATTTGATAATTCTGACATAAGAGGTTGTAATTTAATGGTTTATTAAAAAAATAAAATGATTTTAACAGACACACATACCCATTTATATTCTGAAGAATTTGATGAAGATAGAGATAACATAATTCAAAGCGCAATTAATTCGAGCGTTTCTCGACTTTTTGTGCCTTCCATAGATAGCAGTTATACTCAGAAAATGTATGCTTTAGAAGCACAATATCCAGATAATGTGTTTTTAATGATGGGGCTACATCCGTGTTATGTAAAAGAAAATTACGAAGAGGAATTGGCACACGTTATTTCCGAATTAGCCAATAGAAAATTTGCAGCAATTGGCGAAATTGGTATTGATTTATTCTGGGACAAATCGTTTTTAAAACAACAACAAGACGTTTTTGTAAAGCAAATACAATTGGCAAAGCAATATAAACTACCGATAAATATTCATTGTAGAGAAGCTTTTAACGAAGTTTTTGAAATTTTAGAACAAGAAAAATCTGCAGAATTGTGGGGGATTTTCCATTGTTTTACTGGGGATTTAAATCAAGCAAAACAAGCCATTTCTTGCGGAATGAAATTAGGAATTGGGGGTGTAGCTACTTTTAAAAACGGCAAAATTGATCAGTTTTTAAATGAAATTGACCTCAAACATATTGTTTTGGAAACCGACGCACCTTACTTAGCGCCACTACCGTTTAGAGGAAAACGCAATGAAAGTAGTTATATTAAATTAATTGCGGAAAAATTATCGGAAATTTATCAGTTGCCAATAGATGATATAGCTGCAATTACCACACAAAACAGTAAAGATGTCTTCGGATTTTAAATTTTGATAACGTATAATTCCTATTTTTTTCGTTTTTTTGTAGTTCTAAATTAAAGTATGTCGAAATTTGATAAAATACGTCCCTATTATGATGCTGAAGTAAACGATGCAATTCGTGCTTCAATTAATCATCCTATGATGAAATCATTAGTAGATTTTGCCTATCCAAATACTGAAGAATCCGTTTGGAAAGAGCAATTGCTACGTACGCATTCTATAAGGGATTTTCAAATTAATTTTGCGTATCACGCCATAAAAAAAATATTAGAAAAAAGTTCTGATGGACTTACCACATCTGGCTTTGAAAAATTAGAACCAAACACCGCTTATTTTTTCATATCAAATCATAGAGATATTATTTTAGACACTTGTTTGTTAAACGTTTGTTTACACGAACATGGTTTAGTAATGACGGCATCTGCAATTGGTGATAATTTAGTGAAAAAAGATTTTTTGCTAATGCTTTCTAAACTAAATAGAAATTTTTTAGTACAAAGAAATCTTTCGCCAAGAGAATTATTAGAAAGTTCTAAATTACTTTCAGAATATATGTACCGATTGGTATCAAAAGAAAACCGATCGGTTTGGATTGCACAACGCGAAGGAAGAACTAAAGATGGAAATGACGCCACGCATTCTGGGGTTTTAAAGATGATTGCCATGGCTTCGGACGAAAAAAACAATATGGATTTCTTTAAGAAAATTAAAATTGTTCCGGTTTCCATTTCTTACGAATATGATCCAACAGATGCATTAAAAATTCCTCAGTTAATGGCTGAAGCCAATGACGAAATTTACACCAAAGAAAAAAACGAAGATTTTATTACGCTATTAAGCGGAATTATTGGACAGAAAAAACGAATACATATTCATGTTGGAGACGTTTTAACTCACGAATTAGACTTAATTTCTGAAGAAACAACAAATACGAACAAACAAGCGTTTGCTTTGGCACAAGTTATTGACGATTCTATTTTGCAATCTTATAAAATTTGGCCTACTAATTATATTGCTTACGACATACTTCATCAAACCACTACTTATTCTGATTGTTATACCGAAAAAGAAAAACAACTTTTTGAACGTAGATTAGAATTAAGAATAAATGTTGAAGACGCTAAAATGAAAGAAAGTTTCTTAGCTATGTATGCCAATCCAGTAATTAATAAATTAAAATACCAATAAATTGAAAGCAAATCAAAGGCCAGCTATTTTGTTAATTTATACCGGCGGAACTATTGGTATGATTAAAGATGCCGATACAGGAGTATTAAAAGCTTTCAATTTCAAAAAACTAATAAAAGGCATTCCAGAACTTAAATTATTAGATTGTAATATTGAAACCGTTTCATTTGAAAAACCAATTGATTCGTCAAATATGCAAATTTCAGATTGGCAAAAAATAGCTGAAATTATTGAAAAAAATTACACTAATTTTGATGGTTTTGTGGTACTTCACGGTTCGGATACGATGTCGTATAGCGCTTCTGCTTTGAGTTTTATGTTCGAAAATTTAAATAAACCAATTGTTTTTACGGGCTCTCAATTACCTATTGGCGATTTACGTACAGATGCGAAAGAAAATCTAATAACCGCCATTCAAATTGCTTCTTTGCAAGAAAAAGGAAAACCCGTTATACAAGAAGTTTCCCTTTATTTTGAATATAAATTATACAGAGGCAACCGAACAACAAAAATAAGTGCCGAACATTTTAATGCATTTACATCGCCAAATTTTCCTGAACTTGTAGAATCAGGCGTGCATTTAAATGTAAATAATGAAGTCCTACTAAAAGAAAAAGTTTCTAAAAAGTTAAAAGTGAATACTTGTTTTGATGACAATGTTTTAATTTTAAAATTGTTTCCAGGAATAAACAAAAATATTTTACACGCTATTTTACACACGCCAAATTTAAAAGGGGTGGTTTTGGAAACCTATGGCTCTGGAAATGCACCAATGGAAGATTGGTTTATTGATGAAATTGAAAACGCCATAAAACGTGGCATCCATATTATAAACGTGACACAATGTAGTGGCGGAACGGTTTTAATGGGTGCTTATGAAACCAGTACTCGCTTAAAAGAAATTGGATTAATTTCTGGAAAAAATATAACAACTGAAGCGGCAATTACAAAATTAATGTATTTGTTAGGTCAAAACGTGGCTAACTCGGTTTTTAAGACTATTTTTGAAACCCCTTTAAGAGGGGAAATGAACGATTAAAACTAGAGAGGTGGCCGAGTGGCTGAAGGCGCACGCTTGGAAAGCGTGTATATGGCAACATATCGAGGGTTCGAATCCCTTCCTCTCTGCAAAACTTTGAAGCCATTATTTATTGGGCTTCTCGATTTTTTAAAAATAAAAGTTGCCAATAAAACCAAATTTACATTGGAAGAAAAAATTTTAGAATTAGAAAAGGAGATAATTTATTTAAAAAATGAGTTATTACTTATTGAAAAATTTATTGAATCTACAAAAGAATCATCAATAGCATTAAAAAGTTTTATTGATGATAATACTGATTTTGCAAAATTAGTAGATAATAAATTTAAAAATATAGAAGAGCTATATAAAATGAATAAAAAGAATAACGAATTAAATTCAGAAATAATGGATTTGATGTCAAAAAGATTAAACTCTTTACAAGAAACAATTAAAATAATAGTTAAAAATAATTAGCCAATAAAACCAAATTTATTATGAAAAAGATAAAAATTATTCTCATAGTAATATTTTCATTAGTAGTAATTAATTATTTAGGTGTATATTTAATTCATTTATTTAATAAAGAACCACAAGAAAAACTATTAAGTGATGCAGAAGAAGCTTTAATTAGTTCTATGAATGACCCAGATAGTTATGAGTTTATTTCATTTGATAAAGATTATATATATTCTGATTCTTTAAGAAAAAGTGATGAAAAAAATTTTAAGGAAGAAAAAATGGATCCAAATAATGACTATTATTTATTAACTTTTAGAGGGAATAATAAAATGGGAGCAAAAATAATTGATAAAGTTATTGTAAAATCAACCGATGAATATTTTTTAGAATTAATCGATATTGATTAAATGCATACATCAGATAAATCCATATTACGTTTAATTGAGTTGTTGAAATTTCAAAAATAAAATTATAACTGTTAAAAATTTTGCTGAAATTATCAAAAACATAATCAGGTAAATGCCATTTTACGGTTGAGCAAATTGACACCATTTGTCAAAAATTTAAAGTTAACCCTAATTTTATATTTGGCTATGATACACAGATATTCCGAAATAATTCAGATACACATATTAAGGATTTTATAATGAACAAAAAAGTGAACAAAAATTAATATTAACCTTTTTTAATTTGCTTTTAAATCATTAATAATCAATATTTTATAAAAACGAAAGAAGTTAAAAGAGTTTCCCTCTTTCTCTGCGAAAACTTTAGTGGTTTTCGCCAATTAAAAATCAATAACTATTAACAAATGAGAATATTATTTTTTTTATGGATTCCCTTTTTTTGTTTCTCACAAGAAATAAAACCAATTGAAATTGATTCGCTTTACAGAGAAGACCAATTTTATGCTTCTTTAAGTTATAATTTAATACAAAATCGTCCTGAAGGATTTAAGCAGTTTTCATTTTCACCAGGAATTACATTTGGAATATTGAGAGATTTGCCCATTTCAAAAAACAGACATTGGGCAATTGCTCCTGGTATTGGCTATTCGTACAATAATATTAAACAATTTATAAATTCTGAAGAAATTGTTGGGGCTACAGAAAACAACTTATCTGAAAACATTAGAACCATAATTACAACTCATAGCGTTGATTTTCCTTTAGAAATTAGATGGCGAAATTCCAACCCAAGTAGTCATAGTTTTTGGCGAATTTATACTGGATTAAAAACCAGTTATGTGTTTAATTCAAAATTAAAATTAGAGTCCACAACAGAAAGTTCTAAAGAATCTATTTCAGATGAAATCAATCGATGGCAATATGGCGCTTATATTTCTGTTGGGTTTAATACTTGGAATCCATACATTTATTATGGTTTAAATCCAATCTTTAAAGAAGGCTCTAAAATGAGTAATTTTAATGTTGGTTTTATCTTTTATATATTATAAAACCAAACCAAAATTTGAGGCAAACCTCCTATAACTATTCCTGCAATCAACTCTAATGGTGTATGAGCTTTCATATATAATCTTGACGAGGCAACAAATCCCATACACAATATTAAAAGTGCAACAGTATTAATCGCGGCTATTTCTAAATAACTCATAAAAATTAATACAAAAACAGTTAAAGAAGTACAGCCTATCATATGCAAACTTACTTTAAATCGAAACAATACAGAAATAAAGACTAAAAAAGCACTTATAAATCCTGCTTGAAAAAACATAAATAATTCGGGGAAATGCGTTTCTAAAACCGTAAATTTTAATAGCAAATACAAAAGTACCAATTGAATAAAAATAGGCAATCTTCTTTCTTCAAGTGTGGCTTCTGTGAATGATTTGATTTTTTTAAAAATTTTTAATAACGAATAAAAGCTAATAGGTAAAAGTAGTGTTAGAATAAAAATTTGAATGAGTGACAAGTACATTTCTGCCAAATAATTGATGTTATTTGTGAAAAAGAAATATAAAATTGCCCCATACATAGAAATAAAAATGGGATGAAAAATATATGAAAATGGTTTTAAAAAGTATTTTGTAATCAATTGAAACAGCATTTTGAACGTTAAAAAGAGTTACATTTTTTTTCTCAATCTGGCTACAGGAATATCTAATTGTTCTCTATATTTTGCAATAGTTCTTCTTGCAATTGGAAATCCTTTTTCTTTTAAAATAGCTGCTAAATCTTCATCTGGTAAGGGCTTGCTTTTTTCTTCATCAGCAATAACGCGTTCTAAAATATTTTTAATTTCAATGGTAGACACATCTTCCCCTTGATCGTTTTTCATCGCTTCAGAAAAGAATTCTTTAATTAGTTTCGTTCCGTAAGGTGTATCCACATATTTGCTATTTGCTACACGGGAAATCGTAGAAATGTCCAAACCAATCATATCGGCAATATCCTTTAAAATCATTGGTTTTAACTTAGATTCTTCACCTTCCAAAAAGTATTCTCGTTGAAAATACATAATGGCATTCATCGTAACAAATAAGGTTTCTTGACGTTGTTTTATGGCATCAATAAACCATTTAGCAGAATCTAATTTTTGTTTGATAAACTGCACCGCATCTTTCTGTGAATTAGACTTGTCACTGGAAACTTTATACGTTTGCAGCATTTCTTGATAGTCTTTAGATACGTGTAATTCTGGCGCATTTCTTCCGTTCAATAGTAATTCTAATTCGCCATCTACAATACGAATGGTAAAATCAGGAACTACGTGTTCTACAATCCTACTATTGCTATCGTAACTGCCACCCGGTTTTGGATTTAATTTTTCAATTTCTTCAATCGCTTTTTTTAATTGGTCTTTAGAGCAATCGAATTTTTGTAGTAATTTATCGTAATGCTTTTTAGTAAACGCATCAAATTGTTTGTCAAGTATAGCAATAGCTAAATTGACCGATTCTATAGGTGTTTTGTGTTTTAATTGAATCAATAAACATTCTTGTAAATCCCTTGCGCCTACTCCAGAAGGTTCTAACTGTTGCACAATATGAAATACTTTTTCAACTGATTTCTCGTCAGTATACACCCCTTGTGTAAACGCCATATCATCTACAATATCCTGAATGGTTCGTCTGATATAGCCAGAATCTTCAATACTTCCTACTAAAAATTCAGCAATTTCTCTATCGTTTTCTGAAAGAATAAAGGTATTTAATTGATTAATTAAATCTTGATGAAAACTAATTTGAGCCGCCATAGGCAACGTTCGGTCTTCATCGTCATCGCTATAATTATTACTTTGATATTTATAATCTGGCGTATCGTCGTTGCTTAAATATTCATCAATATTAATATCGCCAGTATCTATTTGGTCGTTATCGTAATCATCATAACCATCCTCATCATTTGAAGAATCATTATAATCATCTAACGATTCGTTATTGTCGTCTAAACTTCCTTCTAAAGCTGGATTTTCAACCATTTCCTCTTGCAAACGTTGTTCAAAAGCTTGCGTAGGCAATTGAATCAACTTCATCAACTGAATTTGTTGAGGCGATAATTTTTGCGATAATTTGAAATTTAAACTGTGTTTAAGCATTGATTTTTTTGTTTAAAAGTTTAAGGTTTCAAGTTTCAAGTTATTGCAACTACAACAACTTGAAACTTTAAACTTGAAACAAATTTTTAGAACTCTGCGTTATCTGGCGTTCTTGGGAAAGGAATTACGTCGCGAATGTTAGTCATACCCGTAACAAACAACACCAATCTTTCAAAACCTAATCCGAAACCTGAATGCACCGCTGAACCAAATCTACGAGTATCTAAATACCACCATAATTCTTCTTCATCAATATCTAACGCTTTCATTTTTTCGATTAAAACGTCCAAACGCTCTTCACGTTGTGAACCTCCAACAATTTCACCAATGCCTGGAAATAAAATATCCATAGCGCGTACGGTTTCTTTTCCTGGTTCGGTTCCGTCATTTAATCGCATATAAAATGCTTTAATTTTAGCAGGATAATCAAATAAAATTACGGGACATTTGAAATGTTTTTCTACTAAGAAACGTTCGTGTTCTGATTGTAAATCAGCACCCCATTCGTCAATTAAATATTGGAATTTTTTATTTTTATTTGGTTTCGAATTTTTAAGAATATCAATAGCTTCGGTATACGAAACACGTTTGAAATTGTTTTCTAAAACAAAATTTAATTTTTCTAACAAAGCCATTTCGCTACGTTCCGCTTGTGGCTTGTTTTTTTCTTCTTCAATTAAACGATTTTCTAAAAACTTTAAATCTTCAGGACATTTATCTAACGTGTATTTTATTACATTTTGAATAAAATCTTCCGCTAAATCCATATTCGCAGCCAAATCATTAAAAGCTACTTCTGGTTCAATCATCCAAAATTCGGCTAAGTGACGAGAAGTATTTGAATTTTCCGCACGAAAAGTAGGTCCGAATGTATATACTTGACCTAAAGACATTGCATACGTTTCTGCTTCTAATTGACCAGAAACCGTAAGATTCGTTTGTTTTCCGAAAAAGTCTTCTTTATAATTTACTTTTCCATCTTCAGTTCTTGGCGTATTATCAAAAGGCAAAGCCGAAACTTGAAACATTTCTCCAGCGCCTTCAGCATCAGAACCTGTAATAATTGGCGTATTTACATACACAAATCCTTTTTCTTGAAAATATTTATGTACCGCGAAAGACAACGTAGAGCGAACACGCATAATGGCACCAAACATATTGGTTCGGGTACGCAAGTGTGCATTTTCTCTTAAAAAGTCTAAACTTGGTTTATTTTTGGGTTGTATTGGGAATTTTTCCGCATCAGAATCGCCTAAAATTTCAAGTTTAGTTACTTGGATTTCTACTTTTTGTCCAGCACCTTGACTTTCTACTAAAAGTCCGGTTACAGAAATTGCCGCACCAGTAGTAATGCGTTTTAGCGTTTCTTCAGGTGTGTTTTCAAAATCAACCACACACTGAATATTATTTAGCGTTGAACCGTCATTTAGCGCAATAAATTGATTGTTTCTAAACGTTCTTACCCAACCTTTTGCGTTTACTTCTTGTAACGTTTTTGTGTTTTCTAATAAATCTATAATTCTAATGTGCTTCATAATCTCCAAATGTTCATTTAAAATGCAAATATAGTGCGAATTTTTGAGTTTTAGAAATACGAATTTTAGATAAATTTATACTGGTTTTTTCTTTATAAGAAGCTGCTTATTATTTCAATTTTTCACTAATTTTACAAAATGATATTAGTCACAGGCGGAACAGGTTTAGTTGGTTTTCATTTATTGTTAAAATCAGATATTATAAATTGATCGAATTTTATACCTTTACTAAAACTAAAATAATTATGAAATCAATAATTTATATTTTTTTATTAACTCTTTTGTTGTTTGGATGCAAGAAAACCAATAAACATAATAAAAATGTTCCAAAAAATAAGAATATTACTTTATTAAAACCAATAACAAATTTTTTATTTTTTAAAACGGGAATGACATCTGGTGATGTAGAAAAAGAATTGTTAAAAAGAAAAATAGAGTATAAATTCAAAAATGATAGAAATTATGTTTTTGAAAACATTAACATAAATTCATTCAATTCCTATCATAAAATTTACAATTTAAAAGTTTTAAAAGGAAAATCTCTAAAAATTCTAAGTTATGAAATTAAAGATTTTGAATTAGGTTTTGTTAATGATACATTAACAGTGTTTAGATATTATCACATTAGCGAAGAACCTGAAGCTGAATACGTTTACCCAAAAATAATAGATGAAAATGGCGAAACCGTAATAGACATAACGAACAAACACTTTTCTGATAATTGGCATAAAGCAAATAGTGAATATAAAAAAAATGGTGTGTTTTTTAAAGAATATTATTATGCATTGAAGGAAAAATATGGGAAATGTGATAAAATAATTGGAGATATTTACGACGTAAAATTAACTGAAGACAATGAATTTGATTTTAATAAATTTTGGATTAATTATAAAATGATGTTAGGAAATAAATCAGATAAAAGAGGATTAAATAGTGAATTAGTTTATTATTCTTTAAATAATTATTTAACTCAAAGAGATTGGTCAAATGATATACATAATATAAATATTAGTCTTAAAAGAAGAGAAGTTAGAGAAATGTTTAGAGAGAAAAATAAGGATGCTGAATTTTTACCCTATATTACTATTATTGATATTACAGCTAATTTTAAAAAACACACATTAAAAAAAGTTTTTGATTTACATAAAAAACAATTAAAAGAAACAACTGAATTAAATAATAAAATCGTTAGCAATAAAATGAAAATGAAAAGAAAAAAAGAACTTGATAGTTTATAATTTAAAAGTAACTATAACAAAGATCATATTGCAATACACAATAATGATATAGTTAACAAAGTATAAAGTTATTTAATTTAAAAACTATTTGTTTATTTTACAAAATGATATTAATTACAGGAGGCACAGGTTTAGTTGGTTTTCATTTATTATTGCAACTCTCTCAAGAAGAGATTGCCATTCGTGCAATATATAGATCGGAGAAAAAACTTCTGCACGTTAAAAAATTATTCGAAAATGAAAACAAGCTTTCGGAATTTGAAAAAATTGATTGGGTTAATGCCGATATTTTAGATATTCCTGCACTTGAAACTGCTTTTACCAACGTTTCTTATGTATATCATTGTGCGGCGTTGGTTTCTTTTAACCCAAAAGATGAAGAAAAACTATATCAAAACAATATTGTTGGAACCGCAAATGTGGTGAATTGTTGCATATATTCAGATGTAAAAAAACTATGTTATGTAAGTTCGATTTCGGCTTTAGGAAACGGAACGGAACATAATTTGATAATAAATGAAGAAACGGAAAGAAACAATGAAGTTGTAAGAAGCGATTATTCTATTTCAAAATTTGGCGCAGAAATGGAAGTTTGGCGAGGGTTTCAAGAAGGATTAGATGTGGTAATTGTCAATCCTGGTGTAATTTTCGGGAACGGATTTCCAAAAGAAGGCAGCAGTTTATTTATTCAAAATATAAAAAACGGACAATTATTTTACACGCAAGGTAAACTTGGAATTGTAGCTGTGGAAGATGTGGTAAAAACTATGACGACTTTAATGAAAAGCACCATTTCTGGAGAACGCTTTATTTTAGTTGCCGAAGATGTAACTTACAAAGAATTATTTGATAGTATTGCAGATTGTTTGGCTTCGAGAACCTCAGCAAACAAAATAAAAAAACCAAAATTTGAAATAAAAAAGTGGCAATTACAAATTATTCGAATCTTTGAGTTTATTTTCACAACCCTGTTTTTTAGAAAACGAATGCTTACAAAAGCAACCATAAACGCATTATATAACTTAGAAACTCAAGATACGAATAAAATTAAAACCGCTATTGATTTTGAGTTTTTAGATATGAAGGTGTATTTGAAAACGTTGATAGAGAAAATGAAATAAAAAATCCAAATTCCTTTTACATATTGGAATTTGGATTTCTAAATATTGAAAGTTATTTATAATTATACTTTCATAATTTCAGCTTCTTTAGCTGTGAAAACCTCATCAATTTTCTTAATAAAAGCATCCGTTAATTTTTGTACGGAATCTTCCGCAACTTTACAAATGTCTTCAGATGTTCCGTCTTTTTCTTCTTTTTTGATGTCGCTATTGGCGTCCTTTCTGGCATTTCTGATACCTACTTTTGCATCTTCAGCTTCTGCTTTGGCTTGTTTTACTAATTCTTTACGTCTGTCTTCTGTTAAAGCAGGAATACTAATGATAATATTATCACCATTATTCATCGGGTTTAACCCTAAATTAGCAATCATTATCGCTTTTTCAATAGGTTGTAACATCGCTTTTTCCCAAGGCGTTACGGTTAAAGTTCTTGCGTCAGCAGCTACAACATTTGCCACTTGAGCCAATGCCGTTTGCGCACCGTAATAATCTACAAAAACACTACCTAACATTTGCGGAGATGCTTTTCCTGCTCTAATGTTTAAAAATTCTTTTTCTAAATGCGCTACCGAACCATTCATAGATTCTTTCGCACTATCAATAATAAAGTTAATTTCTTCTGTCATTTTTTTATGATTTTTAGATGGTTAGATTAAAGATTGTTAGACTAAAATATATTCTAATAGTCTAAAATTCTAATAATCTAATTATATCGTTACTGTTGTTCCTACTATTTCTCCGTTACAAATTTTAAGTAAATTTCCTTTTTTGTTCATATCAAAAACAATAATTGGCAATTTATTTTCCTGACTTAATGTAAAAGCTGTCGTGTCCATTACATTTAATCCTTTGGCTAATACATCGTCAAAAGTAATGGTGTCATATTTTACAGCGCTTGGATCTTTTTCAGGATCAGCAGTATACACACCATCAACGCGTGTTCCTTTTAAAATCACATCGCAATTTACTTCTATTCCTCTTAAAACTGCTGCCGTATCTGTAGTAAAATATGGATTTCCTGTTCCGGCACCAAAAATTACTATTCTGCCTTTTTGAAGATGTCTTGTGGCTCTTCTTTTGATATAAGGTTCTGCAATAGCTTCAATTTTTAATGCGGTTTGTAGACGTGTTGGCATTCCAGCATCTTCTAACGCACCTTGCAATGCCATTCCGTTAATAACTGTGGCTAACATTCCCATATAATCACCTTGCACTCTATCCATTCCGTTACTTGCACCAGCTACACCTCTAAAAATATTTCCACCACCAATAACAATGGCAATTTCTACACCTTGGTCGTGAATTTGTTTGATTTCTGAAGCATAATCTGCTAAAGTTTTCGGATCAATTCCGTACTGTCTTTCGCCCATTAAGGCTTCTCCACTTAATTTAAGAAGGATTCTTTTGTAACTCATTGTGTTATTTTTAGTGTTGCAAATATAATTATTATCTGCTATCAAAAAAACAATTTAATTTAGAAACTCCAATTCTGTGTAACATATAATACACAAATGCTCATAATTTATTTTTAAATTTGTAAAAACAATTCATCCGATATGAAATCTATCATCCAATCTGCTTTACAAAATAGTTGTTCTTATAATGAATATAGAACATTAGTTTCGAATTTAATTAGCGAAGGAAAATCGACCGGATACGTACAAAGTGCCGATTTATTACATTATTCGGAATTGAATGAAGTTCGTATAAAACGATTAGAAAAAACACTTAAATTAGACTTAGAAGTAGAAAAAGCGCTACAAAATTTGAAATCTAAACAAACTTGGTTAGTCATTTCAGAAGGTTGGTGTGGCGATGCGGCTCAGATTTTACCAATTATCAAATTAATGGCTGAAGTTTCTGAAAACATTGACTTTAAAATAGTGTTACGTGATGAAAATGAAGTCTTAATGAACCAATTTTTAACCAATGGTGCCAAATCGATTCCTAAATTATTGCTTTTAGATGAAGCATTCCATTTAATAAATCATTGGGGACCAAGACCAGAAGGCGCAAAAAACCTAATTATCGAGTATAAAGCAAAACACGGAATTGTAGATGAAGCTGCAAAAATAGCGTTACAAAAATGGTATTTAGACGATAAAGGAATTTCTACAATGAAGGAGATTGTTGGGATGATAAGTTAAGATTAATCAAAAGAAAAAACACTCAAACCTAAACTTATTGTATTTAAAGATTGCTGATTAAATTTAAATCCATAAAAACTACTATCAATAAACAAAGAAAAGTCATCATTATTTAAAAACCCTATTCTTGCTTTATAATAATTACCTGCTAAATTACCCCTACCTAATACAAAACTTTGACCAAAACCAAATTGTGTAATTAATCTTGTTTCATCTGCTATTTTAGGCGAAATGGAAAGTTGTGCATAAATTGGAACCGAAATAAGTTTTGAATCCCAATTCAAATCTAATCCAGAGTGAGATGAAATTCCAATCCAATTATGAAAAATATACCCATAACCTAATTTTGTACCTAATCCACTTGGTTTGTACCAAGGTTTAGATCTAATTTCATCTAATTCCTTTTGTTCATTTAATCCAAAAGGAACCGTGATTTCAAATTGAGTAAAGTTTGAAAAATTAGATTGTTTATTCTGTGAAAATGATTGACAAAAAACAAATAAAAAAACAATCGCCTTAAATAATTTCATAATATTAAGATATCAATCCTTGAATAAAAACTTCAGGTTCAGTAGCATTTTCAACTGAATAATCACCGATTTTTGTTCTACGAAGCGCAGTTAAATGACCTCCTGAATGTAAAGCCAATCCAAAATCATAAGCGATGGAGCGAATGTACGTTCCTTTACTGCAAACAATTCTGAAATCTATTTCGGGTAAAGCAATTCTGGTTATTTCAAATTCGGAAACTGTTACTTTTCTGGTTTTTATTTCCACTTCAATACCAGCACGAGCCGATTCGTACAACCTTTTTCCATCTTTTTTAATGGCTGAAAAAACAGGTGGCTTTTGATCTATTTCACCAATAAATTGGGGTAAAGTTTCGTGAATTAAAGCTTCTGTAATATGTTCGGTTGGAAACGTGGCGTTAATTTCTGTTTCTAAATCATAAGAAGGGGTTGTTGCTCCTACCGAAATAGTTCCATTATATTCTTTAGCTTGACCTTGTAATTCTTCAATTCTTTTGGTGAATTTTCCGGTACAAATCAGTAATAAACCAGATGCCAATGGATCTAATGTTCCAGCGTGACCAATTTTGAATTTTTTGGGTAATTTTAATTCCTTTATTAATCCGAATTTTAATTTATTTACGGCTTGAAAAGACGACCATTTTAGTGGTTTATCAATTAGTAAAATTTGTCCTTCTTGGTAGTCTTCTGCTTTCATTATTTGTATAAATTAAAGTAAGCTAACAATAGAATCCCTGCAATAATTCTGTACCAACCCCAAGGTTTAAATCCGTATTTTTTAATGATTTCAATGAAAAATTTAATAGCTAAAACCGCTACAACAAACGCAACTAAATTTCCAATTATAAACATTTTAGTATTGTCTTCTGTTTTCAGAATTAATTCGAAACCTTTTAAACCACTTTTATCATACGTTTTCAAAAACACCGAATAACAAGTAACCGCTAACATTGTTGGCACGGCTAAAAAGAATGAAAATTCCGCAGCCGCTTGTCGACTTAGCCCTTGTTGCATACCTCCAATGATACTTGCCGCGCTTCTGCTTGTGCCTGGCATCATAGCTAAACATTGCCAAAAACCAATAGTAACTGCTTTTTTTATAGTGATGTCTTCTTCTTTATGAATGGTAGGATTTTTGAAAAATCGATCTACGAATAGTAAAATTATTCCTCCAATAATTAATACAATTGCAATAGGTGTAGGATGTTCTAAAACAGCTTCGATTTTATCATCAAACAATTTTCCCAAAATTAAAGCAGGAACAACTGCCCAAGCCAATTTAATAAAGAATTGCAACTTCGAAAAATCAAAAAACTTTTTCCAATACAATACAACCACCGCCAAAATAGCTCCAAATTGTATAGAAACTTGAAATAATTTTACAAATTCTTCTTTTTCAATTCCGAAATAAGAACCGGCAAAAATCATATGTCCTGTAGAAGAAACCGGTAAATATTCTGTAATGCCTTCAATAATGGCAATGATAATAGCTTGAAGTAAATCCATTTTTTAGATTCTTAGATTCTTAGATTCTTAGATTCTTAGAAAAACAGAATCTTAAAAATATAAATTATTTTTCAGATTTCGACTTCTTTAAAATCGAATAAATTGTAATTCCGAATCCGATTAACACAACCGTTGGCGCTAATCTAATTCTTCTGAAGCTATATACGTCTTCATTAAATACATTTGGATTTTCGTTGGCACCACCGCTCATTAAAATGAAGCCTAAAGCAATAACCACTAATCCGATAATTAATATTTTATAATTGGTAGCACTGAATAAAAATTCGGGCTTTTTTGTGTTTTCTTTCATTGTAATTTATATTTATGTTGTTTTAAGACCTCAATTTATGGTGACTGAGGTTCTCGAAGTCACCATCGACCTAGGCTCTCGAAGTCACCATCAAATTAGATTCTCAAAGTCACTTTTTACTTAAGGCTTCTAATACAAGTCATCTGTTCTTAAATTTAAGAAACGAGTAGTTGCAAAATACGTACTCAACCAAGTAATAATAATACCGATTAACAATACGCCAAAAGCCACAATACCAATAGAGGCGTAATCGTTTGCAATTCCTAAAGTTGGAAATAAACCATCAATATAAAACGCTAAAATAACCAATCCAATAATGGCCAAAACCGCTCCAATTATTCCTAATAAAATACTTGTTTTGATAAAAGGTTTTCTAATAAATGTTTTTGTAGCACCAACCATTTGCATCGTTTTTATGGTAAATCGATGTGAGTAAACCGATAAGCGAATCGAACCGTTAATTAACAACATCGCTACAAAAGTTAAAACCGTACTTATAATTAAAATCCAAAAACTAATTTCAGACACATTTTCGTTAACTAATTCTACCAATTCTTTATCGTAAATAATGTCAGAAATATTGCCATTTCTTTTAAAATTATTTTCAATTTTTTTAATTTCTTCTTTGGTTACATAATCACTTTTTAAATTAATATCAAAAGAATTTTGTAACGGATTAAATCCTAAAAACTCCATAAAATCCTTACCAACTATGTCTGGATTGTTTTTAGCAGCTTCTTCTTTGGTTACAAAATCGTACGATTTGATAAATTTTGAATTTTTCAATTCTGTATCAAATGCATTTAGAATCGTATCATTCACTTCGTCTTTAAAATAAACACTCATTGGAATGTTTTCTTTAAAATCGTTCGAAATTTTTTCAGAATTTATCACAAACAAACCTAATGCTCCTAATAAAAAAAGTACTAAAAAAATACTAAAAACTACCGAAAAATAAGAAGAAATTAATCTTCTGCGTTGATATTGCTCAAATGATTGTGCCATAAGTTTACTAATTATGCTGTAAAAATAGTAAAGAAATTTTGTTTACACAGAATATAACAACAAAGTTTTAACATTAGTATATAAAAATGTAAATTTGCACCTTATTTTTTGGTTAAAACCGATAATAAAAAATCAGAAAACAGACTATAGAAAACAGAAATGAAATATTTCCACGAAAAAATCGAAGCCAAATGGCAACAATATTGGGCAAAAAACCAAACTTTTGCTGCGTCTAATCAATCGGATAAACCTAAATACTATGTGTTAGATATGTTCCCTTATCCATCGGGAGCTGGTTTGCACGTGGGGCATCCGTTAGGTTATATCGCTTCAGATATTGTAGCACGTTATAAAAGACATCAAGGTTTTAATGTATTGCATCCGCAAGGGTACGATTCATTTGGGTTACCGGCTGAACAATATGCGATTCAAACAGGACAACATCCTGCAGATACGACTCGAATGAATATTGAAGGTGGTGTCGATAAATCGGGAAATGTAATTCAAGGATATAGAAATCAATTGGATAAAATTGGATTTTCGTTTGATTGGAGCAGAGAAGTTCGCACCTCAAATGCAGACTATTACAAGCATACCCAATGGATTTTTATTCAATTATTTGAATCTTGGTACAATAAAACAACCGATAAAGCGGAAAGTATTTGCACCTTAATGCAGGAATTTGAGAAAAACGGAAATACGCAAGTAAATGCCGTTTGCGATGACAACATCACTTCGTTTTCTGCAGCCGAATGGAACGCTTTTTCATCGGAACAACAACAAAAAATCTTATTACAATACAGATTAACCTATTTAGCTGAAACCGAAGTCAATTGGTGCGCGGCTTTAGGAACCGTTTTAGCGAATGACGAAATTGTAAACGGCGTTTCAGAACGTGGTGGACATCCCGTAATTCGTAAGAAAATGACCCAATGGAGTATGCGAATTTCTGCTTACGCGGAACGCTTATTACAAGGTTTAAACGATATCGATTGGAGTGAATCTATCAAAGAATCACAACGAAATTGGATTGGAAAATCAGTCGGAGCTACAGTTTCGTTTAAAGTCAAAAGTCAAAAGTCGGAAAGTCAAACACAATCTGAGTCTTTCGACCTTAGACCTTCGACCTTCGACTATATCAATGTATTTACTACCAGACCTGACACGATTTTCGGAGTTACCTTTATGACGTTGGCACCCGAACACGAATTGGTTGCTCAAATTACCACTCCAGAACAAAAAGCAGCGGTGGAAGCCTATGTAGAAGCGACTGCAAAACGTTCAGAAAGAGAAAGAATGGCCGATGTAAAAACCATTTCAGGTGTGTTCACTGGTGCTTATGCCGAACATCCGTTTACCAAAGAACCCATTCCGGTTTGGATTGGCGATTATGTTTTAGCGGGTTACGGAACAGGTGCCGTTATGGCGGTTCCTTGTGGTGATGAGCGTGATTATGCTTTCGCGAATTTCTTTAAAGGAACGCACGGAATGCCAGAAATAAAAAATATTTTCAACCAAGATATTTCTGAAGCCGCTTATGGTGAAAAAGGCGGATTCGAATTGGTAAATTCTGATTTCTTAAACAGATTAGATTACAAAAACGGAACGAAAAAAGCCATCGAGGCTTTAGAAAAAATAGGTGCAGGAAATGCCAAAGTAAATTACCGTTTACGTGATGCCGTTTTCTCACGCCAACGCTATTGGGGTGAACCTTTTCCAGTATATTATGTGAATGGTTTACCACAAATGATAGACAAAAAACACTTGCCAATTGTATTACCAGAAGTAGAAAAATACTTACCCACCGAAGACGGCCAACCGCCATTAGGAAATGCAACGGTTTGGGCGTGGGATAGTGTGCAGTGTGCAGTGGTTTCAAACACACTTTGTCATGCTGAACTTGATTCAGCATCTCATAATGGAGTGTATCCATTAGAATTGAACACGATGCCAGGTTGGGCAGGTTCTTCTTGGTATTGGATGCGTTATATGGATGCGCAAAATGAAAACGAATTTGCGAGCGAAGACGCCTTAAAATATTGGGAAAGCGTAGATTTATACATTGGCGGAAGCGAACACGCTACGGGACATTTATTATACTCGCGTTTTTGGAATAAATTCTTAAAAGACAGAGGCTACGCACCAACCGAAGAACCATTCAAAAAACTGATTAATCAGGGAATGATTTTGGGAATGAGTGCTACTGCGTATAATGTATCTATTGAATTTAATATTGATTGTTTTAATTCCAATAAACAATATTTAGGCAAATTAGATTTTGATAAAAAAATACCACATTCTAAATTTACAAGTTTTAAAAGAAATTACCTTGTTTCTAAAAATAAAATGAGTTTTCATTCTAAAGATCCAGATAGTTATTTTCTTGGTGAAGAAGTGAGAAAAGAAATAGAATTTCAATTAAAAAATGAATTTATAAAACAAGTCCAATTTGGAGAGGTTATTAAAGGAGGAAAAGAATATGATTTCTCAGATATTTCAATTGTATTAACATCATTTATTCCTTATAAGGAAAGAGTTTTATTGGATTTAATTGACGAAGTTTCAAATGAGCTAAAAATTGAGGATTTTAAAACACATCCTTTATACTCGAATTTATTTAATGTAATGAATGCAGAATTTGTTTTAGAAAACGGCAAATACATTGTAGGTAGAGAAGTCGAAAAAATGTCGAAATCAAAGTACAATGTGGTTTCCCCAGATGATATTTGTAATGAATATGGTGCCGATACCTTACGCTTGTACGAAATGTTTTTAGGGCCTTTAGAGCAATCTAAACCTTGGAATACAGCTGGAATTACAGGTGTTTCTGGTTTCTTGAAAAAATTATGGCGTTTGTATTTTGATGATAACGGTTCGGTTATTGTAAACGATGAACCAACTGCAGAAATGTACAAATCGTTACATAAAACCATTAAAAAAGTAACCGAAGACATTGAGAATTTTTCATTTAACACATCGGTTTCTCAATTTATGATATGCGTAAACGAATTGCAACAATTAAAATGCAATCACAGAGCTATTTTAGAACCTTTAGCTATTTTAGTTTCACCGTATGCACCACATATTGCGGAAGAATTATGGTTGGGATTGAAAGATTTAAAAATTGAAGAATTGAAAGATTACGAAGGAATTTCAACACAACCTTTTCCAAAATTTGAAGAAAAATATTTGGTAGAATCTGAAAAAGAATATCCTGTTTCATTCAATGGAAAAATGCGTTTCACGATTAAGTTACCATTAGACTTAACAGCGGCTCAAATTGAAGAAATCGTAATTGCGGATGAAAGAACACAAGCGCAATTACAAGGCAGAACGCCAAATAAAGTGATTATTGTACCAGGGAAGATTATTAATTTGGTGGGATAACATAGAATGTGTCAATAAGCCAATGTGCCAATATTAAAAACTCAAACATAAAAGTTTGAGTTTTTTTGTAACATTTTTCATTTTTTTAAGTATAATAAAATGTCAAACTGTCATTTTTAAAATTTGGCTCATAATTTGATATTTATTTAGTAACTTTAAATTTTTAAAATTAAATACTATGTTTGATTTACCTTATATGATTTTAATTGGAGCAATTGCTCTTTTTAGTTGGTTAGTAAGTTCTCGTTTAAAAAGCAAATTTGAACATTACTCAAAACTTACCTTAAGAAATGGTATGTCTGGTGCCGAAATTGCAGAAAAAATGCTTGCTGATCACGGAATTAGTGATGTAAAAGTGATTTCTACTCCAGGAAGATTAACAGACCATTACAATCCAGCAGATAAAACAGTAAATTTATCAGAAGCCGTTTATAACCAAAGAAATGCAGCAGCTGCAGCAGTAGCCGCTCACGAAGTTGGACACGCGGTACAACACGCACAAGCCTACGAATGGCTAACGATGCGCTCTAAAATGGTACCAATGGTTAATGTGTCGTCAAGTATGTCGCAATGGTTAATTATGGGTGGAATTATTTTAGGATTCGCTTCAAAATCTGGAATTGGCTTTTATGTAGCAGTGGCTGGTTTGGCTTTAATGGCTGTGGCAACAGCATTTAGTTTTATTACTTTGCCCGTTGAATACGATGCAAGTAATCGTGCTTTGGCTTGGTTGAAAAACAAAAATATGTTAGGTCAAGAAGAATATGCTGGTGCCGAAGATTCTTTAAAATGGGCTGCCAGAACGTATTTAGTTGCCGCTTTAGGTGCTTTAGCTTCTTTATTATATTGGGCATATAGAATATTAGGATCCAGAGATTAATTCTTAAAAACCTAAAATAGTAAATCCAAATTCCGAAACAATTTCGGAATTTGGATTTTTTTATTTAATTATAGTAATCGTATCCAAAGTATGGTACATCAAATTCTTTAAAAACCACGCCATACTGTTCTAATTCTTCTAAAATTGGTAGATACACTTCTTTAGAAACAGGTAATTGCACCCCTGTTGTTTGTATCTCGCCATTTAATATCTTCAAAGTGGCAATGGCTACGGGTAATCCCACAGTTTTGGCCATTGCGGTATACGTTTGATCGTCGCCCAAACAAACCATTGTAGCATCTATTTGTTTTTGCTCACCATTAATTTCATAACCAATTTTATGATACATCACAATCATGTCTTTATCTTCTGGTTGTAATGTCCATTTATACGATAGTATTTTTTCTAACATTTGAGCTGGAGTGGCATTTTTTAAACCTGTAACTACAGATTTACTGAATAAATCTAACTCTAAAAGTTTGTCCCAAATTACATCGTCTTGATCAATTTTTAATTGGTGTCTAAATTTAATTTCCACAGAGTCTGTTGGATGATAAGGCAAAAATAAATTTACAAAATCGCGATTACTCATATTTTCAGAATCATCAATAATATAGGTATCATCCGTCATACCTAATTGCACGAAAACATCCCAAGCTTTTGAAAAACCGACTCTTCTTATGGTTCCACGATAACAGGTTTCTGCATTTTGTAAACCATAAATTTCTCTATATTTTAAAGAATCTCTGTTTGCGTAAGCTTCAAATCGTCCAAAACCTTCCACTTCTAAAAATTCGGTTCTTCTAAATAATTTATGATAAGGAATGTACTTATAAGTACCTTCTTGTATGAATTTTGCCGCTCCACCTTGACCCGCTAAAACGACATTTCTTGGATTCCAAGTAAATTTATAATTCCACAAATTGGTATCGCTTTCAGGGGCAACTAATCCGCCACAAAAAGATTCGAAAAGAATAATTTTTCCACCTTTACTTTTAATGTCGTCCATAATTTTCATGGCACTCATGTGGTCTATTCCTGGATCTAAACCAATTTCGTTCATCAATACAATTTGGTTTTCTTTAGCTTGAAAATCTAAATTTTTCATTTCTTCACTAATGTACGATGCCGTAATCATGCTTTTTTTATAGAAAACACAGTCTTTAGCTACCTCAATATGAAGATGAGCCGGTAACATTGAAATAACAATATCCGCTTGTTGAATTTCTTGTTTACGTTGTTCGTCATTACAAACATCAAAAGAAATAGCCCGCGCATTTTTATGGTTTCCCGTTTTTTTATTGGCTAATGCTTCAGATAAATCAGCAATCGTAAGTAGCAAGTTTTCGGCTTCTGATTTATCTAATAAATATTTTATAAGTGAAGAGGCAGATCGACCTGCTCCTATAATTAATATCTTTCTCATTTTACTATAATATCACACGAAGGTAATGAAATGTTATATTTCTAAAAAATAAAAAACCGCATTTATAAAAAAACTTGATTTGAAGTTTGTTATATTTGTGAAGAGATAAAACACAATCCATGGAAAAGAAAATTCTACTTGCAGCATGTGCTTTGGGCTTTTTAGCTATTATATTTGGAGCTTTTGGAGCGCATGCCTTAAAAAAATCACTTACTGTTGAACAATTAAATTCTTTTGAAACAGGTGTGAAATATCAAATGTATCACGCCTTGTTTTTATTGTTCATTGGCGCGACGCAAATCATAACTTTAAAGGAAAAAACAATCGTGTTTTATTTGACTTTAACGGGTGTATTATTTTTTTCAGGATCCATTTATGCTTTAACAACCAATGGTTTAACTGGTTTTAAAACGAAACTTATTGGGCCTATAACACCAATCGGAGGCCTGCTTCTTATCCTATCTTGGGGGTATTTATTTTACTTAATTTTGACGAAAAAATAATAGAAACCGTTTATTTGTCAAATTATTGTTTAATTTTGCACTTTAAATAAAAGCAACATAACTAATAATTTTATGGATACCTACGCTCAATTTACGAAATCGATTTCGTTAGAAAAATATGGAATCAAAAATGTCACAGAAATCGTATATAACCCTTCCTATGATTTACTTTATAACGAAGAGTTAAATGACACCCTTCAAGGTTATGAAAAAGGACAACTAACAGAACTTGGAGCCGTTAATGTTATGACGGGTGAATTTACAGGTCGTTCTCCTAAAGACAAATATATTGTAAAAGACAGTACAACAGAAAATACCATTTGGTGGAATTCTGAAAAAGCGGTTAACGATAACAAACCTATTTCAACAGAAACTTGGAATGCCTTAAAAGAAACTACATCTACACAATTATCCGGAAAAAGACTTTTTGTAATAGATGCGTTTTGTGGTGCAAATGAAAATACACGTTTAAAAGTTCGTTTCATTATGGAAGTGGCTTGGCAAGCGCATTTTGTAACAAATATGTTCATCAGACCAACCAAAGAAGAAGTAGCAAACTTTGGCGAACCGGATTTTGTGGTGATGAACGGTTCTAAAACAACTTTTAAAGATTACGCTGCACACGGATTAAATTCGGAAGTTTACGTTGCCTTTAACTTAACAGAAAAAATTCAGTTGATTGGTGGTACTTGGTATGGTGGCGAAATGAAAAAAGGGCTTTTCGCCTTAATGAATTATTACTTACCCTTACAAGGAATTTCATCGATGCATTGTTCTGCAAATAAAGGAAAAAATGGCGATGTAGCTGTTTTCTTCGGGCTTTCTGGAACAGGGAAAACAACCTTATCTACGGATCCTAAACGCGAATTAATTGGTGATGACGAACACGGTTGGGATAATGATGGCGTGTTTAATTTTGAAGGCGGTTGCTATGCAAAAACTATTGATTTAAGTGCGGAAAACGAACCTGATATTTTTAAAGCTATAAAAAAAGACGCCTTATTAGAAAATGTTACGGTTGATGTTAATGGAAAAATCGATTTTAAAGATGGTTCTGTAACACAAAACACGCGTGTATCTTACCCTATTTACCATATAGACAATATCGTAAAACCTATTTCAAAAGCAGGACACGCTAATAAAGTTATCTTTTTAACCGCAGATGCTTTTGGGGTGATGCCACCAGTTTCAAAATTAACTCCTGAACAAACAAAATATTATTTTTTATCAGGATTTACAGCTAAATTAGCCGGTACTGAAAGAGGCGTGACACAACCAGAACCAACGTTTTCAGCTTGTTTTGGAAAAGCTTTTTTAACTTTACATCCAACAAAATATGGTGAAGAGTTAGTAAAAAAAATGGAACAACATCAAGCTACTGCATACATGGTAAACACAGGTTGGAATGGAACTGGAAAACGAATATCTATTAAAGACACAAGAGCCATAATTGATGCCATTTTAGATGGTTCAATTGAAAAAGCAGCCACTACAATTGTTCCTGTTTTTAATTTTGAGGTCCCTACCGCTTTAAACGATGTGGATGATTCAATTTTAGATCCAAGAAATACGTATTCAAATCCAAAAGAATGGGATACAAAAGCTGAAGATTTAGCAAGTCGCTTTATTAAGAATTTTATACAGTACTCGTATAATCAAGAAGGTGCTGCTTTAGTAGAAGCAGGTCCAAAATTATAAAACCTAAAAAAGTAAAACTTACTTGTAAAATCGTCTTGAAATCAAGACGATTTTTTATTGTACAAAAAAAGCGTTCATTTCTGAACGCTTTTATAATTTATAAATAAAAAATATTATTTTCCTTTGTTTGCTTCCGCTACATATTTTTCTAAAGCACCAGTCATAGAAGGCGTTCCTGGTGCAGGTGCTAAAATATCAACGCGTAATCCGTGGTCTAAAGCTTCTTTCTGAGTGGTTGGTCCAAATACAGCAATTCTAGTGTGGTTCTGCTCAAAATTTGGGAAATTCATGAAAAGTGATTTTATTCCAGTTGGACTAAAAAAGGCCAACACATCATAATACACATCTTTTAAATCAGATAAATCACTCATTACAGTTTTATAGAAAATCCCTTGTTTCCAATCTACTTTTAAACCATCTAATGTTTGTGGAACATCGTGATTCAATTGGTCAGTATTTGGCAATAAGAATTTTTCGTCTTTATATTTTTTTATAAGAGGCGTTAAATCAGCAAAATCTTTCTGTCCAACATAAATTTTACGTTTTCTGTAAACAACATATTTTTGTAAGTAAAACGCAACTGCTTCCGATTGACAAAAATATTTTAAATCTTCAGGAATTTTATATCTCATTTCTTCAGCAACTCTAAAAAAGTGATCTATAGAATTTTTACTTGTAAATATAATTGCTGTAAAATTGTTTAAATCAATTTTTTGCGTTCTTACTTCCTTAGCTGAAACACCTTCAATATGAATAAAAGGTCTAAAATCTATTTTAACCTTAAATTTATTTTGCAAATCGTGATATGGAGAATTGTCCACTTTTGGCTCTGGTTGTGAAACCAAAATCGTTTTTACTTTCAAATTTGACATATCTAACAAATTCCTAATTTTTCGTTATCCAATAATACATGAAATAATACGGTGCTATTTCAAGGGTGCAAAGATACAAAATAAAATAAAACAATTTGCTTAAAATTGTCTTTTGATATGTTTTTATAAAAAAATAATAAGTAAAAACATTATAAAGTAAAAAAATAGTTAAAATAATGTAAAACACCTCTTTTATTGGCCATGAATTATAGTACAAAACAATATTAATGGGCAATAAAATAAACCCTAAAAAAGCCCGATAATTTACTTTTATAAGATTAAACTTATCTACTAAACTTTCGGAATCTATAGCTGTTCCTATAATTTTTTCAATTAAAAATTTTGATAAGATAAAAACAAATAAAAATGTTATTACTTGGATATAAGTTATAAAATTATCGGTTTTCGTATAATTAAAATAGCTTAAAAACAATAAAATAAAAAAGGAAAAAGAAATTAATTGAATGACAAACATTGAAATCGTAAACCAACTCAATAAATTATTAGTGTCTTTATATATCTTATTATACTTTTCAGAATAACCCAATTTAATAAACTCATTAAATCTTACTGAAAAAATTGTTTTGTTAATAGCAACAATTGCAATTGCTAATACAAATAATAAGGCTGCCCAATCTTTATTGATTAAAATCCGCTCTGTTAATAGTATATTATTCATAATGCAAAAGTAACAAAAAAAATAACTCAAATAAATTATAAAATTATTAAGAAAATTAATGTAAAAATAACTTAATTTTGTAACGAAATTAAAATAACATGTCAGCAGGAATAGTAATTATACCTACATACAACGAAATTGAAAATATAGAACGGATTATCCATGCTGTTTTTCAGTTACCTTCAAACTTCCATGTATTAGTTGTGGATGATAATTCGCCAGACGGTACTTTTAATAAAGTTGCCGAATTACAACAACAATATCCTGAAAAATTATTTTTAGAAGTAAGAACTAAAAAATCAGGCTTGGGAACCGCATATGTGCATGGTTTTAAATGGGCATTATCTCATAACTATAACTATATTTATGAAATGGATGCCGATTTTTCTCATAATCCAAACGATTTAGAAAAATTATATTTGGCCTGTCAAAATGGTGCTGATGTAGCAATTGGTTCAAGATATTCCAAAGGTGTAAACGTAGTTAATTGGCCTTTAAACCGAGTTTTAATGTCGTATTTTGCTTCAGTTTATGTGAAATTTATTACTGGCATGCAAATTCATGATGCCACAGCAGGTTTTATTTGTTATAGAAGAAATGTTTTAGAAACTATTAATATTGATAAAATTAAATTTGTAGGATATGCATTTCAAATAGAAATGAAATATCGTGCTTTTGTAAATAAATTTAAGATTGAAGAAGTGCCAATTATTTTTACAGACCGAACGCTAGGCGAATCAAAAATGAGTGGCGCAATTATTCGTGAAGCGGTAATTGGTGTAATTATGTTACGAATTAGAAAAACATTTAATAAACTATAAATGAGTACGTTTTTAATTAAAAATGCAAGAATTGTAAATGAAGGGAGCATCTTTGAAGGAGATGTATTAATTGAGAATGAAATCATCCGTCAAATTGGAGACAATATTAGTGCAAAATCGTCAGAATGTATAATTATTGATGCCGAAGGAAGTTTTTTAATTCCTGGCGTTATTGATGATCAAGTTCATTTTAGAGAGCCGGGACTTACGCATAAAGGCGACATCGCGTCAGAAAGTAAAGCCGCCGTTGCTGGTGGAATTACCTCTTATATTGAGCAACCCAACACGGTTCCGAATGCAGTAACTCAAGAGCTTTTAGAAGATAAATATCAAATTGCTTCCAAAACATCTCACGCCAACTATTCTTTTATGATGGGTGGTACTAATGATAATTTAGAAGAAATTTTAAAAACAAATCCTAAAAATGTTGCCGGTTTGAAGCTGTTTTTAGGTTCCTCAACTGGTGATATGTTAGTAGATAGTTCCGCATCGTTAGAAAAAATATTTTCTAACACGAAACTTTTAATAGCCGTTCATAGCGAAGACGAAACCATTGTAAAAAATAATCTTGCGAAATACAAAGAAATCTACGGTGATGACATTCCAGTAGAAAAACACCCAGAAATTAGAAGTGTAGCATCATGTTACGAATCTACCGTTAGAGTTATTGAATTGGCTAAAAAAACCGGTGCAAGATTGCATGTTTTTCATATTTCAACCGCTAAAGAATTAGACTTATTTACAAATAAAATTCCGCTTGAAAAAAAGCAAATTACAGCTGAAGTTTGTATTCATCATTTGTGGTTTACAGATGCAGATTATGAAACCAAGGGCTCATTGATTAAATGGAACCCGGCGGTTAAAACTCATGCAGATAAAGAGGCCCTTTGGAAAGCGCTCTTAGATGATAGAATAGATGTAATCGCTACAGATCATGCGCCTCATACTTTAGAAGAAAAATCAAATCTATATACAACTTGCCCATCTGGAGGCCCATTAGTGCAGCATGCTTTAGTTGCCATGATGGAGTCGTACTTTAATGGAAAAATTTCTATAGAAAAGATTGTTGAAAAAATGTGTCATAATCCAGCGAAAATTTTTAAAATAGAAAATCGTGGTTTTATTAAAGAAGGGTATTTTGCCGATTTAGTTATAGTAAATCCTCACATGCCTTGGAATGTGAAAAAAGAAAATATTATTGCAAAATGTGGCTGGTCGCCTTTTGAAGGAACTAATTTTAAATCGAGAGTGACGCACACTTTTGTAAATGGAAAACTGGCTTATGCCAATGGAAAAGTAAAAGATATTATTGCAGGAGAAAGACTAACTTTTGATAGATAATGATGAAAAAAATAATTTATTTAGCTGTTTTTTTTGGATTTTTTGCGTGTAATGAAAATCCTGCAAAACCACCAAAAAAACTTTTGGACGAGGATACCATGGAGAATATTTTATATGATATAGCTGTTTTACAAGCTGCTAATAGTAATGCCCCAGAAATTTTAAAAGCTAATAAAATTGAAGCTAAAGACTATATTTACAAAAAGTACAAAATAGATAGTGCTACGTATCATCAAAATAACAGATATTACGCTGCAGAAGTGAACAATTACAAACACATGCACAATCGAATTTTAGCTAGGCTAGAAAAACACCAAAATGCTAAAAAATAAAAAAAACGCCAAATTCTAATGAATTTGGCGTTTCTCATTTATTTTGAAGTTATTACATTTTTAATAACCAGTTTCTAACGGAAACTTCTTTGTCAATGATATTTTTTAAATCGGCAATAGCCACACGTTCTTGAAGCATCGTATCTCTGTGACGGATGGTAACTGTTTTGTCTTCCACCGTTTGATGATCTACAGTAATACAAAATGGCGTTCCTAAAGCATCTTGACGTCTGTAACGACGGCCAACAGCATCTTTTTCATCATAGGCTACGTTGAAATCCCATTTTAATTCTTCCATAATTTCTTTGGCAATTTCAGGTAACCCATCTTTTTTAACCAAAGGCAACACAGCTGCTTTTGTAGGCGCTAAAACAGAAGGCAATCGTAACACAGTTCTGGTAGAACCATCTTCTAATGTTTCTTCTTGTAGTGCTTTTGAAAATACCGCCAAGAACATTCTGTCTAAACCAACGGATGTTTCTACTACATAAGGCACGTAGTTTTTATTTTCTTCTGTATCAAAATACTGTAATTTTTTACCAGAAAATTGTTCGTGTGCTTTTAAATCGAAATCTGTACGAGAGTGAATGCCTTCTAATTCTTTAAATCCGAAAGGAAAATTAAATTCAATATCAGCCGCAGCATTTGCATAGTGTGCTAATTTTTCGTGGTCGTGAAAACGGTAATTTTCAGCACCCAAACCTAATGATTTGTGCCAATTTAATCGCGTGTTTTTCCAGTATTCGTACCATTTCATTTCTTCACCTGGTTTCACGAAAAACTGCATTTCCATTTGTTCAAATTCGCGCATTCGAAAAATAAATTGTCTTGCTACAATTTCATTTCTAAATGCTTTACCCGTTTGTGCAATTCCAAAAGGAATTTTCATTCGGCCTGTTTTTTGAACATTTAAAAAGTTAACGAAAATACCTTGTGCCGTTTCTGGACGCAAGTACAAATCCATTGCCGTATCTGCAGAAGCACCTAATTTAGTGCCAAACATTAAGTTGAACTGGCGAACTTCTGTCCAATTACGAGATCCAGAATCTGGACAAGCGACTTCTAATTCTTCAATTAAAAGTTTCACATCATCTAAATCACCTGCATCTAAACTTTTCGCCATTCTGGCTAAAATTTCGTTCTTTTTAGATAGATATTCAACAACTCTTGGGTTTGTAGTGATAAATTCTTGTTCGTTAAAAGTATCGCCAAAACGTGCCTTTGCTTTTTCAATTTCTTTTAGTGCTTTGATGTTTAATTTTTCGGCATAATCCTCAATTAAAACATCTGCACGATATCTTTTTTTAGAGTCTTTGTTATCAATCAACGGGTCGTTAAATGCGTCAACATGTCCTGAAGCTTTCCAAGTAGTTGGATGCATTAATATTGCGGCGTCTAATCCTACAATATTTTCATGCATTTGCACCATGGATTTCCACCAATATTCTCTAATATTTTTCTTTAATTCTACACCGTTTTGTGCGTAATCGTATACCGCACTTAAACCATCGTAAATTTCGCTAGAAGGGAAAATAAATCCGTATTCTTTTGCGTGCGAAACTACATTCTTAAATAAGTCTTCTTGTTTTGCCATGTTGCAAAAGTAAAAATAGGAAAGGAATTAAAAAAGTAATTTTTAATTATAATTGAAAATGGTTGAACTAATTTTTGTAGTTCCTGAATATAAGTTTATAATATATCTTCCTTTTACGGTTTTGTTTTTTTCTAAATCAATATAACTGCAGACATCTGTTACTTGTTGTTGGTATTCAAACTTTACTAATTTACTGTATTTTAAAGTAATATTATCGTTTTCGAAAGTTAGTTGCTCTACAGAAACAATATCATTTTTGGGATTAACAACTTGAACAAAAAATTCTTTTTCGCCAGTAGAAATGGATTTGTTTTTATCAACCGTAAAGCATACTCTAATTTGTTCAATTGGTTTTACTTTATTTGGCGTTTTGTTATCTGTAAGAAATTTTACACCTTTCACTTGCAAATTAGTTACTTCAAATTTAGCGTCTTTTAAAACTGTGTTTTCAGTAATTTTTGGTGCTTTAATTTCTGGTTTAATTAAAGTTCTAAGCTTTTCAATTTGTTTTAATTTCTCTTTCAACAATTTAATTGAATCTTTAATTTGATCAATTTCCTTGTTTAATTCTGCTAAATTCTTAAACTTAATATTCTTCTTTGGATCTTTTAAATCAGTAACTTTTAATGATAAATCCTGAAAACTTTCTTCAAAATTATTGTATAAATTAGAAACGGAATCATATTTAGATAGAATTTCAGATAACTGATTTTGAGTAATCAAGGTTTCTTGCTTCAAAGTATCTTGTAGTTCTATGGCAGATTTATTATCTTTATAACTTTTAAATAATACTATCAGTAAAAAAAAGGATAATAGAAGTATGGCAATCTTATATTTATTGTTTCTTTTTGAAGACATTCTTAATATTTTTACTAAAGTAAAACTAATGTTTTAATATGATAAAATTTTTCGACCAAATACATAAAAATCTGTTAAACGTGGTATTTCCTGCATTTTGTAATGGCTGTTCGAAACTACTTTTAAAAAACGAAAAAATTATTTGCACCACTTGCATGCATCATTTGCCCCTTACTCATCATCATAATTTAAAGGAACATGAAATGCATAGGGCTTTTTATGGCATAGTGCCTTTTGAATTTGGTGCTTCGCTATTATATTTTAGAAAAAAAGGGATTGCACAACAATTAATGCACAATTTAAAATATAAAAACCAACAAGAAATCGGCACTTTTTTAGGGGATATTTTTTCAAAAAACGTATTAGATTTACCTGTTTTTAATGATGTTGATGTAATAATTCCTGTGCCCTTACATAAAAAACGTCTACACGAAAGAGGATACAATCAAGTCACTACTTTTTGTGAAGCATTAGAGAAAAACTTAGCTATTCCGATTATTGATTCTGCTTTAGTAAAATCAATTAACTTAAAATCACAAATTCAAAAATCAAAACAAAATCGCTTAGAAACCAATAAAAATGTATTTTCAATTGAAAACGCTCACAAAATAGAAGGAAAACATATTCTACTTGTAGATGATATTTTTACAACTGGCGCCACTATTGAAGCGTGTGCAAAAGAAATATTAAAAATAAAAAACACCAGAATTAGCATCGTAACAATGGCATATACACAATCATAAAAATTTATTTAAATATTATGATGCGAATGAATATAATTGTTACTTTGCAGGATTAAATAGCGACATAATTAATGAAAAAAATCATAGTAATTCTTACCATAATTTCTGTAATATGTATCAGTTGTGCCAAAAGAGGTATGGTTTATGGTGGACCAAAAGATAGTATAGCACCCGTTATTGTAAAAAGTATACCGAAAAACTATGAAACCAATTTTTCCGGGAAAACTATTAAAATTGATTTTAGCGAATACATAAAAGTAAAAGACATTAACAAACAATTGATAGTGTCGCCACCTATGGCAAAAAACCCAACAATTGTACCACAAGGAAGTGCGAGTAAATTCATTTCAATTACTTTAAATGAAGATTTAAAACCGAATACTACCTACAGTTTTAATTTTGGCCAAAGTATTACAGATTATAACGAAGGCATCCCGTATTCGCAATTTAAATATGTGTTTTCAACAGGAGCATTTGTTGATTCTTTAAAGGTTTCTGGTGAAATTGTAGACGCATTTGAAAAAGAAACCGATGAATTTGTAACTGTAATGTTATATGACGCTGAAACGTATAATGATTCATTAGTCTACAAAAACAAACCCGTTTATATTACCAATACTTTAGAAAAAAACACAAAGTTTACTATTGAAAACATAAAAGAAGGTAACTATTATTTAGTGGCTTTAAAAGACAAAAACAACAATTACAATTATCAGGCAAAATCGGAAAAAATTGCCTTTAAAAAAGAAAAAATAAAAATTCCTTCAGATAGTAGTTATACTTTAAAATTATTTGCTGAAAAAAACGAAATCAAAACCTATTCGCCAACCCTTGAAAGTAATAACAAATTGTTTTTAGGGTACGAAGGCAATGCAAATGATGTGAAACTATTTTATAAAAAGAATAACATTGAAACGCCTTTACGTTTTGCAAAATCAGCGAATAAAAAATCGGATACTTTACAAGTTTTTATGCCTAAAGAATCTAAAGATTCTATACAAATCGTTGTGAAATCTGATAAGTATTTAAAAAATTATGTAGTGAAATTAAAAAAACTAAAAGAAGCAGATTCATTAAAAGTGACGCTTTTTGCTAATAAAAAATTCCAATTTAACGAAAAACTCAATTTAGAAACTACTACACCAATTAAAAAAATAAATTCCGAGAAAATATTTTTGAGAAAAAAAGATAGCAGTTTAGTTTCTTTCACAACCGAAATTAACGATTTTGAACAATTGATTTCTTTTGATTTTAAACAAGAAGAAAACGAAAAATACGAACTCGAGTTACTGCCAGGTTCCATAGAAGATGAATACGAAACTCAATCTGATAGTTTAAAATTTACCTTTGATAAAGGTGCGATAAGCGATTTTGGAAATTTAAAATTGCGATTGAAAAACATCAATAGATTTCCGTATGTGGTACAAATTTTAAATACTTCTGGAGATATCGTTAGCGAAAAATACTGCACTAAAGAAACTGAATTATATTTCGAAGCCATTCAGCCAAGCAATTATCAAGTGCGGTTGTTTTACGATGACAACAAAAATAGAATTTGGGATTCAGGAAACTTTAAAATAAAATTGCAACCTGAAGAAATGATATATTTTCCAAGTTTAATTGACGTAAGAGCGAATTGGGATGTGGATCAGGAATTGGAGTTAAAATAGTTTCAAACAAAAAGCGCATTCAAATTTGAATGCGCTTTTTGTTTTAATATTATTGTGTCTTATTAAAGTACACTTGCTTTTAAATATTCTCTATTCATACGAGCGATGTTTTCTAAAGAAATTCCTTTCGGACATTCTACTTCACATGCTCCTGTATTGGTACAATTTCCGAAACCTTCTTCGTCCATTTGACGTACCATATTTAATACTCTTTCTGTAGCTTCTACTTTTCCTTGTGGCAATAAAGCGTATTGAGATACTTTTGCTCCAACAAATAACATTGCCGAACCGTTTTTACAAGTCGCCACACAAGCACCACATCCGATACAAGCAGCTGCCATAAAGGCTTTATCTGCATCTTGTTTGTTAATTGGTGTTGCATTAGCATCTATAGTTCTACCAGAAGTATTTACAGATACGAATCCACCTACTTGTTGAATTCTGTCGAAAGCACTTCTATCTACCATTAAGTCTTTTACAACTGGGAACGCTTTACTTCTCCATGGTTCAATAAAAATAGTTTCGCCATCTTTAAATTTACGCATGTGTAACTGACAGGTAGTTGTTCCTGTATCTGGACCGTGTGCACGACCATTAATATATAACGAACACATTCCGCAAATACCTTCACGACAGTCGTGATCAAAAGAAACTGGCTCATTTTGAGTATTGATTAATTGCTCATTTAATTGGTCTAACATTTCTAAAAAAGAACTGTCTGTAGAAACATTATCTAATTTATATGTTTCCATTTTACCTTGTGCACTAGCATTTTTTTGACGCCAGATTTTAAGGTTGATATTTATATTTTTTTTAGCACTCATAATATCTTATTTATAGTTTCTAGCTGCAATTTTGATAAACTCATATTTCAATTCTTCCTTATGAAGTACTGATTTACTTGCATCGCTTCCGTTATATTCCCAAGCGGCAACATACCCAAATTTTTCATCATCACGAAGCGTTTCACCTTCAGCATCTTGATATTCTTCACGGAAATGACCACCACAAGATTCTTCACGAACTAAGGCATCTTTCGCCATTAATTGTCCCAATTCAATAAAATCTGCCACACGAAGTGCTTTTTCTAATTCTTGGTTCAATTCGTTGGCCGCACCAGGAACTCTAACATCTGCATAGAAATCTTCTCTTAATTGTCTAATTTCTTCAATCGCTTCCGTTAAGCCTTTTTCGTTTCTTGCCATACCAACTTTATTCCACATAATTAATCCTAATTTTTTGTGGAAATAGTCAACAGATTTTGTGCCGTTATTGTTAATTAATTGCTCAATAGACTGACGAACTGCATTTTCTGCATCTACGAATTCTGGTGTATCTGTAGAGATTTTACCGGTTCTAATTTCATCTGCTAAATAGTTAGAAACAGTATAAGGTAATACGAAATACCCATCGGCTAAACCTTGCATTAATGCAGAAGCTCCTAATCTGTTTGCTCCGTGGTCTGAGAAATTTGCTTCACCAGCTACGAAACAGCCAGGAATAGACGACATTAAGTTATAATCAACCCAAACTCCACCCATCGTATAATGCACGGCTGGATAAATTTTCATTGGTGTCTCATATGGGTTTTCATCTGTAATTTTTTCATACATCGTGAAAAGATTTCCATATTTTTCTTCCAACCATTGTTTTCCTAATTCCGTTATTTCTTCCTGAGTTGGATTGTGATTTCCTTTGGCATAAGCCGATTGTTTCCCTTTTGTTTGTATTTCAGAAGAAAAATCTAAATACACCCCTTCATTGGTGTCATTTGCTTCAATACCATGGCCAACATCACATACTTCTTTTGCTGCTCTTGAAGAAATATCTCGAGGAGCAAGATTTCCATAAGAAGGATATTTTCGTTCTAAGTAATAATCTCTATCTTCTTCTTTTAGATCAGTAGCTTTTAATTTTCCAATACGAATGGCTTCTGCATCTTCTTTTTTTGCAGGCACCCAAATTCGCCCAGAATTACGCAGCGATTCTGACATCAATGTCAATTTAGCTTGGTTGGTTCCATGAACTGGAATACAAGTTGGATGAATTTGTACAAAACAAGGATTGGCAAAATGCGCTCCTTTTTTGTGCACCTTCCATGAAGCAGTAACGTTACTTCCCATTGCGTTGGTTGATAAAAAATATACATTCCCATAACCACCAGAAGCAATAATTACCGCATGAGCGGAATGACGTTCTAATTCGCCAGTAATTAAATTACGAGCAATAATTCCACGAGCTTTGCCATCAACTTTTACAATGTCAAGCATTTCGTGACGGTTATACATTTTTACATTCCCTAAACCAATTTGTCTAGATAATGCAGAATACGCTCCTAATAATAATTGTTGACCTGTTTGTCCGGCGGCATAAAAAGTACGTTGTACTTGTGTTCCACCAAATGAACGGTTATCTAATAATCCACCATAATCTCTTGCAAAAGGAACTCCTTGTGCCACACATTGGTCGATAATATTTGAAGATACTTCTGCTAAACGGTGTACGTTTGCTTCACGAGCACGGTAATCACCACCTTTAATAGTATCATAAAATAATCTATAAGTACTGTCACCATCATTTTGATAGTTTTTCGCAGCGTTTATTCCTCCTTGAGCCGCAATTGAGTGTGCTCTACGAGGTGAATCTTGAAAGCAAAATGCTTTTACGTTGTAACCCATTTCTCCAAATGAAGCAGCAGCCGATGCACCTGCTAAACCTGTTCCTACTACGATTACATCAATTTTTGGTCTATTGTTTGGAGCCACCAATTTAAGATTATTCTTATGGTTGGTCCATTTTTCTGAAATATGACCTTGAGGAATTTTAGAATCTAATGCCATATGTTTTTATTTTGTAAAAAAGTGAATGTAAATTGGAATAATTGCAAATAAAAACGCAACTACAACTGAAAATGCTTTTCCAAATGATTTAATAGCTGGTGTAAATTTACCATTTGCTCCTAAAGATTGGAAAGCACTTTGAAAGCCATGCCATAAATGGAAACCTAATGCCATCATAGATAACACATAAAATATAACGAAAAACAACCCTTCGTTTGGAATTACATTGAATAATTTTCCTTTACTTTTAAAGAAAGCATAGGTTAATTTGTGTAAATCTTTGAAACCAATAAATAAAACTTCACCTGTTTTAGCGTCTTTAACAATATTTGAACCTTCGATAACTAATTTAGTAGTATTTCCAGGTTGATTATTATTTTGTTCTACTAATGTTTTTAAAGAGCCACCTGGAGGCAAAGGAATCGTCTGAATTTTAGAATCTGGTGTTCCAATAAGCATAGATTGAGATTGCCCTTGATTTCCTTGTGTTTTCGTAACTAAAGGCATGTTAGCATCAAAATGCATTTTTGCCCAAAAATTAATCATGTGTGTAGAAATAAATATCAAAACAATTGTGCCTAAAACCGCCATATTTCTTGATGAAAAACTACTGTTTTTAGAAGGATTATTCATTGCGTAACCAACAGGACGCGCTTTTTTGTTTTGAATGGCTAAATAAATTCCATCAATAGCGTGAAAAATAATAGAAATATACGTTAAATAAGAAAGTAATTTTACTGCCGGGTTGGTAGTCATAAAAAGTGCATACTTATTAAATTGTAACGCCGCTTCAATAGAGTCGCCGGCTAACAATTGTAAGTTTCCTAATAAATGCCCAACTAAAAACAAGCACAAGAACAATCCAGTAAGTGCCATCCAATATTTTTTTGCAATAGATGACTTTAAAAATGCTGATTTTGCCATAATTATAGTTAATGTTAATTTGAATATATTTAATGTAAGCAAAAATAAAGGTTATAAGTAAGACTTACAACCTTTGAAAGTTAATTTATAATCATTTTAAATGAGTTTAACATTTGTTGAATATCAACCTATTAAGTATTAGTTTTTACAAAAATCTTATCTCATTTGGTTTTTTTCTATAATTTCTAAGGTTTGCGTTTCCTTCTTTCCGTTATTTTCTAATTCAATTGTATATTTTCCTGCAGGTAAATAGTACTTTTTATTAACCGATTGGTTGATTTTTATTTTGCTATCTTTCTTCTCTATTGCGGTTTTTATTTTTTCATCAACGCTTAAATCGAAATCTACTTTAAGCATTCCTTTTTCTGCTTTATTTTGACGGTTAAAAACCACAATTCCATCTTTATTTTTTATGGTTAAAATTGTATTTGAAAGTTCTTTTACATAATACCAAATTAATACATTTGGTGTGTTTTCGGTACCCCAAGCAGAACGCTTATTTCCCCAATTTTTAGAAAAAGAAATGTTCTTTACAGGAAATAACGCTATACTGTTTGACTGTGTTTTCTCATTAATTTGTTGAATGTTCGAAAGATTCACTTTGTACAAAGAACGCCCGTGTGTAGCCACAATTAAATCTTTTTCTCTTTTTTGAATAACCAAATCGAGTACGGCAACATTTGGAATGTCGGTTGAAAAATCTTGCCAAGTTATTCCTCTATCAATAGAAATAAATAAACCAGTATCTGTACCTAAATATAAAATGTTTTCGTTTTCAGAATCTTCTAAAATCACATTCGCAGCATTTTGATTGAAATTCTCCGTTAATAATTTCCAAGTTGTGCCTAAATCTTCCGAAACATAGGCATAAGTAGTGAAATTATCATTTCTATATCCGTTTAACGTAATATAAATTCTATCGGATTTAAACGTTGAAAATCGCACACGAGATACCCATAAATTTTGCGGCAAATTAGTTGATATTTTTGTCCAATTTTCGCCGCTATCTTTTGTTACATAAACATTTCCATCATCTGTTCCGACAACTAATTTTCCAAATTTAAATTTACTTTCAGCTATGGATGTTATGGTTCCAAAAGGCACGTTCCCTTCTACTTTTCCATTGGTTAAATCGGTAGAAATTTTTTCCCAGTTTTTGCCTTGATTCATCGAACGAAACACATATTGTCCGCCAAAATAAACAACATCTTGATTGTGAGAAGACAACAAAATAGGTGCTTGCCAGTTAAATCTGTATGGCTCTTCTTTTTTATCTGCTTGAGGAGTAATGTATTTTCTTTCTCCTGAAATTCTATCTATTTTGGTATAATTTCCAAATTGATATCCCGTGTAAACCAAATTATTAGTTCTCGTATCAATTTGAACTTGCATTCCATCGCCACCGCTTAAAAATTCGTAAGGATATTTTCCGTCTTGTAACCATTCAACATTGTGTTGATAATTATTTGGACCCGCCCAAACGCCGTTGTCTTGCAAGCCACCATATACTTCGTAATTTTCTTTTTCATCTACATTAACACTATAAAATTGCCCAACGGCCTGGTTGTTGCATTTTATCCAATGTTTCCCGTTATCGAATGTAATATTCACACCACCATCGTTTCCATTTATTAGATGATTTGGATTTTTTGGATTCACCCAACAAACGTGATGATCAGAATGAACATTATCTTTACTTATTGATTCGAAAGATTTTCCTCCATCATTAGAGAATAATAAAGGAACCGCAGAAATATATAACCGATTTTCATTAGATTCATCAACAGTAATATCCGCAAAATAATATCCGTAAGAATAAAAAGCATCATCAATAAATTTGTCATTTGTCTTAATCCACGTTTTTCCAGAATCGGTGGTTTTATAAATTTCTGCACCAATTACTTCTACTTCAAACAAGGCGGCATTGGCATCTTTCGGTTTTTCGCTTGAAGCATTTGGTCGTAAATTTTGATTGTCTACAATCGCATAGGTAATATTCTCGTTATATGAAGTTAAACCAATTCTACCAATTCCAATATTAGTTGGAAAACCAGAATTGGCATTAATTTTTGCCCAAGTCGTCCCAGCATCTTCACTTTTATAAATACCTGAATGAATTCCATTTCCTTTAAAATTATTTGCTTTACGTTCCCGTTCCCATGCCGATGCGAACATAATATTTGGATTGTTTGGTGCAAAACTAATATCTATAATTCCTGTTTCGTCGTTAATATATAAAGTTTTTGTCCAATTTTTTCCTCCAGTTGTGGTTTTAAAAACGCCTCGTTCTTCATTCTTTGAATACAAATGCCCTAAAACACCTACTACAATTTCATCAGAATCATTAGGATTAATCCAAATTTTAGAAATATGATGACTATCTGTCAAACCAATATTAGTCCAAGTTTTGCCTTTATCTGAAGATTTCAAAACCCCAATTCCAGCATAAGACGAACGAGAAGAATTTACTTCACCTGTTCCAACCAAAATTAATCCCGAATTCCAATCTACAGTAACACAACCTATATTCTGAGTAGGCGCAGCATCCATTACGGGTTCAAAACTGGTTCCGTTATTGTTGGTATACCACAAGCCTCCAGAAGCGTATGCCGCATAAAATTCAGTTGGATTTTGAGGATTGACAGCTAAATCGACTATCCTGCCGCTCATTATTGTAGGTCCAATATTCTGAAAAGCAACAGATTGAAAATTATTGTCTTGAGACAAAGAAATGAACGTAGTAAGAATAGAAATTAAAAATATAACTTTTTTCATTTTTATATAATTTGATTTGTTTTCAAAATTAATAGAATTATTTGACAACTATTTGTTTGAAAGTTATTAATTTTGAAAACTTTACTAATATTTTTAAAAAATGAAATATTTACCAATAAATCGAGAACTTTTTATTAAAAACCGTAAAAACTTTATGGCGCAAATGAAGCCAAACGGTGTTGCTGTTTTTAATTCGAATGATATTTATCCTGTTTCTGCAGATAGTACGTTGCCATTTGCACAACATCGGGATATTTTTTACTTATCTGGTGTGGATCAGGAAGAAAGCATTTTATTATTATTTCCAGATGCTCCATATGAGCACTTGAAAGAAGTACTTTTTTTAAAAGAAACCAACGAACATATTGCCATTTGGGAAGGCGAAAAACTTACCAAAGAACGTGCTTTTGAAGTAGCGGGAATCAAATCGGTATATTGGTTACAAGATTTTCATAAAGTGTTAAAAGAAGTGATGATGTATGCCGATACGATGTACATAAACACCAATGAACATTACCGAGCAGCAGTAGAAACAGAAACACGTGAAGATCGTTTTATAAAATGGTGGAAAAACGAATATCCTGCGCATAAAGTAGAAAAATCAAATCCAATTTTACAGCGTTTACGTTCTGTAAAAGACCAAATTGAATTGTATTTAATTCAAAACGCGTGTAATATTACAGAAAAAGGAGTGCGAAGATTATTAAATTTCGTAAAACCTGGCGTAACCGAGTATGAAATTGAAGCGGAATTGGCTCACGAATTTCTTCGTAATCGTTCTAAAGGTTTTGCTTATACGCCAATTATAGCTTCAGGAAACAATGCAAATGTGTTGCATTACATAGAAAACAACCAAGTTTGTAATGCTGGCGATTTAATTTTGTTAGATGTTGGTGCAGAATATGCCAATTATTCTTCCGATTTGACTCGTATGATTCCGGTTTCTGGAAAATTTTCTGACAGACAAAAAGCGGTTTACAACGCTGTTTTAAATGTAAAAAACGAAGCTACAAAAATGTTGATTCCAGGTACAAATTGGAAACAATACCACGTAGAAGTTGGTAAAATTATGACTTCTGAATTAATAGGTTTAGGTTTAATCACGAAAGCAGATGTTCAAACTGAAAACCCAGAATGGCCAGCATATAAAAAATATTTTATGCACGGTACTTCGCATAATTTAGGATTAGATACGCACGATTATGGCTTGCTACACGAACCAATGGAAGCAAATATGGTTTTCACGGTAGAACCAGGGATTTATATTCCTGCAGAAGGTTTTGGAATTCGTTTAGAAGATGATGTAGTAATTCAACCAAAAGGAGAACCTTTCAACTTAATGAAGAATATTCCTATTGAAGCAGATGAAATTGAATCGATTATGAATAGTTAGATTTGTTTCAAGTTTCAAGTTTCAGGTTTCAGGTTAAACGGTTTGCGAAAGTGAGCCGTTTTTTTTGAACACAAAAAACATTGCGTGCTTTGCGAAAAAACTTTGTGCTCTTTGCGTTTAAACTCTACATTTGTATCTATGAAAAACACCCACTTCAAAAACACAAAAATTGCTTTTACAGATACTGGAAAAGGCAATGCGGTTATTTTGTTACATGGTTTTTTGGAGAATAGTACCATGTGGGATTATTTGGCGCCTGTTTTAGCTAAAAAAAACCGGTTGATTTGTATTGATTTGTTAGGTCACGGGAAAACAGATTGTTTAGGATACATCCATAGCATGGAAGACATGGCGGATGCTGTTCATCATGTTATTTCCGAATTGAAAATCAGAAAAGCAGTTTTCATTGGACATTCTATGGGCGGTTATGTGGCATTGGCTTTTGCCGAATTATATCCAGAATTTATGAAAGGTTTGGTGCTATTAAATTCGACATCTCGTACCGATAGCGAGGAACGCATTGCAAATAGAACTCGTGCAATAAAAGCAGTGAAGCAAAATTATGTGGCTGCTGTCAGAATGAGTATCGCTAATTTATTTTCAGAGGAAAACAGAACAAAGCTTTTGGAACAAATTGAATGGGTTCGAGAAGAAGCGCTTCAAACACCATTACAAGGAATTATTGCCGCTCAAGAAGGCATGAAATTAAGAAAAGACCGAGAAGTAATTTTGCATTTTGCCACCTACCCAATTTTATTAATTTTAGGAAAAAAAGATCCTGTTTTAAATTACGAAGATAATTTAGAACAAATTGAAGGCACAAATGTAAAACTAATAACTTTTAACGACGGACATATGAGTCACCTCGAAAACCAAGCGGAATTGGAAAAAGTTATAGTTGGATTTTTGAAATCTTAACCACAAAGCTCACAAAGATTTCGCAAGGCACGGAAAACTTATACAAGATATATATAAAACCCCTTTGCAATCTTCGTAATTAACTTTGCGTTTTTGTGACAAAAATTATTTAATCACTTCTTTAAAAGAAATATCAGGATTTAAAATTTCTTGAATTAAAATTACCAATTCTTCTTTAAAATTTTCTAAAAATTCAGTTGTAATTACTGTTTCACCAACTATGCCTCTTCCTTTGCCAAATGCAAAAGGTAAAAATCCAGCTTTCATGTTTTTAAACGAGAATATTCCGACTTCCACATTATAATTTCCTTTTAAAGGATTGGTTTGAAACATTAATGCATAACATAATAATTGAATAATTTTATCATTAGCCAAATCGAGTGTTAAACCTTCAAAAGTATTTATTTTTAATTTATTGGCTTCAACTTTACCTGTTTTGTAATCAATGATTCGAATCGTGTTATTTCGCAACTCAATTCTATCTACTTTTCCTGAAATTTTAACTGAATATGGTAAATTATGATGCTCAAATATGGTGTCGTGTGATTTTTCCAAAGACAAAATAAATAATTCATCTCCATTTTCTATGTTTTGTTTTTCTTGGGTTAAAAAGTTATAAATGTTTCTTTTAGCCACTTCGAAAGCAATTAAATTTTTCCCTTTTTTTATTTCTCCTTCTTTATAAACTTCAATAAATTTTTCTAATGTAATGGCTTCTATATTTTGAATCATCACATCAATATCTGAAACTTGAATTTGAATATTTTTACCTTCAAAAGGAGCGTACATTTTCTCTAATACTTCGTGGATTATGGTTCCTAAAGTATTAAGAGCAACATTTTCTTCTACCTCATCATTTTCGCGGACGCCTAATATTCGTTGGTAATAAAACTGAATAGGATTTCGCAAATAATTGGTTAATGATGAAGGCGAAAAACCTTTTATAATTGCAATTTCTTCTAATCGATCTAAAATAGGTTGTGTTTTTATTACCTCTATTGGCTGATAAATTGTATCAGGTTTAATTGCGTTATAAAACACCTTTTTAAAATTATGATTTGGCAAATGTTCAATCTCTAATTGAGTAATAAAACGACTTTTCTCGCCAGAATCAATACCTTCAGAATGAGTATTATATAACAAGTAAATGTTTTTAGCCCGTTGTAATAAACGATAAAAATGATAGGTAAAGATGGCATCCCGTTCTTTATATGTTGGCAATCCTTTTTCTAATTTTACATCGTATGGAATAAAGGAATTGTTCGATTTACCACCAGGTAATTTACCTTCATTTAACGAAGTAATAATTACATTTTCGAAATCCAAAACACGACTTTCTAAAATTCCCATAATTTGGAGACCTTTGAGTGGTTCGCCTTCAAAAGAAACCTGAGCCTGATCAATAACTTGTTTATAGATAGTGAATAAAATTTCTAAGTTTTCAATGTTTTTATACGATTCATAATAATTTGTAATCTTTAAAACTACATTATATATTGAAAAAACAAATGCTTTGGTAACTTTATCTTGTTCGTTTTGATTACTTAAATGTGTTTTAATGTAAATTAGAATGACTTTTAATTTCTCTAAAATTTTATTTACAGATACATTCCAATCGAAAAACAAATGTTGCACCAATTCATTACTCGATAAATTGTATTTATAAAATAATTCGCTTAGTCGATTACTGGTAATAAAGGTTAAATTAGAATTTTTTATAATTTTTACTACTTCATTCGCTTGAATACTCGAAATAATTAACGGATTATTTAATATTTCTAATACTTCTTTATAGTAAAATACACTTTGTTTTTTATTTCTATTTTGAGCATTTAAATGCAGTTGAAATAATTTGTAAATTAATATTTGTGCTGGATTATTTTTACTCGGATAACCCATCGTAATATTTAAATTTTCAACCTCGATAGGCAACGCATTTAAAATAGGTATTAGAATATTTTCTTCACTTAAAACAAGTGCAGTATTTTCTAATGATTTGTTTTCAAATACGATTTTTTCTATAATTTTTCCTGCAATTTTTGCCTGACCAATAGATTTTGGTGTCCCGATAACTTCAATTTTTTTATCATTTGAAAAAGCATCGGTAATCCAATTAAAAGGATGGGTTTCAAAATGTTTCCAAGAGTTTTTTATTCTTCGCAAAAACAAACCAGCATCGTGGAATTCATCTTTTAAAAAAACAGCATCTATATCCCAAAACACAGAGGCTTTATTATGTTCCAATAAACATTTAATTATAGTTTCTTCCGAGGCATTCAACGCATTAAAACCAGCAAATACAAATGTTTTGTCTTCGGATTTTTTTGCAAAAGCTAAACAATTTTCTGATGCTTTTCTATATAGTAAACCTTGATAACCTACTTTTTTGTTTAGTAAATGTTCTGAAAATTTTTGATAATAGAACGGCATTAATTTCCAAAATTCTAAATGGTTTGCAATTAATTTAGATTGGTTATTTACATTTGGAGTCCAATGTTTAATACGTTCAATATCTAATAAATAGGAGAAAATTTCATTCTGATTGATAAGATATCTGTCGATTTCATTAAAATCTTGAATTAACGTAACCGCCCAACTTGAAAATTTTTCAAAATCTTGCTGTTTTGATTTTTTAGTAGTATCCAAATAAACAATATAAAACTCAAACAAAAGCTCAATATTATCTAATGTTCTTAATTGCGCGATTTCCTCAATTAGCATTTCAATACTAATTATTTTAGGAGCTAAAAAAGTTGTAGAAGATTGTTTTTTTAATTCTTCAATTAAAAAAATCTTTGCTCTTTTGTTTGGTAAAACAATGTTTGTATTATGTAACGATGAAGAATTATTACTTAATAACTCTTTTGCCAGTTTAGATAAAAATGATGCATCCATGGCAATAAAGATAAAAAAAAGGTCTCAATTAATTGAGACCTTTTTAAAATATTATGAGAGAAAAATTATTTTACTAATTTAACTTCAACTCTTCTGTTTTGAGCTTTTCCTGCTTTAGTTGCATTTGTTGCAGCTGGTTTAGCTTCACCAAAACCTTCAGATGTTAATCTGTCAGAAGCAATACCATTATCAATTAAGAAAGATTTTACAGCTACAGCTCTATTTTGAGATAACACTAAGTTAGCATCGTCTTTACCGTCTGAATCAGTATGTCCTTCCAAAGCGAATTTAGCTGTTGGATATTCTTTTAAGATAGCAACAATTGCTTGTAAAACTGAATACGTTTGTTTTTGGAAAGATGATTTTGCAGAATCAAATAAGATTGTTTTTGCATAATCATTTAATTTCTTCAATGTGTCTTCAGATACTTCTGGACATCCGTTATTTGCAACAGTTCCTGCTACAGTTGGACATTTGTCATCTTTATCTAAAACTTTATCACCATCAGTATCAGGCCATGGGCATCCACCGTTAGCTTTTTCACCTTTTACAGTAGGACATTTGTCGTTTTGATCAGCTATTCCATCACCATCAGCATCTGGACAACCTTTTAAAACTGGTAAACCAGCTACATCAACACAAGCATCATCTTTATCAGCAACACCATCACCATCTTGGTCAGGACATCCATTCATTTCTGGAGTACCTGCTTCATCTGGACAAGCATCTGCTGAATCTTGAATACCATCTAAATCAGTATCAGGACAACCTTTGAATGCAGCTAATCCTTTAACTTCTGGACAAGCATCTTCAGCATCAATAATACCGTCATCATCTTTATCTTTAGCACCAAATTGGAATTTTATACCTGCTTGATTAAAGAAATGTGTTGGAATATCAGCGTTAGCCGCTCTATTGTCGTCAAAACTAGATTTATATGTAGAAGCTATTGTGAAAGCTACATTTTTAGCAAACCACAAGTTTAATCCCCAACCAGCATTAACTGTACCTGCTGAAGCATCACCCATAAAAACATAACCTCCTCCTAAATTTAAAGATGGGTCAAACCATTTAGATTTTAATAAACTTTTAAAACTGTAAGAAACCGCAGCATCTAAACCATAATAGTTTAAATCACCTGGGTTACTAACAACCATACCTCTTGCATCTGCACCAACTACAGTTGGTTTAAAGTCTACAAATTTGGTAACTTTATTAAAAGATCCAGTCATTCCTAAAGAAAAACCATCTCCAACGTATTTAGATACGCTTAGGTAAGATACAGAAGGAACAATATTCCAATTGTCTTTCATATCTAATGCTTGAGAATACGTTTTTTCAAAAAAACCTAATCCACCTCTACTAGCACTTACTCTAGTGTCTACTGCATTTACTCCAAAAGACACAGCCCATGGATTAATGTTATCTTGTGCTTGTGACGCTAATCCAACAAACAACAAAGCAGCAGAAAATAATTTGTTCAAATGTTTCATACTTTTTATTTAATTTAATTACAATTCATTATATTTAAGAGCAAAAGTAATATGTTTTTTGTAATTCACAAAACTTTTGTTTGTTTTTTCATAATTATATGTTAAACAAATTATTTTTATTAAATTATATTTAACTTTTTGGCAACACTTTCAAAAGCAGAAATGGCTTTATCTAAATGTTCTTTTGTATGAGCAGCAGATAATTGCACCCTAATTCTAGCCTTGTCTTTTGGAACAACTGGATAAAAGAAACCAATTACATAAATTCCTAATTTTAGCAATTCGTCAGCCATTTCTTGTGATAATTTTGCATCATATAACATAACTGGTACAATTGCTGAATCGCCATCTATAAAATCTAAACCGGCTTTTCGCATACCTTCTTTAAAATAATTAGTATTCCATTCTAATTGATCTCTTAAAGAAGTGTCTTTTTTTAATAATTCAAATACTTTTAAAGAAGCGCCAACAATTGCTGGAGCTAATGAATTTGAAAATAAGTAGGGGCGAGATCGCTGACGTAAAATTTCAATTACTTCTTTTTTAGCAGTTGTATAACCCCCCATAGCACCACCTAAAGCTTTACCCAAAGTTCCAGTAATAATATCTACACGAGTCATTACGTTTTTGGCTTCCATCGTACCTTTTCCCGTTGCGCCAATGAAACCAGCAGCGTGACATTCATCTACCATTACTAAGGCATCATATTTATCGGCTAAATCGCAAATTTTATCTAATGGTGCAACTAAACCGTCCATTGAGAAAACACCATCAGTTACAATTAACTTAAAACGATGTCCCGCTTCTGTAGCTTTTATCAATTGGGCTTCTAAATCTTGCATATTAGAATTTTCATAACGATAACGCGCTGCTTTACATAAACGTACTCCATCAATAATAGAAGCGTGATTTAAACTATCAGAAATAATACAATCTTCTTCTCCTAATAAAGGTTCGAAAACTCCGCCATTTGCATCGAAAGCTGCGGCATATAAAATGGTATCTTCTGTTCCATAAAAATCGGCAATTTCTGCTTCTAATTGTTTATGAATATCTTGCGTACCACAAATAAATCGTACAGACGACATTCCAAAACCGTGCGAATCTAAGGCGTCTTTTGCAGCTTGAACTACTTCTGGATGTGATGAAAGTCCTAAATAATTATTCGCACAAAAATTTAAAACCGTTTTGCCATTTACAACTATTTCTGCACCTTGCGGCGAAGTGATAATACGTTCTTTTTTATAAAGTCCGTTTTCTTGAATTGTATTTAATTCATTTTGTAAGTGAGCTTGAATTTTTCCGTACATTTTTTTATTGTTGTTAATTATTTAAAATTTCTACAAATGTATAATTTTTAACTCTTCTCCAATATATAACACCACTTTTTTAGTAACTTTTAAATTCATTTTTTCAATAACGCGGGCGTAATTTTCTATTTGTTTTTTGTGTTTTTCGTCTTGCGCACCTGTTTTGTAATCAATAAGAAAAGCTTCCGTGTTATTTATTACTAACCTGTCTGGTTTTAAATTGATTTCGTTTGGCGAAATAATATTGTGCTCGGTAAAAACGGTGTAATTAGGATTAAAAAAGTCTTCTAATTCTGGATGATGAATTATTTGTTTGATTTTTTCCTCAAAAATGCTTTTTTGCGATTGTTGAATCAGACCTTCATCTAAGCTTTTTGTTAAAGCAGGTTGCAAATCATTTTTCGTAGTAATATAGGATAAAATTTGATGAATAATATTTCCGAACTCAATCGCATCTTGCTGTAACGTGCCCCACATTAAGGCTTCTTTTTTGGCAATTCGTATCGAAGAAAAATCTAATGCGTTTTTTACGGACTGAATTTCTGCTTTATTTTTAGTAAATAATTTAGGTTGCGAATTTCTTTTTGAGCTTCCAAAAACATACTCTTTTTGTTCTAAAGAAAAATTTGCTTTTTGAGTCAAAAAATTTATAAAATATGAAGCTAACGTTTTGGAAGTTGAAATTTCTCCTTTTGCGGTGACTTTATAACTACTAATAATATGCAATTGCTCTTCGGCGCGAGTTAAAGCAACATATAACACGTTTATAGTGTCTAAGATTTCTTCTTGCGATTTGGTTTGATAAATTTCTTGAGTTGTGTCGCTATATTTTTCTAATATCTTATTATTTTTAACCAAAGCTTGAGGCATATCTACACTTTCGTCTTCCATTGGAATCCAAATATTATTGCTTCTTGGATTCAAACTGTCATCGGCAAACGGATAAATTACCACCGGAAATTCTAATCCTTTCGATTTGTGAATGGTCATAATTCGGATGGCTTTTTCTCCTTCTGGCGATGGAATGCTTTGTTTGAAACCTGATTTTTCCCAATATTCTAAAAAATCTGCAATGCTGGTTTGATATTTTACGTTTCGTTCTAAAACTAAATCTAAAAAATACTGCACATAAGAAATCGTAGTTTTTTCTTTTAAAAACACATTTACAATGTTTTCAACTGCCTCATATAACGATTTTTTTCTGCAATTTTCAAAGGATATTTCACAATTAAATGACGCTAAATATTTTTGTAAATCCGCTTCCGATAAGTCTTTTGCAGACACAATGAAATCGTGAATTTTATTTTTATCAACCTTTGTAGTTGCTACAAAATACAACCAATTTATTTTTGATTCTTGATTATTTGAGCTATCTAAATATTCTAAAAAATTAATAATGAATTTTACTTCTGAAGCATTTTGAATTAGCAATGTTTCCGATGAAATAATTGGAATATTATTTTCGGTTAAAAAATTAGCCAATAACACCCCGTTTTTTGTTTTTCGAGTCAATAAAACAATGTCTGAATAGTCAAATCCATTTGCAAGAGATTGCTGAATAATTTCTAATGTTTTCGATAAATATTGTTTGTCTTTTTCTGTAATCGATTCGTCTTCTGCAATTTCTTCATTTATTTCAATGGTATCATCTAAAAAAGTAACCGATACAAAACCGCCTTTTTTATCATTTGTTTCCTGTACTGCGGTTTCTTTATATAATTTTTGATACGCTTCATTGGTAAATTCTTCAGAAAGAAATTGAAAAAATTGATTATTAAAATCAATAACTTCAGAGTAACTTCTGTAATTTTTTGGCAAATTTTCTACAGATTTTTCTTTATTAGAAAACGGATTTACATCCGTACTTAAATCAATAAACTGTTCTGCTTTTCCGCCTCGCCATCGGTAAATAGATTGTTTTGGATCGCCTACAATCATTAATGAACCTTTTGTGCCATCTAAATCTTCACTTGCCAAGGCATTATCAATTAGTGGTATAAAATTTTCCCATTGTAATTGCGAAGTATCCTGAAACTCATCTATAAAATAATGACGGTATCTATCGCCTAAACGTTCATAAATAAAAGGAGCGGGTTGGTCTTTAATTTCGTTGTGAATTATAGCGTTAAAATCGGAAATAGATAAGACATTTTGGTCTTCTTGCAATTGCTTGTATTCTTTATAAATTACATTAATTAATGACAACGGAATCATGTTTTTGATAATTAAATCGAATAACGCATTTTCGTTTTTTGCTTTGTAAATAAGTGTCAGTTTTTCTTTCCAAGTAGGCGCTAAACGACAAACTAATTCTGAATTATTCGATTTTTTAGGAACCCCGATTTCTTTTTCATTTACAAAATCGTATTCGGTTGCCTTTTCCTTAAATAAATTGGCAACGTGATTGTAAAACGTTTTTCGGTCAAAATCTTCTTCAGTTAAATTATTTGAGGCAAAATCATCTAAAATGAATTTCGCTTTTTCTTTTATCAATAATTTATTGCTTTCAATTTTTAACTTTATTTTCTCTGCAATTTTAGAAAAATCATCTACGGATTTATCGCTTAATTTTCCGAAATTAAAAAAATGTTCTTCGTTTAAAATTAATCTTGAAACTTCATAAAGATCTAATGTTACGTCCCAACTTTTATCGTCATCTGTCTTACTTTTAGCAAAATTGATTAATATTTGAGTCAATTCTTCGTCCTCTCCCGCTTTTGCAACCACTACATCAATCGCATTTTTTAAAAGTTCATCTGTATCGAGTGTAACATCAAAATTGGTAGGTAAATTTAAATCGTGCGTAAATGTTCTAATTATTCGATGCGTGAATTTATCTATTGTTGAAATATCAAACGCCGCGTAGTTGTGAATTAAATTCTTTAAAATTTTTCTGGATTTTAGTTGTATCGAAGGAACATCTAATTTTATTTCAGCAGCAATTTCTCGCATAAAATCAGCTGTTTTTTCAGTAACTTCATCTTTAGTAAACGCAATTAAGCTTTCAATTATTCGGCTCTTCATCTCCTCTACCGCTTTATTGGTAAACGTAATGGCAAGAATTTTTTTATAGGTATCGTTGGCAGGAGCTACCAATAAAATTTTTAAATATTCTTTTGTTAAGGTATATGTTTTACCCGAACCAGCGGAAGCGTTATAAACTTGAAATGCCATATTATAAATAATCTTTTAAGAAAGTATTAAGACGGAAAAATTTTATTTTCAAAGTTAAAGTTATAAATTTGAAAAAAATAATTAATCCATTAAAAAATAGCAAATCATGGCTTTTGAACTCCCACAATTACCTTATGCATATGATGCATTAGAACCACATGTTGATGCAAGAACTATGGAAATTCACCATACAAAACATCATAATGCTTACACCACAAATTTGAATGCTGCTATAGCTGGAACAGATTTAGAAGGAAAATCTATTGAAGCCATTATGACCAATTTAGATATGAATAATATGCCGGTTAGAAATAACGGAGGTGGTTTTTACAATCACAATTTATTTTGGACCGTAATGTCACCAAATGGTGGTGGTTTGCCAACAGGCGAATTAGCAGCTGCAATTGACACTGCTTATGGTTCTTTTGATGCTTTTAAAGCAGAATTTGCTAAAGCTGCAGCCACTCGTTTTGGTTCTGGATGGGCTTGGCTTTGTGTGCACAAAGGCGGAAAAGTTGAAGTATGTTCTTCACCAAATCAAGATAATCCTTTAATGCCAGGAATTGGTTGTGGCGGCTCACCAGTTTTAGGTTTAGACGTTTGGGAACACGCGTATTACTTAAACTATCAAAACAGAAGACCTGATTATATTGAAGCGTTTTTCAATGTAATTAACTGGGACGAAGTAACAAAACGTTTCAACGAAGCAAAATAAATTTTAAAATAAATAAAAGCGTTCAAGTAATTGGACGCTTTTTTATTATCTGTATATTTGCTTTTAATTTCTTGTAAATGAGAATACTCGTGTGGTTTATTTTTTTTAGTTCTTTTGTAGCAATGGCTCAAAAGACAACTTCAAAGCACCGTGAAACCACTGAGAATTTAGTAACTAGTATTATTCAATTACAAAGCAAAAACCAAATAAAAACACCTGATTTTAGTTATACGTTTTACGAAAAATCAATTGTTTCTGCGAATCCAGATTCTATTTCTGCTTCAATTGATACGGTTTTTAAAAACAAGCGAAAAACGAAATTTATAATAGATTCTTCAAGTTATAAATTCAAAAAAATTATTACCAAACAACATATTTATCAAACCGAAAAAGTAGCAAAAATTTCTATCGAAAAAGGAAAGAAAAAAGAAACTATTATTGGTTTAAAAATGGCTGGTTTAAAACAACCTGTTTACGAATTACTTGGTCAGGAATTTATGTCCTTTGATTTGAGTAAAAAACAATTGAAAATTTTACAATTTACTTTTCAAAATCCGTTTTCAACTGATGGTTCTCTTAAATATAAATTTAAAATAACAGACACATTAATTAAACCAAATGGTAATGAAATAGTGTTGCAATTTGAATTAAAAAAAAGCATCAAAAAAAACAAATTAAAAGGTGTGGCTATTGTTGATTTAAAAACAAATGCCATTACTAAAATTACTTTTTTAATAAATATCATTATAAATGTAAAAGCTGAAACTATTTTTGGCTCGTTTAATACTGAAAAATCGTGGTTTCCTATTTCGCAAAACATATTGGTAACCAAAGGAAAAGGGAAACAAAATATTGATTTTTTAGGAGAAACCATTCAGTTTGACAATTTGCCGAACACTTCTAAAAAGTATGATTATTCTAATGATTTGTATGTGAAAATTTACAGAGATTACAGTAATTACAGCTTTACAGAACTTCCAGAAAATCAACGTTATCAAATTCAGATTGATAAAAGTGCTATTAAAAAAAATACTTCTTTTTTTAATACAATTTCAAACGACACGTTAGACGAAAGATCACAAAACACCTATCAAACATTAGACAGTTTAGTAACCGCAACAAAAATTGAAAAGAAAATTTATTTCGGCAAAAAACTAATTAACGGACAAATTCCGTTTGGTTGGTTTGATTTTCGTGCGCGCGATATTTTTAAATATAACAATTACGAAGGTTTCCGATTGGGTGTAGGAATTGCCACAAACGATCGCTTTTCACCTTATTATAAACTATTTGGTTATGGCGCATATGGCACACGAGACGGTGTTTTTAAAAGTCAACTTGGAAGTGCGTTTCGGATTTCAAAAAATTCGGATAGTTGGATTTCGGGTTCCTTTACAGATGATATTATTGAATTTGCTGATTTAACCTTAATAGCCGATTCTAAAAAATTTAAATTATACGACCCAAGACCCTTTAATCTTTCTACATTTTACAACCATCAATCGTACGAACTGACTTTTGAATCGAAATTTATTTCTAAAATTGAAACTACTTTTAAAATAAGTCGTTCCAGAATCAATCCTTTATTTGATTACGAATTTATTGCACCAAATAAATCTTATAAAGTATATAATTTAACATTAGCTACTTTAAGTTTAGAGTGGTCGCCAAACAGTAAATTTTTACAAGCACCACAAGAAATTTTGGAGGTAGAAAAAGGATTCCCAAAAATAATTTTGCAGGTGTCTCACGCCATCCCAAATGTATTGAGCGAAAACATTGAATTTACAAAAATTGATGCCCGAGTTTATCAAGAAAAGAAATACTTATCAGGACAAAAAACCACTTTTTTATTACAAGGAGGAATTAGTTTAGGCAACGCACCACTATCTCATTTATATAGTGTAGCGCCAAATAATTTAGACAGAGAAGCTGTTTTAAGGCGAATTACATTTGCTAATAAAACATCTTTTGAAACCATGTATTTCAATGAATTTTTTTCAGACAGGTATTCACTTTTTCAAATGAAACATTACTTTAATAAATTTCAAATTACAAAAAGCATTAAGCCGATATTAATTTTAGGAACTAAAGTCGCTTTTGGAGGATTTTCCCATCCTGAAAATCATCAAGGTATCGCATTCAAAACTATGGAAAAAGGTTTTTTTGAAAGTGGATTTGAATTGCAAAACATTTTCAAAGGCTTCGGTTTAGCTACCTATTACAGATATGGACCGTATCAATTGGAAAAGTTTGATCAAAATATCGCTATAAAATTATCTTTTACATTGAACTTGGGGATATAATTCACCATAATTCTTACCTTTGCAGCCTAAAATCATATCATGACGAAGTGGTTAAATACCAGTTTTTGGAATTTTGTAGCGCGTACGCTTTTAAGAAATAGACATTGGGTGCTTTTGTGCATTGCTTTGTTTACTATTTTTATGGCATCGCAATGGAAATACATCCGTTTTACACAAACCGAAGCCAATTTATTGCCTAACGACCATAAAGACAATATTGCTTACACCGATTTTTTAAAGAAATTTGGTGAAGAAGGTAATGTAATCATTTTTGCAGTAAAAAGTGCCGATGTTTTTAAACCAGAAACGTTTAAAACATGGAACAACATGATGGCTTCTATTGCTAAAAATAAAGAAGTTGATGGCGTGTTATCGTTTAATGAAATTGAAGATTTAGTTAAAAATGATTCCTTACAAACCTTTCAAACCAAACCTTTTATAGATCAAAATAAAGTCGCCGATGCTGATTATTTGAATACCAAAAAACAAGATTTATTAAACAAAATGCCTTTTTACGAAAGCTTATTGTTTAATAAAAAAAGTGGCGTGGTTAGAAGTGTCATTTATCTTAAAAAAGATATTGTAAACAAACCCGAAAGAAAAGAATTTGTTTTAAATAAACTAATTCCAGCTATTGAATCGTTTAAAGAAACCGCAAAAACGGATATCAAAGTTTCAGGAATGCCTTACATTAGAACTATGAATGCTAAGGCAATCATTAGCGAAATTGGTCTGTTTATTGGCGCGACATTATTGGTAACATCCTTACTTTTCTATTTCTTTTTCCGTTCATTTCGTACCACTATGATGGCGCTTTTTGTGGTGATGATTGGTGTGATGTGGTCTTTCGGATTTTTGGGATTATTGCGTTATGAAATTACTGTTTTAACGGCTTTAGTGCCTTCGTTAATTGTTATTATTGGCATTCCGAATTGTATTTTCTTAACCAATAAATACCATCAAGAAACCCGAATTCACGGAAACAGAGCCAAAGGATTGCAACGTGTTTTAACTAAAGTAGGAACCGCAACTTTCATTACAAATGTGACAACAGCGGTAGGTTTTGCAACGTTCATTATTACCGATAATAAATTATTACAAGAATTTGGAATTGTAACGTCGATAAACATTATGGCACTTTTTGTGCTTAGTTTATTTGTAATTCCGATTTTCTTCAGTTTTATGCCCATTCCAAAAGCGAGACATTTAAAACATTTGGAACGCGGGTATTTGGTGAATTTTAAAAATTGGATTATCAACCAAGTAAAATTTCATAATGTTCGTGTGTATTCGGTTGCTGTTGGTATTTTAATACTTGGAATTATTGGCGTTTATAAAATAAATATTTCTGGAAGCATTTTGGAAGACATGCCAAAAAGCACGCCGTTTTTTGAAGACATTCGTTTTTTTGAAAAAGAATTTAAAGGGGTGTTACCTGTAGAAATTTTAATTGACACGAAGCGTAAAAAAGGCGTAATGAAGATTTCAACTTTGAAGAAAATGGACGAGTTGCAATCGGAAATTGAAGCCATTCCTGAACTTTCAAAACCGGTTTCTATTGTCAATTTAGTGAAGTTTTCGAAACAAGCGTATTACAACGGAAATCCTGCTTTTTATGATTTACCCGATTCGCAAGAGCAAGCTTTTATTTTGCCTTATTTGAAAAATTCATCAAAAGACAGCAAAAATAATCCATTAAAAAGTTATGTAGATTCCAATGGGCAATATGCTCGAATCTCAACTTTTATGAGAGAAGTAAGTACCGATGAAATGGTAAAAGTGGAAGAAAAATTAAATGACCGAATCAATAAATTATTTCCAAAAGAACGTTTCACAGTTACCATTACTGGAAAAGCTTTATTATTTCAAAAAGGAACTAGTTATTTATTAGAAAATTTAATAGAATCGTTATTATTCGCTTTAGCATTAACTGGTGCTTTAATATTTTTCCTATTCCGTTCGGTTAAAATGATTTTTGTGGCTTTGATTCCGAATTTATTACCCCTATTAGCCACGGCTGGATTGATGGGATATTTAGGCATTCCAATTAAGCCCTCAACTATTTTGGTTTTCGGAATTGCATTCGGACTTTCCGTAGATGATACGATACGATTCTTAGCGCAATACCGACAAGAATTAGTTAGAAATAATTGGAAAATAAGAAAATCAATTTTCGCAACATTAAACGAAGAAGGACCAAGTATGTTTTACACTTCTTTCGTATTATTATTCGGATTTTCGGTATTTACTTTATCCGATTTTGGTGGAACAGTGGCTTTAGGAGGTTTGGTTTCCATCACATTATTATTCGGAATGCTAACCAATTTAATTTTATTACCAAGTTTGGTTTTATCGTTAAACAGAAGTATAGCCAATGCCCAAGAATTAAAAGAGCCAAGAATAGATATTTTAGAAAATAATGACGACCCAGATGCTGTGGTGGAAATAGATAAATAAAAAGAAATAAGAAATAGTACAATGATAATTTCAACTATCAATCCTTTAATTACAGATGTGTATTTGCGTTCGCAAAAAGAGAATCAATATTTTGAAAGAAAAGGATTAGGAGAGAAAGATGTAAAACCTACTAAAATTGCAGAGGAATTAATAGGACTACTTAATGCAGATGGTGGTGTTTTAGCTTTTGGGGTTACTGACGAAGGAGAAATACAAGACATTAGAACCTTAGAAAGCAAACTAGATGCATACAGAACTTTAGTATTCGATTTTATTAACCCAGCTTGTACTATTGAATTAGAAGAATTAGAAATAGATGGTAATTTAGTATTTCTATATCATGCAGAACAAGATGTAGAACGTGTTTTTTGTAGAAAAGATAATGAAAAAATTTATTTAAGAGTTCTAGATACAAATCGAGAATTAAATCGAGATCAAATTAAAAAACTAGAATATGATAAAGGAATAAGACGCTTTGAAGAAGAAATTGTAAAAGAGTTTGACGTTGAAGATTTAGATCAAAATCTACTTAATGAATATAAAGAAAAATTAAACTATAATGGCGAGTCAATAGATTTACTGGTAAAACGTCATTTAACTAAAAAGAAAGATACCGTTTATCAATTAAAAAATGCTGCTGTACTTTTATTTACAAAAGACCCTGAGAAATATATTCCTTCTGCTTCTGTTCGATACGTTCGATATGACGGAACCGAAGCCTTAACGGGGGTCAACCATAATGTAGTTAAAGATGAACGATTTGAAAATAACATTCCAAATTTAATCAATGAAATAAAGAAATTTTTGAAAGCTTCATTTAAAGATTATTACTTTTTAGATATGGAAGAAGGTCGATTTAAAAAAGTACCTGAATATCCAGAAGAGGCATGGCTTGAGGGAATTGTTAATGCTTTATGTCATCGTTCCTACAATGTTCAAGGCAACTCAGTATATATTAAACATTTTGATAACCGTTTAGAAATCAGTAATAGTGGACCTTTACCAGCACAAGTGACCATTGAAAATATTAAAACGGAACGATTTGCTAGAAATCCACGTGTAGCCAGAGTATTGGAAGATATAGGTTATGTAAGACAATTAAACGAAGGTGTTTCTAGAATTTACGAATCAATGGAAAAGTCTATGTTGTCAACTCCAGAATATAAAGAAGAAAATGGAAATGTTTACTTAATATTAAGAAATAAAATAAGTGAGCATTCTAAAACCATTCATGATTCGATAATAGAAAAAATTGAGGAAAATTGGAAAACTTACAACGAAACTCAAAAAAACATTCTAAATTATTTGTTTTTAAATCATAAAGGAACAATATTAGATTTTGATACCCACATAAATGTAAATGAGAAAACAATTCGCATTTATTTAAAGCAATTTGAAAAGGATAATATTTTAGAAAAATTGAGCGATAAACAACGAGACATTAAGGCTCATTTTGTATTTAAAAAACATTAATAACTCATTAAGGAATGCTAATTTTATTCGTTTAATTATCGATTTACAAGGGTTTTGAAAGATTAAGGAACATTGACACTAACTTAAGGAACATTGACAATAATTTAAAAAACAAAATATAAAATAATTTCAACAAACTTAAATTAAGATTGTTGAAGAAATAAAAATAAAATAAAATGAAGAATTTAATTGAAGAATTACAATGGAGAGGTCTGGTACACGATGCGATGCCAGGAACAGAAGAGCAACTTTTAAAAGAGCCAACAGCAGTTTATATTGGTTTTGATCCTACTTCAGATTCCTTACATATTGGTAGTTTAGTACCTATTATTTTATTAATGCACTTGCGAAAATTCGGACATAAACCTTACGCTTTAGTCGGCGGTGCAACTGGAATGATTGGTGATCCATCAGGAAAATCAAACGAAAGAAATTTATTAGATGAAGCGACTTTAAATCACAATGTTGAAGGAATTAAAGGTGTGTTGTCTCGGTTTTTAGATTTCAATGCTACGGATGCACAAGCCCCAGTTTTAGTTAATAATTACGATTGGATGAAAGATTTCTCGTTCATTGATTTTGTTCGAGAAGTGGGAAAACGCATTACAGTTAACTATATGATGAGTAAAGATTCTGTAAAGAAACGTTTGTCTGGGGAAGGCGAAGGAATGAGTTTTACAGAATTTACGTATCAATTAATTCAAGGATACGATTTTTATCATTTGCACAAACACCACAATTGTAAATTACAAATGGGCGGAAGTGACCAATGGGGAAACATCACTACTGGTACAGAATTAATCCGAAGAATGAATGTTGATTCTGAAACGGAAGGAAAAGCTTTCGCGATGACTTGCCCGTTAATTACAAAAGCTGATGGTTCGAAATTCGGAAAATCGGAAAAAGGAAACATTTGGTTGGATGCGGATAAAACATCACCGTATGAATTTTACCAATTTTGGTTTAATACGACGGATGTTGATGCCGAAAAATATATTAAAATATTCACGTTCTTAGACAAAGCTTCGATTGATGCGTTATTAGCGGAACACGCTGAAGCGCCACATTTACGAGTATTACAGAAGAAATTAGCCGAAGAATTAACCGTTATGATTCACGGTGCAGCAGAACACAAAAAAGCCGTTTTTGCTTCACAAGCCTTCTTTAAACCAACCGTGGACGATTTAAAACTATTAGATATAAAAACGTTAGCCGATGTTTTCCAAAGTTTAGATCAAGCGGAAGTTACTTTAGCAGAAATACAAGCGGGTTACCCAATTGTAGATGCCTTTGTGAAATCTGGATTTTTATCTTCAGGAAATGAAACCAGAAGAGCGTTAAAAGAAAATGCCGTTTCCGTAAACAAAGTAAAAGTAACAGAAGAATATATAATTTCAACTAACGATTTAATTGCGAACACGTTTGTTTTATTGCAAAAAGGAAAGAAAAACTATTATATTTTAAAAGTGGTGTAAGCTGGTTTTAAACTAAAATTAAAAGAGATAAAAAAAGAGCTGTAATTTTACTTACAGCTCTCAAAAAAAGATTATTACATTTATTATTATAAATTAATTAGTAATAAAACTTAAAAATTATAACCAACTCCTATTTGCACTACTCTGTTTTTAGCTTTTATTCCATCAGTATCACTTGAATTAGATGCACCTAAATGATATCTTACATTCGCAAATAAATTATCTGTGATGTGATAACCTGCACCCAAGTCTACTCCCATTACAAAACTTTTATAAAATTCTTTTACATCTATATTATCTCTTGTTATTGTTGAATTAGATGATGAATAAGTAACTGTTTGACTCGCTTTTGCACTCATCAATACATCTAATTGAGGACCAGCTTCTACATAAAATTTATCTATAAATTGATATTGAAATACTAAAGGAACACTTATGTAATTTAATTTAACTTTGGCGTCATAAATGCTTCCTCTCTCATTTAAATACTCTTTAAATCCTTGCATAGAATAAAGTAACTCAGGTTGAAACGTAAACTTACTTGCTACAGGAATGGAAACAAAACCACCCGCATACAAGCCAGTTAAAGCATTAATATCCGAATTAAAAGTGCTTTCTACACTGGCACTAGACAAATTAAGTCCTGCTTTCGCTCCAAACTTAACCGTTTCACTTTTTTCTTGTGCTTGGCTTACTGCCAAAGTAGCTAACAAGGCTACTGATAAAATTAATTTTCTCATGATAATTTATTTAATTGTTAAATGTTACTATAAGTTACAATACAAGGAACGCTAAAACTATTGTTGAAAGCGAACTAATGAATAGCCTGTGGCTTCTCCAATAAAAGCATTGCAGGTTCTTGTTCCTGTAGGAATTTCAATAACCATCGTATTTTGTGTTAACGAAACTACTTTTCCATCTTCAAGAAAAGGGAAAGAATTAGTAGAAAAAATAGCGTTATCTTCAAAAATACAATAACTTGAAAAATCATTTTCTATTACACAATTGGCATTAAAAAATTGCAGAAGCATTTCTTTATAGGAGTTACTATTATCATTTCTAAAAACAAGAACGGCATTTTTATTACCTACACAAACTGGCTGAAAATCTACCACGGAACCGTTTGGTCTTTTTAATTTTGTAAACTGCCAAGGCCCTATAATATTAGCCCATGTTTTTGGCACTTGAGTTTCTACTGGAGTAGCATTATCATCATCTTTAGAGCAAGAAGATAAAAGTAGTGTACAAACACTTAAAATTGTTAAAAAAATTTTCATAGTTAAATAATTTAATTTTTGTTTTATGTATAACTTATTATGCGAAAGGATACTCACGTGAACGGATGTCTATATTATATTTTGTATTTAATTGTTGGTCGAGATTAATTAAATAGTAATTCCAATATTATAATTGCTAACAGTATGGTAATTCCAAAAACAATAAATGCAATAGAAACCCAATACAACTTTAAATTAAGATAATCTTTAAAATAATTTAAGGATTCCTCTCTTTTAATTCCAACTTTTGGTTTTTCCTTATTTTTATATTTGGTTATATAAATAAAAACTCCCGTAGCAATTATTAATATTAGAAATGAAATTAATTGTATCATATTATTTTGATTTTGTTGTTGGAAGTGCAGAAGTATAAATTCCCTTATCAATTACAACATCTAGAAATTTAGTTATTAATTTATCAGTAAAATTGAAAGTTAATTTATCCAATGCTTTTCCTGTACCAAGTGTTAACCCATATTTTATAACACGATTCCTAGCGCTAATAAGTTTTGCTTGGTTATTAGTGTATTTATATTCATAAAGATCAAGAATTGTGTTACCAGTAGTACCGACTGCTGTAAATGCCATTCCAACTCCAACTACTCCCAATGAAGCCCCTTCGGTAAAGGGAGCTAAAATTAAGCCTCCAATTTCAGCATATCCTCCATAATCTTCCAAAAATTCAAAACCCGCTCTTAATCTATCAATTTTTGCTTGCAAATCCTTTGGAATCTGTTTTAATTTAGGTTTAGGATCACCTCCTCCATCAAGTGCCAAATGTGCTGAATGATTCAGTCCACTAACAATCAATCCTGTAACGGCACCTTGCCAAAAGTTACCGTTTGTTAATGCTGCTCCAGCACCACCACTAATGGTTCCGACAAACATAGTACCAACTGTACTATTTGCTCCTGCACCACCAATACCGTTGAGGTGTGTACGTGACATCGTTTGATTTCCATTATCTGTAATATGTTCCCCTCCTTGCCATGCACTGCTCATAATACTAGCTATGCAACCAGCAGCAAAACCACTCCAAAATTTTCCGCCTGAAAGGGCAGTCATACCGCCTTGGGTTAAGCCATGCGCTAATGCTTGGAAGGTGGCACGTGTGTAAAAATTACCTATGCCCGCCGCAACAGATCCAATACCATAAGCTATTCCACCGCTCACAGCTGTAATAACAACTGTTGTGGCTATACCTTTAAAGGTTATGGGTTTATCGTTAATTATAGCGTCACCAAAATACATAACAAGTGCCACCCCTATAGATATGGCTAAAGTAACTCCAAAATCTTCTCCGCTAACATCGGTATATTTTAATGGATTGTTTAAACAATAGCCATAACGGTTATAATTTTGCGTATTGTAGGGTTCTTGCACCATACTGTCAGCTTGTAAAAAACGATGCAATATGGGGTCGTACACACGCCCGTTCATATTTATTAATCCAACGCTTTCAAGATGTTCATGCCCGGTATACCCCCTATCAAAGAACGTGAGTTTGGTTAAATTATTGCCAGCTCCATCTTGAATTTTCGTAAGTAATCCCCATGGGTCATACTGACGTTTTTCAATAACAGCACCTACTGAATTAGTAATGGCAATTATACTGCCTTGGTAATCTCTATGCAAATAAAATAAACCTCCAGTTGCAGTAGTAGCCGAACCAATGTAGGTGTTTTTAACAACAATTTCCGAATCATATGCCGTACCATCAACAAATGTAATAATTTCTACGGAATTTGGTGTAACATAGTTATTATTTGTAAATTTTACGGTTACTTCCATGCTACCGTCTGCACTATAATATCTTCGGAACGGTCTTAGGTTTTTATCAGGATTAATACTTCCCCAATACATGATACTGCGCTGTTCTGTAATAGTATAAGACAAATCAATTACATCTTTGGTAGCATGTGAAATTCTATAAGGTGAGCTAAACATATTATATTTTATGTCTAATATGTTGCTCGCATTAGTTCCGTAGTAATTTTGTCCGTTTGGAGATAATCTTACTTTGCTATTTTGGTAAGGTTTGTTTGCAATTTCATACTTATACTCGCCAAATTTATTTTGTGTAATGCGACCTTTATTATCATAGTCCTGATTAAATGTTGGGATTTTGTCTATTTTTAAGTTATCAACGTAGAAAGTAGTTTTTGGTATTACAAAAGTATCCCACGTTTCTCCATTTTCACTTGTAAGACCTCCACCATTTGAAATCCAACTTCCAAATGCAACAAATCGTAATTTTAATACTGGGTTAGTTACAAAATTACTTACGGTATAATCGACGTTAATTTGCCCATTCTCAATGGTACAGATTTCATTTTCTATAAAATTTGAAGGGTCTGAAGGGTCTTCTTCTACAAGTATAGCTTTAACAGTTGTTCCTCTGTTTGCTGTTTTATTTGTTATTGTAGCTTTAATATTAATTTTATCATCAGTAATTAAGCCTAAGTTTAACGTTTTTTCTACAGCAAGTGGAAACTCAGGTTCATATTGTGCATTAAGGTAAACTTTCAGAGTACCTGCTACATTTGAAACAGAACCTTGCGTGGGTATTCCCGTAAATGTGAAACCATCTGTTGTGGTATTAAAAGGTAAATTTAAAATATTTGTTGACGTGCCATCCCATTTAACAAGCCTATCTAAATTATCATATTCAAAAACTTCATTTGAATCAAATAAACTGTTATATCTGCTCATTAAATTTCCTAAAATTGGATCAAATTGATTGGATAATGTAACTATGTTAGTAACACCAAGATTTTGTTTTTGTTGTGTTAAATAGCCGTAAACATCATATGTACTCGCATTTGTAATTCCATTTCCTAATTGTGAATTCGTTAACTGACCTCTACTGTTTACCGTATTTGCTTGCCATATAATAGTTGCCCCATCTTTTAATTGCCATTCTGTACCATTTTTATATACATGGGTTATCGTTTTTGTACTGGTTTTGCCATAACTTAATGCAGTTGAAGTTTCATTGTTTACACGTCCAAATGCATCAAATGTGATGGATTTAGTAAATGTAGCTACTGGTGAAGTACTGCTTGCAGTAGTAAATAATTTTTCAATTGTCTGATTTAGTTGCTTTGTAGCCGAATCATAACTATAATCATAAGAACTGTTACCATCTATAGGATTCACTACATTTAAATTAGTCAACCATTTATAAGTAGGATGATAACTGTATGTAGCTGTCATATTTGTAGCATCAGCAGCAGTAAGCCCTGTTATTACTTTTGTGGCTATTCTACCTCCTGTATCATATGTATAAACCGTTTTCCCTTTTGGTGTTGTTTCTTCCTTTACTTTACTAAAAGCGTCATAGTTGTAGGTATATATTCCTGCAGAAGTATCCTCTAATTTCTCTTTTCTACCCCATTTGTCATATTGTATTTTTGTTTTAATGCCTTCGTAATCAGATTCTAACAAATTACCATTTGCATCATATTTATATAATATAGTACCCCCTGGTGTATCTGTTGCACTAATTACAAGACCTAATGCATTCATCGTTTTAGACTTACTCATAGTAGGTTCTGTAGCAGAAATGGTTAAACCGTTATAATTTGTATAAACTATTTTACCAGTATGTGCAATTGCTTTTATAGGTCTAGATAAATCGTCAAACTCTGATGTATTCCACTGTGTTGGGCTAGCATTAGCAGCATAAGGTTCGCTAACTCTATATTTTCTTCCGAAACTATCATACTCTGTTTTTACATAATTCCAATTACCATTTAAGTCAATAGTGCCTTTTCTTATTTCTCTCGCTAAAACATCTTGCTCTATTAAACTAGTAGTTCCATCGTCTCCTATTTCGTTAGTAGTATATAATTCACCACTACGAGTGTAGGTATACGTTACGCTTTTTCCTAAAAAATCGGTTACCTTAGTTCTTTTACCCCAATTATCATATTCGCTTGTGGAGATTTGTCCCAAAGCATTAGTAGAAGAAGTAACTAAACCATAAACAGGATGAAACGTAACATTGGTAGCCGTCAGATTATCATTTACATTTTTAGTAGTTTTTATAAATCTATTAGTGGGGTCATACGTATATTCCATAACAACAGGCGCTACAGCATTAAGTGAAGTAGTGCCTGAAGCACTAACTGTTTTACTTTGCACTAACCCATTTGAAAAATAAGCAAACTCTTCTACTAATTTTTCAGTGGAATTATTGGATGATTTTTCCGATTTAATCAAATTATTATTACTATAAAATAATTTTTCGGTTGCTATTTGTGTATTTGAATTATCCGCTGGAGTATTTGGAATGGTATTTACAAACAGCTTTTTTGTTGTTGTAATTTCATTTGGTCTTCCTATATAATAATTAGCACCAACTCCTGTTGGATTGTTATCGTAATTTGTAATCACTTCATTTTTCCCTTGAATTGATGCAGGGTTATAGGAAAAGTAATTCTTTGATATCGATTTATTCTCAAGGTAATAACCATCACTACTATAAAAATAAGCGGTTTCGTTCACAACATTTGTTAAATAATCGGTGTGTTTCTCAGATTGCTTTTTAATACATAAGGAAACGTATTTGGTGAATTTATCTGCTCAAAATTAAATTCTTTTTTACTTAAAAATATATTAGAATTAGAACTATTAGAAAAAGAAAACGAAAAATTTTGATTGGGTTTGTATGTAATACTTGATACAATGGCGCCTCTTTTCAAAGGAGCAGAAATTGTTTCAACCCAAATTTTCTTATCCGCATCTAAAAAATACCAATTACTTCTAACTACCTTTTTAAATCCAATAGCTCCAATACCTTTTACATCATAAGTTAAACCATGATACTTAAAATCCTGTTTTTTTGTTGTCCCCCCGCTAGTGTTTATAAGTTTATTAACTACATTATTTGTAGACATTTGTTTAAACTCAATAAATGGATAATTAAATTCATTTGTTGAAGAATAAAAATCCCCAACTGAACCTAAACCATTATAGAATTGTGGTAAAATTAATTTTTTGTAAGAAATTTCATCAATAATTGTATTATTAGATTGATAAACTTTTTTAAGCAAATTATCTTCATTAAAATCTTTAGTAATATCTAAATATTCTATAAGTCCATTCCATCTTAATACAGCAATATCAGCATTAATTTTATCGTAGCGCCCACTACCTAAGTAATCGAAATTAGCAACAAATGGCATAGGAAAACCTGGGTCTTCGTCACCATGATTACCAGAAGAAAATTCTAAATCAAATTTTCCATTTTTACCAATATTATTAATGTATGCTTCTACTCTCCATTCTGAATCATAATCTTCAGCATCCCAAAAAGGAGAAGGTTGGTACACATTTAACCAAACTCTTAATAAATCAGTTTTACCATCTTTATTTATATCCATAGCAATATACTGACTGCTGTTGTTTATTGTTTTCCAATAATTACCAGAACTAGGCCAATATTGCACAATAGGCAAAGTAATTTTTTCAAACATTTCCGTTTGATTTGGTTTTGGATTACTGTAAAATATATGCCAATAATTACAATCTATGCAGCCATTTCCACTGGCATCTGGCAACATAATATCAGTTTTTGCATCACCATTATAATCGCCAAACATTATTTGTTTAGATAAATTATAGTATGGATTTATTCCTTGACCAATTATTTCTAATCCGATTGTTTGTAATGCTAGATTTTCTTTAAAACCAAAAACTTTATAATTACCATCTGGTTTAATAGCCATTAAATCAGACTTTCCATCACCATTAAAGTCCGCAATAAAATATTTTGAAGTGTGTAAAAAATTTAATTCTGATGACTGTATTGAAAAATTTCCAATAGTATTGGGCAAAGACGGATTATTAGGATTTAAATCTATTAGTCTTACCTCATAAACTCCTACTATTTCAACACTTGGTTTACAAAGTGGTGTATATCCGTCTTCAAGATCGACGTTGATACCAATGTTTTGATTACCATTATTATTTAATAATTCCCATTTCTTTACTTCATTAAAATTTATTACAAGCATTTCAGAAACAGAATCACCGTTAAAATCGCCTTCCAAATACTTAATAGCTGTTTTTTTAGTTGGTACAAAATCAGCACATTTAGAGTTTGGATTGGGTATTAAATCCCCATTAATATCTTCAAATGGTGGATTACAATTGTCTTCACATAAGGTAATTTGATTATTAATAGTAATGTTCTTAGAATTTATTAACGATATAATTCCATTATCTAAACTATATGTATTAAAATCGATTGAACCTAAATTTTCTTCAATCTTTAAAATAGATTGTGCTTGTTTTAACTTATTATTTTGAATTGTAGTAATTGGAAATGTTCTGTCTTTAATTAATGTTATTGGTAAATTAACAATATTGTCATTTAAATAACTGGTGTTAGTTGGGGATAATAAACTTAAATAAATTTGATTAGCATTTGCAAAATCTAAACGACCATCACCATCAAAATCTCCAGAAGTTACATGACTAAAAGATGGGGAAAAACTACCTTGATAACTTCGAAAGGTTTCTGTTGCAGTATAATTAGTTTGATTATATTCAAAAATTATTGGATTAGCGGGTTCATTATTTGAATTATACTCCTGTACTTTTGTAACTCTTTCATAACCGCTACTATCAACCGAATGTGTTAGTTGATATTTTTTGAATAATGAATTATTAGTAAAAACCTCAATCTTATCAAGAATTTTATCTCTTTTTACTTCTATTCCTTTTACAAAATACGACTCAACTCTAGAAGAATTTTGTTTAATGGTACTGGATTTGTATTAATATTAGCACTAAATCTTATCTCACTTATGAATAATGAGTTAAAACTTGAATTATAATGATAAGTAATTAAATTTCCATTCGTATCTTCGTATCTAGTTAAATAAAATGCAGTTTGATCAGAAGCAACCTCACCATTATAATTTCCATACCAACTTCTAGCTCCATCAGGCGCAGTAACAATAAAATACATTGAAGTACCGCTGCCTTGTAATTCAATTTTAACATTACTTTGAACTTCCGTCTGATATATAGAACCAGACGACCAATAATTACCAGATTTTAATAATAAATATTGCCCGTCTAATGCTAATTTGTCATCTTGATCAAAATCAACGCCATCCCTATATCCTTCAATATCTAACCTAGTAGAAACTCTAGCAATTGATGATAATGAATTAATATTCCAACCTTGACCCGCGATACCTGAAGCAGTACCGCTTATATATGCTAAATTAATTGTAGGTCCTATACTGTTAATACTTGGCGGCATTGCAATAGGAATACTAAAATTAGCTTGTCCTCCATTACTAATTTCTAATTTACCTTGTGTATCGTGATAATTCTGCGCAAAAACTGAATTTGCTAAAATGGCTAAAATGGCTAAAATTTTTAATTTCATAACTGTTAATTTTTAATTATGGTAATAGATTTTTGAACACCGTTATTATAGTTCAGATTTACTAAATAAGTACCTGATGTAAAATTTCCAAATGAAATTATAGTACTATTCTCAATTATAGTGCTCCTTCTTTCAATTAATTGACCCGAAATATTATAAACGTCAATTGAAGTTACTTTTTTGTCTTCATGTAATTCCCATTTTAAATAAAATTCGTCTTTTACAGGATTAGGATAATAAGATATTACATCTTCAGGGAAAAATTTTTGAAGGTCATTTTCTACTAAATCCTCATATTCTTTGGTTTCCTTATCATTTATTCGATTTGCAATAGCATTATATGTTCTTTTAATTTGGTTACCCGCCAAATCATACTCAAAAGTTATTGTTTGAGCCATTCCATTTATACCAAAACAGAATAAAAGTAATAATAAAAGTTTTTTCATAGTAATGTAGTTTATTTATTAGATTATATTATGCCACAAATTTATATTGCTTTATTATATCGTATTTACGGCTTTTTAGGGAAATAATTACGGTTTTAAATAATTTAATTTGCCAATTTTAAAGAAATTATCTTAAAAAATTGCATTAGATTCTTGATTCTGCGTTACCTATCGAAAATTCGCATTATTTTCATATTTACTAAAAAATCTTATATTTTTAACACTAATAGCATAGAATAATTTACATAATAATAGCTAATGTTGATAATTTCAAATTTAAAACTAATAATATTAAGGGTGAAATTTATTTATGTAGAATGATTTCTACAAAAAACTAGAAGTTGAATTTTATATTTGTGGCAAATAAAAAAGATATAAAGAAAATGCAACACTTTATGTGGCAAATAAAATAGCTTAAACTATTTTGCAACACTTTAAGTGGCAAAATTTTTGTAGTGATTATTTTGCCACAAAAAAATAACGAATGAAAGCAACTAATAGTTTAAAGAGCAATTTAGGTTTAACACAAGAAGAAGTCGCCTTGTATTTAGGCGTTACACGTTCTCAATGGTCAATGTATTGTATCGGTAAAAGAAAACTACCTACTGAAGCCATACAAAAATTAGCAGATTTATTAGCCTTTTCTCAAAACTACATTTCTAACAAAAAAGAAATTAAACCGTCCTTAAAGGCAAGAAAAATAACAATTCGTATGCTCGAAAATAAATGTACTAAAGCAGAATTAAAATTAATTTCTTATACAAAAAAAAGGATGCTTTTTGAGAAAAAACAGCAAGAAATAAAAAAATCAAGTATTTGTCTCGCTTTTTTAAAAAGCCAAAACACGTCTAAAATAGTACAAAATAGTATTGAAAATAGAATTAATAAAGAATTGCAAACGTATAATGAAACGAATAGGTTATTGTTAATAGCAGAAATAAATCTAGTAAAAGAAGAAGTGAAATCCATAAAAATTTCATTGAAAAAACTAATGAAAACGTAAAATTTAAACAATTCGTATTTCTTTAATACAAGTTTAACGCTTTTAGTTAAAAATAATATAAACCTTTATTTTGTTTTTAAATCTGGCATTTAAATTGAAAATAATGTTACATAACTTTTAATTTTTATAATTATGTATTCTATTTCAAACCTTACAACAGTTGCAGATTGTGACGTGTTGTTAAACATGGCAAACAAAGAAAAAGCCGATTTGAATTTTAAAAAACTATCCGATGAACGGTTAGTTAACAACTACAGCAACACTTCTGTAGAAATTTCCGTTATTTTACAAGGCATACTTGCTGAAATTTCGGCAGTAACTACTGTATTAAATGTACTTCCCGAAGGACCTACAAAAGATGCAGAAGAAAAAAGAAAAGTGCGTTTAGAGTACAAAAAGTTTTTACTAGAAACCCGAAAAGAAAGCTACGGTGCTGTAGCGCTCTTGGAAAAACAATTAGACTTAGAGCGCATAACTAAACAAATTGATGAAGTAGATGCTTTTATTTTAGCAATTACCAATCATAAAGCCACGCTAAATTAAATTTGAAATAGGTTTTCTAAAAGCCGTTCTGAAAAATCAGAACGGCTTTTTTGTTAGTCTTTAACGCCTAATTTGGCTAAAATGTCTTCCATTAAACACCATTTGGTAACAGAAGATTGTAATAAATTCGCACCTACAAAGGCGGTAAACCACAACCAATTTTGGTTAACATATATAGAAAGTAAAATACTAATTAATACAAAACTTCCAGCTATGGCTCGGATTATTCTGTTTTTCATACTTATTTTTTATTAATTTGATTTTTCAATATTTATTGTTGCAATATGAATTTTTGATTTGGTTTCTTGTTGCGAATTAAATTTAGTTATAGCAGTAAAAACCAAATCTACATTTTCAACAGGTACGAAAGCATAAAACAATATACTTTCATTTTCATTCATTTCTGTACCAAACCAGTTTTCGCCTATGGCTTCATTACTTGAGTTGTGGTATCCAATAACTTCTTTGTATGAAAAATTTTTCACATTTGCTTGTACCAAAATTTGTTTTATTTCTTTTTCAAATTCTGAAATCGAGGTTATTATTACTAGTTTCATAAGTCAAATATTATTGGTTAATTTCCTCCGTATTTTTATTTTCCCACTTTTTTCTTTCCGTGATATAGTAAATAATTGGCACTACTAATAATGTTAATACTGTAGATACAATTGCTCCAAAAACAAGTGATATGGCTAATCCTTGGAAAATTGGGTCGAATAATATAATGACCGCTCCAATTACAACAGCTCCGGTAGTTAATAAAATTGGAGTCGTTCTTACAGCGCCCGCTTCAATAATGGCTTGTTTTAATGGAATACCTTCGTTTAGTCGGATTTCAATAAAATCTATAAGTAAGACCGAATTTCGTACCATTACTCCAGCTAAAGCAATCATTCCAATAAATGAAGTGGCTGTAAAATAAGCCCCTAACAACCAGTGTCCGAAAACAATTCCAACTAACGAAAGTGGAATCGCCATCATCATAACAATTGGTGTTTTAAAGTTTTGAAACCATCCAACAATTAGCATATAAATAATTACAATTACTACTCCAAATGCAATTCCTAAATCGCGGAAAACCTCTAACGTAATTTGCCATTCTCCATCCCATTTTACAGTAAAATCACTTTCATCTGAAGGTTGTTCCATATACAATTCGTTAACTTTGTAACCCGCTGGAAGTTTCATTTTTTGTAATTCTTCGTTCATTCCTAAAATGGCATATACTGGACTTTCTAATTCTCCTGCCATATCTGCAGTAACATACACTACTCGTTTCTGGTCTTTTCTATAAATGGTTTTTTGTAAGACATCTTCTTTTACTTTTACCAAATCCGAAACTGGAACAACATTTCCACGACTTCCTTTTATTTTTAAATTCTGAATGTCTTGAAGTGAGGTTTTGTCTTTATCATCTAAAGAAAGAAGAATTCCAACACTGTTATTTGAATTTTCATCGTATAAATTTGAAATTGGGTATTCTTTTAACAAATAGGTTAAGTTTCCAACAACTTGTTGAGGAGCAACGCCATTTAACATCGCTTTTTCTTTGTCAATTTCTAATTTATATTCGGTTTGATTGTCTTCTACATACCAATCAATATCCACAATATCAGTCGTTTTTTCTAATATTCCTTTTACTTGATTGGCTACTTCAATTTGTTGTTTATAATCAGGTCCGTAGATTTCGGCAACCAATGTTGATAAAACTGGAGGTCCTGGTGGCACTTCGATAATTTTGACATTTGCACCATACTTTTTTGCAATTTTCTGCACTTCTTGACGCACTATTTTTGCAATATCGTGACTTTGTAAATCTCTATCTTCTTTATGTAATAAGTTGACTTGAATATCTGCCATATTGCTTCCACCACGTAAATCGTAATGACGAACCAGTCCGTTAAACGTAATCGGCGCAGACGTTCCAATATAATTTTGATAATTAACTACTTCTGGAATTGTAGTTAAATATTGTGCAATTTCTTGCGTTACCGCGGCTGTTCTTTCTAACGTAGTCCCTTCTGGCATATCAATTACCACTTGGAATTCGTTTTTATTATCGAAAGGCAACATTTTTACTAAGACCGATTTCGTGAAAAACATCAATACCGAACCTGCTAATAAAACCACTGTAATTCCTAACATTACTCTACGCTTCGTAGAATTTTCTAAAAATGGACGCTCAATTTTATTGTATAATTTATAAATCCAAGAGGTTTCTAAACCTTGTTCCGATTTGTGTTCTTGTTCTTCTTTTTCGTGTAATAAATGGTAACCTAAATAAGGCGTAACCGTTAAAGCCACAAACAACGACAGTAACATTGCAATAGATGCACCAATTGGCATCGGACTCATATATGGTCCCATCATTCCAGACACGAAAGCCATTGGTAAAATTGCAGCAATTACTGTAAATGTGGCTAAAATGGTTGGATTTCCTACTTCGTTAATTGCATAAATCGCAGCTTGTTTGAACGGCAATCGCTTCATTTTAAAATGGCGGTGCATATTTTCGGCGATGATAATACTGTCATCTACTACAATTCCAACCACAAAAACTAAGGCAAAAAGCGTAATTCTGTTTAATGTATAACCCAACATATAGTAGGCAAACAAGGTTAATGCAAACGTTAATGGTACTGAAAAGAAAACCACTAAACCTCCACGCCAGCCCATAGCTAACATAACTAAAAGCGTTACCGCGATAATGGCTACACCTAAGTGCATTAATAATTCACCAACTTTATGCGATGCCGTTTCTCCATAATTTCTTGAAACTTCTACGTGAACATCATCAGTAATTAAGGTCTTTTTTAAAGTCTCAACTTTCTCAATAATCTTATCTGAAATTTTCATCGCATCCGCACCTTTTACTTTTCCAATTGAAATAGTAACGGCTGGATATTCTGATTTGTTTTTAGCATATTTTTCATTCGCTTTTCCGTACCCAAAAGATACATAACTTCTTGGCGTTGAAGGGCCATCTTGAATTGTAGCCACTTGTTTTAAATATACTGGCATATTTGCGTTTACACCCACTACCAAATTTTCAACATCTTCAGAAGTGGCTAAAAATTCTCCAGTAGTTAATAAATATTCTTTATCATTTGCAACAAAACTACCCGATTGTGAACTGCCGTTATTGGCTTGAATCATTTGCATAATTCCTAAAGCATCCACGCCGTTTTCGGCCATTTTATCTTTATCTAAAACAACTTTTAATTCGCGTGTTCTTCCTCCAATTTCTTTAGTAATGGCAACATCTTTTACTTTTTCAATTTCCGAAGTAACTTCTTCCGCTATTTGACGAATTTCAAAATCATTTAATGTTTCACTCCAAAGCGTTACACCCAACATAGGAACATCGTCAATAGAACGTGTTTTTACCATAGGTTTAAATACGCCTTTTGGAAACATATTTTCGTTTTTCATTAACTCATCGTATAATTTTACATACGAGCGTTCTGAATCTTCACCTACATAAAACTGAACAATTATCATAGCCTGACCATTCATTGCCATACTATGTAAATGTTCTACACCTTTAATATTAGACAAGACTTTTTCTAATGGCTTGATAACTCGACTTTCCACTTCTGCTGGACTTGCACCTGGATAGCCAATCATAATATCTGCCATTGGAACATTAATTTGTGGTTCTTCTTCACGTGGAATTAAGAACGAACTATACACACCTATAATCATCAAACCCACCATTAATAATATGGTTAATTTTGAATTGATGAAAAAATGAGCAATTTTACCTGATATACCTTCTTGCATTTTTTAGATTTTTAGATTGTTGGATCTTTAGATTTTTAATAATTAAAATCTAATTTATTGACACTTTAGCTCCGTTATACAATTTGCCTTCTGATGAAACAATATATTGCTCGTTTGCCGATAAACCTGACAATACCTCTACTTGGTTGTCATAAGTTTTACCTGTTCTTACCCATCTTAAAATAGCAGTTTTACCATTGGCAATCGTATAAATTCCTGTTAGTTGTCCTTGTTTTACTAAAGCACTTTTAGGAACCATTACTTTATCTGATTTTACCGTAATTTCTGACTTTGTTGTATTGGAAATTGGAAATTGTACGTTTACAAACATTCCTGATAATATTGATTTATCATTTGAATTTAAAGTCACTTTCACTAAATATTGTCCACCCGTGTTTTTTGCTGAACCGCTGACTTCAGAAACCTTTCCTGATACTTCTTTATTTAAAGATTTTACCATTATTTTTACAGGCATTCCGTTTGTAATTTTGGTAATATCACTTTCAGAAACCATTGCAGTTACTTGCATTCTTGATGCGCCTTCTATACTTACTAAAGGCATTCCTGGATTTGCCATATCACCTTCTTTTATAAAAGTATTGGTAACTTCACCAGAAAATGGAGCGGTAATATTTGAATATGAAAACTGCGCCATTACTTCGTTACGCATTTGTTTTGCTCCAGCTAAACCTGCTTTTGCCATTTCAAATCGCGAGGTCATATCATCTAATTCTTTTTGAGAAGCACTTTGTTGTGCAAATAAATTGACAAAACGATCGTAATCTTTTTTAGCATTGTTGTATGCAGCTGTTGCTTGAAGTATTGAAGCATCAACTTGTGCTTTTTTAGCTTCTAAATCGGAACTATTGATACTTACTAATAGTTGTCCAGCGCCAACTTTTTGACCAGTTTTTACGTGGACTTTAGTTACATAACCCATCATTCTTGTGCTTAAATTAGCACTGCTTTCCGCTTCTGTTTTTCCACTTGCGGTAATAAATTCTGAATTATTTATAGCCAAACCGTTTACTTCAACTTTAATAGCTGGTTCGATATTGGTTACTTCTTTTGCTTCTTTTCCACATGAAAATAATACTAAAGTGGCAAGGCTTAAAATGGTTATTTTATTTATATTCATAATGTTTTTATTTAATAATTGAAATTTGTAAATCTTGGAATTCATTTTAAAAATTAAGATTGATTTTTGATATTGCTATTGAAATTTACCTCGTTAAAAACTGTAAATACTGTTTGGTAAAATTATATTCAAAAACCGCTTGCAGTTGCTCTAATTCTTTTTGAATCATTTGTGTTTCTGCTTGTAATAAATCGGTTGTTTTTTCTAAACCTTGTGCAAATCGGTTTTGTCTAATTCTGAACGCTTCTTGCGATTGCCCGAAAGCCAATTGCGATAAATTAACTTTGTTTTCCGAATCTAATAATTGGCGATTTGTTTTGTTTAATTCTAATTGACTTTGTTTCGTATATTGTTCTTTTTCTACATCTGCTTTTTGAGATTCGGCTTTTGCTTTCTCATATTTTCCAATAGATTTGTAACCATCAAAAATAGTCCAAGATAATTGAGCGCCAACTAAATATCCTTTTGCTGAAGTTCCTAAAACAGTTGCATCGTACATTTCATAACTTCCAAAAGCGTTTAGTCTTGGTAAAAATGTCATTCTGGATGATTGTAACATTTTTGCATACGCTTCAGAAGATTTACTCATCGCTTGAATGTCTTTTCTGTTTTCGGATAAAGTAGTATTTATAGGTTCAATTGAAATGGTGTTTTCTAACGCTTCAGATGGTTTATATACTTTTCCTTGCGTGTCTTCGTTTAATAAAAACCCTAAATAATCTGAAGCATTTTGCACATTACTTTTTGCATATTGCAACTGATTGGCAATTTCATTTACACGAACTTGTACGTTTAACAAATCCGTTTTTTGCAACATACCTTGTTTGAAATAATTTTCTACTAATTTCAAATTGGCTTTTCCGGTGGTATTTGCTTTTTCTAAAACTTTAACGGCTTTATATGCTAATTGTAATTGCATATATGCTTTAGAAACTTCTAATTCTAAATATTCCTTAGTGCGTTCGGTTTGTAATTGAAACGCTTCCATTTTGGCTTTAGCGGCTTGTCTTCCATAAAAACCATCTATATTAATTAGAGGTTGTTGAATTTCAAACTTAGTTGCAAAATTTTGTGTTTTGGCAGGGTCATTTAACAACGCTGGATTAAAATCAGAAGCGGTTAAAATTTCTTGATTTAATTTTGAACCAAATGCCATTAATGGATTTGTAGTTGAAATTCCGGTGTGTGAAACCGAAATATTTGGCAAGAAAACTGCTTTTGCCTGATTGTAATCTGCTTTTGCGGACTGGGCATTTTTTTCGGCAATTTTTACTTGTAAATTAGTTGAAGCTATTTTCTTAGAAATATCTTTTTTAGAAATGGACAGCGTGTCTTGTGCCAATCCAAAAACAGAAAATAATACTGCTGAACTTAAAATAGTGTGTTTAAATTTTTTCATAATCCTAAATTAATTATGAGGCAAATGTAAACGCATTAAAAATAGTGTACAGTAACAAGTGTTACAAAGGTGGAAAAAATATTTTAGTGAATGAAAGTTAGATTACAACAACTCAATATACGCACGATTCAATTTAATTTTTCCTTTGTTTTCTAATGCTTTTAAAATTCGGGAAATTACAACTCTTGATGTATTTAAATCGTAAGCAATTTCTTGATGAGTATTGTGAATTTGATTGGAAGTATTTATTTTAGATTTTTCTAAAAGATAATTTAGTAATCGTTCATCCATATTCATAAATGCTAAATGATCAATTGTAGTTAACATTTCTTTTAATCGGATGTTATAGCTGTTAAATACAAAATTTCTCCAAGTGGCATATTTACCAAGCCACTCGTTCATTTTTGCTACCGGAATTAAAATTAGTTGGCCGTCAGTTTCTGCTATGGCACGTATTTCACTTTTGGCATTTCCTATGCAACACTGCATAGACATGGCACAGGTATCTCCTTTTTCTATAAAATACAAAAGCAGTTCGCCTTCATCAAAATCTTCACGTAATATTTTAATGGCCCCAGTTAACATTAAAGGCATATTTTTAATGTTTTCATTAAAATCTATAATAATATCACCTTCATTGAAATTGTGAATTTTAGATACTTCTAAAATTTCGTTTATCAAACTTTCTTCAAAAATAAAATTATACGTGTTTTGGAGTGTGTTTTTCATTTTTAGGAAAATTTAAGTTTCCATTAGCGAATTTAGTAAATTCAACAACAAAAAGTGAAAAAATAAAAAAGATTTGACTGGAAAGTATATAAAATAAAAAAGGTGAAAATTTCTTTTCACCCCTTTTGCCCCAAATCTACCATAAAACTTAACCTACTAATTTTTCTGGTGATATAAAAGTATGGCAAGATATTTTACTAAAACAAAATAATTGTTGTATTGCAAATATTCTCGATGAAATGCACTTTTTTAATAAGCACGCGCTCCATTTCCTTCATAAAAGTTTATAAAAGCTGTATTTACCACTCGGTTTCCTCCAGGCGTTGGATAGTTCCCAGTGAAGTACCAATCTCCTAAATTTTTTGGGCACGCTTTGTGTAAATCTTCTACTTTTTGTAAAATAATTTTCACTTTTGCTTTCACTTCTTTTGAAGTTAGCATTTCTGCCATTTTATCTGAAATTTGTTCCTCTGTAAACGGATTGTAAATTTCTTTTACATAATTTACTACTTCTGTATCTTTTAAACCTTGTTGTGCTTTACATTTTTTATAAACGTCTTCTACAATTTGATATTGATTGGTTTCTTTTAAAAGTTCTAATGCGGCTTTGAAAGCAATAAAACCTTCCAATGTACTCATATCAATTCCGTAACAATCCGGATATCTAATTTGCGGAGCAGAAGAAACAACTACAATTTTCTTAGGATGTAATCGGTCTAAAATTTTAATAATACTTTGTTTTAATGTAGTACCACGAACAATACTATCATCAATAATTACTAAATTATCTGTTGGTTTTACTACGCCGTATGTGATGTCGTAAACGTGTGCAACCATTTCATCTCTACTGCTATCTTCGGTAATGAAAGTTCGCAGTTTAACGTCTTTAATAGCTATTTTTTCGGTACGAACTTTTTCTGCTAAAATTTCGTTTAACCCTTTTTCGTCTAAAGTATCTTTTTGCGCAATGATGTCTTTAACTTTTTGTTCGTCTAAGAATTTTTGAGCCGCTTCAGCCATTCCATAAAAAGAAGTTTCCGCTGTATTTGGAATAAATGAGAATACCGAATTATGTATGTCGTTTTCAATTTCTTTTAAAACACTCGGAAAAACATATTTTCCTAATAATTTTCTTTCTTGATATATTTCAGCGTCACTTCCGCGAGAAAAATAAATTCTTTCGAAAGAACAGGCTTTTTTATCTACACATTCTCTAATGTTTTCGAAAATAACATTTCCGTTTTTCTTAACAATAATAGCATCACCCGCTTCCAATTCTTTCACATCTTCGAATGCTACATTAAAAACGGTTTGAATAACTGGGCGCTCTGAAGCTACTACCACAATTTCATCATCTTGGTAATAATATGCTGGTCGGATTCCGTTTGGATCTCTAACCACAAAAGCATCTCCATGACCTAAAAGTCCCGCCATAGCATATCCTCCATCAAAGTTTTTAGAGGCTCTTTTTAATATTCTTCCAATATTTAATCGTTCTGCAATTACCGGTGAAGCTTCAAGTTTTGTAAGTCCTTCGTTTTTACAATCTAAATATAATTCTGTAATTTCATCATCTAAAAAATGACCGATTTTTTCCATAACGGTTACCGTGTCTGCCATTAATTTTGGATGTTGACCTACATCAACTAAGTCTTGAAATAACTCTTTAACATTAGTCATATTAAAATTTCCTGCCACTAATAAATTTCGATGCATCCAATTGTTTTGACGTAAAAAAGGATGAACGCTTTCAATGCTGTTTTTCCCGAAAGTACCATAACGAACGTGTCCTAAAAATAATTCGCCTACATAAGGAATGTTTTCTTTTTGTAACGCTACATTATTTTGATACGATGGATTTTTAGCTAATTCCTCAGAAATTCTGGTGTTAATTTGACCAAAAATATCCTGAATAGGTTGCGCTTGGTTAGAACGAATTCTACTAATATATCTTTGACCTGGTTTTACGTCTAATTTAATACTGGCAAAACCTGCGCCGTCTTGTCCACGATTGTGTTGTTTTTCCATTAAAAGGTACATTTTTTCTACCCCGTAAAAAGCCGTACCATATTTTTCTCTATAGTATTCTAATGGTTTTAAAAGTCTAAGTAAGGCAATTCCACATTCGTGTTTAATAGCGTCGCTCATAGTTGTTGTATTGTATTATTTATTTGTTGTATTAAAAATGCCCCGAAATTTCGAGGCATAGTTTTGTCTTATAATTTGATGTCAAATTGTGTTAACGCCTTAAATTGTTGTAAACGAGCATAAACTTCTTCTTTGTTTAAGTTTACCATTCTTTCTGTTCCAAATTTTTCTACACAGAAAGAAGCTAAATTTGAGCCATGAATAATGGCGTTTTTCATGTTTTCAAAAGAAATGTCTTCCGATTGAGCAATATATCCTGAAAATCCTCCTGCAAACGTATCGCCTGCTCCTGTTGGATCAAAAACTTCTTCTAAAGGTAAAGCTGGCGCAAAGAAAACATCTTTATTATGGAAAATTAATGCTCCGTGTTCTCCTTTTTTAATGACTACATATTTAGGCCCCATGGTATGGATTTTTGCAGCTGCTTTCACTAAAGAATATTCTCCAGATAATTGACGCGCTTCTTCATCGTTAATGGTAATTACATCTACACGTTTTATTACTTCTAATAATTCAGGTAGAGCACAATCCATCCAAAAATTCATCGTATCTATAACTACCAATTTGGGTTGGGTTGTCATTTGATTTAAAACGGATGATTGCACAATTGGATGTAAATTACCAAGCATAACTACTTCAGCATCCTTATATTTTTCAGGAACTATTGGGTTGAAATCTGCTAATACATTTAACTCGGTAGCTAAAGTATCACGAGAATTCATGTCATTATGATATTTTCCACTCCAAAAGAACGTTTTTCCGCCTTTTACAATTTCAATTCCTTCAATATTTATATTTCTTTCTGATAATAAATCTAAATGTTCTTGCGGAAAATCTTCCCCTACAACAGATACTATTGCAGCATCAACATTAAAAAAAGAAGCCGATAAACCAATATATGTTGCTGCGCCACCTAAAATTTTATCTGTTTTTCCAAAAGGGGTTTCAATAGCATCAAATGCTACCGTTCCTACAATTAATAATTTACTCATTTACTTTGATTTTAATAAGCTGCAAAGATAGTTATTCCGTTTGAAGTTTAAAAATGTTAGACTAATTTTAGTAATAAAAATATTTCAAGTAAAAGAATCCCATTGATGCTATTGCAAAAGTTATTTTTTATAGTAATTTTGAATAGATATTTACTTACTATTTTTCATTGGAAGCACCAAAAACCTCACTTACTACAAACGAAATTATCAGCAAATTAGAGTATTACTGCTCTTACCAAGATCGTTGTCATAAAGAAGTGGAACAAAAATTACGAAGTTTTACCTTACTTCCGGAACTAAAGGAACAAATTATTGTACATCTTATTGAACATAAATATATAGATGAAGAACGATTTGCTAAAAGTTTTGCACGAGGAAAACACAATTATAAAGGTTGGGGTAAAAATAGAATTGTTCAAGAATTAAAATTTAGAGAAATATCAAAAAGAAACATCGATTTGGCATTGTTGGAACTTCCAAATGAAGTTTATTTAGCTAATTTTCATTCACTTTCAGAAAAAAATTGGAACGGCATTAAGGAACGAAAAGGACAAAAGAAAAATAAAAAATTTGTAGATTTCTTACTCCGAAAAGGATACGAAACCAGTTTAATTTTTGAAAAACTTAAACAATTAGATAATTAGATAATTGGATAATTAGCGAATTTTCAATGTGCTAATAAAAGTAATTGTCTAATTGACACATTGTCTAATTATCTAATTGGCACATTGGCACATTAATCAATTGGCACATTAATTCCCTATCTTTGCAAAAACAACCCTTATGTTAGAAAATAAAGATCAAAAAACAACGAGCATTGCCAGTTTAGGTGAATTTGGATTAATTGAACATTTAACCAAGCATTTCAAAATTAATCAAAAAAGCACAATTAAAAGTATTGGTGACGATGCCGCTGTTTTAGATTTTGCTGGCAAAAAAGCAGTAATTTCTACCGATTTATTAGTGGAAGGTGTGCATTTTGATTTAAGCTATATGCCTTTAAAACATTTGGGATACAAAGCAATTGTGTCTACTGTTTCTGACATTTGTGCGATGAATGCCGTGCCTACGCAAGTTACCGTTTCGGTGGCGGTTTCTAATCGTTTTCCGTTAGAAGCTATGGAAGAACTTTTTGCAGGAATTACTTTAGCAGCCAACGCTTATAATGTAGATGTAATTGGTGGCGTCACGACTTCTTCTCAAAAAGGATTAATTATTTGCATTACAGCTATTGGCGAGGCGAATTTAGATGAAATAACTTATAGAAATGGCGCACAACAAACTGATTTATTAGTTGTTTCTGGCGATTTAGGTGCGGCTTATATGGGTTTACAAGTTTTGGAAAGAGAAAAACAAGTGTTTCAAGTCAACCCAAATAATCAGCCTATTTTAGACGATTATACCTATTTAATTGAACGTCAATTGAAGCCTGAAGCCAGAAATGATGTAAAAGAATTACTTGAAAAATTAGAAGTACAACCTACGGCTATGATTGATATCTCAGACGGATTGTCCTCTGAAATTATGCATATTTGTAAGCAAAGTAAATTAGGTTGTAATGTTTATGAAGATAAAATTCCGGTTGACCCACAATTAATAAATGTGTGCGAAGAATTTAATGTAGACATTACCACAATTGCCTTAAATGGCGGAGAAGACTACGAATTGCTTTTCACGATTAAAATGGAAGATTTCGAAAAATTAAAACACAATCCAAATTTTACCATTATTGGTCATATGGTTGCGGAAAGTGAAGGCATGCACTTGGTGACTCGTGCCAACACAAAAATTGAACTAAAAGCAAGAGGCTGGAATGCAATAAACGAGGAATAAAATTGGTTGAAAAACTATTTTACAACAATTTCTGTTCTTCCGTTTCGTAAAAAGTATCAATATTTAAATTTTTTTGCTGCGAGGCCATCACGGCCAATTCGTCACAACGTTCATTTTGAGGATGATTGTTGTGTCCTTTAATCCACATAAATTTCACGTGATGTTGTTTATAAATTTTTAAAAATCGCATCCATAAATCAGGGTTTTTTTTGTCTTTGAAGTATTTTTTCTCCCAACCAAACACCCAACCTTTTTCTACTGAATCCACAACATATTTAGAGTCTGAAACTACCAAAACATTGGTTTTAGGTGCTTTCAATTTTTCTAAACCTACTATTACGGCTAACAATTCCATTCTGTTATTAGTGGTGTGTCTGAATCCTTCAAAAAATTCTTTTTTGTAAGGCGTGCCCACCATTTCCATCACCACACCATAACCACCTGGGCCGGGATTTCCTTTGGCAGCGCCATCTGTGTATATGTTAACTTGGTAGGGCATTTTAGATTATTAGATTTTTAGATTGATTAGATGTTGAAATTAAGAAATTTTAGTGGGTTTGACTTTCTAGGAAGTCTAACCTTCTAAAAACCTCTCAATCACTTTTGGAAAATGTGACATTTCCAATTCGTGAATTTTTTGTGCGATTTCTTCTGCTGAAGTACAATTTTCAATATTTACGTTGGCTTGAAAAATGAATTCGCCTTCATCAAAATGTTCGTTCACATAATGAACCGTAATTCCTGTTTCCTTTTCTTTATTTTCTAAAACCGCTTGATGTACATGCATCCCGTACATCCCTTTTCCACCATAATTAGGCAACAATGCCGGATGAATATTGATTACTTTATTCGGAAATTCGTTAATAATATGAATAGGAAATTTCAATAAAAATCCTGCCAACACAATTAAATCGGGTTGCAATTGTTTCAGTCTATTTAAAACGGTATCATCTGAAAGTTCCATTTTATTAAAAACAAAAGTTGGGACATTAAATTTTTTAGCTCTTTCAATTACTTTAGCTTCAGAATTATTTGTAAAAACACCTACAACCGAAACAGCATTTGACATGTTAAAATAAGCCACAATATTTTCGGTATTTGAACCATTTCCGGAAGCAAAAAGGATAATCTTCTTCATTTTATTCTGTTTTTTTTAACTTATTGCAGTAATAAACCACATAAATATCACACAAAAGTATAAATACATTTAGGTTTAACGGCAAAAAAAAATGAAATAATAAATTAATTCATTCTAAATATGCTTAAAAATAAGGTGTTTTAAGTTTTTTTTGTATATTCGTTGTTATATTTACTAACAAAAATGTTGTTTTAAAATAAAGTTTTTTATTTTTGCCAACAAATAATTAAAAATTGAAAATTATGTCAGACATTGCATCAAGAGTAAAAGCGATTATCGTGGACAAATTAGGTGTTGACGAAAACGAAGTAGTAACAGAAGCAAGCTTCACTAACGATTTAGGTGCTGATTCATTAGACACTGTAGAGCTTATTATGGAATTCGAAAAAGAATTTGATATCCAAATTCCAGACGACCAAGCTGAAAACATTGCTACTGTAGGTCAAGCAATTTCTTACATCGAAGAAGCTAAGAAATAATAACTTTTCATCCGTATAATTTATTTTATACGGATGTTGTTATTTTTTGTTTCTGTTTTTAAAAATCTTTGTTTAGATTTGTAAAAACATTGATTGTATTACAATCATTCACATAAGACATTTATGTAATACCCAATGTTGATATTTAATTATGAAGCATTGGGTTTTTCTATATAACTAAAAAATAATTTATGCAATTAAAACGTGTAGTGGTAACAGGACTTGGGGCGCTTACTCCAATTGGAAATAATATTCAAGAATATTGGAATGCCTTAATTAGCGGTAAAAGCGGTGCGGCTCCAATTACGTATTATGATACCGAAAAACATAAAACCAAATTTGCTTGCGAAGTAAAAAACTTCAATATCGAAGATTTTATCGATAGAAAAGAAGCAAGACGTATGGATAAATTTGCACAATATGCCATTGTTGCAGGTGAACAAGCTATTGCAGATTCAGGGATTTTAGAATCAAACGTAAATAAACAAAGAGTAGGTGTTATTTGGGGTGCTGGAATTGGTGGATTAGAAACCTTTCAAGAAGAAGTACTAAGTTATGCTAAAGGAGACGGAACACCTCGTTTTAATCCTTTTTTTATTCCAAAAATGATTGCCGATATAGCTCCCGCTCATATTTCTATGAGAAATGGCTTTATGGGTCCAAATTATACGACGGTTTCCGCTTGTGCTTCTTCAGCAAATGCTATGATAGATGCTTTTAATTACATACGTTTAGGTATGTGTGATGTAATTGTGTCTGGAGGCTCTGAGGCAGCAGTAACTATTGCAGGAATGGGTGGATTCAACTCTATGCAAGCGTTATCCACAAGAAACGATTCGCCAGAAACGGCTTCTAGACCATTTGACGCTAACAGAGATGGTTTTGTTTTGGGCGAAGGTGCAGGCGCTTTAGTTTTTGAAGAATACGAACATGCAAAAGCGCGTGGTGCGAAAATATATTGTGAAGTTGGTGGTGGCGGAATGTCATCTGATGCCTATCACTTAACGGCGCCACATCCAGAAGGAATTGGAGTGATTGCAGTGATGGAAAACACCTTACGCGATGCAGGTATGAAACCAGAAGAAGTAGATCATATTAACACGCACGGAACCTCAACACCTTTAGGAGATGTTGCAGAATTAAAAGCAATTAGTCATGTTTTTGGAGCACACGCTAAAAACATCAATATCAATTCTACTAAATCAATGACAGGTCACTTGTTAGGAGCTGCTGGAGCAATTGAAGCAATTGCTTCGATTCTAGCCATGAAATACAGTCTTGTTCCACCAACAATAAACCACACTACAGTAGATGAGAATATTGATCCTTCATTAAACTTGACTTTAAACACGCCTCAAAAAAGAGAAATTAAAGTGGCAATGAGTAATACTTTTGGATTTGGCGGACATAATGCTTGTGTGCTTTTCAAAAAATTAGAAGAATAACTTCATGCGACGCATTTTAAATAAAATATTGAAAAAATCCCCTTCTTCTAATCAAGACGGGGTTTTTTTTGAAAAAATTACCAAAATATTAGGATTCAAACCCAATACAGAAATTTATTACAAACATGCCTTTACGCATCGTTCCTCTAACCAAACCGATGAAAACGGATTTCCTATTAGTTATGAACGTTTAGAATTTTTAGGCGACGCAATGTTAGGCAGCGTAGTTGCTGCTCATTTATATAAAAGAGTGCCAACAGGCGACGAAGGCTATTTAACAAAAATGCGTTCTAAAATTGTAAGTAGAGAACATTTAAATGAATTAGGCAAAGATTTTAATTTGGTGCAATTTATTGAAAGTAAAGTGAGTCCTTCCCATTTTGGTGATAACATTCATGGAAATTTATGCGAAGCTTTTATTGGTGCCATTTATTTAGATAAAGGGTATTTATATTGTGAGAAATTTATACAAGAAAAAATCATCAAACAATATGTGGATATTGAGCGATTAGAAGGCAAAATTATTAGCTATAAAAGTTTAATTATCGAATGGTGTCAGAAAGAAAAAATTAGTTTCAAATTTGATATTTTTGAAGATGATGGTAAAGAAGGCGTAAAATACTTTGGCGTAAAATTATTAATGGGCAATCAGGTAATTAGCAAAGCCCGAGCCACTTCAAAGAAAAAAGCAGAAGAAACAGCGGCAAAAAGAGCGTTTTTTGCTTTACAGGATAAAATTGAAAACAAATCCTAAGTTTTTTATCAACTACAACGTTTGAATTAAAAAAAAACAGTTTAGAAACCTTTTTTACTACAATTTACTAATTTTTACTCCTATCTTTACGATTATTTTTTAAAATAAATGGCAAATCTTAAACTTACATTCGACGATTTTGAATCAAATGATTTTGAGTTACTTGCTATTCATTCTAATTTAAAAGATTTTAAATTAACCTTTTTAATAAATCTAAAATTGAATGTCTTGATGAAAAAAAATGAAAGTGAAATTTCAATAAAATCTTCTAACGGAACAGGAAAATTTTCTAGATTTAGTTTTGATGATTTAAACCAAGATATCACTTGGGAACTCATTAAAAATCAAACCAATTTTAATTCGAACCAAAATAATACAGGATTTTTTTCTGAAGATAATATTACAATGAATTTAATTCCAGAATTAAAAATAGCCGATTATTTACTAAAAATAGACAATATAGATTCAAGCTTTAAAAGCGATGAAGTCATTCAAAAAATAAGTACCATACAAAATGTTTCTACGATTTATAAAGTAGATACCACTAATTTAAAATCGATAAACAATTTAATTTTTTAAAGATGCATACAACCAAAAAAACAAAAATTGTTGCCACATTAGGCCCCGCTTGTAGTAGCAAAGAAGTAATTAAAAAAATGATTGACGCCGGAGTTAATGTTTTTAGAATTAATTTTTCTCACGCAGATTATACAGATGTAAAAGAAAAAATAGATATTATTCGCGAATTAAATACTGAATTTGGCTATACCACTTCTATTTTAGCCGATTTACAAGGCCCAAAATTACGCGTTGGTGTAATGAAGGAAGATGTAATGGTACATCCTGGAGATATTATTACTTTCCAAACCTCAGAAGATATTCCTGGAACTGCTGAAAGGGTGTATATGAACTATAAAGAATTTCCTAAGGATGTAAATCCTGGAGAAAGAATCCTTTTAGATGACGGAAAACTAATGTTTGAAGCTATTGAAACTAACAGAGTTGATGAAGTAGTTTGTAAAGTAATTCAGGGCGGACCGTTAAAATCTAAAAAAGGGGTAAATTTACCTAACACAAAAGTATCGCTTCCGGCATTAACGGTAAAAGATATTAAAGATGCTATTTTTGCTTGTGAAAACAAAGTAGATTGGATGGCACTTTCGTTTGTTAGAACTAAAGAAGATATTAAAGATTTACAAGATTTAATTGCAGAACATTCTGAACATAAAATTCCGATTGTAGCTAAAATTGAAAAACCAGAAGCCGTTGAAAATATTGACGAAATTGTTATTGCTTGCGATGGATTAATGGTAGCTCGTGGTGATTTAGGTGTTGAAGTGCCAGCGCAAGAAGTGCCTTTAATTCAGAAAAAACTAATTTTAAAAGCCAAATTAGCGCGAATTCCAGTAATTGTTGCTACTCAGATGATGGAAACAATGATTACTAGTTTAACGCCTACAAGAGCAGAGGTAAATGATGTAGCCAATTCGGTTATGGATGGTGCGGATGCCGTAATGCTTTCAGGCGAAACTTCAGTTGGAAATTATCCAGTACAAGTTATTGAAACTATGACAAGCATTATTGAAAGTGTAGAAGATTCCCCGCTTATTAGTGTGCCTCATATCGCACCAACAAAAAGAAACGAAAGATACATCACTAAATCTATTTGTTTTAACGCTGCTGCTATGGCAGATACTATAGATGCAAAAGCGGTTACTACATTAACCAATAGTGGTTATACCGCTTTTCAAATTTCGGCTTGGCGACCACACGCACATATTTTAGTGTTTACTTCAAACGAAAGAATTGTAACCCAATTAAATTTACTTTGGGGTGTAAGAGCATTCTTTTACGATAAATTTACGAGTACAGATGATACTATTGACGATATCAATAAAATTTGTAAAGAAAAGAAATATGTAAAAACAGGCGATATGGTAGTTAATTTAGCTTCTATGCCTATTGCTAATAAAGGAATGGTAAATACAATAAGAATTTCAGAAATTCATTAGAAATTAAATCCTGATAATTTAAAATCCCAAATTCTTAATTGAATTTGGGATTTTTTTATGTCTTTTACACTATCGTTTTAAACTAAAATGAGATTTAAAAACACCTTTTTGCTTACTTTGTGTTATGAATTCTACAGAAAACCAATAATCTGTTGATGGTAAATCTTTGCCTTCATATTTTCCATCCCAGCCAGAACCAGCAGGAGAAATTTGTTTCAATAATTTTCCGTATCTATCAAAAATAGAGATTGTACTATTGGGTTGTTGTGCTAAATCAAAAATATTCCAAGTGTCGTGGAAAGTGTCTCCATTTGGCGTAAAATAATTTGGATAATTAATTATATAAATTGGGCCAATTCTTGTAGGCGTACAGTTTCCTAATGTATCAAAAATGGTAACAAAATAATCGCCTGTAACTAAGTTTGTAAAGGTATTACTCGTTTGAATTGGACTTAATGTACCGTTTGGATATTCTGACTGATAAATGTAGTTTCCGAACCCATCTGTAATATTTACAGTAATAAAAGTTCCATCTGTGTCAAATTCTGGGCTAACTGTATAATTAGCTTTAGCTGGGCTTGATTGTAAAATAGTAACTGTTGTATTATTATAATTACAAGCCGAACCCACATCTGGAATGAGTTTGACAAACGTAACATTATAGACCCCAGCTTGCGTTGCGGTAAAATTAGTACCCGTTCCCAATAAAGTTCCATTTAAAAACCAATTAGCTGTAAAAACCGCAGGATTTAAGCCAGTTTGAATCGTATAAGGACTAATTAATGCATTCGTAATCGGATCTACACAAATAACCCCTTGCGGCAATGTAATATTTAATAAAGGATGAACTGTAAAACTAAACGACTGTTGCGCATTACAATTTATATTATTCAATGCAGATGCATAGACATAATAGGTATATGTACCAGGAGTAGAAATATTTAAATTAGTAATTAAATTGACAGCATTCCCTCCTGGTTGCGAATAATAATTTAAATTGAAACCAACGGAAGGCAAAGTAGGTAATACATATGTTCCACATTCTTCGGTATCAAATACCAAAGCTAATGCGGCTAAATTTGGGGTTTGAGACACAATTATGTCAAAACTGTCTTGAGCAAAACAAATTGTTCTGTCCCCGTTTGCTGCTACCACCCATATAGTAGTAGTTATATTAGGAACATTAAATACAAAACCGTTTGCAACTGGTAACGTTCCCGCTTGATCATAAAAATAACCTATAGTATAGTTTTCTGGCGTTGCCGGCACATGCGTTAAAACTGGTAATGTATAATTTTGAGTTTCGCATACAGAAACGTTGCTATAATTTGGTAAATTAATTCCGCTGTATGTTACCGTAAAAGGTCTATTAATTGTACAATTAGTTACCGGGTCAATATTGTATAAATAAAATGTTTGTGTAGTAGAAAAAACTGTCGATGAAGACACTAAAGTTCCTACTCCGCTTGGGCCTCCTGGTGCGGTATATATTTTGCCATTAACTGGTTGTGGAATCGAATAAGGCGTACATTCAAATCTATCTAAAACACCATCAGCGGGTGGAAACGGATTCAGACTTATGGTAAATGATAGTTCATTCGAACAACCATTCGCATCGGGTCCGTTAAATACAAAATAAGTACCTGGGTTTAATCTGACTCCAGATAAATCTATAATATTTCCAGCTGAAAGAGGTATTTGCCCTAAAGTAGTTGGCCCACCTGGCAAAGTATAATATGAGCCATTTGTTAAAACAGGTAATACAAATTCGCCACAATACACGCCACTAGTAATTACATCTACTAAAGGCAACGGATTAATAATAATATTATAATTCAAATTATCTGTACAGTTTGGCAACAATGTTGTATTAGCATAATAATATATTACTTGAGAAGTTGTTATTGGAATAGTAGGATTTATCATGGAACCTCCTCCTAAAGGAGCGGTATAATAACCGCCAAAAGCAATAGCTGGTAATGTATAACTATTACATGCAGGTATTGTAGTAAACAAATTTGTGTCAATTATATTAATTTGAAAATCCGTCTCTAAAGCACAGCCACCAGGATTTCCGTTAGCGTCAATAAAAGAAGTACTATTATATATGTACATTATTTGAGTAGCAGTTATAGTATTCCCAGCAAAATAGGGTATGCCCGTTCCTCCAGGTTGAGAAAAATAATTCCCATTAGTTAATGCTGGTAATACATACGAATTACAATAAATAACATCTGGTAAAGTATCAATTAAAGGTAGTGGGCGAATGTTAATATTAAATAATTCATCTCTACAAAAAACACCATTTACCTCTGCATAATAATAAACTGGTTGAATAATATTTATTAGTGTAGTGTTTGAAAAAACCGTACCAACTGGAATTAAAACACCAGTGCCTGATGGCCCTCCTGGAGCAGTATAAAAAGCCCCAATATTATATGGTGGAGAAGGTATAGTAAATGAACCACAATTATCTAAAAGCAGTCTATATTCATCTACAAAGTAAGCTAAAAAAGAAGATTCGTTAAAACAGCCATTTACATCAGGTCCATTATATATAAAGTATGTGTTACCATCACTTATAATATTGCCTGCAAACAATGGCGTGCCAGTGCCACCAGGTCCAGTAAAATAATTTCCATTTGTTAAAGCAGGTAAAACATAATTACTACAAGCTATTACATCGGCTAAATCATCAACCAGTGGTAAAGGATTTACTTGAATATCAACACTTGTAACGTCAAAACAAGAAGGATTAGAACTATTTTGCATTCTGATCCAAACGGTTACAGAAGTTGTACCATTTGGAATTGTAACGGAAGTAATTATGCCGGTATTCCCTGCTATAGCATTAGCTTGGTTAGAGAAATATAAAATGCTGTAACCCGTTAATCCGTTTAAAACTTGATTGTCTAAATTAGCTAAAAAATAAGTATTTGCAGTAGCTGCTTCACACAATTGTACATCAACCGGTTGTGTAGCATTGACAACTGGATTTATTACTAAATCAAATTGATATACGGCATCACAAAATAAATTTGATGTCGTATTGTAAATTTTAACGTAAATTGTTTGACCTGAAGTAGTAGAAAAATTAGTTGTCCCAACAATAGGATTATTAGTAGTTGTATCAGCCATAGAAGCATAATAAAACAAATCATAAGTTGTGTTATTTAGACCTAATTGGGATTCATTATTTATAGTTAAATCAAAAGAATAGCTCGCTGCACCTGTGTTACACGTTTGTAGATTAATTGGGGCAGCAACCGCTAAGTTATTAACCACAACCGTATCGGTTAAAAAGCAGGACCCTTTAGTAACTTCAACAGAATAAGTTCCTGGGGTGTTTACGGTGTAAGATGATGTATTTCCTCCAACTGGATTCCCGTTTTGAAGCCACTGATAAGTATATGTATTATCTAACTGAGTATTTAATTGAATTGGATTTCCTGAGCAAATTGTTTGATCTGGACCTAAATCTAATGTGGTTGTAAAACTTCCTCCAGAAATAAATACAGCAGAATCATATCCTGAATTATTATAATCCCCAATTACCAATCGTATTTTATAGGGAATATTTGGAATTACTGCCGAAGCCGCATTCATAACTACAGTATGTCCTCTCATATTTAATGTAGAAGCCGGAATATTAGTTGGATTGTAGGTGCTAAAAAAATTTGAATTCGCCGATTCGCAATTGGTATTATACAATTTATTTCTAATGTCTTTAACCGTAACCGGCAAATTTGTTCCTGGAATAACTGCTAAATTGGTTGAAACATTCGTATTTAAATTGGTTAAAACAAAAGCAAAAACATCGCTAAAAGCACATTGGTATTCACCATATTCATTAGAAGCGAATAAGAAATCAAAACTAAAACTATTTGAAACGGGAATAAAATCGAACTCTAAAAAAGCCACATCGGTTATTGTGGAAGATTGACCAGTGCTGTTACTTATAGTTTGTAAATAAGCATCTGTATTGGTATTAATTTGCGAACTTAAAGTAGCATTATTACTATAATTTCCTTGGGTGTTCAACGCCAAACCATTTCTAATAATAATTCCTTCATTTATAGGAAAAGTAGATCCGTTTTTATTAAAATAGGCAACAGATTGGTTAGAGGAAATAGCAATATTTGAAACTGTGACACAAGAATTTACAAGCAATAAATCTACAAGTTGAGCAGGAGAATTAGTAGTATTGTCTATTGTAATGGTTTGCGAAAACATACTAGAACTTAATGCTAATATTAAAATATAAAGGGACTTCAAATTCATATTATTAGATTCGTTTTAGAATTAGCACATAAATTTATGAAATATTTTAAATAAAAAAAAGCATATTAAAATTAATATGCTTTTTGTTGTTTTATATTTAATCATTCAATTTTAAAACGGCCATAAATGCTTCTTGCGGAATTTCTACGTTTCCTACTTGGCGCATTCGTTTTTTACCTTTTTTCTGTTTTTCTAATAATTTACGTTTACGAGAAATATCACCTCCATAACATTTTGCAGTAACATCTTTACGAAGCGCTTTTATGGTTTCACGGGCAATAATTTTAGCTCCAATAGCAGCTTGAATTGGAATGTCAAATTGCTGACGTGGAATTAATTCGCGTAATTTCTCGCACATTTTTTTACCAATATTATACGCATTGTCTTCATGAATAAGTGCCGATAATGCATCTACTGAAGTGGCGTTTAATAAAACATCTAATCTTACTAATTTTGAAGTTCTCATTCCTATCGGATGATAATCAAAAGAAGCATATCCTTTAGATACTGTTTTTAATCGGTCGTAAAAATCGAATACTATTTCTGCCAAAGGCATATCAAAATTTAGCTCTACTCGTTCAGTAGTTAGGTAAGTTTGATTGGTAATTAAACCTCGCTTTTCAATACATAAACTCATTACATTTCCAACATAATCGGATTTTGTAATGATAGTTGCCTTAATATAAGGTTCTTCAACTCTATCTAATTTACTTGGTTCTGGTAAATCTGATGGGTTGTTTATTATGAAACCCACTTCTGGTTCTTTCTTTGTGTAAGCCAAGTACGAAACGTTAGGTACGGTTGTAATAACGGTCATATCAAACTCTCGTTCTAAACGTTCTTGAATAATTTCCATATGCAACATTCCTAAAAATCCACATCGGAAACCAAACCCTAATGCCGCTGAACTTTCTGGTAAAAACACCAAAGACGCATCGTTTAATTGTAGTTTTTCCATTGAAGAACGTAAATCTTCATAATCTTCTGTGTCTACAGGATAAATTCCGGCAAATACCATTGGTTTTACGTCTTCAAAACCAGTAATCATATTTGTTGTTGGTTCTTTAGCGTCTGTAACGGTATCACCAACTTTCACTTCTTTTGCTTCTTTTATTCCAGAAATTAAATAGCCAACATCTCCTGTTGAAATTATATTTTTTGGAACCTGATTTAATTTTAAAGTCCCCACCTCATCGGCAAAATATTCTTTACCGGTTGCCATAAATTTAATTTTCTGGCCTTTTTTAATTTCACCATTTACAACACGAAAAATTACTTCAATTCCCCTAAAAGGGTTGTAATGCGAATCAAAAATTAATGCTTGTAAAGGTTCGTCTTTAGTGCCTTTTGGATGTGGAATTTTTTCAATTATGGCTGCTAAAATATTTTCAACACCAAAACCTGTTTTACCAGAGGCGTGAATAATATCTTCTAATTTGCAACCTAATAAATCGATAATGTCATCTGAAACTTCTTCTGGATTCGCAGAAGGTAAATCTACTTTATTTAAGACAGGAATAATTTCCAAATCATTATCTAAAGCTAAATATAAATTTGAAATGGTTTGCGCTTGAATACTTTGTGCGGCATCAACAATTAACAATGCACCTTCACAAGCGGCAATACTTCGAGACACTTCATAAGAAAAATCTACGTGACCAGGTGTGTCAATTAAATTTAAAATATATTCTTGTCCTTGATACGTATATTCCATTTGAATCGCGTGACTTTTTATGGTAATACCACGTTCGCGTTCCAAATCCATATTATCCAATAATTGCGCTTTTTCTTCTCTGCCGGTTACTGTTTGTGTCGCACCTAAAAGGCGGTCTGCTAACGTACTTTTCCCGTGGTCAATATGTGCAATTATGCAAAAATTTCTAATGTGTTTCATTTGTTATCTTTCAAAATTCAAAATTCAAAATTCAAAATTTGTTTTTCAACAAAATCCATTTTCAAATTCAAAATATTTTTTAATTCTTTTATAATCTACAAATATAGCGTAATTATGCGGTTTTGAAAAAGATTAATTTAGGAATAACCTTCTAAAACTCAAACTTCAATTGATACACCACAAATTTTTTCTGATGTGTGTTTAAATTGTTTAAAGAAATACCTAATAATCGAACCGAATTTTTGAGTTTTTCTTGATACAATAATTCTTTAGCGGTTTCAAAAATTAGATTTTTATCGGAAATAAAGTATTGTCCCGTTTTACTTCTTGTTTGTTGTGAAAAATCGGAATATTTTATTTTTAAAGTAATGGTTTTTCCTGCTATTTTGTATTTTTTAATACGTCGTTCAATTTCTTCAGCTATGTTTTTTAACCGTTCTTCCATATAAATTTCAGAAGATAAATTTTTATTAAAAGTGCGTTCGGCGCCAACAGATTTCATTTCTCTATTGGGTTTAACTTCACTAAAACTTACACCTCGAGATAAATTATAGTACGAATTACCACTATTTCCAAAATGTTTTTCAAGATAGTCTAACGATTTTGACTTTAAATCCGTTCCAGAATAAATGCCTAATTGATACATTTTTTCAGCAGTGACTTTTCCAATTCCGTAGAATTTTTTCACATCTAACACTTCAATAAACGCTTCCACCTCATCCGGATTTACTGTTTTTTGACCGTTGGGTTTATTGAAATCACTCGCGATTTTCGCGACAAATTTATTTACAGAAATACCTGCAGAGGCTGTCAAACCAGTAACTTCAAATATTTTTTGTCGGATTTCTTTAGCAATTAATGTTGCACTTGGATTTCCTTTTTTATTTTCCGTAACATCCAAATACGCTTCATCTAAGGAAAGTGGTTCTACCAAATCTGTATATTCATAAAATATTTTTCTAATTTGTTTAGAAACTTCTTTATATCGTTCAAAATTTGGTTTTACAAAAATTAAATTTTCACATAAACGAGCGGCTTGTGCCCCACTCATAGCGCTTCTTACCCCAAATTTTCTCGCTTCATAACTGGCAGCGCTTACTACACCACGAATTTCATTTCCGCCCACAGCAATTGGTTTCCCTTTTAAATCAGGATTATCCAATTGTTCTACAGAGGCATAAAAGGCATCCATATCAATGTGAATTATTTTTCGTTGTATGATTTCCATAAGATTTACAAAGTACTGAAAAAAATATTTCTTTAAACTGAAATTTATCAGATTTTCAGAAATTTCAATACCATTGGATTAGAGAACCTCAGCCAACCTAAAACTTGAAACAAAAAGAACGATAAAACTTATGCGACTTATATGTTTAAATATTGTAATTTTGATTCTTTATATTTTAAAAATTATGCAAGAAATAGAACGTAAATTTTTAGTCCATTCCTTAGATTTTATTTCTGAGGCTTTACATTCGCATAAAATTGCTCAAGGGTATTTAAATTCCACACCTGAACGAACGGTCAGAATTAGAATAAAAGACGATAAAGGATTTATTACCATAAAAGGCAAAGGCGACGAATCAGGAACTACACGTTTTGAATGGGAAAAAGAAATTGAGTTATTCGAAGCAGAAGCTTTATTAAAATTATGCGAAACAGGCGTAATTGATAAAACCCGGTATTTAATCAAAAAAGGAAATCATACATTTGAAGTGGATATTTTTGAAGGTGAAAATAAGGGATTGATTGTTGCTGAAATTGAACTTTCCGACGCCAATGAAACGTTTGAAAAACCAAATTGGCTGGCAAAAGAAGTAACTGGCGATGAAAAATATTATAATGCGTATTTAAGTAAAAAACCTTTTACCGCTTGGTAACGTTTATATAAAACAGAAATTTCCATAAAATAATTCATGAAAATCTGTGAAATTTGTGTAAAATTTTAAGTTTTATTTCTTCACAATTTCAATATTTACATCAATATGTCCACCATAATTTGAAGGTCTAATTTTCCAAAATGCGGCTCTTGTTAAATCAATATGCCTGTTTTTATGAAACGGGCCTCTATCGGTAACTGTAACGTAAACTACTTTTTTAGTTTTTACACCTGTAACTTTTAATTTGGTGCCAAATGGAAGTTTTCGGTGGGCGCAAGTCATGTCATTATTGTTAAATCTTGTGCCACTTGCGGTTCTTCTGCCATTAAATTTATTAGCATAATAAGAAGCGTGTGCCGATTCGTGATACATTTCTAGTTTTTCAACAGGTTTGGCTATACTGTCTTTTTTCTTTACTGTATCTGTAACTTTTAGTTTAGGTTTTTCTTGAGAAAAATTAGATTTTATGTTTTCCTTCTGAAAAAAAAGCACTACTAAAAGCGGCAATATGTATATAAATTTTTTCATCTTCATATAGATAAGATTAAAAAAGAAGTAAATTTTCACTTACTTCTCTTTATATTTTTATTGATTTGGCAAAATTAATACCATAAAAAGTTATAATCCTAACCAATGTTTAAAAGGTATTCTTGATAGTAAGAAAATTAATCCTAAAACATAAAAAATACCAATTTTTTTAAACTTCCCATTACTGCTTTCTTCTTTTTTATGTTTGCTCCAACCAATTGTAATTAAAGCAATTGCTAAAATATTCGTTATTGGATGATCTATTTTCACTAAACCTAAAGCTTTAAAATCGAAATCAAAAGTAGATGCCCACATAAATAAGCCAACCAACAACTGGATATGACTAAAAATTAAGGCAATTAATGAGATACTTCTGTCTTTTGAAGTAAAATTTCTTTTTGCTGAAAGCCCTAAAAAAGCGTTACTAATAGCAAAAATTAATACAGCTAAAACACCATAAGCTAGGGCGGAATGAATAGATTGTAACATAGTTTATTTGTTTAATAATAATTTCAAATATAATAAAATATATGGAATTCCGATTTAAATTTATATTAAAAAATTATAAACTTTAGTTGGTGTCACACAATAATCCAACTGAATATCAGTAGATAAGGTGTCAAAAATTAATGTTTCTGCTTCAAAAAAAGAAACGCCAATTTTTATGGTTTCTGGTTGGCATTTTGACAAAAACTGATCATAAAATCCTTTTCCATAACCTATTCTATTGCCTTTTTCGTCAAAAGCCAAAAGAGGAACAAAAACCACATTAATTTTAGAAACAGGAACTTCTAAACCGTCAACGGGTTCGGGAATATCGTACTTGTTTTTTTTTATTTTGGTTGCATCTGTTAAGAGAAAATGAGTCATTTCTCGAGTTGAAAAATCACTTGCTGAAAGGACAATGTTTTTGTCTTTTCCTGCCAAAACTTGCAAAATATATTCTGTATTTACCTCATTTTTGGTTTCAATAGGTAAAAAAAGATGATAAAAACTGTGTTGCCAAATATCTAACTGAATGATTTGATTAGCAATTTGTAAGGATAAATCTTCAATAGTTGTCTCAGATAATTTTTGCCTTAAAGCATTATACTTGGTTCTTAATTCCTTCTTAGTCATTTTCTAATTTTGTTGAAATATGAAAAACAGCATCGCCTTGATATACAATTGGGGCATCGTTTACGTTTATTAAATAACCATCATGTGGTGCTTTTAATTTATGACTCACTTTCCCAAAAGGATCTGAAATTGTGGCTAATAAGTCGCCTTTTGTTACAAAGCTTCCAATTTGTTTTAAACCATGAAACATACCAGAAAAATTAGCTCGTACCCAATCCGATGTTTCAATATATATAGTTTGATTTGGTTTTGAAATTTCGTGTTTATTTTTTAGCATTCCAAAATGCATTAAAAATCGTTTGGTTCCTTCTACAGCTTCTTGAGTTACCGCATTATTAATGTCTACCGATTTTCCTCCTTCAAATAATAACATTTTCACATTCATTTTATCACATGAACTTCTGAACGAACCAGAAATATTATTAGAATATAGGGTAAACGGAGCACCAAATACATCTGAAAGTGTTTTTAATTCTGCGTTATTTGGAACAATTCGTATTTGTGGTGCATTAAATCTTCTAGCACCTCCAGCATGAAAATCTATTGCATAATCAATATGTGGCAAAATTTCTTTTAAAATAAAATACGCAAATTGACTTGCTAAAGAACCTGTTTTGCTTCCAGGAAAAATTCGATTTAAATCTCTACCATCTGGAAATTCTCTGGCTTGATTGACAAATCCAAAAATATTAATTACGGGAATACAAATAATAGTGCCTCGTTTTGGTTTATTAATTTTTTTTACAATTAATTCTCTTACAATTTCAGTGCCGTTAATCTCATCGCCGTGTAAACCAGCAGTTAACAACACTACCGGCCCTTCTTTTTTACTTCTTTCTACGATAATTGGAATGTGTAAATCGGTCATTGTATGCAATTTACCAATTTGCATATTGATGGTTTTGCTCTTTCCCGGTAAAATAGTTTCGTTAAAAATAGTAATTTCCTTGTGCATACTGTGTTTTACTTTTTGCTAAAGTAATAAAAAATTACTTTATGCTAAATCAATTGTTTTTTGTTATTTTTGTTAAGTAATACATCCAAAATGGTAGAAATTAAAAAAGCATTAGAGTTAAAACAAGAGTTAGATACGCTTCGCCCAATAAACATGGAGCAAGAGCACCGTATTATGCAAAAATTTCGTTTGGATTGGAATTATCATTCTAACCATTTGGAAGGAAACTCATTAACTTATGGCGAAACGAAAGCTTTATTGCTTTTTGGAGTTACTGCACAAGGCAAACCATTAAAAGATACTTTGGAAATTACGGGTCATAATGAAGCTATAAATTGGGTGATTGATGTAGTTAAAAAAGATTATCCATTAACTGAAAACTTCATTAGAGAATTACATTCCTTATTATTGAAAGATTCGTATAAAGAATCCATAAATGAAGATGGAAAAATAGTTTCCAGAAAAATTTCTGCTGGAAAATACAAATCAAATCCGAACCATGTTTTAACAGTAACTGGAGAAACATTTTATTTTGCTTCACCAGAAGAAACACCAGCTAAAATGTACGATTTACTAAATTGGTACAAAGAAAAAATTGAGGATAAAGAGGTAAATCCAATATTAATTGCAGCCGAATTTCATTATAAATTTATACGAATTCACCCGTTTGATGATGGAAATGGAAGAACAGCTCGAATTTTAATGAATTTTATTTTAATGCAATTTGGTTTTCCGCCAGTGATTATAAAAACACAAGATAAAGAAAACTATTTTGCCGTTTTGCGCTTGGCTGATGCTGGAAATTTAGAAGCTTTTGTAACTTATATTGCAGAAAATTTGAATGTTTCATTAGAAATTATGATTGCTGGTGCCAAAGGTGAAAATATTGAAGAAGAAGATGATATTCAAAACCAAATTTCTGAATTAGAAAGAAAAATTGCAGTACTAAAAAATAAATAACATATATTGATTTTCAATGTCAATTACAAAAAATCAAATTCAATATCAATTACAAAAATCAAATTCAATATCAATATTTAATAGCAATTTCAAAATAGTTTAGAACACAGATTAGAGAAATTTTTAAGATTTCTAAAATTTATCCAATCTGTGTTGTAAAAAATCTATTAAAACATTAATTTGAAAACAATTTAATATCAATATCAATTACAAAAATCAAATTCAATATCAATATTTAATAGCAAATTCAAAATAGTTTAGAACACAGATTAGAGAAATTTTTAAGATTTCTAAAACTTATCCAATCTGTGTTGTAAAAAATCTATTAAAACATTAATTTGAAAACAATTCAATATCAATATCAATATCAATTACAAAAATCAAATTCAATATCAATATTTAATAGCAATTTCAAAATAGTTTAGAACACAGATTAGAGAAATTTTTAAGATTTCTAAAATTTATCCAATCTGTGTTGTAAAAAATCTATTAAAACACTGATTTGAAAACAATTCAATATTAAATTCAATATCAATTTTAAAAATGCTTTCACCTTTAGAATTACAAATACAAACTTTACCTGATAATCCTGGTGTATATCAGTATTACGACAAAGACAACAAGATTTTGTATGTTGGAAAAGCAAAAAATTTAAAAAAACGCGTACAATCGTATTTTACAAAAAACCACGATAATTATAAAACTGCGGTACTTGTAAAAAAAATCGTGACCATAAAACACATTGTTGTTCCTACAGAAACCGATGCGTTATTGTTAGAAAACAATCTTATTAAAACACTTCAGCCAAGATATAATGTATTGCTTCGTGATGACAAAACGTATCCTTGGATTTGCATCAAAAAAGAAGCGTTTCCAAGAGTGTTTTCTACTCGAAAAATGATAAAAGACGGCTCGGAATATTTTGGTCCCTACACCAGTTTTAAAACCGTAAACACATTATTAGAATTAATTAGAGAATTATATCCTTTACGAACCTGTAATTTTGATTTATCTCCAGCAAACATTAGAGCAGAAAAACACAAAGTCTGTTTAGAATATCATATCGGAAATTGTAAAGGCGGTTGTGAAGGATACGAATCGCAAGAAAATTATCAAAAACAAATTACAGCTATTCGAGAAATTTTAAAAGGTAATTTTAAAGAAAGTCTAAAAGATTTTAAAAACCATATGCAGATTTTAGCCTCTGAAATGAAGTTTGAAGAAGCCCAAAAAATTAAAGATAAAATTGAAGTTTTAGAAAACTATCAAGCAAAATCAACGATAATAAATCCTAAGATTACCAATATTGATGTTTTCTCCATTATTTCCGATGAAACAATGGCATATGTCAATTTTTTACAAATTTCGCACGGCGCTATTATTCGCTCGCACACATTAGAATTAAAGAAAAAATTAGACGAAACCAATCAAGAATTATTAGAATTAGCTATTGTAGAAATAAGAGCGCGATTCTTTTTAACCTCAACAGAAATAGTAGTGCCTTTTGAAATAGATTTAGGCGATAAAATTAAAATAACTGTTCCTAAATTAGGAGATAAAAAAGAGATTTTAAACTTATCAGTAAGAAATGCAAAATATTACAGATTAGACCAATTAAAACAAATTAAAATTGTAGATCCAGACCGACATACAAACCGTATTATGGCACAAATGCAAAAAGATTTACGCCTTTCTGTAGCACCTCGACATATTGAATGTTTTGATAACTCGAATATTCAAGGAACAAATCCTGTATCAGCCTGTGTGGTATTTAAAGATGGAAAAGCTAGCAAAAAAGACTACAGACATTTTAACATAAAAACCGTTGAAGGACCCAATGATTTCGCTTCAATGGAAGAAGTGGTGTATAGAAGATACAAAAGGTTATTGGACGAAAAAGAATCTTTACCTCAACTTATTATCATAGATGGTGGAAAAGGACAATTATCTTCAGCATTAAAAAGTTTAGAAGATTTAGGTTTACGTGGTAAAATTGCCATTATTGGTATTGCGAAACGATTAGAAGAATTGTTTTATCCAGACGATCCAATTCCTTTATATTTGGATAAAAAATCGGAAACGCTCAAAATAATTCAACAATTACGAAACGAAGCGCACCGATTTGGAATTACACATCATCGTGACAAAAGAAGCAAAGCGGCATTAAATTCTTCCGTTGAAAGTATTCCTGGTATTGGTGAAAAAACAATGATTACCTTAATTTCGCACTTTAAAAGCGTAAAAAGAATAAAAGAGGCACCAGAATCTGAAATTTCTTCAGTAATTGGACTTTCAAAAGCAAAAAAAATTTCCGACTTTTACAAAAAAGAATAACTCGTGATAAATAAACAAGTAAAAAGTAAAAAGTGCCAAGTGAATTACATTCGTGGTACATTTTCTTGTTTTATACTTTTTGCTTTTGTCTTTTTACTTTTGCCTTTTAACTCAATAGCACAAGACAGCATTAAAAAACCTAAAATTGGTTTAGTGCTTTCTGGTGGCGGCGCAAAAGGATTGGCTCATATTGGTGTATTAAAAGTAATTGATTCTTTAGGTATAAAAATAGACTACATTGGCGGCACCAGTATGGGCGCTATCATTGGCGGACTTTACGCTTCTGGATATACCGGTAAACAATTAGATTCTATTTTTAGCACGTTAAATATAGACGATTTAGTTCAGGATAATATCCCAAGAAAATCTAAATTACTTTTTAACAAAAGAAATGATGATATTTATGCGTTATCATTACCCTTTAAAAAATTAAAGCTAGAAACGCCAAATGCATTTTCAAAAGGCTTTTTCAATTATAATTTTTTATCTAAATTAACCTATCACGTAAGAAACATAAGAGATTTTAAAAAATTACCTATTCCTTTTTTTTGTATGGCGACAGATATTGAAACTGGAGAAGAAATCGTATTAAATAAAGGAATTTTTCCGCAAGCATTAGTAGCAAGCAGTTCTGTTCCAAGTATTTTTTATCCTATTGAAATTGAAGAAAGACTACTAGTTGATGGTGGTGTTACAAATAATTATCCCGTTGAAAAACTTAAAGAATTAGGTGCTGAATATATTATAGGTGTAGATGTACAAGAGGAACTGAAAGACCGAAATGAATTGCAAGGTATTACTACTATTTTTGGGCAAATTTCTAATTTCAATACACAATCGCAAATGAAAAGTAAGCGCCAGCTTACAAATGTTTACATAAAACCTGAAATAAAAGGATATACGGTTTTATCATTCGAAAATGGAAAGAAAATCATTGAAAATGGTGAATACGCAACGAGAAATTTTTTATCAGAACTACTAAAATTTGAAAATACAGCGTATCAAAAACCAGCATTAAAACCTGTTAAAGATTCTATTTTTGTTGGAAACATAGCTTTTACAGAACTGAAAAATTATACACGCGCATATGTTTTAGGGAAATTACGATTTAAACCTAACACAAAAATAAGCTTTGCAGATTTTCAAAATGGTATTCAAAATTTAAGCAATACACAAAACTTTAGTTCTGTAAAATATCAATTTAACGAAAAAGATATTTTTATTAGTTTACGAGAAAACAAAATAAATACTTTTTTGAAATTTGCACTTCATTATGATGAATTGTATAAAAGTGGTGCTTTGATAAATATCACCCAGAAAAAAATTATCTCCAAAAATGACATGGTTTCCCTAGATTTAATTTTTGGCGATAATTTTAGGTACGATTTTAATTACTTAATTGACAATGGCTATTATTTTAGCTTTGGAATTAACTCCAGTTTAAATAAATTCAATAGAAATATAAATACCGCATTTGGAATTCAAAAATATTTAACCAATGCTTTTGAAAAAATAAATATAGATTATTCAAATATAAATACTAAAGTGTTTCTACAAACTGTTTTTTTAAGAAAATTTAATATTGGCGGAGGGGTAGAGTTTCAAAACTTATTTTTAAATTCTGACAATTTACCAAAAGCAAATAAAACAATTGAAAATAGTAATTATTTATCATTTTTTGGGTATCTTAATCATGATACTTTTGATGATAAGTATTTTCCAAAAAAAGGATGGTATTTAAAGAGTAACTTTAATTACTATTTTAATTCATCAGATTATACGAATCAATTTTCAAAGTTTTCAATTACTAAAGCAGATATGGGAATTGCATTTAATTGCCTAAAAAATTTGTCATTTATTATTCAAAATGAAATTGGTTTCAAGATCGGGTATTCTAATTTGCCTTATTTCGATTTTGCTTTGGGAGGAATTGGATTTAGAGAAAACTCCAACATTCGCCCTTTTTATGGATATGATTTTTTAAGTTTAAGCGGAAATTCATATATAAAAAGCAGTGGGTCTTTTGATTTCGAATTTTATAAAAAAAATCACATCAACTTAACATATAATGCCACAATTATTGGTGATTTTATTTTTAAAGCCACGAAAACCTGGTTTAACAAACCTTCATATACAGGATTTGGTTTGGGCTATGGATTAGAAACTTTAATAGGCCCCGTTGAAATAAAATATACTTGGTCTCCTGAATCCAGTTTTTCCGCTTTTTGGGTGAATTTAGGTTTCGTTTTTTAAATTCTTTTTTGGATTTGGATATTTAATTGAAAATATCCTATATTTGAAGCAACTAAAAAATTATTACTTTATGTCTATTTGGAAAAGAAAATCTATTTCATTACTACTTGCTGAAGCTACTGAATCAGAAAAAGGATTAAAAAGAACGTTAACAGCTTGGTCATTAGTTGCACTAGGAATAGGTGCAATTATTGGTGCCGGATTATTTGTCAGAACTGCAACAGCTGCAGCTCAAAGTGCTGGGCCATCTGTAACTATAGGATTTATTGTAGCGGCTATAGGTTGTGCATTAGCTGGTTTATGTTATGCTGAATTATCATCATCTATTCCAATTTCAGGAAGTGCTTATACCTATACTTATGCAACAATGGGTGAATTACTTGCCTGGATTATTGGTTGGGATTTAATTTTAGAGTATGCTGTTGGTGCAGCAACTGTAGGAATTGCTTGGAGTGAATACCTAAATAATTTACTCGTAAATGTACTCCATACCAGTCCAATTCCATATGAATTATGCCATTCCCCTTTTCAAGTTTCAGCTGAGGGTGTAAATGGTATTATAAATTTGCCCGCATTGTTTATTGTTGCGGTGATTAGTTTGCTTTTAATTAAAGGAACACAAGAATCAGCATTTGTAAACAGCTTAATAGTTATAGTAAAAGTAACTATTGTAATTTTGATCATTATACTTGGCTGGAACTTTATTACTCCAGCGAATCATACACCATATATTCCTCAACCATCTATTTTTACAGACGAACATGGAATAAGTCATAATTTTGGCGGTATTTGGGGGGTTCTTGGAGCGGCAGGAACAGTCTTTTTTGCATTTATTGGTTTTGATGCAGTAAGTACAGCAGCCCAAGAAACTAAAAACCCAAAACGTGATATGCCTATTGGTATTCTTGGCTCATTAGCAGTTTGTACCGTTCTTTATATTCTTTTTGCACACGTGTTAACAGGTCTTGAAGATGTTGAATTTTTTAGAAATGGAGGAAAAGAAGCTTCGGTGGCTAATGCAATTACTTCTGCAATGCCTGGATATGAATGGTTAGCACAGTTTGTAACCGTGGCTATTTTATTCGGATTTACCTCAGTAATATTAGTAATGTTGTTAGGACAATCACGTGTTTTTTATTCTATGGGTAAAGATGGTTTGTTACCAAAAGCATTTGGTGATTTACACCCAAAATATAAAACACCATACAAAGCAAATCTTGCAATTTTAGTTATTGTTGGATTATTCGCTGCATTTGTTCCTGGAGATATTGTTGGAGACATGACAAGTATAGGAACGCTATTCGCCTTTATTTTAGTTTGTATTTCAGTAATTGTTTTAAGAAAAACACATCCAGACATGAAAAGAGAATTCAAAACACCATTCGTGCCGTTAGTTCCAATTCTTGGAGTTGGTGTTTGTTTAGCTATGATTGCAGGATTAGGATGGACAAACTGGTTGCGATTAGCAGCATGGTTAGCACTTGGGCTTATATTTTACTTTGTATATAGTAAGAAAAACAGTGTGTTAAATAACCCTGACAAAAAATCTAATAACAAACCAGAATAATATAATATTTAAAAAACGACTTCAATTGAAGTCGTTTTTTTTTATAATAAATTTTTCCGACATTTGTGATATGGAAAACTGGAACGGATTATTAGTCCACTTAAAATTCCTCATCAAGAGAAATCCTGAGTGAGTAGTTTTATGTGCCCATTAGATACTGTGCCCTTTTGCAAATTATCTAATTTTTTCATTGTCTAATTATCTAATTAAAAAAAATGCCAATATATCATAAATTAGGAGATTTCCCTCAAAAACGCCACACGCAGTTTGAAAAAACTGATGGTGGATTATATTACGAACAACTTTTTGGTACCGAAGGATTTCATGGACATTCTTCATTATTATACCATGTGCATAGACCAACACAGGTTAAAGAGATTACTAAATCTTATTCTGTTGAACCAAAAATCGCTATTGGGAAGAACATTAAGTCGCTATTATTAAAAGGTTTTGAATTACAACCAGCTGACGATTTTTTAGAAAGCAGAAAAGACATGCTTGTTAACAAAGATTGTATTATCGGATTAGCCGCACCAAAAAAATCATTACGCAGTTATTTTTATAAAAATGCAGATGCAGACGAAATGATATTTATCCATAAAGGTTCTGGAAAACTTAGAACTATGATGGGAAATATAGATTTTGAATATGGCGATTACTTAATTATTCCACGCGGAATGATTTATCAAATTGATTTCAATTCAGAAGACAATCGCTTATTTTATGTAGAATCTTATGCGCCTTTTTATACCCCAAAAAGATATAAAAACGAATCTGGGCAGCATTTAGAACATTCGCCATTTTGTGAAAGAGATTTTAAATTACCTTCTGAAATAGAAACCTATGACGAAAAAGGTGATTTCTTAATCAAAATCAAAAAAGAAGGAATGATGCACGAGGTAGTTTATGCCACACATCCTTTTGATGTTATTGGTTGGGACGGATATAATTTCCCTTACGGATTTTCAATTCATAATTTTGAACCTATTACAGGACGTGTTCATTTACCGCCGCCAATTCATCAAACATTTGAAACAGCAACATTTGTAGTATGCTCTTTTGTACCAAGATTGTACGATTATCATCCAAAATCAATTCCTGCTCCTTATAATCATAGTAATATTGATTCTGATGAAGTATTGTATTATGTTGATGGCGATTTTATGAGTAGAAATAATATCGAACAAGGACATATCACTTTACATCCAAAAGGAATTCCTCATGGCCCTGCACCAGGAGCAATGGAAAGAAGTATTGGTCATACCGAAACAAAAGAATTAGCTGTAATGGTTGATACATTTCGTCCATTAATGGTAACAGAAACAGCAATGGGATTAGACGATGGGAAATACTATAAATCTTGGGTGGAATAATTAGATAATGTGTCAATTTGATAATTAGATAATACTAAAATATCCAAAACAAATACATTTTCAGATTAATTAATCAACTCATTTTATAATTTCAAAAAAATGACTTTTAATGAAAAATATAAAAACAATGCACTTTTAATTAAAACTTTTGAGTTTTCACTTAAAATAATTGATTTTACCGAATCATTACAAGAAAAAAAGAAATTTGTAATAGGAAATCAATTATTGAAAAGCGGAACTTCAATAGGAGCAAACTCTAAAGAAGCCCAAAACGCTGAAAGTAAAGCAGACTTTATACATAAATTAAAAATTACCATTAAGGAAGCTGACGAAACAGAATATTGGTTATTTCTATGTGATGCTCATAAATCATATCCAGATTGTAAAGAATTATTAATGGATTTATCAGAAATTTTAAAAATATTAAATAAAATAATTTCAACCTCAAAAATAAAATAAATAAATAGGAAATGTGTTCATTAAATAATTATTATCACGTACCCATTTTCTAATTATCAAATTCTCTAATTAACATATTATTATGAAAGATTTAAAATCAGTCGAATACGGCTTAGAAAAAATATTTGAAGGCGCACAAGATTTCTTGCCTTTATTAGGAACAGATTACGTAGAATTTTATGTAGGAAACGCCAAACAAGCCGCTCATTTTTACAAAACGGCTTTCGGTTTTCAATCATTAGCGTATGCAGGATTAGAAACTGGCGTAAAAGACAGAGCGTCTTATGTTTTAAAACAAGATAAAATACGTTTAGTATTAACAACCGCTTTAAACAGTAATTCACCAATTGGAGAACATGTTAAAAAACATGGAGATGGCGTTAAAGTCATTGCACTTTGGGTTGAAGATGCTAGAAAATCATTTGAAGAAACTACAAAACGAGGTGCAAAACCTTATTTTGAGCCTGTTGTTGAAAAAGACGAAGATGGAGAGGTAGTTCGTGCCGGTATTTATGGCGCATACGGAGAAACGGTGTTTGTGTTTGTGGAACGTAAAAATTACAACGGAATTTTCATGCCTGGTTATCAAGAATGGAAATCGGATTATAATCCAGCACCTGTTGGATTAAAATTTATTGACCATATGGTTGGAAATACGGGTTGGAATAGAATGAATGAAGCCGTAAAATGGTTTGAAGATGTAATGGGATTTGTTAATTTCCTTTCTTTTGACGACAAACAAATTACTACTGAATACTCAGCATTGATGTCGAAAGTTATGAGTAACGGAAATGGAAGAATCAAATTTCCAATTAACGAACCGGCCAATGGAAAAAAACGTTCTCAAATTGAAGAATATTTAGATTTTTATGAAGGCGAAGGCGTGCAACATATAGCAGTTGCTACAGATGACATTATTACTACAGTTGCCGATATGCGTTCTCGTGGAATCGAATTTTTAAGTACGCCACCACAAGCATATTATGATGCCATTCCAGAAAGATTGAAAGATCACATGTCAAAATTTAAAGAAGACATCAACGAACTTCAAAAATTAGGTATTATGATTGATGCCGATGAGGAAGGGTATTTATTACAAATTTTCACCAAACCAATAGAAGACCGACCAACACTTTTCTTCGAAGTTATCCAAAGAATGGGCGCCAGGGGTTTTGGAGCAGGAAACTTTAAAGCCTTGTTTGAATCTATTGAAAGAGAACAAGCCAAAAGAGGAACATTATAAAAATAAAAAGCAGCTACAACAGCTGCTTTTTAAATTAAAATACACCGATTATAAATCATTAAAAACCAATTGGTTAAAAACAATATTGTCAAATAGATAAAAAAAGTAGGTTATTTTTTTGTTTTGTTGAATTTTAACCACTTTTCTTGCGTATTTTTCTGTTAAAAGTGTTAAAGTTGATTTTTATTTAAATAAAACACAAAACCTTAACATATCTTTGCAGGGCAATTGAGAGGTAGTAGACTCATATTGCGTATAAGTTTTCATAATTTATAGTTTTTGGTTGGTTAAAAATAAAAACTCAGTTAATTCATTTGACTGGGTTTTTTGTTTTTTGTAACTTTGGAACAATAATTGCATTCTACAAAGAAAACCTTATAAAATGAAAAGAATAATTTTACTTTTAACGGTGTTTGTGCTATCCAACTCTTTTGATACTGAGGAAATGGATTCTTACGCCATTGGTGAATTTTTCAAATTAAGAATACACTACGGATTAATAAATGCCGGTTATGCCACTTTAGAAGTTAAAGACGCCGATCTTAACGGTAAAAAAATGCACCATGTTATAGGAAAAGGCTACACAACTGGCGTGACTAAAATGATGTTTAAAGTAGTGGACAACTACGAAAGCTATTTTAATAAAGAAACCAACAAACCTTATGTGTTTATTAGAAACATAAACGAAGGTGGCTATACCAAAAACCAACAAGGCTATTTCAACCAAAACAACAATACCGTTTTAGTAAAAGATTATAAAAACAAAACTGAAAAAACGTTTAATGTACCTGAAAATATTCAGGATATTGTTTCGTCTTTTTATTATCTAAGGAATCACCCTAAAATTGACAAATTGGTTGTTGGCGAATCCATAACGATAGATATGTTTTTTGATGAAGAAACTACAAAATTTAAACTTAAATTTGTTGGTAAAGAAAATATAAACTCTAAATTTGGAGAAATAAACTGCATGATTTTTAAACCACTAGTACAAGCCGGGCGTGTTTTTAAAGAAGAAGAAAGTGTAACCGTTTGGATATCAGATGATGAAAATAAAATTCCAATCCGAGTAAAAGCCAGTTTAGCAGTTGGTTCTATAAAAGCAGATATTGATCAGTACAAAGGATTAAAACATCCTATAAATTTTAAATAATACTTATTTTGAAAGATACTATTTCAACAAAAATCGAACAATTAGATGAAAAGTTCGAAAAAATAAATCAAAAAACAGAAACCCATTTAGAAGGATTACTTTGGGCAAAACCAATAACATATTGGGATTATATTCAAACCGATGCGCTTTTAAATTTACAAATTCAACGTTCTACTCTACCAGATGAAATGGTGTTTATTATGTATCATCAGGTGAATGAATTGTTATTTAAAATGATACTTTGGGAAATGGAACAAGTGTGCCATAATACTGCACCAAGTACTGAATTTTTTACAGAAAGATTAAACAGAATTAGCCGCTATTTTGATATGTTAACCACTTCTTTTGATATTATGAAAGAAGGCATGGAACCAGAGCAATATTTAAAATTCCGAAATACCTTAACGCCTGCAAGTGGTTTTCAAAGTGCACAATATAGAATGATTGAATTTGCATCAACCGATTTAATTAATTTAATCGATTTCCGTTTTAGAGCAACCATTGATAGAAACACGTCTTACACGCACGCGTTAGAACATTTATATTGGCAAGCTGCAGGAAAAGATCATCAAACAGGAGAAAAATCATATTTGTTATGCGAATTTGAACGAAAATATAAGAAGGAATTTTTGGCTTTTATGGAAGAATACAATACCATAAATCTTTGGCAAAAATTTAAACAATTACCAGAAAACGATCAAAAAAATCCAGAATTAATAGCGGCTATGCGTCATTACGACAAAACTGTAAATATTACTTGGGTGATGGGACATTTTAATGCGGCAAAAAAATATATTGAAAGCGTTCCTGGAAATCATGAAGCTACAGGCGGAAGTGATTGGAAAAAATACATGCTACCAAAATACCAAAAAAGAATTTTCTTTCCAGAACTTTGGAGCGAAGAAGAATTAAAAAACTGGGGAGAATAATTAAAAACCAAGATTTGAAATACATATTATACGCTTTACTACTGCTTACGTTTTCCTGTCAAAACAAAGAAAATGACAGTAAATCGGCAGCAAAAATCACAAAAAAAGTACCTATAATTAAAAAATACGGATTTACTTTTAATGATTTTTCTGTGGTTGAAGATACCTTGCAATCTGGCGACACATTTAGCACCATTTTAGAAGCGTACACACTACCCGATAGTTTAAAAACATTTGATGTAACTGAAAAAATTAAAGATTCTTTCAACATTAAAAACATCCGAGCAGGTAAAGCTTTTTTAACTTTTTCCGATAAAAAAAACAAGAAAAAATTAAAAGCAATGGTTTATGTGCAAGACAAAACCAGTTTTTTAGTGGTCGACCTAAGAGATTCTATTCGTGTAGAAATAAAAAAACGTCCTACCATAATTAAAAGAAGAACTATTGCGGCAGAGTTGGACGGCTCTTTATCAGAAACTTTATCAAGAAAAGGAGTAAGCGCAGATTTAGCAAACGAATTGGCACAGATTTATAAATATTCAATTGACTTTTTCAAGCTAAAAAAAGGCGATAAATTTGCTGTAACCATTAAAGAAAAATATTTTGAAAACGGAGAATATTTAGGAGTAGACGAAGTAGAAGCGTCTTATTTTGAATACAAAGGGAAAAAAATATACGCTTTCCCTTATAAATTAAATGAGAATCAAAAAAAAGTAGAATATTATGACGAAAAAGCTTCGGGAGCTAAAAGTATGTTTTTAAAAGCACCTTTATCCTTTTTCAAATTAACCTCAAAATTTACAACTCGAAGATTTCATCCAGTACAATTTACTTGGAAAGCACATAATGGTACAGATTATGCTGCACCACACGGAACACCTATAAAAACAACCGCTTCAGGAGTTGTAGAAGCCACGGGATATACTTCTGGAAACGGAAATTTTGTAAAAGTAAAACACAACGGAAAATACGCCACACAATACCTTCACATGTCGAAAATTTTAGTTCGAAGAGGGCAATCTGTTTCGCAAGGACAAATTATTGGAAAAGTGGGAAGTACTGGTTTAGCAACTGGTCCGCACGTGTGTTATCGTTTTTGGAAAAATGGCGTTCAAGTAGATCCTTTACGTTTAAAAATGCCTACTTCGGAACCCATGACAAAAAAACAAAAAACAAAATATTTAGCTACAATTGCACCGCTAAAAAAAGAATTAGACGAAACCACTGCAAAAACATTTAAAGAATAAACAATTTTATCATGAAATTACAACATATCAATCCAACCGAAACAAAAGCTTGGCAAAAATTAACCTCTCATTTTTCAGAAATTGAACAGCAATCTATTCAAGATTTGTTTAAAAATGATGCCAAAAGAGCCGAAAAATTCAATATTGAATGGCATGATTTTTATGTAGATTTTTCAAAAAATAATTGGACTGAAGAAACCATACAATTACTTATAGAATTAGCAAATGAAGTAGGGTTGCCAGATGCTATATCAAAGTATTTTTCGGGAGAAAAAATAAATGAAACCGAAGACAGAGCTGTGCTTCATACCGCATTACGTGCTAATGAAAACGATGTGGTTTTGTTTGAAGGAAAAAATGTAATTCCTGAAATTTATGACACAAAAAATAAAATAAAAGATTTTACAAATTATATCATTTCAGGAGAAGCGAAAGGATATTCTGGAAAACCATTTACAGATGTGGTGAATATTGGAATTGGTGGTTCGGATTTAGGTCCGGCCATGATTGTGGAAGCCTTACAATTTTATAAAAACAATTTAAACACACATTTTATTTCTAATGTAGATGGCGATCATGTACAAGAAATATTAAAAAAAATAAATCCTGAAACTACTTTATTTGTTATCGTTTCTAAAACATTTACGACTCAGGAAACCTTAACCAATTCGGAAACCGTAAAAAAATGGTTTTTACAGTATGCTACTGAGAAAGATATTGCCAAACATTTTGTAGCCGTTTCAACAAATTTGAAAAACGTAACCAACTTTGGTATCGCACCCGAAAATATTTTCCCAATGTGGGATTGGGTTGGCGGAAGATTTTCATTATGGAGTGCCGTTGGTTTAACTATAAGTTTAGCTGTTGGATACGATAATTTTAATCAATTATTAAAAGGTGCGAATAAAATGGATGTGCATTTTGCAAATACGCCTTTTGAAAATAACATTCCTGTAGTATTAGCGTTGTTAAGTATTTGGCATAATAATTTCTTTGGTGCCGAAACAGAAGCACTAATTCCGTATACACAATATTTACAAAAACTAGCGCCTTATTTACAACAAGGTATTATGGAAAGCAATGGAAAATCTATTGCTAGAAATGGAAAATCTGTAAATTATCAAACAGGAACAATTGTTTGGGGCGAGCCAGGAACCAATTCGCAACACGCGTTTTTTCAATTAATTCATCAAGGAACAAAACTAATTCCAACAGATTTTATTGGTTTTATTGAGCCGCTTTATGGCGAAAAAGACCATCATAACAAATTAATGTCTAACTTTTTTGCGCAAACAGAAGCCTTATTAAAAGGAAAATCTCGTGAACAAGTACTTTCAGAATTTTTAGCACAAGGTAAAACAGAAGCTGAAGTAGCAGATTTAATACCTTTTAAAGTTTTTGAAGGCAACAAACCCACCAATACCCTACTAATTAACAAACTCACTCCAGAAAGTTTGGGCGCATTAGTAGCCATGTACGAACACAAAATTTTTGTACAAGGCATTATTTGGAACATCTATAGTTATGACCAATGGGGTGTAGAACTTGGGAAGCAATTGGCCAATTCTATTTTAAACGAAATAGAAAGCGGAAACATCAAAAACCACGACAGTTCAACAACTACGCTATTAAGTAAATTTATTAGTTAAAAAATAAATGAAATGTTAATGTTTTCTTAATATTAGACGTGAATATTTATTCTAATTTTGTGGAAAATATTTAACTAACAAAACATGAAAAAGAACATTTATTGGTTTTTTCTATTCATTTCGGCATTTGGTTTTTCACAAGTTACAAAATCAGCTATAACTGGTACTGTAAAATCTTCAACAGGTGAAACTCTTGCAGCTGCAGTAGTAGAAATTAAGCACGTTCCCACGGGAACAAAGTACTTTTCGACAACTGACGAAAAAGGAAATTACTCGGCTAATTCTGTAAGACCAGGAGGTCCTTACACAATTAAAGTAAATTATGTAGGGTATAACCCTTTTGTAATTGAAGAAATTACGGCTCCATTAGGAAACTCAATTGTAATTAATATTGAGATGCAAAGTACCATTAATTCTATTGAAGAAGTAAAAATTGTATCTGTAAATTATAAAGATGCTTTTAACAAAAGTAAAACGGGTGCGGGTCAGCAATTTTCTAACAGAGAAATTAACGCTGTGCCGATTATTGGTTCTAGAAACATCAACAGTATTACAAAATATAATGCAAATGCTGGAAGTAACGGAACATTTGGAGGGCAAGATTCTCGTTTGAACAATTTTACAATTGATGGTTCTGTATTTAATAATGGTTTTGGTTTGGGTTCAGATTCTCAAGCTGGAGGTAGAACAGGTTCTACTGCAATTTCATTAGATGCTATTGAACAACTTCAAGTAAACATTGCTCCTTTCGATATTAGACAATCAGGTTTTACAGGTTCAGGGATTAATGCGGTAACTAGAAGTGGTACAAATGAAGTTGAAAGTTCTGTTTATCATTCATTCAGAAATAATAAAAAAGAATATTTAGGTGAAAGAGCCGGAAATATAAATATTACGCCTTCAAAATTTGAAGAAAAAATTTGGGGAGCTCGAATTGGCGCACCAATTATCAAGGACAAGTTATTTTTCTTTGGTAACTTTGAAACTATTGATAATGTTAGTCCAGCAACAACTTGGACTTCATCAGGATCGCCAAATGCTGGAGCACAAGTATCTGAAACAGCTTATACTGATTTAGTAAGTGTGTCAAACTTATTACAAAACTCATTTGGCTACGAAACAGGTGCTTTTGAAAATTTTGATGCAGTTAAAGAATCTAAAAAGTTTTTAGCTAGAATTGACTGGAATATTAATGACAATCATAAGTTAACAGCACGTTATGTGCACCACGATTCTGGTGCTGATGAATTAATTTCAAATTCAAACTCTGCTGGTTTTGGTAACAGAAGAACAAACGTTTTCTCTATGTCATACAAAAATAGTGGTTACGTTATTCAAGACAATACAAGATCTGCGGTTTTAGAATGGGATTGGAAAATTTCAGAAAAATGGTCAAATAACTTTATCGCTGGATATGATAAACAATTAGAAAATAGAGGTTTACAAGGTGGTGGTCTTTTCCCAACTATTGACATTAAAAAGGGATCAAATAATTATATTTCTGCTGGTTTAGACCCTTTTACACCTTCTAATTTATTAGATTACTCAACCCTTCACTTTACCAATAACATAACAGGAAACTTCGGTAAACATACTTTATTATTTGGTGCCAATTATGAAAGATTTGTATCCAACAATAATTTCTTCCCAGCATCAAATGGAGTCTATATTTTTGACGACCTTACAACTTTTAACAATGCAGTTGCAGAAACGGTTGCTAATGGTGGAGCGCCATCTACTACAAATTTACCATCAAGATTTCAATACAGATACTCGGCTTTACCAGGTGGAGCAGAACCAATGCAAGTTTTAAAATCTAATAAAATTGACCTTTATGCACAAGATGAATATAAAGTGTCAAACCAATTAAAATTAACATACGGAATTAGAGCTACTGCGGTTGGTTTAGTAGATACAGCACTAGAAAATCCAGTGGTTACTGCTATGACTTTTGCAAATGGCGAAAAATTCAATACTGGCGACATGCCAAAAACACAATACTTGTTTGAACCAAGATTTGGATTTAACTTTGATGTGAACAAAAATGCGAGAACCATTTTTCGAGGTGGAACAGGTGTATTCACAGGAAGACCGCCTCTTGTGTTTTTATCTAACGCAATTGGAAACAATGGTGTATTAACCGGATTTGTTGATGTAAGTGGTGCAGCTATAGCGGCAGGTGGATATGGATTTACAGCAAATCCAGGTCAATATTTTACACCTAGCACGCCTCAATTGCCAACTACATTTGATTTGGCTTTTACAGATGAAAATTTCAAATTTCCACAATCTTGGAAAACAAATTTTGCTATAGATCAAAAATTGCCGTTTGGTTTAGTAGCTTCATTTGAAGGAATTTATAGCCAAAACATTAACGAAGTATTTTATTATAATGCTAATTTAGAAGTTGCTCAAAGAAACATAAATAATGGTGGTGATACACGACCTTTTTATTCTGGAACAGATGCTGGAGCAAGAATAAATGATAATGTATCAAATGCAATTGTATTATCAAACTCAAACCAAGGTTATTTTGTTTCAACTACATTTAAGTTAGAGTATCCTTACAAAAATGGATTTTGGGGGTCAGTTGCCTATACTAAATCAACTGCTCAAGATTTATTATCTGCTGGTTCTATTGCTTCAGGTTCTTGGACAGGAGCAAGATCTGTGTTAGGAAATAACAATTTAGATTTATCTAATTCAAACAACAATACGCCTCACAGAATTGTAGGTTTATTAGGCTATAAATTAAATTATGGATCTAAATATGGCGGATCTACTTCAATTAATATTGGTTATGTTGGAGAAAAAGCAAGTCCTTATACCTATACTTACGGAAGTGACATCAACGGTGACCGTGTAAATGGAAATGATTTGTTGTACGTACCAAATAAAGTATCAGAAATTAGATTTGCAGATATCACTCAAAATGTTGGTGGTGTATCTCAAGTATTATTTACTGCCGCTCAACAAGCAGAAGCTTTCGATAAATATATTGAACAGGATTCTTATTTAAAGACAAAACGTGGACAATACGTGGAAAGAAACGCATCTACGTTACCAATGTTACACCGTTTAGACTTATCTGTAACTCAAGATTTCTTCTTAAAAATAAAAGGGAAAAAACAATCTTTTCAATTTAGAGCAGACATCTTAAACTTCACAAACTTGTTAAACCATGATTGGGGCGTTTCTAAAAGAGCAACAAATACCCAAATATTATCGGTAAGTACAGCGCCAAGTGCTGCAAACAATTATGTTCCAAGTTTTCAATTGGCACAACAAACGGATGATAATGGAAAAAGATATTTAATTAAAGATACCTTATCTAATAATTCATCGGTATTTGATGTTTGGCAAGCACAATTCACATTAAGATATACATTTGGTAAATAGTGTAAACTAAAAAACATTAAAAAGATGAAACTAATTAATAAAATATCAAAAGCGTTAGCAGTAGTAACTGTAGCTTTATTATCATTTTCTTGTGAAAGTGAATCAGAAAATGTAGTAGAAAAATATCCTACCATTGTAGAGATATTAGATGCTGATGCTGCAAATTTCAGTATCTTGAAAGCAGCTTTAGTTAAAACTGGATTACTAAATACATTTAGAAACCCAGGGTCGCACACAGTATTAGCTCCAAAAAATAGTGCTTTTATTGCAGCTGGGATAACTGAGGCTTCTATAGCAGCTACTACAACAACTGCTAACATTGCTGCATTAAGTAGAATACTAAGATACCACTTATTAACAGAAGGCACATTAGCTGCTAATTTGCCAAATAGCGGATATGTGAACACATTTTCTCCATATGCAACATCAACTTCTGTCTCTATCAGTTTATACATAAATAAAACTAATGGTGTAGTACTTAATGGAGGGAATACTAATGGCGGTGCATCTGTTTTACAATCGGATATAAATGCAAGTAATGGAGTTGTACATGTAATTAGTCATGTATTAAATATTCCTAAATTACACAACTTAATTATTGCCAATCCAGATTTGACTAGTTTACTAGGCGTATTAACTTCTGCTCCTCAAGCTGCAGTGTTAACAGATATTACTACAACAGCAACTGGTGCTTCAAATGCGTTATCACGTACGGTTTTTGCTCCAACTAATGCTGCGTTTACAAGTGCATCATTTTTAAATGGCCAATCTGACGCAAATATTACTAAAGTATTGAAATATCATATTGAAAATAATAATCGTAGAGCTTCGTCTTCAACTGTTTTTGTTGCGCCAGCAACACCTGTAGTTATTACACCTTTGGTTATTAATACTCAATTAACTGGGCCACAACAAACTATTTCTATAGCAGCTGGAACAGTTAATATTGCTGATATCACAGCAGTTAATGCAAGTATTAAAACAATAAACATACAGGGTTCAAATGGTGTAGCACACATCATTGATAAAGTGTTACAACCCACTTTATAAAAAATACCTAAAAAATTCTAAACCGTTCTAATTGATTTTGGAACGGTTTTTTTTTATCTTATAAAATCATACATTTACAAAAAAATACAATATGGTATTAAGTAGATTTTGGTTGGCTATTTTTATTTCTTCTATAGTGTTTATTATAGTAAGTTTGTTTGCAGAAAACACGTATTCTGTAGATTATGTATTAAATGGAAAAAAAGATGATCCTGTTTTAATTTCGGAAAAATTTTTAAAAGAAATCCCTGTTTTCATTAAAGATAGTATTCAAAAATCCGAAGAAAAAACATTTACTATCAATAGAGATGCCTTAAATCCAGATACTACATACGTTTATAAAAACCAAACGGTAAAAATATATAGTGGCAAACAAAAATCGGATGGTTTATTACCAACTTGTAAAAACAGTTTGTTCGATATTGTTCTGCCTCTTATGGCCTATTTGGCTTTCTTTTGTGGTTTAATGGAGTTGCTAATAATTTCAGGTGCATCCGAAAAATTAGCCAAAAAATTAAGTCCGTTTTTCGCACAAATATTTCCATCTGTACCTAAAAATCACGAATCGGTTTCTTATATGACGTTAAACTTTGCGGCAAATTTCTTAGGATTAGATTCTGCTGCCACACCTTTCGGATTAAAAGCTATGGAAAGTTTACAAACGCTTAATACAGACAAAGACAAAGCCAGCGATGCGCAAATTATGTTTATGTGTTTGCATGCGGCAGGGTTAACTTTAATTCCAACATCAATTATTGGTTATCGTGCAGCAGCAAATGCGGAAAATCCAGCAGATGTTATGTTGCCTTGTATCATCACCTCATTTATAGGCACTATTGCAGCCCTATTAATTGTTGGAATCAAACAGAAAATAAACTTTAAAAGCGCTACTTTAATCGTTGGATTAATGACTATAATTGCTGCAATCACCGGATTATTATTTTACGTTAACGGATTAAATTTAGTAGAAAAAAACTTCTTTACCTCTAATTTATCAGGTTTAATGTTAATTGGAATTATTGGGATTACATTAGTTTATGCTTTCACTAAAGAAAGTAAATTTGTTGAGCAAAAAACCACAATCTTTGATGCTTTCGTTTCCGGTGCCAAAAACGGATTAACAACTGGTGTTACAATTTTTCCTTACGTAATGGGAATGTTAGTGGCCATTTCATTTTTTAGAAATAGTGGCTTGTTTGAAATTATGAGTAACGGAATTTCTTTTGTATTTTCCAATATTGGCGTAAGTAAACAAATTACCGATTCTTTACCTGTTGCCATGTTACGCCCTTTCAGCTCAAGTGGTTCGAGAGGATTCATGATTGATGCCATGAATACGTTTGGAGTAGACTCATTAACCGGAAGATTGAGCGCTATTTTTCAATGCAGTGCAGAAACTACTTTTTATGTAATTGCGGTATATTTTGGAAGCATTCATGTAAAAAACACCCGATACACTTTAGGAATTATGCTTTTGGTAGATTTAATTTGTGTAATAGCAGCAATTGCTGTGGCGAGTTGGTTTTTTTAGAAGATAGTTACCTGTAAGAGTTTGAAACTCATGCCCGGTTTTTTTAAAATATTCCTTAACTTTACGCTTCAAAACTCAAACAAATGGACTTTATATATCAAGACCCGTATCCTATTTTAAAAGACGATACAACCTACAAAAAATTAACTTCAGATTTTGTAAAAATAGAACTACATGGCGATAGAGAAATCTTAGTGGTAGACCCAAAAGGATTAGAATTATTAGCACAAGAAGCGATGGACGATGTTTCTTTCATGCTGCGTTCAACACATTTACAAAAATTACGAAATATTATCGAAGACCCAGAAGCCACAGACAACGACCGATTTGTAGCCTATAATTTATTACAAAATGCGGCTGTAGCTGTAGAAGGTCAATTACCTTCTTGTCAAGATACAGGAACAGCGATTGTTGTGGCTAAAAAAGGTGAAAACGTGTACACAGGTGTAGAAGATGGCGAATGGTTATCCAAAGGAATTTACAATACGTACCAAAATAAAAATCTTCGATACTCGCAAATTGTACCAATTTCGATGTTTGAAGAAAAAAACTCAGGTTCAAATCTTCCAGCTCAGATTGATATTTATGCAAAAAAAGGCGCCACGTATGAGTTTTTATTTCTAACAAAAGGTGGTGGTTCGGCCAACAAAACCTTCTTATATCAAAAAACAAAATCGTTATTAAATGACAAATCTTTAGAAGAATTTGTTCGCGAGCGCATTATGGATTTAGGAACAGCGGCTTGTCCGCCGTATCACTTAGCTTTAGTAATTGGTGGTACATCTGCTGAAGCGAATTTAGCAACTGTCAAAAAAGCATCAGCGGGATATTATGACAATCTTCCAACTTCTGGAAATATGTCTGGTCAAGCGTTTCGCGATTTAGAATGGGAAAAAAGAGTGCAGATTATTTGTCAAGAAAGTCAAATTGGAGCCCAGTTTGGTGGAAAATATTTAACTCATGATGTACGAGTAATTCGTTTGCCTCGTCACGCAGCATCTTGTCCTGTTGGAATGGGAGTTTCGTGTTCTGCAGATAGAAATATTAAAGGAAAAATTACGAAAGACGGTATTTTCTTAGAACAATTAGAAACCAACCCAAGTCAGTTTTTACCAGCAACAGCACCACATTTAGAGCCAGCGGTAGAAGTTGATTTAAACAAACCTATGTCGGAAATTTTAACTGAATTATCGAAATATCCAATCAAAACCCGTTTAAAATTAAATGGCACATTAATTGTAGCTCGTGATATTGCACATGCAAAAATTAAAGAATTATTAGACGCTGGAAAACCAATGCCAGAGTATTTTAAAAATCATCCTGTATATTATGCCGGACCTGCAAAAACACCAGACGGCATGCCATCAGGAAGTTTCGGACCCACAACCGCAGGAAGAATGGACGTGTATGTAGATGAATTCCAAGCCGCTGGCGGAAGCATGATTATGCTAGCGAAAGGAAACCGAAGCAAGGATGTAATGAATGCTTGTAACAAATATGGTGGGTTCTATTTGGGTTCTATTGGTGGTCCTGCAGCCATTTTGGCAAAAGAAAACATCTTATCTGTGGAAGTTATTGATTTTGAAGAATTGGGTATGGAAGCCGTTCGTAAAATAACCGTGAAAGATTTCCCAGCGTTTATTATTACCGATGACAAAGGAAATGATTTCTTTGCCAATTTGTAATAATAATTAAATAAAAGCAAATTAATGGATTAGATAACAAATGTTAAAGTTAAGAAATTTAAAACCAAGATATTGTTATTAAACCTTAAATTAATATATTTGCTATCTATACCACACGATATCACCCGAAAAAATAAAAAAAATGAAAAATAAAATACTTATACTAACTTTATGCTTTACAAGTCTTTTTGGATATGCACAATCTGAAAAAGACATTATAAATATCACTAAAGATTATGATGTTGCGCTAATTAAAAGCAAAGCAAAGGAATTCAAAATTTTAGAAGAAAAGGAGAAAGCAAGAGCTTATGACTTTTCATTAAAAAATAATATCCCAATGAGTTACACGGATAGTAAAGGTAATTTTCATGAATTAGTAAGAATTACTTCTGATGGTTTTCCTATTTATCGATCAACGGAAAATCAAGCCGCAGCTAAATCAACTAGAGCAGTACAATTAAATACTGGTGGAAGTTTAGGGCTTACCCTAAACGGCCAAGGGATGGTAGCGCGAGTATGGGATGGTGGTACGGTTAGAGCCGAGCACAATCATTTTGGAGGAAGAGTAGTTTCAATTGATGACGGAGGCGGAACAACTTATATTCAACATGCTACGCATGTAACTGGAACAATTTTGGCTAATAGTACAAATTTAGCACATAGAGGAATGGCTTATGAAGCCACCGGAAGAACATTTAATTGGACAAGTGATCAAACAGAAGTTCTTGATGAAGTTTTGGGCGGGATGCTTATTTCAAACCATTCTTATGGTGTACCTGTAACAAATAATAATGTGACCTTACCAGCTTGGTATATAGGAACTTATGATCAAGATGCAAAAAATTGGGATGAAATTGCTTATTTAGCACCTTACTATCTAATGGTGGCTTCTGCAGGAAATTCAGGAGAAGACGAAAATAATACTAATCCAATATCATTTGGAACTGATAAACTTACTGGAAATAAAACAGCCAAAAACAATTTAGTCATAGCAAATTGTCTAGATGTTTCTGTGAATTCAGTTGGAGATATATTAGCTACACCAGGAATTAATACTTCAAGTAGTCAAGGACCAACTGATGATAGAAGAATAAAACCGGATATAACCGGTAACGGAACTGGGTTAACATCAACTAGTCATACAAGTAATACCTCAACCGCCACATTAACCGGTACATCGATGGCTTCGCCTAATGTTGCAGGTACTTTATTGCTTTTACAACAACATCATAATAATTTAACTACTAAATTTATGAAAGCGGCTACCTTAAAAGGTTTGGCTTGTCATACCGCAAATGATTCTGGAAGTATTGGTCCAGATATAAATTTTGGTTGGGGATTATTGAATGCTAAAGCAGCTGCGCAAGCTATTACTTCTAATGGTTTAAATGCATGGATTTCTGAAGAAAAACTAAATCAAGGACAAACATATACAATTACAGTAAAATCTTTGGGAACTTCTCCTTTAATGGCTTCCGCTTGTTGGACAGATGTTCCAGGAGACCCAAATAATGGACAAAGAGGAGCTAACGATTTAACTCGCGCTCTGGTAAACGATTTAGATGTTAGAATCACAAGAAACGGAACTACATATTTCCCATGGAAATTAGATTCAGACCCAACTCTTGATGCCACTAGATTTGGTGATAATAATATTGATAATGTAGAACAAGTAAAAATAGATGCGCCGCCTGCGGGAGATTATGTAATAACAGTTACTCATAAAGGAACCCTTGTAACTAACAAACAAGACTTTTCGTTAATTATTACTGGCGTTACTTCTGGATTTGCTATTATTCCTACTTCTAATGATCTTGAAGTATGTGCTAATCAAGATGCAACATATACTTTTAACTATTCTCAAACAGGTACAACAACAACAAATTTTTCAACAATTGGTTTACCAAGTGGCGCAACTGCTGTTTTTACACCTTCTTCTAGAAATTCTAATGGGCCGGTTAGTTTAACTGTTTCAAATTTATCTGCAGTAAATCCAGGAAATTACAACATGGGTATAGTGGGAAACAACGGTTTAGAAACTGAAACTAGATATAAAAATTTAAAAATATTTAGCAGCACTTTTACACCAGTTGTTATCTCTAGTCCTATTAATAATCAGGTTGGTGTGGCTACGACTGTAAATTTAAAGTGGAATGTGCAAGCAAATGCTGAATCATACCAATTACAAGTTTCTTCGTCTCCTTCTTTTGCAACTACAATTCTGAATGTTTCTAACATAATTGGAAATTCTTATATAGTATCTAATTTAACCCAACAAACTACTTATTATTGGAGAGTATCACCATCCAACAGATGTGGAGCAGCTATAGTATCAAACGCAACAGTAAATAACTTTCAAACTGGTGTATTATCTTGTGGTAATGAATTTTCTGCTACTAACTTTTCAAATGCGACGATTGCCAGTACTGCAAACGCTATAGCTTCTGTGCCAATTGTAGTTACAGGTGGGTTTACAATAGGTGATTTGAATGTTGCACTAAATATATCGCATACTTATATTCAAGATTTTAAAGTTAAATTAACAGGACCGGCTTCAATTGGAAGTCCAGTGATAATACTATTAGATCAACCTTGTGGTGACAATGATAATGTAAACTGTACAATGGATGATAGTGGTATAGCTGTTGCATGTAGTACTGCTGTACCAGCATTAACTGGAAGTGTAATTCCCTCGGAGACATTAACAGCATTAAATGGTTTAATTGCGGATGGAACATGGACACTTACCGTTGATGACCCTTATAATGGTGATGGCGGAACAATCAATTCTGTGAAATTAATAATTTGCAGTATACAACTTCCACTATCTGTAGCGGATACAACTTTTTCTAACTTAAAAATATATCCTAATCCAACAACTGGATTTGTAAATATTGATTTGGGTAATCAAAATTTAGAAAGTAATTCAATCGTAAAACTATTTGACATACAAGGCAGAATAATTTCAACTAAAGAAATGAAAACCGCTGTAGACAATGTAAACATTTCTAATTTATCGGATGGCGTTTATATAATAACTATAGAAAACGGAAGTTCTAAAACAACCAAGAAAATTGTGTTAGCAAAATAATCATAAAAAGGAGTTCTAATTAGAACTCCTTTTTATGTATTAAACACGCTAGTAATTTTTGTTTACATTTTATAGCTTTACTTTTAATTTATCAAAGCAAATTAATATAGAGGTTGAGCAAACGCTAAAAAATAAAGTGTAGAAAATATCCATAAAAAAACCCGATAAAGAATATTTATCGGGTTTAAATATAAAAAATACTTTATTATTTTGAAGCTGGAGCAGCTACTGCTGGTGCTTCATTAACTTTAACTGTTCCCTTAATTGTAATTGTTTTCGGCATAGCGTTTTCTTCACTAGTTATTACTGTAACCGTTTTATGGAAAGCACCACCTGCAGCTGCATTATAAGTAGCTGTAACTGTTCCTTTTTCACCTGGTTTAATAGCTGTTTTAGTGTAATTTGTTGCCGTACATCCACAAGATGCTTTTACATCTTTTAAAGTAACGTCTTTGTTAGTTGTGTTTGTAAAAGTAAACTCATAAGAAACTGGTTTTCCTTGTTCAATAGTTCCGAATTCGTGTGTTTCTTTTTCCCATTTCATTTGTGATGGTGTTTGTGGAGTCGCTAGAGTAGCTACTGTAGCTGGCGCAGCATTTTGGGCAAATGAAAGTGAACCCATAAATAATGCAAATGCAAGTAATTTTACTGTTTTCATAATTTTTATATTTAATTAGTTGTTTATTAACATCACAAATGTATTTATTTTTTTAATTAATGTTGTTAATCGACAGTATTTATTGTGTTAATGAGTTGTTAATGATTAATTTCGCTCGATAATTTATCTTAATATCGTTAAAAATTTAGAAAATAAATGAAACTATCACGATTTAATATTGTCATAATAATTGGATTTCTTGCTATTGTAGGCGTGATTATTATGCAATTGTTTTTAATAAATAACGCCCATAAATTAGCTAAAAAAGATACTGAAGATAAAATATTTTTTGCTTTACAAGACGTATTAGAAAAACTATACAAAGATAATTTAACAGGTTTACTAGTTTCTAATCAGGTAGAAAAAGTGACTGGAAATTATTTTACGGTTAATGTAAATTATGAATTTGAAAACACCATTTTAGAACATTATTTAATTTCAGAATTTGAGAAAAATAATTTAGATGTAGATTTTGAATATGCGGTTTACAATTGTTCGTCAGATAAAATGGCATTTAGCAATCACATCAATAGCAATGGAAAAAAAGAGCCTATTAAATGTCCGAATTGTTTTACGAAAAATCCTAAATACACGTATTATTTTGCCATTCGATTCCCAGATATTGAACAAAATTATTTTAAAAACTTAAATCAATATTGGATTTTTACAACCGTTTTGTTTCTCGTATTAATTATTTATGTGTATTCAGTTGTATTAATGTTAAAACAGAAAAAATATACCGAATTACAAAAAGATTTTATTAATAATATGTCGCACGAATTTAAAACGCCGTTGGCCTCCATTCTCATCGCGTCAAATTATGTTAAAGAACAAAACGAGATAAAAGAAAATCCGAAACTTAAAAAATACAATCAAATTATTGTCAACCAAACCAATAAATTGAACGAACATATTGAAAAGATTTTATACGTAGCAAAAACTGAAAGCAAACAAATGCTTATTGATAAAACTAAGTTTGAGTTAAGACCCGTTTTAGACTTATTAAAAGACAATATTATATTAAAATATGATAAAGAAATAGATATTAATATAATTACCACAAAAAAATATGTTTTAAAAGCAGATGAATTTCATGTGTACAATATTTTATTTAATTTAGTAGATAATGCAGTGAAATATTCAGGATTATCGCCTAAAATTCAAATTGTTGTTACTGAAATGAACCAACAACTTTCTATACAGATTAAAGATAACGGTTGTGGAATTCCAACTAAAGATTTACCTTTTGTTTTCGATAAATTTTATAGAGTAACTCGTCAAGACATTAAAAATATTGAAGGTTTTGGTATTGGTTTATCGTATGTGAAAAAGATTTGCGACTTACATCGTTGGAAAATTACTATCTCGAATAATTCAGACAAAGGAATTGTAGTTACAATTTTAATTAATCAAAAAGATTATGAGTAAAAAGAAAGTTTTATATATAGAAGACGAGGAAACGCTGGCGTTTTTAACTGTTGATAATTTAGAACAATATTTTGATGTGGTGCATTGCAGTAACGGTAAAACGGGTTTAGATGCTTTTTGCTCACAACTTTTTGACATTGTTGTTACTGACATTATGATGCCTGAAATGGATGGATTTGAGTTGGCAACAGAAATCAGGAAACGCAATCAGGAAATTCCAATTATTTTTTTATCGGCAAAAACGATGAAAGAAGATCGTATCAAAGGTTTAAAACTCGGTGCCGATGATTATTTAGTGAAACCGTATTCGATTGAAGAACTAATTTTGAAAATTGAAGTCTTTTTACATCGCAGTCAAAAAAACATTGAAAGAAAAGTAAAAACATATCAATTTGCTAATTTTATTTTTGAACCAGAAAATTATTTAATCAAAAACGAAACTACAAAAACAACACTTACAGAACGAGAAGCTCAATTACTAAAACTGTTTTTAGACAATCCAAATACCGTATTAAAACGCGAAAAAATTCTTATCGAACTTTGGGGTTCCGATGATTATTTTTTAGGCAGAAGTTTGGATGTTTTTATTTCTCGATTACGAAAAATAATAAAAGAAACACCGAATATAGCTATTGAAAATATTCCGAGAGTGGGTTTTAAATGGGTTAGTGAGTAGAAAAATTTGTGGGGAATTACTCCTTTTTAACTACATTCAACGAGTCAGAAACTTTTTCGTTTTCAGGTGTTTCTTTTGTTCGCTCTTTTATTTCTTCGTACCATTTTTCCAAGTTTGGCAATATAAATTTAGATACTTCTTGGACCGGTTGATAAAAAAGAGATTGGTCAAGCGTAGCTTGTTTTACCAGCATTCCATTACTATTTATTTTTTGAAGTAAATTTAGTAAAACACCTAACATTAAAATGGTTTTTAACATACTAAAAACTGCTCCTCCTAATTTGTTTAGCCAGCCTAAATAAGCAAAACTTACTATTTTTGTAAAAAATTTTGCTAATAAATGAATACCAATCAATACTAAAATAAAAGTTATAGCAAAAGCAATAATTTCAATATATTTTGGATTGGTTTTTATTTTTTCTTCTAAAGCCAATCGGACAATGTGTGAAAATTTAATCGCTACAAAAATACCCACAATTAAAGAACTAAAAGAGGCTATTTCTACAAAAAGACCGTTTTTTAATCCATTATATATACTGTAACCTAATAAGAAGGCAAAAACAATATCAATAAATTCCATAAATAATATATTTTTTATAAAAACAAAACTACAAAATGCAAACCTCAAATACTATCTTTGTAAAAAACAAAATATAGATGTCTAGAGATATACAATTAAAAGAACGCTGGGAAAAAGTAGTGGCTTTTTTATCTGATAAATTTGCCGATGGTGAAGTATTGGATTTAGATGCGATTATTTATTTAATTGGCGTTCAGGAATTAGGCAAAATTAATATCGAATTTAAAAAAGACGAAAAAGTAAACCTGATGCACATTGCCATTTGTAAGCTTTTAGAACCTTATGGATATTACGAATTTGAATTTTTTGATAAAGACGGTTGGCCACATTATAAAGTAATAAAAGAATTACCTGCACTAAAAGCAGGAGAACAATCGGTTTTAATGAAAGAAGCTATTGTGAATTATTTTTTAGAAAAAGAAATTATTGAGTAACTAGTGATAAGTAAAGAGTCAATGGTGAAAACCTTTAAATTAAACTTGCTAATTACTTTTTACTTTTTACTTTTCACTAATTACTTTTTTATAGACTAATCGCTAAAAAAAACATAAATTTGTAGCTTATTACCCTTTTACGATGATAAACAAGATAAAACAACATATTGAAGAAGCCAAAGCGTTTCAAACTGAAGACAAAAGTACTTTAGAAGCGTTTCGTATTAAATATTTAGGAAGTAAAGGTTTGCTTAAAGATTTCTTTGCCGAATTTAAAAACGTACCAAACGAACAAAAGAAAGAATTTGGACAAGTAATAAACGAGTTGAAAAACACGGCAGAAGAAAAAGTAAAAGCCATCCAAGAACTTCTTGAAACTAAAACGGAATCTATTAACGTATTCGGCGATTTGTCTCGTCCAGGAAATCCAATAAATATTGGTTCGCGTCATCCGATTTCATTAGTAAAAAATCAAATTTTAGATGTTTTTTCAACCATTGGTTTCAATGTCTCTGAAGGTCCAGAAATTGAAGACGATTGGCACAATTTTACAGCGTTAAACTTACCAGAATATCATCCGGCACGCGATATGCAGGATACGTTTTTTATACAAACCAATCCAGATGTTTTGTTACGTACGCATACTTCATCAGTACAGGTTCGTTATATGGAAAACAACCAACCGCCTATTAGAACCATTTCTCCAGGAAGGGTTTTTCGTAATGAAGCTATTTCGTCTCGTTCACATTGTATTTTCCACCAAGTAGAAGGTTTATATATTGATAAAAATGTGTCGTTTGCCGATTTAAAACAAACGCTTTTATATTTTACGAAAGAAATGTTCGGTAAATCTAAAATCAGATTGCGTCCGTCTTATTTTCCATTTACAGAACCAAGTGCTGAAGTAGATATTTATTGGGGATTGAAAACCGAAACCGATTATCGCATTACAAAAGGAACAGGCTGGTTAGAAATTATGGGATGCGGAATGGTTGATCCGAATGTGTTGAAAAACTGTGGTATTGATCCTAACGAATATACCGGATACGCTTTTGGAATGGGAATTGAAAGAATTGCTATGCTATTATACCAAATTGGCGATATTAGAATGTTTTATGAAAACGATGTGCGTTTCTTAGAACAATTTAAGTCAAGTTTATAAAATAAAAAAATCCCGAAATTATCGGGATTTTTTTGTGAATTTATTTTACTTAAGTACCCCTAATTGTGTTAAGAAACTCATATTATCCATAAAATCTCTTTCTTCAACAATTTTTCCGTCTACCATTTTTGCAATAGTACAACCTTCGATGTCGATAGTTTTTCCAGTTGCTGGAATTCCCATAAAAACCCCCGTGTGAGTTCCTTTAAATTGCCAGTATTTTGTTACTTTGTCGCCACTAGCATACATATCTTTCACGATGAATTTTCTGTTTGAGAATCCAGTTACAAAATTAGCATAATAAGCTTTTGCGCCTGCTATTCCTTTAATTTCAGGTACTGTATGTAATACGATTTCTGGTGAGTAAGCAGCGTCTAATACATTTACTTTACCTTCATTTACAACTAATTCCCATGTTTTAGAATAGGAATCGATGTTGGCTTGTGCAGCTTTCTCTCTTTCGGCACTTTCATTTTTACAACTTACAAAAAGTAAGCTTGTTAATGCAATAACTACAATAGATATTTTCATAATATAGAATGATTAAAATTTTGGATGATTATTTTAATAAGTTCAAAATTGGTGCAGAATCATAGATGTCCCATTCTTCAACAACTTTTCCGTCTTTGATAGCGAAAATCATATTGTAATTGATTACAACTGATTTTCCTCCTCTTGAAAAAGTAGCGTTATAATAGGTAAACACGTAATTTTTAACACCTGTTTTTTCATCTGCTTTATCATTAATAATTTCCCAAATAAGCGGTTTTTTACTTAATGAAATTGTCATCCCATTTGCTTTAATATCTTGTAACATTTTAATGTTTTCGTCAATACTTATATCATTCATATTATCATGAATAACGGCTTTTGGTGCGAAGTTGGCTTTAAAATTAGGGAAGTCAGAATTTTCAGCCATAGCAGTCAATTTTTTCACCATTTCAATATTGGCTGATTTACTAACCGTTATACCAATTTGATCTGGATTTTTAGATTCTACAGTTGAAGCCGTTCCTTCTTTTTTACAAGAGATAAATAGCGCCCCAACTAAAGCAATAAGGTAAATTGTTTTTTTCATTTTTTTAATATTTAAATTAATAAAGATATCAAAAATATAAATTTAACTATTTAAAAACCAATTAACTAAGTAATATTTCATTTTTTAATATTATTTAATCTTTAAGTGAATAGATTTTATTTTTCACTACTTTTGAAATTCCAGTAATTCAAAATTTACTATGAAGAAAAATAAGAATAAAAATTTTGGAATCGGGATAGCTCTTGGTTCTTGTTTTGGAGTAGCTTCTGGAGCAGCCTATGGAATTATTATTGGAAATATCGGCAAAGGTTCTGGATTTGGATTAGCTATAGGTGTTTTTATCGGAGCAATTTTCGACTTTATAAATAATAGAGAATAAATTAAAAAAGCAACTATAGACCCTCACAAATAAACACAAAAAACCCGACACTTTCGTGTCGGGTTTTGTTTTGCTCCCTCTCTTGGAGAAAGTTACAATTTTAATGCGATGGTAATTTACTTAACTATCAGAAATACAATGTTTTGAGTTAAAAGTATTTTGTTTATATTTGAAAATAATTTAAAAATGAAAAAATGAAAAAAATAATATTTATTTTCTTAGTAGGAATATTTCTGTCTTGCTCAAGTAATAGTGATAATAATGATGTTGGCACAAATTCAATAACGGGAATATGGAGATTCAAAATGGACGGGGTTCAATATCAATGGATTAATGGAAATTCTGATCCATTAACACCCGGTTCTGGTAGTAGTACTTTTTTGGAAAGTAGTTCAATGACCGAAATAGATTTATATAAAACTTCCGACCCAATTTTTAATTTTACTTTTAAAATCCCAACATTAAATACAGGAACTTATTTATTGAATAATTTTAATGCCGCTTTAACTGATTATTCTGGAACAATTGTAACATATTATACTAATGCTTCAAATATAATTACGCTAAATATTACAGAAATAAATAATAATGTAACACCTAATATAATTAAAGGAACTTTTTCAGGTAAACTTCGAAGAGAAAACAATCAAGGCGTTATTATTGTTAAAAATATTTCAGAAAGTTATTTCGAAGCTGTTAGAGAATAAATCTAAGAGTTAGTGTAAACAAAAAAAGCCTAACATTTCTGTTAGGCTTTTTGCTTTTTGCTCCCTCTCTTGGAGAAAGTTACAATTTTAATGCGATGGTAATTTACTTAACTATTAGAAAAACAATTAATTAACAAATCATTATTTGTCGTAATTAAGCGCCCTAACCTTAATTCAATCTTCTAACATAAATTGCATTAATAAAAGGTTTTCCTTTCAATTTTTAAATATAAAATTAATAGTCCTTTTATTGTTGGATAATAATTTTCTTGTTAGCTATCAATGTGTTTTTACTATTATAAATTTTAACAAGATAAACCCCTTGTCGATTTATATTGTTTAATAAAATGATGTTTCGTTGAGAGTTTAGCACACCATATAGAACTTCTTGACCTAATGCATTTACTATTTTATAATACCAGCCAACTATGTTTGAATTGTTTTTAAAATCAATTGTTAATTGATCTTTAGCTGGGTTTGGGTAGACGTTAAACAACTGGTTAATAAATGTGTCATTTCCCATTATTAAATTTTTCACCCACCGCACAGAACAACCAGTTCTAGAGTCAAAGGTAGAATTAACAACAGCACCATTAGTCCAAGTTAGTTGGAAATAATTAGCTGAAAATGGTGCTAAATAATCTGAACACCACCAATGTCCAGTACCTGTAAGGTTCTGTCCTATACTAGTAGTCGCTCGATAGCCCCCTGGAAGACCTGTAAAACCACTGAAGTTAGTAGCGTCTGTGTTGGGGCTCATCCATAAGCCCGTGCCATCTTGAAGGTTTCCTGTTGATTTCATTTTGCCTCCAGCTAAACTACTGCCTCCTAAATAATTAAATAATAAAGACCAATCACTAACACTTGATACATTCCAATCGGATGGGGCTAATGACTTTCTACTTGCAATTTGTACAGGTGTTGGAGGGTTTGACTCTACCTGCCATATTCCTGCAACTGCATACCAATTATACATTTTTCCATAAGTGCTACCAAGTGAGGCATCATTATTATAATAACACCAGGCACCAGTAGTTAATCCTGCCCAAGCAATTGGATCAGTTACTTGAGGGATTGGAGTGCCATCTGAATATTTAGAAACCTTCAAATTTTCTTTCATCCATTCTTGGGTTCCAATAATAACACTGTTATAATTGTTTCCATCAATATCAGTAACTCCATTTCCTGGCGCTTGACTAAATGTGCTTAAAGTTATAGCTAATGTAATCCACGTTAGATGTTTCATTTGATATGAATTTATATTAAAACTAATCAAATGTAATAAACTATTGTAATAGATTTATCTTTTTTGTATATAAAAAAATCAAAATAATTTATTGTATCTAATTAGTTATTAAATAGTTGGATTAAATTAAGGGCATGAATCAACATAAAATTATCACTAGGGATTTTGATGAGGAGGATACTTCAAATGCAAATGCTTATAAATTTTTTTAATATAACGATTTCACTTCGTTGCATCGGGGTAAATTTCTCGCAAAATTTGGTCACAATAAAACCCGACACTTTCGTGTCGGGTTTTGTTTTGCTCCCTCTCTTGGAGAAAGATGCAACTATAATGCGATGATTGAGTATGTGTCTATCAAAAATCAAAAGGTTGAACTAATGGTCATAACTAATTACTCTTGAAATTTTCCAGTTACCGTTATCATTCTTCCAAATCATTAAGAATTTGAAAGTACCAAATTCGAGTTTACCATTTTCAATGTGTTTGAATTGGTGCTTGCCAATTTCTATTGCCCCATAACCTTCTATTGGATGTACTTCTAAGCTCTCTTTAATAAGATTTCTTTTGAGATCATAATCTCTATTGAAAATGGATTGAAAATTCGAAAATACTTTTTCAAAATCTATTAACCCCCCATTATCTTGATACCACTCGAGGTCTTTCGTAAAATAGGTCTTCATTAAATCTAAATTCTTTAAATTATATGCTTCGAATAAAGAACTATCAAGATTGGCTATTTTATTAAAAAGCGCAGTTTGAGTGGTTTCAACTTTTATTTCATCTTGGATTTGTGCAAAACCGCTTTTACAAATTGTGAAAGTTAATAATAACAGGATTAGATTTTTCATATGTAAATATAATAAAAAGATATAACTATCCTGATTGAATGATAGACAATAAAAAAGCCTTTACATTGCTGTAAAGGCTTTTTGTTTTTTGCTCCCCCTCTGGAGAAAATTACAATTTTAATGCGATGATTGCTTACTCAATTATCAGAAAATCAATGAAGTAAAGGTCTAACACTTTTAAGTAGTTATTGTTGAGTTGCTATTCATAGTTAATTAACTCAACTACAACTTCATTTCGTCTATTCATAACTTCATATGGGGGATTGTAGCCCAGAAAAGAAAATTTATTTATAAAATTTAATTTCTCATTGACTAATTCATTCCTTAAAATAGTCTTATATTTTTGAATCTTTTCATCATCTGACCAACCATCAAAGCGAATAGCAGCAATAATTTTTTCTTCCTCTTTTTCAAAAATTATTTTAGTGTTTTTAGGATTTGGTAAATTTTTCAAATTATAATTTTTTGGAACCATAAACCTCATTTTAGAAGTATCTCCTAATTCCATAACTACAGGTGATGTCATGGCGATTTTTTCGTTGGCTTCATTATCTCCAAAAATATAGCCAGCCAATATTCTAAAACCTTCACTTGAGCTTTCTTTATATCCTTTCTTGTTGAGTTTTACGCTCGAAAATAAGGCCGCGTCATATTTTCTTATCTCAAATTTGTCAAACTTCTTAATTACCTTGTAACTGTGTTGTTCAGTTTGTTGCGTACTTCTAGATAAATAAATTTGCGCTATTGCAATTAATAATAAAATTGAAATTATAATAATTACTATTTTCATTGGGATTATATTTTTTAAGATAATAACAAATATAAACAAAAAAAGTCCAACATTTCTGCTGGACTTTTGCTCCCCCTATTGGAGAAAGTTACAATTTTAACAAGTTAAAAAATCTGTCAATAATATTGAAATCAATTAGTTAACAATGTTAATAAACTAAATTTAGACATAAGTAATTATGATAAAATCACTTTTCATTATTCAATTGGAAAAGTTTGCAAAAAGAAGAGTTTAAAATAAAACAGAATCACTTTTAACGGTACACAATGACTTTGTAAATCGTTAAAACAAAGAATTCGTCTAGAAAAAAAGAATACTTAAACAATAACAATCAGCTATAATTAAAAACAAAAATGACTTTAACTTATTAAAAGAAAAAATATAAAAATCAACTTGATTTTTATAAAGACAATTCGTTTTATTACTAATAACTTATTTTATATCCTATTCAATAAAACTAAACTAATTTTTGATTGTTTTTATCGTGTAAACTTTATTTTTTGTGGTTATTTTTATAAAATAGATTCCTTTTTGAAAAGGAGTATCAATAATATAATTTTCTGAAAAAGCTTCTTCTGAATTATTCTTTTGGTAAACTAATTTACCAACAGAATTGTATATTTTAACAGAATTAATTTCGTTTGCAATATTGCTAAAATTAATATTAATTTCATTTGAAAATGGATTTGGAAATACTTTAATGTTATTTTCCAATAAATCTGATTCATTAACATTCAAATTTGTAGTTGCCCATCTATAAATAGTTCCAGTTGCAGGTCTGGTTGTTATTGTATTAAAATTAGTTCCATATATAGCATTTGACAAACTTGAATTTAAACACCAAAAATCAGTAGTTGACGCATTTCCTATACCGATAGAAGCACTGTTGTTAGTTGGATTTCCTGTTTCTTGATTATAAATAAATTCTATCGTTCCAGTTGCTTCATATAGTTTAGCTTGTAACGAAATACTTGGACTAGATGCTGCCCAATACCATTTCATTTTCAACCATTCGATTGTTAATATTCTATTTCCAACAATACCAGAAGTTTGATAGCTTATTTTTCCTCCGTTACCTATATTCAAATCACCCCATAATGGAGCTATGATTGGAAAATTAGTTGACTGCATATTAGGAGTTGCATATGAAACAAGATTAGGCACAGTTTGAGAAGTAAGCCCTATCCATCCGTTTGAATTTAGACAGAATTGACTATAAGTTGCGGATGTTGGTAACCCAAAAGTAAAATTAAATCCTATTGGTAGTATGCTTAAAGTTACATTGTCTCCGGAACCGGTACTCCAAGCAAGTGTTGCTCCTGTTAATGGAGTAAATGTGCCTGAATCAATTGAAAAATTATAAGAACTTAAAGTTTGAGATTTTATGGATGAATTGGATAGTAAAACCAAGAATGATGCAAGCAATATTTTTTTCATATGTTTTTTAAATTATTCCTTTGTATAAAGGACTCTCTATTTAGCAAACAAAATTAAAATAAAATATTTGATATGCAATTAGAAAAGGGTCTCAAAACTAAATGTCTTGAAACCCTTATCATTATTGCTCCCTCTCTTGGGCTCGAACCAAGGACCCTCTGATTAACAGTCAGATGCTCTAACCAACTGAGCTAAGAAGGAAGTTGCTTCTTTATCTAAGCGAGTGCAAATATAATTGAATTTTTATTTTATCAAAAATATTTAAACACTTTTTTATTTTAATTTGCTAATTTGTCTAAAATTAACTGGTATATGTCTTTCCCAAAGGTTAGTGCCATCAAGGAAAGTAGAAAAATCATTCCTCCAGTTTGTACATAACCCGCTGCTTTGTCAGATAATTTTTTACCCGTAACCATTTCTACTATAGTAAATAAAGCATGTCCGCCATCTAAACCTGGAATAGGCAATAAGTTCATAAAAGCCAAACCTATTGAAAATAAGGCTGTAAAATTCCAAATAAATTCCCAATCCCAAGAATCTGGTAATTGACGTGCAATACCAATTGGACTTTTAATTTGTTTGTAAGCGCCTGTAGCTGGTTTTAATATTAATTTAAACTGTTTAACATTATAAACTAATAGTTGATACGATTCTTTTACTGCTGCAGAAATTGCCTCGCCAAAAGAAAGTTTGTTGGTGATTTGAAAATCAAATTTATCTTTAGTTTTATGGATAAATCCTAATTTACCCTCTGGATTTACTTTAGCTTTTAGATTTACTAACTTAGAATCTCTTTCAACAACTATATTAATTGAGTCATTTTTTAATTTTTTTAAGTCTTCTACAAAAACATCAAAATAACTAAATTGTTTGCCGTTTACAGATTGTATTACATCACCTTTTAAAAGTTTCGCTTTCGCCGCTTCCGATTTTGGTGTTACCGAATCAATATAAATATTTGAAATTCTTGGTTGTATGAAGTTTTTTCCTTCACTTCCTAAAATTTCACCTTTTTGTTCATCAGATAAATTTAATTTTACTTCTGTTCCGTTTCTATTTATAATTACTTCATTGCTCAATAAAACATCAATTACCGCCCAATTAAACTTAGGTTGTAAGGCTCCGTCAATTGAAACAATTTTATCGCCATTTTTAAAACCTACGCTTTGCCCTACTTCTCCAAATGCTAATCCACTTTTTTGGAATTTTTCCATCGAAATGTATTTTTGACCTACAGTAGAAAACATCACCGCGTAAATAAACCAAGCCAATAAAATATTAACTATAATTCCACCTAACATTACAATTAATCGTTGCCAAGCTGGTTTTGAACGAAATTCCCAAGGTTGTGGCTCTTGTTTCATTTGGTCTTCATCCATACTATCATCAATCATTCCTGAAATTTTCACATAACCGCCTAATGGCAACCAGCCAATTCCCCATTCGGTTTCACCAATTTTCTTTTTAAATAATGAAAACCCAACATCCATAAACAAGTAGAACTTTTCTACTCGCATTTTAAACATTTTTGCTGTTATATAGTGTCCAAATTCGTGAAGAATTACTAAAACCGATAATATAAAAAGTATTTGTGCAACTTGAATCATTGTAATTTTAATTTGTATTTAAAAAGCAAAAGTAAGGTTTTCACCTTACTTTTTAATATTATTTTATAGTAACCCTATTTTTTTATGAAATTTTTGTGAAATAGGCCTTCTGAAGTTTCAATTTTTAAAAAATGAACCCCACTTGAAAGTCCAGAAATATCAAGAATATTTTTGAAATCTGTTTTCAAAAGTTGGCCTAAATTATTATAAATTTCTACTTTATATAAAGTTACATTATTGGGAAATTGAATAGTTAATTCGTTTTCTGAAGGAACTGGATAAACAGAAATCGCCGAATTCATATCAAAATTTTCAGTGCCTAATGTAGCCGTATTGTTTTTAGAAATAATATGTTTATTTGGGTCAAAAGCAACTCCCGTTACTACAAACAGAACCGGAACAATAAATTCTTGAGCATTGGTTGTGTTATTAACTACAACATCTAAAACTTGTGAGCCACTACCTGTTAATCTAATTTCTAAAGGCATTTCAAAAAAAGAAACACTAGCATGTGATTGAGTTTGATTTACAATGATTTTCACTTGTCCTGCGCCCCAGTTTTGAGCCGTAATTGTATAAGTAGGATATCCTTGATTGTACAACCAATCGTTGAAAAATTCTGTTAAACTATTGCCGTTATCCGCGGCTTCTAAATGTGATTTTAAATTCGCTGAAACTGCATATCCAAATGCTAATGCTGGATCGGCTAAATAGCTTTTTAATGCTTGAAAAAATTTGACATCTCCTAGTTTCCAACGCAACATGTGCGTAATCATCGAACCTTTATTATAAGTCAATCTTGAACTAAAAATTGTATTTACACTTAATGCACCAGCATCAGATAAATAAGTAGCGCCTCCAAGTTGTGAGGTAATACTGGTTATTTTATTCGCTTTCCAATTTACGAAAGTTGTTGGGCCATCTAAATATTCATATACCATTCCAGACATATATTCTGTTAACCCTTCATTTAACCAAATGTCTTTCCAAGTACCACATGTAATTTTATCTCCAAACCATTGATGTGCCATTTCATGCGCAATTAAATCTCTACTAAAATTAAACATTGATGAAACGGTAGTATGTTCCATTCCACCACCCCAACCAAACTGAGCATGACCATATTTTTCGGTTCTAAATGGATAAGGTTCTAATATACTTTCATAAAAATTTATAATAGTTGGCGTAACTCCTAATTGTGTTTGTGTGGTAGCTGTATTGGTTTCTGGATATAAATAATTTATAATTGGAAAATAAGGAGAAGCTACAGTTCCTAGACCTCCTTGTTGGTTATACACTTCATAATTGGTTACGTTTAATACAACTAAATAAGCCGGAATCGGATATAAATGCTTAAAATGTGTAGTAGCATTAGCGCCTGTTATAATTCTGCTCTGTTCTAAACCGTTCGAAACACTATTAAAAGTAGCAGGTGCCGTAATATACATATCAAAACTGTTGATTTTATCGTTTAAATCTTGCTTACAAGGCCACCAATCTCTAGCGCCAAATGGTTCAGAAAGGGTACAAATTACTGGCGTTCCGGCATGAGTTCCTCTAGTGAAAGCGCCTTCAGCTGTTGGCGGAATACCTGCATAAGTAATTATTACTGAAGCGCTAGTTCCTGTGGAAATGGTACTCGGAAAATTTATGTTTAATTCGTAATTACTTTGAGAATAAGTTAAATTCACACTATTTATCGTAACGGAACTCACTACTAACTGAGTTGCCATATCAAAAGTGATCGTGTTCATGTTTGCTAAAGCCGTAAAAGTGGTTTTTACTACACCACTAATAGCTGCTGGGGTATTGTTCGGGTTTACTGTAAAACGTAACTCATGATAAGTAATGTCATAATTTTGTGTGTTCGGATTTACTTGAATATTCATCGTTGAAGCTGCCGATTTTGATTCGGATTCCACCATTATATCAAATTCCGATTCTGAAGTTTGTGAAAAACAGAAAGTAGTGAATAAAACAAAAAAGTAGTGAATAATTTTTTTCATTATTGTAAATTAAAACACGAAATTAAGTATTTTTTTTCAATTTTTAAACATAGTTTACATTTGTACCCGTTCTTTTCTAAAAAATTTACAACAATTTCTTACATTTGCTTTCCAAAAACAAACAAACATGTTACAAGTACATTTTATTAGAGAAAACAAAGAAGAAGTAATCACGCGATTAGCGAAAAAAAACTTCGATGCCACTGCCATTGTTGAATTAGTTGTAGAATTAGACGAAAAGCGTAGAAATACACAAGTTGAATTAGACAATCTACTAGCAGAATCTAATAAACTATCCAAAGATATTGGAGAAATGATGAAAAATGGTGAAAAAGCCAAAGCCGAAATCTTAAAAGAAAAAACGACTCAAATTAGAGAAAATTCGAAACAATTAAACGAAAGTTTACAAGCAATTACGAATCAATTGCAAGACGAATTATATAAATTACCAAATTTACCAGTTGAAATTGTTCCTTTTGGAAAAACGCCAGAAGAAAACATAAACGTTTTTGAAGAGGGAGACATTCCAAAATTACACGAAGGCGCTTTACCGCATTGGGAATTAGCGAAAAAATATGATATTATCGATTTTGAATTAGGCGTAAAAATCACAGGTGCAGGTTTTCCTGTATATAAAGGTAAAGGCGCAAAATTACAACGGGCACTAATTTCATATTTCTTAGATAAAAATACAGATGCCGGTTACAAGGAATACCAAGTACCACATTTAGTAAACGAAGCATCAGCTTATGCAACGGGACAATTACCAGATAAAGACGGACAAATGTATCACGATGCTACAGATAATTTGTATTTAATTCCAACAGCTGAAGTGCCTGTAACAAATATTTTTAGAGACGATTTAGTTTCAGAAAACGATTTGCCTATTTTATGTACCGGTTACACACCTTGTTTCCGTAGAGAAGCAGGTTCTTATGGTGCGCACGTTCGTGGATTAAATCGTTTACATCAATTTGATAAAGTTGAGATTGTACGAATTGAAAAACCAGAAAATTCTTATGCCGCTTTAGACGGGATGGTAGAACACGTAAAAGAAATATTACAAGAATTAAAATTACCATACCGAATTTTAAGATTATGCGGCGGTGATATGAGTTTTGCTTCTGCGTTAACGTATGATTTTGAAGTCTTTTCAACTGCACAAGACCGTTGGTTAGAAATTTCTTCTGTTTCTAATTTTGAAACCTTTCAAGCAAACCGATTAAAATTAAGATATAAAGATGCGAATGGTAAAAACCAATTGGCACACACTTTAAACGGAAGTTCATTAGCGTTACCTCGCGTTTTAGCAGGAATTTTAGAAAATTATCAAACACCTGAAGGCATTATAATTCCTGAAGTTTTAAGACGATATACTGGGTTTAATATTATAAACTAATCTTAAATCTTTACTAATAATGCACTGAGTTAAACAATTTTTGTTACTTTAGTGCATTCTTTTTATGAAAAAAATTTATACCATCATATTGTCTTTTTACTCGCTAATTGTGGTTTCTCAAAACGAACAACTGGCACAAAATTATTTTGACAAAGGTGAGTTTGATAAAGCGGCATCTTTGTATGAAGAAATGGAAAAAAAACAACCTAATAACTTCTATTTTACTCAAAAATTAGTGGTTTGCTTTCAAGGTTTAAAACAATTCGATAAAGCAGAAAAATTACTTTTAAGCAAAATAGACAAATCTAATCAACCAATTATTTTTGTTGAATTAGGGTACAATTCGCAATTGCAAAAAGACACAAATAAAACAGAATCCTATTACAAAAAAGCACTTGATGTTGTAGCAAAACAACCTAGTTATGCCTATCAAATTGGGCAAGCTTTTGAGCAAAAAACATTGTTATTTCAGGCGTATTCCACTTATGAAATTGCACAAAAAACAAATTCAAGTTTGAATTTCGATTACCAAATGGCACTGCTTCAAGGTCAAATGGGAAATTTAGATGTGATGGTAGTAAAATTATTAGATTACTCTTATGCCAATATAAATACGACGTTAAGTGTACAAAATCAGTTGGTGTTTTTTATGCAAGATGATGCCGAAAATGTATTTGCCAATTCGCTAAAAAAAGAACTTTTACTTCGCACCCAGAAAACACAAGACATTTATTGGAATCAATTTTTAAGTTGGCTTTACATAAATCTTAAAGAATATAACAAAGCTTTTATTCAAGAAAAATCAATTTATAAAAGAAATCCAGAATCGTTTGACGATATTATTCAACTGGCGCAAATTTGTGTAAATGAAAAAGAAAACGAAACCGCACAAGCTATTTTTCAATTTATATTGCAAAACACTACAGACGAATCTACCATTTTAAATGCACACTATTTTCTGCTAAAAAACGAAATCGCCAATGCAAAACCAGAGAATTATCCTTTAATTCAATCGAAATTTGATACCTTATTGACTCAGTTTGGCACCTCTCCATTTTCGTTAGATATTCAAATTTTGGCAGCCCATTTTAAAGCGTTTTATTTGAATGATTTTGAAAATGCAAAAGTGCTTTTAGATAAAACTATGGAAATGCCATTAAATATTCGTCAGAAAGCAAAAGTAAAGATGGAATTGGCAGATGTTTTTGCTTTTAATGAAAAATTCAATCAAGCGATAATTTATTACGCGCAAATTCAAAACGATTTACCTAATGATGAATTTTCGCACGAAGCCAGTATGCGAATGGCAAAAACCAGTTTCTTTAAAAAAGATTTCAATTGGGCAAAAAAACAAGCAGGCGAATTGAAACAAGCTTCAACCCAATTAATTGCGAATGACGCAGTAGAATTATTTTTGTTAATTAGTGATAATTCTGCAGAAGATTCACTTCAAGTGGCGTTACAAGATTTCTCAAAAGCCGATTTGTTAGAATTTCAAAACAAACCAAAAGACGCTCTTGACGCTTTTTTACAAATTTTAGAAAAACACAAAGGGCAATCCATAGAAGCCGGAACGTTGTATAAAGTAGCCAAAAATTACGAAAAATTAGGTGATTTTACAAAAGCAAATGGGTATTATCAAAACATTTTAGAGAAACACAAAGACGGAATTTATATTGATGAAGCCTTATTTTATTCAGCTGAAATTTATAAAAATCAGCTAAACGATTTAGAAAAAGCTAAAAATTTATACGAAAAAGTTGTTCTAGAACATCCCGATAGTATTTATTTTACGGAAGCCAGAAAACAATACCGCCAATTGCGAGGCGACAAACAACAAGGGATTTAAAAATTGTTAAAATACTCACTATAAAAGTTATTTGTTTCCATTAATTTTTTGTGATTCCCAAAATGGGATATGGTTTTGTTTTCTAAAACATAAACAATATCTGCAAAGTTTTTTAACGTGTTTAAACGATGTGATATAAAGAAAATAGCGCAATTTGGTTTAATTTTTTCGAACAAATTCATTGTAAAATTTTCGGTATTTCTGTCCATTGCAGATGTTGCTTCATCAAGGATTAAAAACTGTGGTTTTTTATATAAAACTCTTGCTAAAGCTATAATTTGTTTTTGTCCTCCACTTAAATTGATGCCTTCTTCGCCTAGAATTGTCACTAAACCTTGTGGCAATTGATTAAAATAAATATCAAACCCAAAATAGGTTAAAAATTGCATGATGCTTTCTGGCGTATCCGTATTTCCTAATAAAATATTATCGACAACATTGCCATTAAAAATCGTTATTTCTTGAGGAATTACACCAATTAAATTGCGATAATTTTTTAATTCAATTTCGGTTAATTTGGATTGATTATTAATTAAAATTTGCCCGTTTTCATAAGAATAAAAACGTTGTAATATTTGTCCTAACGTGCTTTTTCCGCTACCACTTTCGCCTACAATGGCTGTGAATTTTCCTTTTTCAATTTCAATATTTAAATTTTGAAACAATTCAATTCTACCTGCAAAACGAAACGACAAATTTTGAATAGAGATTGAATTTATTTCAGAAATTGGCACGCCTTCTTCTTTTTCTTTTTCAATAGATGCAAATTCATACATTCTATTAAATGCAATTTTTGCCTCGCTTATTGGAATGGATATTAATGCCAAATTAGCAATTGATGGCAATAATGAACCCACAATTCCTAAAATCGCCATCAATTCTCCTAGCTTTATGTCTTTATTAAAAACTTGAATAGAGGTGTACACTAAAACACCAATTAAGAAGAAAACGCTAGCCAATCCTGATTGCCAAGATAAGGTAATATTAATTTTCCCCAGATTAAACATTTTATCTTGAAAATTACCAAAAACAATTTCGTTAGCTTGGTAAAAAACATCTTGCTTGTTATTGTTTTTTATGGCTTCAATGCCTTGTATGGTGTTAATATAGTTACTTTCATTAAAGGCATAACTTTGCATCACTTCCTTTTGAGAATGTATAATTTTAGCATTACTCCTGTAAATAATATAAAAATAAATAGGCAATGACAATAAAATAATTAAACCTAATTTCCAAGAATAGCCAAATAAGAAAACTAATGAAATGATGGCAACTAAAACATCAATAACCAAACTACTCGCTAATGTTTTTATAACACGTTGCACACGTTGCGTGTCGTTTAATCGAGCAACTAATTCGCCTATTTTTCTGGTATCAAAAAACGGTTTTGGTAAATGTAATAGTGAATAAAAAAACGTGTTATTTATTCTATTATTAAAATCTTTTGACTGCAATAATAAAAAATATTCTCTTAAAACCGATAATCCCACGCGAGCTAATAGCAAAACCGCTAAAAGAGCAATACCTGTAATTAATTTTTTTATGTTGTGAGATGGCAAAATGTCATCAATTAATTTTTGCGAAAACAAAGACATTGCCATACCTAAACCTGCTACAAAAACACCTAAAAGCAAGCTTATACCAAGTAAATTATAATCTTCTTTTAAAATTTTTAAGAACCAGTTGCGTTTTGCGTTTTTCTCTGTAATTTCTTTTAGAAAACTTTCGTTTGGTTCTAAAGTTAAACAACTTTTTGAAACCCAAATTTTATTTAATTCTTCGTTTGTTACATAATATATTCCTTTTGCAGGGTCGCCAATTAAAAAACCTTTTTTTTCATCATAAAAGTAGCAAACTACATAATGTTGCAATTTTTCTTCCATTACAACATGTAATATTACTGGTTGTTTATGGTCAATTAATGCTTGAATATCTGCTTCGCAACCTTCAGCGTTGAAACCAATTTTATTAGCCACTTGATATAAACCAAGCATACTTGTACCTTGCTTTGTGGTGCCGCTTAATTCTCGTAATTTCTCTAATGAGTTATTGCCTTCATACAATTTTATTACAGACAACAAACACGCCACGCCACAATCTGAGTGGTCTAATTGTAGTGTATGGGTTTTTTCAATATGTTTTAGGTTCATTTGATATGGTCAAAAGTTTGAAAGTCAAAAGTTATAATGTCTTTTAATTTTCTAATTTGTAGTTTGTAGTTTTTTCAAAAGCGTTTCCACTTTTATTTGTCCTCTAATTTTTTCAATTAACTGTTTGTCTTTGTTGTACAAAACCATACATGGCAAACTTTTTACATCGAAAGTAGTACGGAAAGACATTTTTCTATCAGAAAGAAAAGAAATAGTATCATCAATATTTAATTTATGTTTTGTTGCAAATGCAATAATTTCTTTTGGGTTTTCATTAGAAATAAAAACCAATTGAACGTTTGAAAATTTTGCCCTATTTTCTTGTATCATTTTAGCTTCTTCATTGCAAAATTCGCATTCACTATTATAGTAAACAAACAAAGTTGCTTTATTTGCAATAATATTTTCATTACTAAAAAAACCACCTTTTACATTTTCATAAGAAAAAGCAGGCATGGTTTTTATGTTTTCAGCAACTTGTTTTTTATGGTTTATTTGAGTAACAATTTGAAACCCAAAATAACCCAACAATCCAACAAATACTATTGGGAGTATTATTTTTAAATAATGTTTCATTTTATGACATACTTAACGTTAAAAACATCACCACAAAAACCCAAAGCATCATTGTTGGCACATAACTATACATCATCATTTTAAAACCATTATCAGTATGGGTGCTTGTTAGTTTGCCAATTAAATAAGCCAAATAAAAAATATACGCCAACTCAAATAAATTTAAAATTTGCAACGGATAAATAAGCCAAGGCTCTAAACCAGTATAACCAACAATATTTAATGCCGATAGCGGATAAAAATATTGCAAATCTTCCAACGTATAATTGGTTTCAAAAAAACAAAACCAAATTATTTTTAAAACAGGCACCAGCAAAAAAACAAACTCTGCCTGAAAAACAACATTTAAAATGCTTTTAAAACTAATTTTATTTCTATTAAAAAAGAAAACAGCCGTGTACACAGCACTTGCAATTATTAAGGTTTTAATTAATATTAAAATAGGAATTATAATGTATGAAACCCATTCCCATTTATCTTGAATCAAAAGATATTCTTCTATTTGGTTTTGAGTTAGTTTTTCTGCTAAAGAAGAATAAACAAGTTTATCGAATTTTAAAATTAATTTAGTTATGTTAGTAATTAAAATTACAATAATTGAAAGACTAGTATATTTATATAAGATATTTTTCATTATGAGTATTAAAAAAAAGAAAGACATATAATATGTCTTTCAAATAATAGTTTTTATAAAATGTTTATGCTTTTTTACTTTTACCATAAAAAAACATAATACCATAAAAAAATGCTGAAAAGATTGATAATATTTTAAATTGTAATTTAGTCAAAATTAAAATATCAAATATTAATAAAGCATATAGTATAAATAAAATCAAAGCAAATATTAGTAAAACAATTCTTTTCATATTTTATTTAATTATACAGCACAATAAATCCCAACAAGAACTAAAGAAGCTGCACCACCCCATCCAATTGGATTCCAAAAGTTCGCAACAACACCAGCCTCATATCCTAATGCAACCAATCCAAAACCAGCACAAAACTCTGCTTTGTTTATTCCTCCATTAATATTCTCTATTTGATTTAGTTCTAATTTTTTCATAAGACAACTTTTAATATTATTATTTACAACCTAATAATCCAATTGCACAACCAATTCCTGTAGCTGCTGCTATAGGAGCAAATGGGGAAGCCGCTAAAATTATTGTTGCCGCACACATACCTCCAGTTACTCTACTACAAGGATCCGTTAATCCTCCATCCAAATTTTCCATTTGGTTTACATTTAATTTTCTCATAATTAAAATTTTTTGTTGTTATTTGTTCCACTATTGAAACATTTCAAAATTGAGAAATTAGAATTAAATTACAAATTCAAAAAAGATAATTAAAATTCCATTTTTGATATTTGTTTTACCATAAATGACAAAAATATGAAAATATCTTTATATTTGTAAACAACTAAATTATTTTTTATGAAAATTGGTGATAAATTAAAAACACTACGAACTTCAAAGGGCTATTCTCCTGAAACGGTTTCAGAAAGAATAGGTGTTTCAAAAACTACTTATGGCAGATATGAAAGAAACGAAACAGCACCAGATATAAATATTCTTGAAAATATTGCAAATTTATATGAACTGGAAATGTTTGAACTTTTGTCGGATGAAAAAATTATTTTAAATCAAAAAAATAAAAAAGGCGACAATAATGGATTGGTATTTAATAATTTATCTGAAAAATTAATAGATCAATATGAAAAAAGGTTATTAGAAAAAGACGAAAGAATTAATGAATTGAGAGAAATTATTTCGGAATTAAAAGCAAAATAATACCTCACAACAAAACAAATTACAATTATTACTTTTCTTATATTTGCATAAAAATAAAGAAAAATGAAATTCAATACCAAAGTAATTCACGGAAATCAGCATCACGATCCAAGTACTGGAGCGGTAATGCCACCAGTATATCAAACCTCTACATTTGTACAAACGAGTCCAGGTGTGCCTTTATCAGAATACGAATACAGTAGAGCTGCCAATCCAACTCGTACGGCTTTAGAACAAGCTTTAGCAAGTATCGAAAATGGAGTGCGTGGTTTAGCTTTTGCTTCAGGTTTAGCGGCAACAGATTCAGTTATGAAACTTTTAAAACCTGGCGATGAAGTAATTGCTATGGACGATTTATATGGTGGAACTTACAGAATGTTTGCTCGTATTTATCAAGAATATGGAATTAAATTCCATTTTATTGATATGACAGATTATGCAAAATTTGAAGCGGCTATCAATGAAAACACGAAATTGGTTTGGGTAGAAACGCCAACCAATCCATTAATGAAATTGGCGGATATTGCAGAAATTGCGAAAATCACTAAAAAACATAAGTTACTTTTTGCCGTTGACAATACTTTTGCCACGCCATATTTACAAAAACCATTAGATTTAGGTGCAGATATCGTAATGCATTCAGCAACTAAATATTTAGGCGGACACAGTGATGTAATTGCTGGTGCTTTAATCGTAAAAGATGAAGCGTTAGGCGAAAAATTACACTTTGCGCAATTTGCAACAGGTGGAACTTTAGGTCCGATGGATAGTTATTTGGTGTTACGAGGCATCAAAACCTTACACTTACGTGTACATAGACATTGTGAAAACGGTGCAAAAGTGGCGGAATATTTAGTGAATCATCCAAAAGTAGCCACAGTGTATTATCCTGGATTAGAAAGTCATCCCAATCATGAAATTGCCAAAAAACAAATGATTGGTGGTTTTGGTGGTATGGTTTCTTTCACTTTTAAATCGGGTGCGAAAGCCGATGCAATTAAAATGTTAGAAAAAGTAAACGTATTTACATTAGCCGAATCTTTAGGTGGTGTGGAATCTTTAGCAAATCATCCTGCGTTAATGACACACGCCTCAATTCCTGAAGAAAAACGAAAAGAAATTGGTATTACTGACGATTTAGTTCGTTTAAGCGTGGGAGTAGAAGATATTTCAGACTTACTTGCCGATTTAGAACAGGCGTTTCAATAAAAATTAGTGTAAACTAAACCGCTTTGGACTGAAAGTCTTTTGGTTTCGTAGGCAGACTAAAACGGCAACTCTAAATTTATTTGACACAAATTTCACAAATTAGCACGAATTAGTTTGTGAAAATTTGTGAAATTCGTGTAAAAATTTTAGAAGCTAAAAAGGAAATGCACTAAAGGGAAACAGTTAGCAGATATAGTCTCAAAATTCGTGTAAAAATAGAAAATCAGAAAAATATTTGGGAAATTAGTAACTTTTAAGTTACCTTTGAAAAATGAAAGTACGTGAAGTTATAGCATACGAAAATCACTTTGAAGAATTTCTTCTTGAGCAACCGCAAAAGGTTCAAGATAAAATATTTAAAATAATTGAGGCAATTGAAACTTTAGAAAGAGTTCCATCAAATTATTTAAAATCGATGGAAGGAACAAATGGTCTATACGAAGCAAGAATTCAACTTGGCTCGAATATTTGGCGTGTATTTTGCTTTTTCGACAATGGAAAACTCGTAATTTTATTAAATGGCTTTCAAAAGAAAACACAAAAGACTCCAAAAAATGAATTGGAAAAAGCGTTACGATTAATGACAAAATATTATTCTGAAAAAACTAAATAATTATGGAAACTAAAAGTTGGAGAGATATTAAAAATGATGTATTCGGTGAAAAAGGAACCGAAAGACGTGACGAACTTGAAAGAGAATTCCAAGGTTTTAAAATTGGAATACTTTTGAAAAAAGCTCGTGAAGAAAAACATTTGACGCAAACTGAACTTGGTGATTTAGTTGACAAGAAAAGAGAATATATATCAAGAATTGAAAATAACGGAAGTAACTTAACGCTAAAGACTTTGTACGACATTGTCGAAAAAGGGTTAGGTGGAAAAGTAAAAATCCAAATTGAAATATAACTACATCTGTTAACAGCAGATACACAAGATGCAAGGATTTAGTGGAATTGCCGTTTCGAATTGAACTTTTTAGTTAAATAGAAAATATGCAGTCCCGAAGCCTTGCGCCTCGTGTAGCTGCGGAACGTTGTAGGATATTTTCGAGAAACCGAAAAGTAAAAAGAAACAAATGAAATCCTCAGAATTAAAAGAAGTTATTGAAAATCAAATCCTAAATATTTCAAATGACAAATGGAATGTTGAAGTTTCATATTCTAAAATTAATCCAGAAAACAGAAAACTTGAAGTAGAAAAAGTAATAGAAGTACAAAATGAATATAAAACGAATTCAATATTCATTTCTTTTCATAAAAATAATTCTGATATTCATAAAAATGTTGAAATAAATGGATTAGATGGTGGAATTTATCTATATAAGTCAACACGAAAAGAAAAATCACAAACTGTAAAATTGACTGAAAATAATTTAATAATGAGCTTAGGTTTTTCACTTTTATCATTAAATTTAGACGAAGCTGAACTAGAATGGATTATAAGACCTGATTTTAATGAAATATTTGGTTTCTTAGATTTAGAAAACGATTTATTATTAAGAGGAGAAAGTCAAATACATAGAATTGACAAAAATGGAAATATAAAATGGAGTTTTAGTGGAAGAGATATTTGGGTAAATTTAGTAGGTAAAAATGAATTAGATATTGAAGAAAATAAAATTAGACTTTTCGATTTTGAATCTAACGAATATCTATTGAATTTTGATGGAGAATTATTAGAAGACAAACCAAGAATTATAAAAACAAAGAAACCAACATTTTTTAAAAATCCTAAAAGATGGTTTTATCAAAAAGTTTGGGAGAAAATGACGGAAAATGGAAATAAATAAAAAAACATTTTACAACAGCGGTTTTAACTTTTTTTCAGTCCAATAAAAAAGCGAGAAATGTTTCTCGCTTTTTTATTGTTCTGGCGCAATTTCTATTTCCAAGCCCTCTAAATCTTCCGAAATATGTATTTGACATCCTAGTCGGCTATTATCTTTGACGTGATAGGCATCAGCTAACATAGCTTCTTCGTCGTCGTTTCTTTCAGTTTTTAAAACATCGTTAAGTAAATAACATTGGCACGAAGCACACATAGCCATTCCGCCACAAATGCCAACTGTTCCTTCTTCTGCCAATTCATAAGAACGGATGAGTTCCATCACGTTCATATTCATATCCGTTGGGGCCAACACTTCGTGTTTGATTCCGTTTCTATCCGTAATAAATAGGATTACATCTTGACTCATAATTAATCAATAGCTTTTACAACCGCTTTTTCTGCTTCTTTTCTAGTGCCATCAAAACCATTTACGCCAGAAACAGTGGTGTATTTCAGTACATAACGTTTTCCTGGATGTATTCGATTGTACACGCTTTGACACATTAGTGTGGCTTCATGAAATCCGCATAAAATCAACTTCAACTTTCCAGGGTAGGTGTTTACATCGCCAATGGCATAAATTCCGTCAATATTTGTTTGGTAATCTAGTGCGTTATTTACTTTAATGGCGTTTTTTTCAATCTCCAATCCCCAATTAGCAATAGCACCTAATTTTGGTGTTAGTCCGAAAAGTGGAATAAAATAATCGGTTGGCACATTCATACGAGCGCCGTTTATTTCTATATCTAACGATTCAATTCTTTCGCTTCCTTTAAAACCAACAACTTCAGCAGGAGTAATTAATTTTATTTTTCCTGAAGATTTTAATTCCTGAACTTTTTCTACTGAATCTAAAGCACCACGAAACTCATTTCTTCGATGAATTAATGTAACCGAAGCCGCTACGTTTGCTAAAAAAATACTCCAATCTAAAGCAGAATCACCACCACCTGCAATTACAATATTTTTGTTTCTATATTTTTCTGGATCTTTTACAAAATAATCGACGCCTCGGTCTTCATTTTCATAAAATTCTATGTCTTTTAAAACAGGTTTTCTGGGTTCAAATGTTCCTAAACCCCCAGCAATAGCAATAGCTTTGGCTTTATGTTTTGTGCCTTTATTAGTGGTAACGATAAACGAACCGTCTTCTAATTTTTCTATAGTTTCAGCCGTTTCAGCTAAAGTAAAACCGGGTTGAAATTGCTTAATTTGTTCCATTAAATTGGTAACCAAATCACCCGCTAAAACTTCAGGATAACCTGGAATATCAAAAATAGGTTTTTTTGGATATAATTCTGCTAACTGTCCTCCTGGTTGAGGAAGGGCATCTATAATATGACATTTTAATTGTAATAAACCGGCTTCAAAAACTGTAAAAAGTCCTGTGGGACCTGCTCCAATTATCAATATATCTGTTTCAATCATTTTATTTATGTCTTAATGTAAAAGGTCGAAAGTCGAAAGTCTGATGTCCGAAGTTTACTATTTTATATTTTCTACTGTTTCAATTTGCGGAACAAACTTCTTAATCGTTGTTTCTACACCCGCTTTCATTGTGCTAATGCTTAAACTGCAACTCGTACAAGCGCCTTGTAATCTAACTTTTACGTGTTTTCCATCAAGAACTTCTACTAATTCAATATCGCCTCCGTCGGAATTTAAAAAAGGGCGAATTTCAGCTAAAGCTTTCTCAATGTTTTCGGTTATTTCAATTTCTGTCATTTATTTAGACTTTAATAGATTATTAGAATCTTTAGATTTTTAGACTGAAATGTCTAAGAAATTTAAAATGTCTATTTTTTTATAGCAGCACATCCTGCCATTGTTGTAATTTTTATCGCTTCTGTAGCAGGTAAATTTTCGTTTCTTTTTACCGTTTCTGCTACTACACTTCTGGCTAATTCTTCAAAAACGGTTTCTAAAATCGTTCCCGTTTGCATTGCCGCTGGTCTTCCGTAATCTCCTGCTTCTCTAATGCTTTGTACTAAAGGTACTTCGCCTAAAAACGGCACTTCTAAATCTGCTGCTAAGTTTTTGGCACCTTCTTTTCCAAAAATATAATATTTATTTTCTGGAAGCTCTTCTGGTGTAAAATACGCCATATTCTCGATAATTCCCAATACTGGAACCTGAATGGCATCGGACATAAACATAGAAACTCCTTTTTTTGCATCTGCTAAAGCAACCGCTTGAGGTGTACTAACTACAACAGCACCTGTTATTGGCAACGATTGCATAATTGACAAGTGAATGTCGCCTGTTCCTGGAGGTAAATCTATTAACATAAAATCTAATTCGCCCCAATTGGCATCAAAAATCATTTGGTTTAAGGCTTTTGAAGCCATCGGGCCACGCCAAATAACCGCTTGGTCTGGTTTGGTGAAAAATCCGATAGATAATATTTCTACACCATAACTTTGAACGGGTTGCATTTTAGATTTGCCATCTATTTCAACTGAAATTGGTTTAGCCGATTCTACATCGAACATTATTGGCATGGATGGCCCATAAATATCGGCATCTAAAATACCAACTTTGAATCCCATTTTAGATAATGCTACGGCTAAGTTTGCTGTAATAGTAGATTTTCCAACACCGCCTTTTCCAGATGAAACTGCAATAATATTGCTTATTCCAGGAATTTGTTTTCCTTTAATGGTATTGGCTTCTTCTTTTGTAGACGTTTCAACTTTTATATTGACTTTAACTTTTGCATTAGCATCTATTTTTTCGGCAATGACTTTTTTGATATCGGCTTCAGCACGATTTTTTATATGTAAAGCTGGGGTGGTTAAAATCACATCTACAACTACCTCATCGCCAAAAGTTACTACGTTTTGAACTGCACCACTTTCTACCATATTTTTTCCTTCACCAGCAATTGAAATGGTTTCTAACACAGCAAGTATTTCTTTTCTATCTAATTTCATTTTATTGTGTAAACTTTTTTACTTTTATTTAAACTGAATCTGAATTGCAAAGATAGTTTGAAAATGACAAATGACAAATGACAAACGATAAAAGTTTGTTAATGAATGTATAAGATTTATTTATGTGATTAAAACATAGAAAAAACCTAAAAATCAGGTTCCCAAAAATGTTTTTTGAAATCTATTATTTGATTATCAATTACTTGAATGCCTTCGCTTTCTAACAATTGTTGCATTAAATTAGTGCCTTCAAAATGGTGTTTTCCCGTTAAAAGTCCTAAACGATTGACCACACGATGTGCCGGAATATCATCTTGTCCGTGACACGCGTTCATAGCCCAACCAACCATTCTTGCGGAACGACCCGCGCCCAACGCTTTTGCAATAGCGCCATAAGAAGTTACTTTCCCGTAAGGAATTTTTCGGGCAACTTCATACACACGTTCAAAAAAATTGTCTTCTTTTATTTTCAAACTACTTATTTAAGTTATAAATGGTGAAAACAGCAATTAATCCGGTAATAATAGCAATTATAAAATTAATGTTTTTAATAAAAAAAGCTACTTTATGTTTAATTTTTCGAAACAGAAAAGCATAGCCCATAAAAACTGTAAATGTGCCTAAAGTTGTGCCAAAAACAAACGCCAAACCTACTAAATTAGTAAAAAAATCTTCAATAAAAGCTGATAAATACAAACTTACAAACGCATAATATGGAATTGGGAAAATATTTAATCCCGAAATAAAAATGCCGTGTAAAAAGGGTTTCCATTTGGTTTTATTGGCTTTTTTCTTGATTTCTTTAGAATGCGTAAACTTCTGAATGCCTTTACCCAGAAAAAAAAGTGTAAGTAATATAAAAACTATACTCCCCACTAATTTTAAATTTTGAATTACTTGTGGATGATTTTCTAAAAAAGTAGCAAAATAAAACCCTAATACACTTTGAATAAATACTACTAAAATAGCGCCATTGATAAACTTTTTAGCTTTGAATAACGTTTTTTTAACGCTATAATTTGCCACAGTCATATTTACAATTCCAGGAGGTAAAACGCCTACAATTGAAAACAAAAGTGCAAATGCAAAAGCTAAAAATAAAGCCATTATTTAATTTTAAATTGAATATACGTGATGCTTTTATTTATTTTTAAATACTGACTTTCATAAAAAGTTTGAATACTGGTTACTTCTTCTGGTGCGCCCGCGTTGTTGTAAACGTTATGATTGGCGTACAAAACTTCGTGTCCTTCACCGTGTAATAAACCTAGGGTGTAGCCGTGCATAAATTCGCTATCTGTTTTTAAATGCATCAATCCATTAGGTTTTAGAATTTTTTTATAGTTCTGAAGAAATTCAGAATTGGTCATTCGGTGTTTTGTGCGTTTGTATTTTATTTGTGGATCTGGAAAGGTAATCCAAATTTCATCTACTTCATTTTCATCAAAACAATGCTTTATTAATTCAATTTGAGTACGAAGAAATGCCACATTATTTAATCCGTTTTCTACTGCGGTTTTAGCGCCGCGCCAAAATCGAGCACCTTTAATATCAATTCCAATAAAGTTTTTGTTTGGAAATTTTTCTGCTAAACCTACAGAATACTCGCCTTTTCCACAGCCTAATTCAAGAACAATTGGGTTATTGTTTTTAAAGAAATCCGAATTCCATTTTCCTTTTAATGCTAAACTATCGGTAACTACTTCTTCACGAGTTGGCTGAAAAACATTTGGAAACGTTACATTTTCGTTGAATCTTTTTAATTTATTTTTACTTCCCACAACAATTAATTTTATATTGCAAAAGTATAAAAATTAAAGTTTTGAAGGTCTAATTATTTACTAGTTTTCAAGGTAAACGAAAACTCAGAACCTTTTTGATACGTACTTTGCACAAATATTTTTTCGTTATGCGCTTCAATAATGTGTTTTACGATGGCTAAGCCCAAGCCCGAACCGCCTTCTTCTCTTGAGCCGCTTTTGTTAATTCTGTAAAAACGTTCAAAGATTCTTGACATATGTTGATGCTCAATACCTTGTCCGTTATCGTAAATGCGCACCAAAATTTTGGTTTTACTTATTTTCTCAACCGCAATTTCTGTGGTACCATTTTCTTTTCCGTATTTAATTGAATTCATGACTAAGTTGGTTAAAACTTGTTGAATTTTATCTTTATCGGCATAAACAATTATGGGAGAAACGTATTTTTCATCAAACATTAAAATAATGTTTTTGGCATCGGCTTTCATTTCTAAAAGATCAAAAACGTTTTGAATTTCGGCAATAATGTCAAATCCTTCGATATCTATGTTTAAATCACCAATTTCAAATTTAGAAATCATATCTAAATCTTGCACAATATTAATTAGTCTTTCAACGCCTTTTGATGCGCGTGCAATATATTTTACACGTAGTGCTTTGTCTTTAATGGCACCGCCTTCGATAAGTGTTTCTAAATAGCCTTGAACCGTAAATAAAGGTGTTTTTAATTCGTGAGAAATGTTGCCTAGGAATTCTCTTCTATATTCTTCACGAATGTTTAAGGATTCAATTTCAATTTTTTTCTCTTTGGCGAAGTTTCTAATGTCGTTAGTTAAAGTAGAAACGTCAGTGGTAACGGTTTTGTTTTTTAAAGAAGTGGCGTCTAAAAGGGAAACCTCATCGTATAGTTTTTTAATTCTTTTGTAGATAAATACTTCTACCCGATATTGCATTAGAAAAAAACTAAAAAAGAAAAGCGTAATAGGAAAAACAATAAGTATTAAGTAGTCTACTAACTGAATAAAATTATGGTAAATCAACAAACTTAATACAACAAAAAAAGAAATGTAAAGCGATGATTTAAAGGCAAATTTGTAAGATTTTTTAAAACTAATCGCCATTTAATTCAATTTTGTATCCCACACCTTTAATGGTTTTGAATACATCTTCGTCAATTTTTTCTCTAAGTTTTCTGATGTGAACATCTATGGTTCTTCCGCCAACAATGACTTCATTGCCCCAAACTTTATCTAAAATTTCGGCTCTGGTGAACACTTTTCCTGGTTTTGAAGCTAATAAATATAATAATTCAAATTCTTTTCTTGGTAAAACGATGGTTACGCCGTCTTTGATAATTTTATATTCTTCACGGTTAATTTCAAGATTCCCCACGGTTAACGTTTCGGAATTTTCTAATTCTGTATCTTTTAATCTACGTAATAGTCCTTTTACCTTACTAACTAACAACTTTGGTTTGATAGGTTTTGCGATATAATCGTCGGCACCAACTTCAAAACCGGCTACTTGCGAATAATCTTCACTTCTAGCGGTAAGAAAGGTAATAATGGTGTCTTTTAATTCTGGAATTCCTCTAATTTTTTCACAGGCTTCCATTCCGTCCATTTCTGGCATCATCACATCCATAATAATAAGATGTGGTTTTACTTTTATAGCCAATTTAACAGCTTCTTTACCATTTTCTGCTTTGGTAACGTGGTAGCCCGCTTGCTCTAAATTATAACCAACAATCTCCAGAATATCCGGTTCGTCGTCAACCAATAATATTTTTATGTCTTTCTTTTTCATATTGAATATAAAAGTAATTAAAAAAATTTAAGTTCCGTAAAATTATATATAAAAATGACAATAAATACTTATTTACTATTATTTAATCTGTTAACATTAACTTAACATTTTGCGTACTAATAAATAACCTCTAAGTAACATTAACGTAATTGAGGTAGGTCTATTTTTGCAACAAAAATAAACACAAACTCATGAAATTAAAATTTCTACTTATTGGATTATTCGTTACGGTAATCTCATTCGCACAAAACACAGCTAAAGTTGCTGGTTTAATTACAGACAAAGACAGCAAACAACCTGTTGGTTTTGTATCAGTATCCTTAAAAGGAACTATGATAAATGCGGAATCTGACATTAATGGTAATTATGAAATTACTATGAAACCAGGAAAGTATACAGTGGTATATGCTTTTATAGGATACAAAACTTTTGAAAAAGAAGTTGTTGTAGCTGAAAATGAAAACATTACTCAAAATGTTTCTTTACAAGAAAACTCTAATAGCATAGAAGGTGTTGTTATTAAAGGTTCAACTAGTAAAACTAAAGAAACCGCTTTATTGAAAGAGCAACAAAAAGCCGTGGAAATAAAACAAAGTATAGGAGCTCAAGAAATGTCTCGTAAAGGAATTAGTGATGTAGAAGAAGGATTAACGAAAGTAACTGGAATTTCAAAAGTAGACGGAAGAGGAATTTTTGTAAGAGGTTTAGAAGATAGATATAATAATTTATTGATTAATGGATTAGCCGTTCCATCGAATAACCCATTTAAAAAAATCATCCCTTTAGATATCTTTCCAACTGATATTGTTGGAATTATTGAAACATACAAAACATTCAACACAAATTTATATGGTGATTTTGCTGGAGGAACATTTAATATTATTACTTCAACGGGTGAAAAAAGTCAAACCAAATTTAATTTTGGTGCGGGTTATACGACAAACAACAATTTAAGTAAATTCTTAATGTCTAAAGACGCGAAAGGAACAAGTGATTTCTTTGGTTTTTCTGGAAATGAAAGAGATTTACCTAAAATTTTTGGAACCAACCCTGGTTATTTAACATTGACGCCAAGTCAAGCACGTAATAGTTTTGGTTCTGGTTTTGATGTGGAGAGTTCAAATTCGCCATTAAACACAAGTATAGGTGTTACTCATAACGAGAAGTTCAATATCGGTAAAAACAAAAACGTTTTTAAATACTTGTTGTCATTAAATTTTGACAATAAATTTCAAGTTAGAGAAGGTGTAAATCGTTTGTTCAACATCGCGCAAGGAAACTATGACAATAATTTATATTTTAAACAATATAAATATTCTACAAATGGTTCTGCTTTAGTCGCTTTAAATTATAAAACAGATAGGTTAAACTTAACTTCAAACACGTTTTATTTAAAAACTACGGATAACACCATACAAGATCAAACAGGTTCTGTAAATGGTGCTGCTAATCAAAACAATACATTCATTAGAATTAATGAATTACAAGAAACCGATTATTTAAACACGCAATTATTTGGAAATTATAAATTATCTAAAAACGAAAGACATAATTTAAAAGCAGGAGGTTCGTTTACTAAAACCAATTACCAATTACCAGATAGAAAATCCTTTAAAGGAATAAAAGTTGACGAAAACACAACAAATGTAAGTTATTCAGGAAATAGTTTTTACAGACAGTTTTTAAACTTCGATGGTAAATTTAATGCATCCGGATTATTAGAGTATTCATGGAAATTTGGAAATGAAGATGTTGACAAATCAAACAAATTAACAGTTGGATATAATGGTTATGTGAATAGTGTAGAATCTTCTTTTAGATTTTTAGTTTCTATTCCAACACCTACTTCAACAGGAGGTGTTAATTTCCAAACAAACACTCCAGATTCAGTTTTGTCAAATGAATTAGGCGCTAATAATTTCACATATAATGAAGGTACTAACGCAACTTATAAAACAAAATTGAATGAAGTAGTGAATGCTGGATATTTTGATTTGGCTTGGAAATTTGGTGAAAAAGTTGACTTAAATTTTGGTGCAAGAGCAGAACAAACAAACAGAGAAACTAAATATAAAGAATCTGGAAGTTTTGATGACCCATTTATTATTAAAAAAGTTAATAAAATTGACATCTTGCCTTCGTTGAATGTGAAATATGCTTTAAATGACAATAGTAATTTACGTTTTGCCGGATCCAAAACAATAACAAGACCTGTTATTATGGAAGCATATCCTTTGGAGTTTGTTAATCCTGACGGAACTATCGAACAAGGTAATACAAATATTAAAAATAGTGAAAACATTAATTTTGATTTGAAATATGAAATTTTCCCTACGGCTAAAGAATTATTTGTAGTTGGTGCCTTTTCAAAATTTATTCAAAATCCTATTGAAAGAGTATTTATTCCTTCTGCTGGTAGTGGTGGTCAAATTATATCTTACGATAATTCTAAGAAAGCTCTATTATTTGGAGCCGAAATTGAATTTTTATTCCAATTAGAAAAGATTTCTAAATCATTACAAGACTTATCTTTCGGGTTAAATACCACTTTAATGTATTCTAAAGTAAATATTAATACTGTAAATAGCGCGGAAACTATTGCTGTTGATGCAAATCCTTCAAGAAAACTACAAGGCGCTTCACCTTGGATAGTAAACGCTGATTTAAAATATGAATTTGATTTCAATAAAAACTGGAAAAACACCATGACTATTGTGTACAATGTTTACGGAAAAAGAATTTATGCTGTAGGAACAAACGGACTAGATCATTATTACGAAATGCCTTTTAGTAAATTAGATTTTGTATGGGGAAATAAAATTGGGAAAAATTGGGATTTAAAATTATCTGCTGATAACATTTTAAACCCATTATATCAAATTGAATTAGGAAGCCAAAGTAAAATTAACATTACGGAAACTGACTTAACAATTAGAGATTTCAAAAAAGGCGTAGGCTTTTCCTTTAATTTAGGGTATACCTTCTAAAAACACATAACATTTATTTAATATATTCTTAATTTTAATATCACTTTTAATTATAGCATACCGCATATATTTGCATTAAACAATAAACTAAAACAAAATGAAAAAATTAGTATTTAGCCTTGCAATCTTGGCATCAATCTTTACGGGTTGTTCTGATGACGAAGAAGAAACTCCTGTAAGAACTCCAACAACCGGAGAAATCACTGGTAACTTTACAGCTAGTAAAGCTTACGCTTTTGGTAACTATACTTTGAAAGGAATGGTTCAAATTCCAGCTGGAGTAACAGTAACATTTGAAGCAGGTTCAACAATTACAGCTGACGCTACTACAGGTGAATCAGGAATAGTCGTTTTAGACGGTGGAACATTAATTGCAAATGGTACTGCATCAGAACCTATTGTATTTACTTCATTACAAAAAACACCAGGTGACTGGGCGGGTATCATTATGTATGGTGATGCACCAATTGTAAACTCAGCAACAAACCCAGCTCTTCAAACTGCAACTTCAGAAGATGGATTATTAAAACCATATGGCGGATCAAATCCATTACATAATGGTGGGTCTTTAAAATATGTAAGAGTAGAATATGCTGGTAAAGTAATTACTTCTAACAATAAAGAACACAATGGATTTTCTTTTTACTCTGTAGGTTCAGGTACAACTTTAGAAAACTTAGTTTCTTACAAGGGAAATGATGATGGTTTTGAATTTTACGGTGGAACTGCAAGTTTAAAAAATGCAATTTCTTACGGAAACTCTGATGATGCTTTTGACTGGCAAGATGGTTGGAGAGGACAAAATAATACAAACTGGTATGCTTACCAAACAGTAAAAGGTAATTACGGTATTGAAGCTGAAGCTAAAAGTGTTGATAATGCATTTTGGCCAGTTGTTTCTAACATCACATTAAAAAGAGCTACAGGAACAATTACTGAAGCACAAAGTGAAGTACAATTAGATGCTTTCCAATTCAAAAAACATGGTAATGGTTATTACAGTAACATCGTAATTGATGGCTACAAAAACCAAACTGCACCTACTGCAATAAATGGTGGTGCTATTCAAATATTAGATTTAATTACTTACAACAGCCAAGTTGTTGGTGGTAAAATTAAATTAACTGATGTAAAAATCACTAACACAGATAATAACTTTATCTCTGGTGTTACTAGTGCTTTTACGGTAACTGCTACAAGTTTTGCTCCAACTACAAACTGGACAACTAGTACAACTGCTACAGGTGCTACTTTAGTTTCTGGTGCATGGTCAACAATAAACGGAGTTAATTTAATTCAATAATTAACACCAAAATAAATATCAAAAGCGGTCTTAAATAGATCGCTTTTTTTATGCTCTTTTTTCTAATGTTACTAAATTGTTAATATTTTGTTTGGTTATTGTAAAAATATGTTGTAGGTTTACATCATTATTAATCATAAAGCCTAATATTATGAAAAATTTAGCACTAATTTTTGGTTTGATTTTGTTTACTTCTTTCGGTTTTGCTCAAGAAACAGAGGCAGTTGGAGAACAAATTTCTGAAAACACAGTAAAAGTAACGTATTATCATTCTAACGGTAAAGTAATGCACCAAGGAAATTATATTGATGGAAAAGCAGATGGTTTATGGAAATCATTTGATGAAGCAGGAAATTTAGTTTCGGAAGGTTCTTTTGAACAAGGTAAAAAAACAGGTCTTTGGAATTTTTATACTACAAAAGCATTAAACGCAGTAGTATATTCTGATAACGCAATTGCCGATGTGAAAAAATTTAACACCAATGCTTTAGCAGGAAACTAAAAAAGCAATTACAAATAAAAAACCACGTAATAACTTACGTGGTTTTTTTATGCCTTATACTTTCAAAATCTCATCTGAAGTTAATAATTTTTGCAGTCGCAACTTTAATATAATTTGCGCTACAGCTATTACATCTTTTTCGCAATAGTTTGCAATTCGGTCAATGTCTTTGTCCTTGTAAAAAACTTTTGCTACTTCGCTTCCATCAATGTCATCTTTAGGAGAAGGCACACCCAACACTTTCGTTAATAATTTTAAAGAGGTAAAGTGTTTATAATCACCAAATTTCCATAATTCTAACGTGTCTAAATGCGGCACTTCCCATGGTTTTTTACCCATTAAATTCAATTTAGCTGGAATTTTTATCCCGTGAATTAACATACGTCGTGCGATAAAAGGAAAATCAAATTCTTTTACATTATGACCACACATCACGTGCTGAGGCAAATTAAAATGATTGTTTATCAAATTAGAAAAATCCAATAACAAACGCTCTTCATCTCCTTGAAACGTCGTGACTCTAAACTGCCTTTCGCCATTTTTTTGCGTAAAATAACCAACAGAAATGCAAATTATTTTACCAAATTCGGCCCAAATGCCTGCTCTTTCGTAAAATTCTTCTGGAGAAACGTCTTCTTTTCTTTGGTATTGCGTTTTGTGTGCAAAAAGTTCTTGAAAATCCGAATCTAAATCCGAAAAATGTTCCGTTTCAGGAACCGTTTCAATATCTAAAAATAAAATATTGTCTAATTGAATGGAGTCTAACATATCTATTTCTTTTTATTAATCATTTTTAAAGCTTCTTCTATATATATGTACAAATCGTTACTGTGTGGATCAATTTTAGTTTGTTTGCCTTTTAAATGCCCTAATCGTACAATAATAACATCGTCTTCCGGCAAGACAATTACAAATTGCCCTAAATGACCTCGCATATAATATATCTTTTTTCCATTTATTTGATGCAACCACCAACCATAACCATATTCTGGACTTTCCGAAAAACGAGGTTGTAATGATTTTTCCACAAACGAACGATCTAAAATTTGCTTGCCATTCCACACACCATTTTGTTTATAAAGTTTTCCAAAACGAGCAAAATCTCTGGCAGTACTGGCAATACAGCAATATGCCTTTTCAATTCCAAAATCGGTTGCATCTAATTGCCAAAGGGCGTCGTTTTCAGCTCCCATAGGTTTCCAAAAATGCTCAGACACATAATTAGAAAGATACGTTCCTGTGGCTTTTTCAATACACATGGCCAATAATTGTGTGGCACCACTCAAATAACGAAACTGTTGTCCTGGCTTGTCTTTAATACTTAATCCTAAAATAAGTTCTTTTAAATTGTCGTCAAAATAGGCCCGAGTTACAATTGAAAACGGACTGTAGTATTTTTCATCCCAACTTAAACCAGATGCCATAGACGACAAATCGCCTACGGTGACTTCTTTGGCAAATTTGCCTTTTAATTTTGGGAAAAAATCGGTGACTTTTTGATCTAAACTTTTAATTTTTCCTTCCATAATGGCTTTGCCTAAAGCAGCCGAAACAATACTTTTTGCTATGGAAAAGGAATTGCTCTTAGACGTGTTGGTATACCCATCAAAATAACTTTCATGCCAAATACTATCGTTTTTTATGACTAAAAACGCTACGGTTTGTAAGTTTTTGTGAGTCGTATTTAATTTGTCCGTAGCGGGAACGCTATTGTAATCTTTAGAAACTGCCCAAGGTTGTGCTGTTCCTTTTTGAATGGTACGATTTGGAAATTCTTTATAATCTTCTAAAAACGCAGTGGTATGTCCTTTTAAATAAACGGTTTTTACAGCCCGTAGCAAATAATCCACATCAAATATATATAAGATGAGAATAAAGCCAACACTGCTAATAAAAAACCATTTAAAGTAGGTAAATAAACGTTTCATGGGGCAATAGATTTGATAAGCAATATAATAAAAATTATTATGTTATTATTTCTTTCTAATAAAAAATTAATAATTGATGATTAAAAGTTTTTTTAAAAAGAAAAACCCTCTTAGAGTTTGGAACTTTAAGAGGGTTAAGTGGTTTTCGAAACGTTGCAAAAATAAACTAGTTTTTAATAAATTTTTAAACGTTATCAAAACAAATTATTTATTAAATTCAACTATGTCAGCGTTTACAGTACATTCTACAACACTTACTAGTCCCAAATAATAAGACGTTTTATAGTTAGTAATAATATTTGCCAAAGATTGTCCTGCTTTTAAATTGTGTTTAGACATTAAGTCTTGCTTAGCCTCACTAACCAGTGAATGTCTTTCAAATCCACCAATTCCAAAAATATAAGTTGCTACTGCTTTACCTTCAACATTAACTTCTGCGTAAGTAAAGTTTGCAGAACTCAATGCGGTAGAATTGTTAATTGCTCCGTTAAAGGTAGCCATACAGCTTGTTAATGTTGTGATAATTAACAAACTAAATAAAATTTTAATTTTTTTCATAATGATTAATTTAATGATTTAGTGCTTACTCTATTCAGTTTTCGGCCTCCCTGTTAATTTTAAGTTGATGCTTACTATTAATACTATTCCGAACTTGCGGAGTATCGAAGTATATAAATTTAGCTTGGCAAAACATGACAAATTGGATGCCCTCCTTAGTTGCACCGACAAAGTTTCCAAAAACCTTTTAGGTGTTTTTATTAAGAACAATAAGTTTCAAAAAAGACCTATCAGGATAATAAACTAGTTTTTAATAATGGTATACCCTTTATCTAAATCATTTACTTTTACTATATACGTGCCTTGGGCTAGTTTTTCAATATTTATAGTGCCTTCTAAAGCATTAACTTTTTCTTGTTGCACCAATTGACCTAACATATTGTAAATTAAAATTTTCTCCACTTGAATAGCAGATTTAAAATTTAAAAGACTTGTTGTGGGGTTGGGGTAAATGTCAATAGTATTAATTGCAAAATCTTCTGTAGATAATGATGCGTTATACAAATTAGTGATTTCTTGTTGGGTTAAAGCACGGTTCCAGATTCCTATGTCGTCTATTTTGCCGTTTAGCCAGTAGGGCCAAGTGGAATTACCAGCCATAGTTCCAAAATATAAGTTTTCACTACTTACTCCTTGAACATTATTAGGACTATAGATACTATTTTCTAATATTCCATTTATATATATTCTTAAATTATTCCCATCCCAAGTATTGGCAAGATATATCCAATTATTAAGATTAATGTTTGAATTCGAGGCAACATACAAACCACTCGACCCAATACCAATAGAAGCTCTGGCTTTAAGGCTGATAGATTTATAATGAAGTGAATAATGACCTACATTAAAATCAGTACCCTTACCTACAATATAGTTTGCGTCATCTTGTCCATTAATGTAATATCCATTTGATTTTACCCAAGCCGATATACTATATACTATAGGGCATAAGGAGGTGTTGTTATTAACTAATATGTAATCATTTATCCCGTCAAAACTATAAGCATTATTTAAATTTCCAAAACGGTCTGTTGTCAATATAGCTCCATTTACTAGACCATTATTAGTATTGCCGCTTAAATCATTAGCATTCCCAGTAAAAGGCCACCAACCCACAAGACCGTTTGCTGGGACATAATTTGGTACTTGGGAAAAAAGTAAAGTTGTTGTAAAAACTAAAATTAGGGTAATTATTTTTTTCATAGTAATTTGAATAAATATTAAAATTGCATTTCAAAATTATACTATGTACAAAAAATAGCTACAAATATTATTGGAAATCATACCTTCCAGTATTTTAATCTCTAACTATTTGGTTTATTTTTGTAAATTAATAAAGAAAAATGAAAAACGTTGTTGTTTATCTGTTAGCTATGTCTTTCAGTAACTTTACTTTAGCTCAAGAACTAAAATTTAGTCAAAAACCTAAGTTAATTTATGACTACAATCATAAAGAAGCCTTGCTGTTTAAAAACGATTCTGTAGTACTTAAAACCAAACAAAAAAAAGAAGTCTCTATTTTTAAAGAGGCTTTCCCTGGCAATTTTTCTGAATATATTCATGTTAATATTCTAGGGAGAATTATTTTAGTTCATGAAGGCTGTGGCCCTGTATTAGAATTCAGAAACGATAGTTTAGTTCGTTTAGACAAATCTTATTTACACCGAAACCAATTTTTAGGTAATTTATTTGTTTACCAAAATGAAATTTATTTTTTAGGCGGTTATGGTTTATTCACGCATAAAAAATACTTACCAAATTCGATTTTGAAAACAAAGAATGGGATGTTGTTAAAACTAATGATAAAAATATGCCTACATTTTGGAATTGTCTTTCAAAAGTAATTGATGACAACCTATATGTCTTTGGTGGTTTTACTAATGAAACCACTAACCATAATTTTTATGTTTTAAATCTAAAAACTAAAGAATGGAAAGTGTATGAGTCTAATATTTTTAAAAATTTAGATGCAGTGACACAAAATCAAAATACATTAATTGAAGAAAAAAACGGATTTTATATCATCGATGAGTATAAGATGTTTTACTTAGATTTAAAAACAAATAGTATTAAGCAATATAAAAACAAATTGTCAAAACACTACCCTGGGAAGTTCATTTTAAATGATACTGTTTATGGTATATTTGAATCCAAAACTGATCCAAAATACAATTTTATCTTCGAAAAATACCCTTTAAAAAAACATATAACTAATGTAAATGATTTTATAGTACTAGATCAAATATACTATGAAGACCGCACAGAATTATATTTTACAATTAGTGTTATTTTCATGCTTTTAGTCATCACAATATATTTGATTATTACAAAAAAATATTGGTTTATTTCACTCATTTACAATACCCCTTTTATTTATTCAATTAAAAAAGATAAATTGTTTTACAAGGGCAAATTAGTTTCTGTTTTAAACAATTACGATAGGTTACTACTAGAAAAACAAATTTTATCTAAAAATAATTTTTTCCCTTTAAGTGATTTAAACGACTTGTTTTCAGATTGTAAACAGCAAGACACGATGGATGTTTTAATAAAAAGAAGAGAAACTAAACTTAATGGTTTTATTAAAACTATTGCTGCGGTATCTGGTTTAAGTCCAGAAAAAATATGTGCTTTTAAGAAACATGATTCAGACAAAAGAATTAAAGAAATTCAAATTTTACCAAATGCTATTACATATATTTAATAATGAAAAATTGCTGTACTGAAATTATTAATGGATAAATACTAGATCCTGAAACAATCTCGAAGTTTCGGGACAGAATTATAAATCACCAGCTTACCACTGACAGCTGATAGCTAAAAGCTAATTGCTGACAGCTAAACTTACTCCACAAACAAAACCAATCCTTTTAAATAATGCCCTTCTGGGTGGTAAATATTGGTTGGGTGATCTGGGCCTTGTTCTAATTTATGCAATACTCTAATGTTTCTTCCGGTTTCTATGGCTGCTGCTGCAACGGTATTGTAAAACAACACATCGTCAATTACTTGAGAACAAGAGAAAGTAAATAAAATTCCATTAGGTGCTAAAGCTTTTAAACCTGCAATATTTAGACGTTTGTACGCTTGCGTTGCCGTATGTTTGCTTTTGATGCTTTTAGCGAAAGCGGGTGGGTCTAACACAATCACATCGTATTGCTGCGTGTGTTCTTTCATGAAGTTGAACACATCATCGGCAACTGCTGTATGGTAGGCTTTTGGGAAGTTTAATTCCATATTACTAGCCGCTAAATCTACCGCTTTTTGAGAAATATCTACCGAAGTTACTAATTCCGCTCCAGCGTGCATCGCATAAATAGAAAATCCGCCTGTGTAACAAAACGTATTTAGTACTTTTTTACCTTTTGAGAATGCACCTAATAATTTTCGGTTGTCCCGTTGGTCTAAAAAGAAACCTGTTTTTTGACCTTCTACCCAATTTACAGAAAACAAAATGCTGTTTTCTTTGGCAACGGTTTCTGTGTTAGTTCCAAATAAGAAATAATCGGTACCCGTATTTGGTAATGTTCCCGAACTTTTACAATAAATGGTATCGCAATGCTCCGAAAAATTAGATTTAATCGCTTCAGCAATTTGCTCCATTTGAAGAAAAATTCCAGTAGAATGGGCTTGTATGACCCAATTTTTATCGTAATAATCAATAATTAATCCTGAAATGCCATCCCCTTCTCCGTGAATGACGCGGAACGCATTGGTTACTTCAAAATCTAATAATTGGGTACGTAAATACCAAGCCGATTGTAGTTTGTCTGCCCAAAAGTTTTCAGAAAAAGTTTCCTCACCAAACGTCAAAATTCGAACTACAATACTTCCTTTATCACTGAAATATCCTGTGCCTAAATGTTGGTTTTTTGAATCCACTACATCTACCATTTCTCCGTCGTGTATTTCCCGACTTACGCCATACACCGCACCGCTGAAAATCCAAGGATGACGACGTTGAATGGATTTTTCTTTACCTGATTTTAGAATTACTTTAGCTCTCATATTTCTTTGAAAAGACCTAACAGGTTTTAGAAACCTGTTAGGTCTGTATAAAATTTTTATAATTTAAAAATTAGTTACACAACAATCAATTGGCACATTAACTAATTAACTAATTGCCTAATTAATACTCATTTCCGGAATTTCTCCTTCAATGATTAAATTAGCTTCTGTTGCTGTAATGATGTCTTCTACTGAAACACCTGGTGCGCGTTCTAACAATTTAAACCCATTTGAGGTAACTTCTAAAACGGCTAATTCGGTAACGACTTTTTTCACACAACCTACACCTGTTAATGGCAACGAGCATTTCTTTAAGATTTTTGATTCGCCAGCTTTGTTAACGTGCATCATCGCAACGATAATATTTTCAGCCGAAGCTACTAAATCCATAGCACCACCCATTCCTTTTACCATTTTTCCTGGAATTTTCCAATTGGCAATGTCGCCATTTTCAGAAACTTCCATCGCACCTAAAATCGTTAAATCTACTTTTTGCGCACGAATCATTCCGAAACTAAAAGCGGAATCAAAGAAACTTGCTCCTGGTAAAGTCGTGATGGTTTGTTTTCCTGCGTTGATAATGTCAGCATCTTCTTCTCCTTCAAAAGGGAACGGCCCCATACCTAACACCCCGTTTTCCGACTGAAATTCCACCGAAATATCCGTACGAACATAATTCGCAACTAAAGTTGGAATTCCGATTCCTAAATTTACGTAATACCCGTCTTTTACTTCTTGGGCGATTCGCTGTGCGATTTGATTTTTATCTAATGCCATAATATAATGTGTCAATGTGATAATGTGTCAATGTGCCAATTCTTGAAGCTACTTCAATTGGCTAATCGGCTAATTGCCGCATTGACTAATTACTTTTGTCTTACCGTTCTTTGCTCAATTCTTTTTTCAAATTTTTCCCCTTGAAAAATACGATTTACCATAATTCCTGGGATATGAATTTCATTTGGATTCAACGTTCCGGCTGGCACTAATTCTTCCACCTCAGCAATTGTTATTTTTGCAGCACCTGCCATACAAGCATTAAAATTTCGAGCCGTTCCTTTGAAAATTAAATTTCCCGCTTCGTCGCCTTTCCAAGCTTTTACGATGGAAAAATCAGCTTTGTATGCCAATTCCATTACGTGCATTTTTCCATTGAATTCACGTGTTTCTTTTCCTTCTGCTACTTCTGTTCCGAAACCAGCAGGTGTAAAAAACGCAGGAATTCCGGCTTGTGCCGCACGACATTTTTCGGCTAAAGTGCCTTGCGGGGTAAGTTCTACGTCTAATTCTCCTGAAAGCATTTGGCGTTCAAATTCGGCATTTTCTCCTACATAAGAAGAAATCATTTTCTTAATTTGACGCTTTTGTAACAATAATCCCAAACCGAAATCGTCCACACCGGCATTATTTGAAATGCAAGTTAAATTGGTGATATTTTTTTCTACCAATGCAGCAATACTGTTTTCGGGAATGCCACAAAGTCCGAAACCGCCTAGCATTATCGTTTGTCCATCTTGAATTCCTTCAAGTGCTTCTTGTACGTTGTTTACTTTTCTTGAAATCATAATATAAGTTATAGTCCGTCTAATCCGTCGGTATCTGGTTGTGCATCTATTGGCGCTGCGGTTGAATCTGTAGCCGTTGAATCTAAAACCGCTTTAGGTTCTGGTCCGCAATCTACTTTTATAGACATATTTGCAGGTCTTTTAAATGGCTGTTGTGAAACATTTAGCGTTGGATCTGCCAAACATTTTCGCATAAATATTCCGTAAATTGGTAAAGCTGTTGTAGCGCCTTGTCCCATATTTGTACTTGCAAAATGCGCGGAACGATCTTCATTACCTACCCAAACTCCGGCGGCTAAATTTGGCACCATTCCGATAAACCAGCCATCAGAATTGTTTTGAGAAGTTCCTGTTTTTCCTGCAACTGGTCCTCTAATATTATAAGGCACACCCGTTAAAAAATTGGATGGTGCGGAAGCTGCCCAACGCAAACGAGAACCCGTACCTGATTCGGTAACGCCTTCCATTAATTTAATAACGGAATAGGCTACATCTTTATTTACCACGTCGTGGGATTCTTCTACACCTTGGTAAATTACCACGCCGTTTTTATCTTCAATTTTTGTGATTAATTGCGGTTTAATGTATACGCCTTCATTAGCGAAAGTGCTGAAAGCGGCTACCATTTCTTCTACTGTAATTTCTACTGCACCCAAAGCAATTGCTGGGCGGTTTGGGATGTTAGAAGTAACTCCTAAATTTTTTGCCATTTCCACAACAGCTGGAGCACCCACTTCATGAATTAACCTTGCCGAAACTGTGTTAATAGAGTTGGCTAATGCTCTTTTCATAGAAACCAATCCGCGATATTTTCCATCTGAATTGTTTGGTGTCCAATTTTTATCGTTATTATCTCCTTTTAAAATGGTAAATGGCGAATCCATAATCATGTCGCAAGGCGATTTTTGTAATCTGTCTATGGCTGTAGCATATACAAATGGTTTAAAAGTAGAACCTACTTGACGTGCCCCTTGACCCACGTGGTCGTATTGAAAATATTTATAATTAATTCCGCCCACCCAAGCTTTTACATGACCCGTTTGAGGCTCCATGGCCATCATTCCGGTTTGCAAGAACTGTTTGTAATAAAGTATAGAATCTTTGGGCTTCATAATGGTGTCTCTTTCGCCTTTCCATGTAAAGATTTTCATTTTTGTAGCCACTTCAAAAGATTGTTTTATTTCTTCATCCGATTTTCCATTGATGCTCATAATACGCCATCTCTCCGAATTTTTCATGGCTTGATTCATGATTTTCTGAGTTTCCGCAGGCGTAATGTCTAAAAACGGTGCGGTTGGATTATTTTTTTGACGACGATTAAATTCCGGTTGTAAGTTAGATAAATGTTCTTCTACTGCTTCTTCAGCATATTGTTGCATGCGCGAATCAACTGTAACATAGATTTTTAAACCGGCGGTGTAAAGGTCTATTTCTTCTCCTTTTTCGTCCTCAATGGCTTTAATGATTGGTTTTAAACTTTCACGTAAATATTCTCTAAAATACGTAGCGGTACCTTCAGCGTGACTTTCCGGTTTGAAGTTTATTTTTACAGGAATTCGCTTCAATTCTGCTGCCTTTGCTTCCGATAAATACTTGTTTTTTACCATTTGATCTAAAACGGTATTTCTACGTTGGAAAACTTTTTCTTTTCTTTTTTCTTTGGTTGGATTAAACAATGCTGGGTTTTTTAGCATTCCAACAAATAAAGCACTTTCTGCTAATGTTAAATCTTTAGGTTCTTTGTTCATGTAGATTTTTGAAGCGGAACGAATGCCGACTGCACTATTTACAAAATCTACTTTGTTTAAATACAAAGCTATGATTTCTTGTTTGGTATATTGACGTTCTAATTTTGTAGCAATAATCCACTCTTTACATTTTTGAATGATACGAAATGGTAAAAATTTAGAGCCTTCACCATGAAATAAATTTTTAGCTAATTGTTGCGTGATAGTACTTGCTCCACCGCTTCCTCCTAAACTTGAAATAGCTCTTAGGGTTCCTCTTGCGTCTACACCAGAATGTTCGTAAAAACGTTCGTCTTCTGTAGCTACTAATGCATCTACTAAATGCTTTGGTAAGTCTTGATATTTTACAGGCGTTCTGTTTTCTTTATAAAATTTTCCTAACGTTACGCCGTCTGAAGAAATAATTTCTGTAGCGATATTGGTATCTGGATTTTCTAATTCGTCAAATGAAGGCATTTTTCCGAAAAATCCCCACGATGCCAAAAGAAAAAATAATAATACGCCACCAAAAGTGTAGCCGAATAATTTCCAAAATTTTCTAACGTAATCTGAATAACTGACTTGGGTGTTGTTAGTTGCCATTTTTTTCTTTATTTTCTTTTTTCAATTCTAAATCCTAAATCTGTAATGCCGGTTAAGTCTTTTACGCCTTGTACTTTTCCTGTTTGTCTTACAGCGTGTTTAACTTCTAACGTATATTTTCCAGGTTTTTCAAAACTATAATTTTCTTTATACCACAGTTTGCTTTCTTTTACATCTGAAAAACCAGTACCTAACAAAGTGCCGTCTGGATTCGCCATTTGGTATTCTAAAGTATCTACTACCACTTTTCCGTTTGGCTGGTTTAACGATACAATTAAAAACAAATTATTATACGGATAATCGTTATTATTTCTGACGTTTAAAAATAAATTATACACGCTTGTGGTGTCTTTTTGTTCAAAAGTAAACGTGGCTTTTTTATTTTTTTTCCACGTGCCATCAAACGCATAATATTCATCAAAAACCTGTTTTTTATCGCAAGAAATTACAATAAAAAGCAAGAAAAGACTTAGTATTTTAAAAAAATTATTGTTCATTTTTCTTAAACGGTTTCTTTTTTCTTTTATTATTATTGTTCGATTTTTTCTTAGGTTGATCAAATCGTGTTAAACTATCTTGTCCTACCACATTTTCGAATTTTTTCTCCACATTTACTGTTGAAACTTCCTCTACAAAGTCTTCCAATTGTGCGATTTTTTTGCCTTGTTTGTTAATCGCAACAATTTCTTTTGCTTTTTCAGCAGTTAACGTGTGCCAATGCGCTGGTGCATTTGCGTATGAAAACCACATTAAATTTTTGAAAATATCTATTTTTTGACAATACGCATCACCTTTATCCGTAAGCAATTTTGTATCCATATCTGGCAAGCCTTTTAATGCGTCTAAATACGTATCTAATTCGTAATTTAAACAACATTTAAGCTTTCCGCATTGCCCAGCTAATTTTTGTGGATTTAACGATAATTGTTGGTATCGAGCTGCAGAAGTATTTACGCTTCTAAAATCGGTTAACCAAGAAGAGCAACATAATTCGCGTCCACAAGAACCAATTCCGCCTAAACGAGCGGCTTCTTGACGGAAACCAACTTGTTTCATTTCTACACGGATTTTAAATTCACTTGCATATTCTTTGATTAATTGTCGGAAATCGACACGGTCATTTGCGGTATAATAAAATGTGGCTTTTGAACCATCGCCTTGAAATTCGATATCCGAAATTTTCATTTCTAATTTAATCGCTATGGCAATTTCACGAGCACGAACTTGAATGCCATCTTCTTTATTTCTTACGCCATGCCAAATATCGATGTCTTTTTGAGTCGCTTTGCGATATACTTTAGGAATTTCGGCGTTGTCTTTGACGTTTTTCTTGTTCATTTGAACACGGACTAATTCGCCAGTTAAAGACACCAAACCCACATCGTGACCAGAAGAAGCTTCAGTTGCTACTACATCACCGATGCTTAAAGTAAGTTTTTCGGTATTTCTAAAAAATTCTTTTCTTCCGTTTTTAAAACGTATTTCTACACAATCAAACGGTGCTTGACCACCTGGTAATGTCATATTGGCTAACCAATCGAAAACCGTTAATTTGTTGCAGCTATCGGTGCCGCAAGTCCCATTATTTTTACACCCCTTTGGTGCACCACCATCGGAAGTTGAACAACTTGTACATGCCATAATTTATATATATTGATCGCCTCAAAAAAATTGAAACTACTTTTCAAATGTTATTTTGAGCGTAAAGATAGCATTTTTTTAACTGAATTTAAACTTTTGATTTTTCAAGTTGCTACAAACAAAAAAACCTGCTACATCTTTATAACGTAGCAGGTAATTTTTTCTTGTAATTTGGTTGTTATATTTTATAAGTTAATGACAACATAACCACTCTTGGTAAAATATACGTTTTGCTTTCGGATATTATTAGATCAGATATACTGATGTTATTTTTAGTTTTCGTATCAAAAATATTATTTGAAATAACTTATATATGAATTATACAAAGGAAACCAATAATGTTTTAATCCCATGTCGTTAAATAATTTAAAACTATAATCCTTTACCGTGTATTTTCTTGATATATTTTTAAAAATTCTTCCATATTAACAATCGTGCCTTTTTCTTCAAAAAAAAACGCAATATTTTTGTTAATTAACTTTAATGAAGTTATCTCAAAAGTATAGGAGTCAGTTTCTACTTGAATTATTAAACCTGGTAAACCATGAAAATCTCCAGGGCCATTAGAAACAGGCACATCTGACGTAAACCACACTAATACTTTATTTCCAAATAAATCAATCGTTTCTGCTGAAAAACAATTAAATCCCTTAACCTTTTTTTCTTTATTGTTCAATATCCAGTTATAACTTTTAAGTGTGTCAGATATTACAAATGCTTTATCTATTATAAATTCTCTATTCTTTGTTTTCTTTAATTTAAAATCTTTAAAAATTATTGAGGTAAAATCGTTTAGCTTATAATTATTTAAAAAATCTAATTCAGTTTTTTCACTTGGGTTAGAAAAAACTTTTACATCTTTATAACTTTTAAAAATTGATTGTTGCTGGCTATGTATTAAAGTGTATTGTATAATATTATTAAAATTTAATTTCAATTCATTATCTATATCTTTAATTCTGGTATTAATACTATCGATTTTGGTAAAATTACCTAGAATTAAATTGTAATCTACAATGAAAGTTTGAGATTTAGATGCGTTAGTATAAAAAATAAACGATAAGAAAATTATTCTATAAAACATAATTTTGAGTTAATTTTTTTTTATTTTTTTTATACTCCGATAATTTTTTTTTATCCCAAAACTCAAATTTTTCAAAAAAACTTTTTTCAGGACATAATATTAACCCTCTATTACTTAAAACATACCAATAATCGAACTCTTTATTGTTTATCAATTTTTTAATCGAATAATATTTATATAAGGGTGTAAAATAAGACCAATAAAAAAACATTACAGAAATAAAAATTAATGTATAAAGTAAAAAATCTTTAACTTCAGAGTATTTAAACACAAAGAATATACCAGAGACAAAAGGTAAATTTAACAAAATAAAACCTAAAAAAACAATTTTAATTATTTTTAATTTATTCATTTTATAGTTTTAACAATCTACTCATAGTAATAATTATATCTTTTACCATGAGTAAATTTTAGATTAGAAATTTTTATTAATGCGGGTCACAACTACAACCACAAGCACTAACAGTTAATTTACCATTACAAGGGCTACAAGCATTAAAAGCATCTGTACAAATTTTTGTTACAGCAGCTGAAATTGCGACAACAGCAATATATGCACAAGGAGGACAATCATCTTTTGAAATCAAAGATGATTTGTTAATGTTAGAAAATATATTTTTAATAAAGTTGACGTTTAAATTCTCACCAATAAAAGATGATTTATAAATAATATTATTGTTTTCTACATTTACAAATGCTTGTTTGCCATCTTTAGAGACTTCAAAATTTGTCAGCTTAATTACATTGTTTATGTCATTATAATTAACTTCTAAAACAATATTTCCATCAATATCTATAGTGGAACTGCATTTACCGAATGCTAAGCCTTCAATTTCATTGAAAGGATTGTAAAAAGAATACCCGCCAGTTTTGCAATTATTCTTTTTAAACAGGAAATTACTTATAGCTCCTTTTTCTATATTTAATATTTCTAAATTAGCTAATGTGAATTTTGATATTTTTGGAACTTCTGTTACAGGTGAATTATTTTCTGCAAAAGTATACGAACCGACTAGCATAAATGCTAAAGATAAAAATAAATTTTTCATAATGTTAAAATTATGTTTCAATCCTCTGTCAGAACGAAGACCTCCACGTTAATTTGTTTAATATTATTCTGCCCTTTTGTTACTGACAACTTTCAAATATACAAATTTTTTTATTTCATCTAAATTACTCTTTCAAAAGTATGTCGTTTATTATTTTTGCTAATGAGCTACCTTTACGTTGGCTGGACTTAAACGCTAATCTAATGACTTTCTTTTAGTTTACTTGTTTATATTTTGTTTTTCAAAGGTTTCTTGCAACTTTTTTAATACTCATTTTTTTTGTATTTAAAAAAATAAAAATTGGATATTCTATCCTAATTTCTAATTTTTAAAATTAAACATTTATTTGTTTTTAACAACCGGTTTCTCGAGAACTTTTTTGTTAAAACAAATTTATGGACTAAAAATTAATAATACTATGCCAAATAGTTCTAAATTATGCCTATTTGGCATAAAGTTTTTGTTGTTTTATTTTATTAACCCGTTGTGCATTATTAAACGAGATTTATTTTTAAGTTGTTAATATTTCTT